>NZ_JBHVRS010000007.1:0-381933 GCF_042885595.1 Kitasatospora sp. NPDC058046
CCACCAGCCCGGATGTGCCGCACCCCGGCCCCCGGCCGGGGCCGGGGCGCCGCCTGTCACTCCTCCCCCGGTGGCCGCGGAGCCGTCTCCCCCTTCGGCGGCGGCGCGGCCGCGGCCCAGTAGGCGCCGTCCGCCGGGCGGCGCCCGCGCAGGTCCTCGCGCACCTCGCCGGCCAGCCGGCGGGTGTCGCGGCGGTTCATGGTGGCGCCTATGCCGGCGCCGACCAGCAGCGGCGTCACCGCCGGCAGGTGGCGCAGCGAGCTGCGGGTCAGCCGGCGGCGGACCTGCTGGCGCACCTCCGAGCCGATCGCCAGCGCGGCGAAGCCGGCCGGGCGCACCAGCAGGCCCGCGTCGATCCCGCGGCGGTTGGCCCAGGCGCCGAGGTAGGCGCCGGCCCGCTGGGTGGCGGTGCCCTGTGCCGGGGTGCCGTAGACCTCGTGCAGCTCGGCGATCAGCTTGATCTCCACGGCCGCGACCGCGAGCGTCTCGGCCGCGATCTCCAGCGGCATCGCGGGCGGCACCGGCAGCATGGCCGCCGCGCCGACGCCCGCGCCGAGCGCGCCGGAGGCCCGGACGGCGCCGGTGACCAGCAGGTCGGCCAGCTGCTCCGGGAAGGCCGCGTCGGGGTGCTGCGCCCGCAGGGTGGCCAGGTCGCGCACCGGGATCCGCGGCGCGGTCCGCACCAGCTGGTCGGTCAGGGCCTTGCCGCCGAACGCGGCGCCCTTGGCCGCTCCCCTGGCCGCCCCCTTGGCGGCGACCCGGCCGCCGTGGCCGAGCAGCCGGGCGGTGTGCAGGACCACGGCCCGGCCGCGGCCGCGCTGCCTCGCCGCGTACGCGGCGACCGGGCCCCGGCCGACGGGCTGCTCGGACTCCTCGACCAGTTCGGCGAGCCGCTCGCCCAGGTCGGGCTCTGCCACGTCGGGCCCGCTCGGGTCGGGCTCGGCCGGGTCGGATCCGGGACGCGGCCGGAAGCGGTCCGGCCTGCGGAAGACTGCCATGGGCTCCGGTACCCCTTTCGCGAGGACGGCACGGCCCGGGGCCGCCTACTCGGCGACCACCACCCCGCGCCAGAAGGCCACCCGGCCGCGCACGTGCTCGGCCTCGGGCTTCGGGTCGGTGTAGTACCAGACGGCGTCCGGGTTGGTCCGCCCGTCCACCTCCAGGCTGTAGTAGCCGGCGGTGCCCTTCCAACCGCACACCGTGGTGGTCTCCGAGGGGCGCAGGTACTCGGTGCGCACCGCCTCGGCCGGGAAGTAGTGGTTGCCCTCGACGACGACGGTGTCGTCGCTCTCGGCGATGACGACGCCCTGCCAACTCGCTGTGGTCATACCGCGATTGTGCCCGACGGACGGAATCCGCGCCGGGGTTCCGAGTGCCCGCCCAGGGTTCCGGGCGGTCAGGGCAGCGGGTGGGCGTGCACCGGCAGGTGCGGGCTCTGGTGGCCGCCGCTGGCGAGGATCCGGACCTCGCCGGCGTCGCTGATCTCCGCCCGGACGATGCCGCTCTCGTCCTCGTACACCGGGTGGCCGCCCGGACCGGTCGCGTCGGTGCGGGTGACCACCACGACGTCCTGCGGGGCCTGGGTGCCCGGGGTGCCGGGGAAGGTGAGGGCGTAACGCTCGGCGTGGCTCATCACAGCTGCTCCTGCCTACCCGGCGGCCTCGGCCGGCACGGCGGCCCGGGCGTGCGGGCCGCGGACCTCCAGCTCGGCGAGCAGCCGGGCGGTGGCCTCCGCGACGGCGTCCACCGCCCGGTCGAAGGCCTCCCGGTTGTGCGCCGCGGGGGCGCGGAACCCGGACACCTTGCGGACGTACTGGAGGGCTGCGGCGTGGAAGTCCTCCTCGTCGGCGTCGGGCGTGACGGGAGGTCGCAGCGTCTTGATGTTGCGGCACATGCTCCCAGTCTCGCGCGCGGGAGCCGCGTCGGCGACCCCCTTTCGTCAGCCGGCGACGCCCTTTCGTCACACGCACCTCACGGCGCCGTCATCCGGCCGGATTAGGATTCCGGACGAACGAATTCATCCCGCCTTCATTCCCGCCTTCATCCCGCCGCGCGCTTCCCCGGTCCGTCGGCATCACTCCGGAGTCACCCCCTTGCCTCTCGCGCTGCTCGCGCTGGCCGTCACCGCGTTCGCCATCGGAACCACCGAATTCGCCGCCATGGGGCTGCTCCCCCAGGTCGCCGACAGTCTCCACGTCTCCATCCCGCAGGCGGGCTGGCTGATCTCCGCGTACGCGCTGGGGGTGGTGGTCGGCGCGCCGCTGCTGACCGCGCTGGCCGCCGGACGGCCGCGCAAGGCGGTGCTGGTGGCGCTGGCCGCGCTGTTCGCGACCGGCAACCTGCTGTGCGCGGTGGCCCCGGACTTCTGGACGCTGGCCGCCGCCCGGCTGATCACCGGGCTGCCGCACGGCGCCTTCTTCGGGGCGGGCGCGGTGGCGGCGGCCGAGCTGGTCGCGCCGGACCGGCGGGCCCGGGCGGTGGCCGTGATGTTCTCCGGACTGACCGTCGCCAACATCGTCGGCGTCCCGGCCGCGACCCTGCTCGGCCAGCACCTGGGCTGGCGGGCGACCATGCTGGTGGTCGTGCTGATCGCGGCCGCCGGCACGGTCGCCATCGCCCGGCTGGTGCCCGCGCTCCCCTCCTCCGGCCAGTCCGGACTCCGGCACGAGCTGCGGGCCTTCCGCAGCGGCCAGCTCTGGCTGGCGCTGGCCACCGTGGTGTTCGGCTGCGGCGGCTTCTTCGCCTGCTACAGCTACATCGCGCCGCTGCTCACCGAGGTCTCCGGGTACGCGACCGGCTCGGTGACCCTGGTGCTGGCGCTGTTCGGGGTCGGCATGACGATCGGCAACGTGCTGGGCGGGTTCGCCGCCGACCGGGCGCTGCGCCCCACCGTCTGCGCGGCCTTCGTGCTGCTCTC
The DNA here is from genome assembly GCF_042885595.1 of Kitasatospora sp. NPDC058046. NCBI lineage: Bacteria > Bacillati > Actinomycetota > Actinomycetes > Kitasatosporales > Streptomycetaceae > Kitasatospora > Kitasatospora sp. NPDC058046. Next base: position 2,918 of record NZ_JBHVRS010000007.1, read on the forward strand.
CGCCACCCTGGCGCTGTTCGCGCTGACCGCGCACGCCCGCTGGTCGGCGGCCGTCACGGTGGTGCTGATCGGGCTGTTCGGCTTCGCGATCGTGCCGGCCGTGCAGACCCTGGTGCTCCAGAAGGCGCGCAGCGCGCCGACCCTCGCCTCGGCGACCGTCCAGGGCGCCTTCAACCTGGCCAACGCCCAGGGCGCGTACTTCGGCGGGCTGGCGCTGAACGCCGGGCTCGGCTGGACCGCGCCGACGCTGGTCGGCGCCGTCCTGGCGGCCGCGGGCGCGGTGGTCGCGGTGCTCGCCTGGGCGGCCGACCGCCGCCGGCCCGCCCCGGTGGCGACGGAACCGGCGGCCGCGGCAGCGATGACCACGGCCTAGCCAGGCAGCCGCTAGATCTCCCGGTGGGCGTCGGCGAGCAGCTGGTAGCCGGCGCCGTTGGCCTTGATGCCGGTCTTCTCGTCCTCGGTCAGCTCGCGGCGGACCTTGGCCGGGACGCCGGCGACCAGCGAGCCGGGCGGGACGACCATGCCCTGCGGCACCACCGCGCCGGCCGCGACCAGCGAGCCGGTGCCGATCCGGGCGCCGTTGAGCACGGTGGCGTTCATGCCCACCAGGACGTCGTCCTCGACCGTGCAGCCGTGCAGCACGGCGTTGTGGCCGACCGAGATCCGCTCGCCGACCACCAGCGGGAAGCCGGGGTCGGCGTGCAGGGTGCAGTTGTCCTGGATGTTGCTGCCCGCGCCGACGCTGATCGACTCGGCGTCGCCGCGCAGCACCGCGCCGTACCAGACGCTCGCGCCGGCGGCGACGGTCACGTCCCCGACCACGACGGCGTTCGGCGCCACGAAGGCGCCCGGGTCGACGGCGGGCACCCGGCCCCCGACTGCGGCGATCAGCGGCTCTGCCATGGGTCGTCCTCCTGTGACGGTCGGCGGTTCTGTCGCCGGTCAGCGTAGGGGGTCGGTCACGGTGCCATGCGGGCGAGGTCGGGTGCCGCGGCCGCCGCCTGGGCGCCGCACAGGGCGGTCGTGGTCACCTTGCGCCAGGCGGTGTTGGCGGCGTCCGGGTCCGGGGCGTCGTAGAAGGTGGTGTCGGCGGCGAACGAGCGGCCGCCGTCCGGGGCGGCGAGCATCATCGTGCTGTAGCCGGGGATGCCGCCGGCGTGGCCCCAGAACGGGCCGCAGGGGGTGTCCAGGCGCTGGAGGCCGAGGCCGTACGTCCGGCCCTCGCCGTGGTCGGTGGTCCGCTTCATCGCGGCGAGTTCGGCCGGGCGCAGCAGGCGGCCGCCGAGCAGGGCGTCGAGGAAGGCGGTCAGGTCGGTGGTGGTGGAGATGCCGCCGCCGGCGGAGCCGGCCATGGACGGGTTGAGCACGGTGACGTCGGCCGGACCGGTGTCCGTCCTGACGTAGCCGTGGGCGTGCGGGCCGGGGATGAACGGGAGGTCGCCGGGCATCCAGGTGCCGGTGAGCCGCAGCGGGCGGATGATCCGGCGGGTGACCTCGTCGTTCCAGCTGTGGCCGGTGAGCTTCTCGATGATCATCCCGACCAGGATGTAGTTGGTGTTGGAGTACTGCCATCCCTCGCCGGGGGCGAAGTCCGGCGGGTAGGTGTTCGCGAGGTCCACCAGGTCCCGCAGCCGGTAGGACTTGTAGCGGCGGTCGGCCAGCCAGTCCCGGTCGACCTCGAAGGCCCGGTCCCGGGTGTAGTCGGCGACGCCGCTGGTGTGGTCGAGGAGTTGCCGGACGGTGATCGCGGTGCTGTTCGGGACGATGCCCGGCAGCAGGCACTCCAGGCGGTCGTCGAGGTCCAGCCGGTGCTCGCCGACGAGTTGGAGCAGGGTGGTGGCGACGAAGGTCTTGGTGGCGCTGCCGATCCGGAACGCGCCCTCCGGGTCGGCGGGTTCGCCGGTGCCGAGTTCGGCGACGCCGGTGGCGTTGCGCCAGACCAGTCGGCCGTTCTCGCGGACGGCGGCGAGGGCGGAGGTCGAGTAGCCGGGGTCGGTCATCCCGGCGAGGGCGGCGTCGGCGGCCGTCCAGTCGCCGCGCCGTTCGGCGGCGCCGTCGGTGCCCGTGCCATCGCCGGGCGTGCCGCCGGTGACCGAGAGGTGCACGGCGCCGTGGCAGCCCGGGGCCGGCGGCAAGCCGGCGGGCCCGGCGACGGCGGTCGGGGCGAGGGTGGTGAGCAGTCCCGCGCCCACGGCGGCGGCGACGGCGACGCGCGGGGCGGTCCGGCGGCGGGCGGGGGCGGTCGGGTCGGCGGTCATGCCGTCCTCCCTGGTCCGGGGTTGGCGGAGTGGGCAACTCCGGTCGGCTGGTGCTCACCTGACACCTTGCCGGATCGGCCGGGCCGGATCGTCCGCCTGGGGAGGGGGTCCCGCCCCCGAGGGATCCCGGAGCCGGACCCCGAGACGTGTCGGGGTCCGGCTCCGGGATCAGCGCTAGGCGAGCGGCGCCTTGGTGCGCAGGACCTCGATGAAGGCCCGCAGCCAGGCCGGGTGGTCGGGCCAGGCGCGGGCCGAGACGACGACGCCGTCCACCACCGCTTCGCCGTCCACGAACTCGGCGCCCGCCGCCTTGATGTCCGGGGCCAGCGCCGGGTAGGCGGAGCTGCGGCGGCCGTCCAGCAGGCCGGCGGCGGCGGTGATCAGCGGGCCGTGGCAGATCTGGGCGACGGGCTTGTCCTCGGCGAAGAAGTGCCGGGCGATCCGCTGTACGTCCGGGTCGTTGCGCAGGTACTCGGGGGCGCGGCCGCCGGGGATGACCAGGGCCACGTAGTCGGCCGGGTCGACGTCGGCGAGGGCCACGTCGGCGGGCCAGGTGTAGCCGGGCTTCTCGGTGTAGGTGTCGAAGCCCTCGACGAAGTCGTGCACCACGAACTGGAGGCGTTTCTTCGTCGGGGCCGCGATGTCGACCTGGTAGCCCTCCTCGCGCAGCCGCTGGTAGGGGTAGAACACCTCCAGTGACTCGGCGGCGTCCCCGGTGACGAGCAGGATCTTCGATGTCATCGCCGACATCCCTCCACGTGGTCGAGCCTCGGATCGGGTACGGGCGCCGGGCGGTGGCGGCCGGCCCGGGCCCGGTCCAACCTCCCGTACCGGCGACACCGTTGGCAACGGGGCGCACCGGGCGTACGACGGCGCATACGGAGCTACGCGCGCCGATTGCGGGGAGTGCGCGCCTGGTCGGGCGCCCGGCTGCGGGGGTCGGCGGCCCGCGTCCTAGACTCCTGCTGCCCACGACCGTCCCGCTCCCGGAGGAGCCCATGCCCGACCGCACCACCTACCTCGTCCTCCCCGGCTACCAGAACTCCGGCCCCGAGCACTGGCAGACCCGCTGGGAGGCGGCCGGGCCGGAGTCCTTCCGCCGGGTCGAGCAGGCGGACTGGGACCACCCGGAGCGGACGGACTGGGTGGCCCGGGTGGACGCCGCGGTGGCCGCGGCCGCCGCCGAAGGCCCGGTGGTGCTGGTCGCCCACAGCCTGGGCTGCGTCACCGCGGCCCACTGGGTCGCCACCGCCTCCGCCGAGCGGACCGCCGCCGTCCGGGGCGCGCTGCTGGTCGCCCCGGCGGACGTCGACACCGCCGAGGTCCCGGAGCTGGTGAACTTCCGCCCGGTGGCGCTGGAGCGGTTCCCGTTCCCGGCCGTCGTGGTCTCCTCGACCGACGACCCGTGGGTCTCGGCCGAGCGGGCCCGCGCGTTCGCCGCCGCCTGGGGCGCCCGGTACGTCGAGCCGGGCGCGTACGGGCACCTCAACTCCGACTCCGGACTGGGCGACTGGCCGGAAGGCCGCGAACTGCTCGCCGGGCTGTGACCGCGGCGACGGGGGGAACGGGGGCGCGGGGACGATGAACCGGGGGACGATGAACCGACGGACGTCCCGGACCAGGCGCGTCCTGGTCCGGCTGCTGGCGGGCAGCGGGCTGGCCGCCGTCCTGCTCTACACCGAGGGCCAGTGGGAGAGCCGCTCGGGCGGGCTGATGCTGGTCGCCGACCTGCTCAACCAGCCGGAGCTGCTGATCGGCGGGGCGCTGGCGGCGCTGATCGCGGCCGCCTGGCTGAGTGACCCGCGCGCCGCCGTGCGGACGGCCACCCGGGCGGTCACGGTGACCGCCGGCGTGGTGTTCCTGCTCGGCGTGCTGGCCGCGCACAAGGTGTCGGCGGCCGAGACCCGCAGCCGGGAGGACGCCCCGGCCGGGGCCGAGCGGGCCCTGGTGGTGGTGCACCGCTCGTACGCCACCGGGCCGGGCCCGGACGAGCGCTGGCAGGTGCTGCTGGAGAGCGGCGAGGGCTGGTCGGCCCGGCGCTGGTCGCTGGCGGACATCGGCCGGCGACCGGGCGACGCCCGGCTGGTGGAGGCGAGCTGGACCGGGCGCTCGCAGATCACCGTGGTGACCGACTCCTACCGGCGGGTGTTCAACCTCGACCAGGACAGCGGCGAACCGGTCGAGGCGCGGTAGCCGGCCCCGCCTGGGTACGGGTACTCAGGCGGGGCCGGGCAGTTCACCGGTCGTCGGGGTCACCGCTGCCCGGGGTCACCGCTGCCCGGAGTCGCTGCTCCTCGGGGTCACTGGTCGGACGGGTCACTGGTCCGACGGGTCGGTGGTGCCGGGCGGGGCGGACGGCGCGGTGCGGCCGGTCGTCGGGCCGGTGTCGCGCGGCCTGCCGGTGTTGCCCGGGCCCCCGGTGGCGGGCGCGCCGCTGCAGGTGACCGAGCCCGGCGAGCCGCTGGCGGTGGTGCAGTTGGCGTCCCGCCGGGGCGGGTCCGGGATGCGGACGGTGGCGAACGGCTTCTCCGGCATGCTCCGGACGGCGTCGCTCATCGCCTGCTGCCAGATCGGCCCGGGGCCGGTGGCGCCGAAGACCTCGGCCTGGTACTTGCCGCCGATCCGGATGTTGCGCATCGGCACCTTGGTGCCCGGGCTGCCCAGCCAGACCGAGCCCGCCAGGTTGCCCGTGTAGCCGGTGAACCAGGCCGACTTCTTCTCGTCCGTCGTCCCGGTCTTGCCGGCGATCTGGCGGCCGTCGTCCAGGCCGAGGTCGCGCGCCGTGCCGCCCTTCTCGGTCACCCCGAGCAGCACGCTGTTGATCACGTCGGCGGTGTCCTCGGACATCGCCGGGGAGCAGTGGACCGGGGGCACCGGGACGTCGGTGCCGTCCACGGTGGTGATCCTGTTGATCGCCAGCGGCGCGCAGTAGGTGCCCCGGGCGGCGAAGGTCGCGTACACGTTGGCCATGGTCAGCGGGCTGACCTCCTGGGTGCCGAGGCCGAGCGCGGGCAGTTCCTGGAGCGGCTCGCCGTTCGCCTTGCCCTCCATGCCCAGCTTGTTGGCCATCTGCTTGACCGCGCAGAGGCCGATCTCCTGCTCCATCTGCACGAAGTAGGTGTTCACGGAGAGCGCCATGGCCTGCTTGAGCTCGTACGGGCCGACCTCACCGGCGCTCTCGTTGGGGATGGTCCCCTCCTTCTTGCCCTTGCTGAGGTTCTTCCAGGTGCCGTCGCAGGTCTTCATCGTCGGCCAGTCCATCCGGTTCGGCGAGTCGTACCGCTGGGTGGGCGACAGGCCGGCCTCCAGGGCCGCGGCGGCCACGATCGGCTTGAAGTTGGAGCCGGGCTGGAAGCCGATGCCGCCGCCCATCGCCGCGTCCACGTTGTAGTTGACGACGGTCTCGTTCTTCTCCTTGGCCAGGCCGTACGGGCGGGTCTGCGCCATCGACAGGATCTTGCCGCTGCCGGGCTCGACCATCGTCATCGCGGCCGAGACCGGGTCGGTGACGTACACCTTGGTGGAGACGGCGTTCTGGGCGGCGGCCTGCTTGTCCGGGTCCATCGTGGTGTAGATGTTCAGGCCGCCGGTGTCCCACAGCTTCTTGCGTTCGGCCGAGCTCTTGCCGAACACCGGGTCCTGCTTGACCACGTGCCGCACGTAGTCGCAGAAGAAGCCCATGCCGGCCTTGGCGGTGATGCAACCGTTCTGCGGGTCCCGGTAGTTGAGGCCGAGCGGGGCGGCCTTCGCCTCCCTGGCCTGGTCCGCGGTGATGTGCTTGTTCTCCACCATCTTGTCGATGACGGTGTCGCGGCGCTTCTGCGCGGCCACCGGGTGCAGCTTCGGGTCGTACTGGGACGGGTTCTGCACCAGCCCGGCGAGCATCGCCGCCTCGGGCAGGCTGAGGTCCTTGGCGTCCTTGCTGAAGTAGCGCTGGGAGGCGGCCTGGATGCCGTACGCCTGGTGGCCGTAGAAGGTGATGTTGAGGTAGTTGGTGAGGATCTGCTCCTTGCTCAGGTCCTCCTCCAGCTTGATGGCGTACCGGAGTTCCTGGATCTTGCGGCCGAGGGTCTTGCGCTGCGCCTCGCGCACCGCGTCGGCGTCGTCCCCGGCCTTCTCCACATTGACGTTCTTCACGTACTGCTGGGTCAGGGTGGAGGCGCCCTGGACGGCGGCGCCGCTCTCCGCGTTCTTGGTGATCGCGCGCAGGATGCCCTTGAGGTCGACGGCGCCGTGCTCGTAGAACCGGGCGTCCTCGATGTCCACCTGCGCCGTGCGGATCAGCGGGGACATCTGGTCGGCGGGTATGACGGTGCGGTCGCGCTCGTAGACCTTGGCGATCAGGCCGCCGTTGGCGTCGAAGATCTGCGTCGCCTGGCTCAGCGGCGGGGTCCTGAAGTCGTCGGGGATGCTCTCGAAGCCCTCGGCGCCGTTCTTCGCGCCGAGTCCGACCGCCCCGGCCGCCGGGAGGATCAGGCCCGCCAGCAGCACCCCGCCCAGCACGCTGGAGCCGAGGAAGGTGGCCGCGTGGCCCAGGAAGCCGATCGGGGTCTCGCGGCGCCTCGGTCGCGGCACCCAGGTGTCGCCCGGGTCCGAAGCGGCGGGTATGCGGCTCTTCGGTGACATAGATCGAACATTACGGCCGTGAACAGGCCGTGGGGAGCGGGTGTTGGCGAAGGATTGTCACAAAATCGCGACGGATTCGACTCATTCCCGAGGGTCGAACGGGCGTGCACGACGGGGCAAGGACCGTTCGTCCACGGCCCGTTGCCCCGCGTGCCGCCCGGCCGACCTCGCTCGGCCGGTTCTGCTCAGCCGAACCCGCTCAGCCGGCCGGGCAGAAGACGTCCCGGGCCGGGCGGTGGCCGGTGACCAGGTAGTCCGTCACCACCTCGTCGCCGCAGGCGTTCCCGTTGGCCCGGTACACGTCGTGGCCGCCCGAGTCCACCGTCACCATCCGCGCCCGGTCCCCGAACGCCGCACGCAGCTTGAGCGCGCCGGTGTACGGCGTCGCGGGGTCGCGCAGGTTCTGCGTGAGCAGGACATTGGACGGGCCCCGGTCGGTGACCCGCACCGGCGGCTCGGCGGGCGCGAACGGCCAGAAGGCGCAGGGCATCACGTTCACCGGCAGGCCGGCGGTGAGCGGGCGGGCGGCGCGGTCGGCGGTGACGGCCTTGGCGTAGCCGGCCGGGTCGGCGGGCCACCGGACGTCGTTGCAGAGGGTCCCGACCGAGACGGCGATGGTGTTCTGCACCGCCGCCTCCGGCGGCACCACCGGGGCGGGCAGCGGACGGCGGCCGAGACCGGCCAGCATCAGCCCCGCGACGTCCGGGAAGCGGGCGTCCGCGTTCATGCCGTCCAGCAGGGCCTGGCGCAGCACGTTGCCGTTCAGCTCCGCCGGGTTGGCGCCCGGCCAGGGCAGCGGGTCCCGGTCGAGGCGGGCGGCGAGGTCGAGGAAGAGCGGGCGGACCTCCTCGGGGGTGTCCGCGACCCGGTCCGGGTTGTCCGGCGCGGACGCCCACCTCGCGAAGTCCGGGAAGCGGTCCTCGACGCCCCGGCCGTAGGCGTCCAGCCAGCCGCGCCCGATCCGCGACGGGTCCGGGTCGTCGTTGCTGTCCAGCACGACCCGGTCGGTCCGCTCCGGGAACATGGTGGTGTAGACGGCGCCCGCGTAGGTGCCGTACGAGACGCCCCAGAGGGAGAGGCGGCGCTCGCCGAGGGCGCGGCGGATGCCGTCGAGGTCGCGGGCCTCGTTGGCGGTGGAGATGCCGCGCAGCACCGGGCCGCCGTTGCGGGCGCAGGTGTCGGCGATGCGGCGTGCGGTGGCCAGGTTCCCGTCGATCGAGCCGTCGGCGGCCGGCCAGGGACGCAGTTTGACCATCGACAGGTCGGCGGGGTCGAGGCCGCAGCTGACCGGGGTGGAGCGGCCGACGCCGCGCGGGTCGAAGCCGACCACGTCGTAGCGGTCCCGGACGGACTGGGGCAGGCGCCCGGCCATGCCGTGGACGAGGTCGAGGCTGGAACCTCCCGGTCCGCCGGGGACGGCCAGCAGGACGCCTCGGCGCCGGCCGGGGTCGGCGGCGCTGATCCGGGAGACGGCGAGGGTGACGCGGGCGCCGTCCGGATCGGCGTAGTCCAGCGGGACGGTGACCTCGGCGCACCGTTGGGGGCTGTCGGCCGGGGCGCCCGGACATGCGGCCCAGGCGAGGCCCTCCCTCCCGGGTTTCGCGCTCTCGGCCGCACCGGCGGGCAGGGCGCTCAGCGCGGTCACGGCCAGGGCGGCGGCCGCGGTGAACGCGGCGGTGACGGTGCGGGTGGGGGTGGTGCGGGCGGCTGTGGTGCGGGTGGGCTTCGTCATGCCCAAGAGTCTGCTGGGGCACGGGACTTGGGACCATGCGGGCAGCGGGCCGGTCGGGGGTGGGGAAATCCCCCGGGCGCCGGGGAAGGGGCGGAGACCGCTTCCGGCCGCGGTCTCCGGCCGCGCGGGGTGGGGGTGGTAGGAGCGGTACGGCGGGGTCCGGTCCGGCTCAGAGGCCGAGCAGGCCCGGTTCGGCGGCCAGGGCGCGCAGCGGCTCGCGCGGGTCGGCGACCAGCCTGCGCTCCGCCAGGTCGAGGATGCCGCCGACACCGGTGATCTCGGCGGCCAGCACGCCGTCCTCGCGGACCAGCCGCTGCACCACCTGGAAGGTCTTGCCGTCCCGCCAGGTGAACGAGCAGCTGACCGCCACCGAGTCGCCCGCGCGCAGCTCCCGCAGGTACTTGACCGTGGTCTCCAGGACCACCGGGCCGACCCCCTTGGCGACCAGGTCCGCCTGGCGGATCCCGGCCGCCCGGAGGTACTCCCAGCGGGCGTGCTCGGCGTACTGGAGGTAGACCGCCTGGTTCAGGTGCCCCTGGGAGTCCGTCTCGTACCCGCGGACGGTGATGTGCGTGGTGAAGTCCTGATCACTCATGCCCCGCACGGTACTCCGGGCCCCCGGGGCACCACCTCGTGTCCTCCGTCACCCGTCCCACCCGTCCCACCCGTCCCACCCGGATCACCCGGACAGGACGGCCAGCAGCGGTGTGAGGGCGTCCGGCCGCCGGTCGACCGGCAGGTGCTCGACCGGGTGGAAGCCGCAGCCGAGCGCGGTCGCACCGCCGTCGCAGGTCCGGTCGTCGCCGACCATCAGGACGTCCGCCGGGAGGAGGCCGAGCCGCTCGCAGGCGGTCTCGAAGATCACCGGGTCGGGCTTCTGGGCACCGACCTCGTACGACAGCACGTAGACGTCGACCAGCTCCTCCAGGCCGTACGCGCGGAAGACCGGCCGCAGGTCCCAGGCGATGTTGCTCACCACGGCGACCGGCACGCCCCGGCGGCGCAGCTCGCGCAGCACGGGGGCGGCGTCCGGGTACGGGCGCCAACTCGCGGGCGCCAGGTGGGACTCGTAGAGGGCGTCCACGTCGATGGCCGCGGGCGGCTCGGCGGCGCGGGTCAGCGCGGTGTACGCGGTGCGATGCAGCTCGGGGGTCAAGTCGCGGGTGTCCCAGGCCTGCTGGACCTCCGGCGGGATGCGGCGCGGCGGCACACCGCCGGGCAGGGCGCCGAACTCCTCCAGCCGGGCTATCAGTTCGGCCTCCTCCCCGGCGGGCAGGGCGAGGCCGGTGGCGGCGAGGTGGGCCGCCAGCCACTCGGCGGTGGAGACGACCCTGAAGAGGGTGCCGGAGAAGTCGAACATCACAGCTTTGGTCATGGCCAGAGCCTAAGTCCTTCCGGATCAGGGCAGGGTGAGGATCCGCGGGCCGTCCTCGGTGATGGCGACGGTGTGCTCGACGTGGGCGGCCCGGGCGCCGTCGACGGTGCGCAGGGTCCAGCCGTCCGGGTCGGTGCGGTGGTCGTCGCGGCCGCCGGCCAGCAGCATCGGCTCGATCGCCAGCACCAGACCGGGGCGCAGCGGGTAACCCCGGCCCGGGCGGCCCTCGTTGGGCACGTGCGGGTCCTCGTGCATCCGGCGGCCGATGCCGTGGCCGCCGTAGCCGTCCAGCAGGCCGTACCGGCCGGCGCGGGCGACGGCGCCGATGGCGTGGGCGATGTCGCCGGTGCGGTTGCCGACCACGGCGGCGGCGATGCCGGCCTCCAGGGCGCGCCAGGTGGTCTCGATCAGGGCGGTGTCCTCGGGCCGGGCGGTGCCGACGGTGAAGCTGACCGCCGCGTCCCCGGCCCAGCCGTCCAGGAGGGCGCCGCAGTCGATGCTCACCAGGTCGCCGTCGCGCAGCCGGTAGCCGTCCGGGATGCCGTGCACCACGGCGTCGTTCACCGAGGCGCAGATGATGGCCGGGAACGGGACGGGCGCGAAGGCCGGACGGTAGCCGAGGAACGGCGAGGTGGCCCCGGCCGCCTTGAGCACGCCCCGCGCCACCTCGTCCAGCTCCAGCAGGCTCACTCCGACCGCCGCCTGCTCCCGGACGGCCGCCAGCGCGTCCGCCACCACCCGCCCGGCCTCGCGCATCGCGGCCAGCCCGGCGTCCGACTTGAGTTCGACCATGGTGCTTCTCTCCCCTGGATCCAATTCTTATACCGGTATTTGTATCACGGTCGTGGGGGTGGGGGCGTCGCCGGACGGGAGGCCCTAGACTCGTCGGCATGGTGAGGACTCCGCTGACCCCGTGGGAGCGCGAGCGCGGCGAGCACTTCGGAGCGCTGTTGCGCGAGGCGCGCGGCGAGCGCAGCATGGTCGAGGTGGCGGCGGTGGCCGGCGTCTCGGCGGAGACGCTGCGGAAGATCGAGACCGGCCGCGCGCCGACGCCGTCCTTCTTCACCATCGCGGCGCTGGCCTTCGCGCTCGACCTGTCCCTGGACGAACTGGCGGCCGCGTGCGCCCCCTCGGAGGACGGCGAGGCGCTCTCCGCCTAGCCCGCGCATGCCCGCCCGCGGCGGACCGACGAACGACGACGGCCCGCCCCGCGCGTGGTGCGCGGGGCGGGCCGTCGTCGTGGGCCAGGAGGTCAGCCGACCGAGCTGTTGTAGCTCTCGATCGCCGGCTGGAGCTCCTTGGCCGCGTCGGCCAGGGCCTGCTGGGCGGGCTTGGTGCCGGCGATGGTCTGCTCGATCGCGGTCTCCACGCCCTTGCGCGCCTGCGGCATCACGCCGAGCAGGCAGCCGGCCGTGGCCGGGGTCGGCTTGGTGGCCTTCAGCTGGTCGATCGCGGTCTGGAACTGCGGGTACTTGGCCACCCACTCCTTGTCCTTGGGGTCGTCCAGGGCCTTGGTGTTGACCGGGAAGTAGCCGGTGCCGGTGTGCCAGACGGCCTGCTGCTCGGGGGCGGAGACGAACTTCTCGAACTCCCAGGCGGCGCGCTTCTCGGCGTCGGAGTGGCCGGGGCCGCTGATCCACAGCGAGGCGCCGCCGATCACCGGGCCGCCCTGGTCGGCGGCGGTGACCTTCGGGAAGGCCGCGGTGCCGACGCCGAACTTCGCCGCCTCGGTGTAGCCGCGCAGCACGCCGGTGGACTCCAGGTGCATCGCGACCGTACCGGCCTTGAACGCGGCCTGGGCGTCGTCGGTGGTGCGGCCGGTGTTGGCCGCGTAGCCGCCCTTGACCAGGTCGGCCCACCACTGGACGATCTGGGCGCCCTGGGCGGAGTCGAAGACGACCTTGCCCGCCTTGTTGCCGCGGCCGTTGTCGTTGTCGCAGTACATGGTGCCGGACTCGGCGAGCAGCTGCTCGACGAACCAGCCGTAGATCGCGGCGCCGAAGCCGTACCGGACGGTCTTGCCGTCGCCGTCCTTCTTGGTCAGCTTCTTGGCCAGCTCGCCCAGCTCGGCCAGGTCCTTGGGGGCCTGGGCCGGGTCGAGGCCGGCCTCCTTGAAGGCGTCGGTGTTCAGGTAGAGCAACGGCATCGAGGAGTTGAACGGCATCGCCTGGAGCTTGCCGCCGACCGAGTAGTAGTTGCGGATGTTGGCGTCCAGGTCGTCCAGCGAGTAGCCGTCCTTGTCGGCGAAGGCCTGGGCCGGGACGGTCTGCTTGGAGTCGATCATGAACCGGGTGCCGATGTCGTAGACCTGCGCCAGGGCGGGGGTGCCCTTCTGCTGCACCGCGGCCTTGTACTTGGTGACCAGCTCGTCGTACTTGCCCTGGAACTGCGCCTTGACCTCGATCTTGCCCTGGTGGGCGGCGTTGAACTGGCCGACCAGCCCGTTCAGCACCTCGGCGTTCTTGCCGGTCATCGAGTGCCAGAACTCGACGCTGGTGACACCGGAGGCCTGGTCGAGCGCCTGGGCGCCGGGCGCGCCGGCGTCGGCGGAGCCGCCGGAGCCGGAACCGGAGCCGGAGCCGCTGGAGCTGCAGGCGGTCAGGGACAGGCCGGCCACCAGCAGGGCAGCGAGCGCGCGCGCACTCTTCTTCACGAGGGTTCTCTCTTTCGAGCGTTCGAGGAGGGGGGACACGGGAGGAGCGGGAGGGGCGCGGTCAGCGGACCGCGCCCGCGGTGAGGCCGCGGACGATGAAGCGCTGGCCGAAGACCACCAGGGCGAGGGTGGGCAGCAGGGAGAGCACGACGCCGGCCAGGATCAGCCCGGGGTCGGCCATCTCGGCGTCGCGCAGCGAGGTGAGGCCGATCTGGAGGGTCTGCATGTTCGCCGTGCGGGTGATGATCAGCGGCCAGAAGTACTGGTTCCACGCCGACAGGAAGACGTAGATCGACAGCGCCGCGAGGGCCGGCTTGTTGAGCGGGACGACGATCCGCCACAGGAAGCGCCAGTGGCCGGCTCCGTCGATCCGGGCGGCGTCGCGCAGTTCGCCGGGCAGCTGGCGGAAGGCCTGGCGCAGCATGAAGGTGCCGAAGCCGGAGGCCAGGAAGGGCAGCACCAGGCCGAAGTAGGTGTTGCCGAGCCCCCAGCCGGACAGCGTCAGGTAGTTGGGGATGATGATGGCCTCCCACGGGACCATCAGGGTGGCCAGGAACACCCCGAACACCACGGCGCGGGCCTTCATCGGCAGGAAGACGAAGGCGTACGCGGCGAGGACCGAGGTGAACAGCTGGGCGAGGGTGATGACGGTCGCCACGATCGCCGAGTTGGCGTACTGGCGGGCCAGCGGGATGGCGTCCACGGCGCCGGAGAAGTTCCGTCCGGTGACCGAGTGCGGCACCAGGGCCGGCGGGTAGGAGGAGAGCTCGGAGGGGCCCATGAAGGCGCCGGCGACGGCGTAGTAGACCGGGAAGGCCACGGTGACGACGGCGACGGCGAGCAGCAGGTAGACGGCGGCGCGGCCGAGAAGGTCGCGCGCGGAGCGCCCGGCGAGGGCGCGGGCGCGGGCGGGCGGACGGGGCGCCCCGGCCTTCGGCTCGGCCTCGGTGGTGAGGGTGGTCATGCGTAGTGCACCTTCCGCTCCAGGACGCCGAACTGGACGGCCGTGCAGGCGAGGACGACCACGAGCAGCACCACGGCCTGGGCGCTCGCGGTGCCGAAGTCGCTGGAGCCGTAGGCGAAGGCCTTCTCGTAGACGGAGTAGACGAGGGTCCGGGTGGAGCCGTCCGGCCCGCCCTTGGTGAGGATGTGGATCTGGCCGAAGCTCTGGAGCGCGTGGACGGTGGAGACCACGGTCAGGAAGAACAGGTTCGGACCGAGCATCGGGACGGTGATCGAACGGGCCAGCCGCAGGCCGGAGGCGCCGTCGATGCGGGCCGCCTCCAGGATCTCCCCCGGGATCGAGCCGATGCCCGCGGAGAGCACCAGCACGTTGTAGCCGAGGTTCATCCAGACCGTGGTGACGGCCACCGAGAGCAGGGCGTACCGGGAGTCGGTCAGCCAGCCGATCGGGCCGAGGCCCACGTGCGAGAGCAGCCCGTTGAGCACCCCGCTGGCGGGGTTGAAGAACACCGCGAACACCACCGAGGCGCTGGCCACCGAGAACGCGAAGGGCAGCGCGAAGGCCGAGCGCAGCAGTCGCACGCCCCGGATCCGGTTCTCCAGGAGCAGCACCAGCACCAGCGCGCCGAGCACCCCGGGCACCACGGTGAGCAGGGTGAACAGCGCCGTGGTCGTGAGGGTGCGGACGAAGTCGGCCGAGGCGAAGAGGTCGGTGTAGTGCTTGAACCCGACGTAGCGGGAGGGCGCGCCGAAGAGGTCGTTGGCGTGCCCGCTGAGGTAGAGGGTCCGTCCCAGCGGGTAGCCGATGAAGAGGACGAAGACCACCAGGGAGGGCAGCAGGAAGGCCCAGGCCAGCCCGTGTTCTCCCCAGCGGCTTCGACGGGCCGGGAGGGGCCCGGTGTGCGGTGCGGTCGGCATGTGTCGCGCGTCCGCCTTTCGTGATGTCGGTTCCGGCCGAAACCGTGTCTTGCCCGAACGACGGCGCGGAAACCCCGCGGTGATCAATGGGTGTCGCGGGGATTACGCGTTCGCGTCAGATCCGGCCGGTCGTGCCCGGACGGGCGGCGAACCGGCGGCAGAGGGGCAGTTGGGCGGGCCACCGCGCTGTCGGAGGGGTGGCGTACGGTGCGCGGGTGGACGAAACGGAATTCGACATCCCGGCCGCAATGGCCGAAAGTGTGCGCTCCCGCGCGGGCGCCTGGGCACTCGTCAGGGGCTTCGCCGCGTACTGGGGCGAGCCGCTGGGGCCCGGCGACGGCTTCACGGACGCGGAGCTGGACGCCGCCGAGCGGCGGCTGGGCCTGCGGCTGCCGGTGGCGCTGCGCGAGGCGTACCGGCTGTTCGGCCGCCGGGCGGACCTGACCAGCAACCAGGACGTGCTGCTGACGCCGGACGAGCTGCACGTGCTGGACGGCGCCCTGGTGTTCCGGGCGGAGAACCAGGGCTGCGCGCACTGGGGCGTGCCGCTGGACGGCCTCGACCGGGAGGATCCGCCGACGGTGTTCCGGCTCGACCTGGCGGACAAGGCGCAGGAGCGGTGGGAGCCCTGGGACGAGCGCTTCTCGGCGACGGCCGCGGCGATGGCGCTGATGGAGAAGCTGCTGGAGGACCACGAGCTGACCGACTTCCTCGACTGGGACGAGGAACTGCCGGACGGTCTGGGCGAGTTGCCGGCGCTCGGTCGCCACTTCCGCTGGTACCAGGGCCCGGAGGTGCTGGTCGGGGTGGCCGAGGAGGCCTGGGTGGTGGTCCGGGCACGCACCCCGCAGGCGCTGGACGCGTTCTACGGGGTGGTGCCCGGGGAGTCGCCGGACGAGTAGCCCGGCGGGGATGACGCGATCGGGTGGTCAGGCGGTCACGCGATCGGGCGGTCAGGCGGTCAGGCGGTCAGGCCGAGGAGCCGCCGTCCAGGACGAGGTCGCTGCCGACGGTGTAGCCCGCCTCGTCCGAAGCCAGGTACAGCACCGCGGCGGCCACCTCCTCCGTCGCCCCGGCCCGGCCGACCGGGACCTCGGCCTTCATCCGCCCGGCCTTGGTCGCGGCGTCCTCGCCCGGCCGGGAGGACATCGGGGTGTCCACCGCGCCGGGGCTGACGGTGTTGATCCGCACGCCCTCGGCGATGTGGTCGAGGGCGGCGGCCCTGGTCAGCACGGTGACCGCGGCCTTGCTGGCGGCGTAGGCCCCGACGCCCGCGAGCCGCTTGTGGGCGCCCAGGTTGGACGAGACGTTGACGATCGCGCCGCCGCCGTGGGCCCGCATGTGGGCGATCTGCGGCTGCATGGCGAGCAGGGTGCCGGTGACGTTGATGCCGAACACCCGCTGCCACTCGGCCTCGTCGATGTCGGCGACCGGGCCGGCGGCGCCGAACACCCCGGCGTTGTTGACGGCGACGTCCAGGCCGCCGAACAGCTCGACGGTCTCACCGACCAGCCGGGCGGCGTCCTGGGCGTTCGTCACGTCACCGGTGAGCGCCGCAGCCTTGCCGCCGGCCCGCTCGATCAGCTCGACGGTCTCGGCGAGCGGTCCGGCGGTGCGGCCGGCGACCGCGACCCGGGCGCCCTCGCGGGCGAAGGCGAGCGCGATGGCCCGGCCGATGCCGCTGCCCGCGCCGGTGACCAGGACGGACTTGTCGGCGAAACGCGTGCTCATGAGGTGAACTCCTTGATCCGGGTGGTGTGTTCGGGTGCGGTGGTGCGGGTGGTAGGGGTGGCGCGAGGCAGGGCGGCGACCGCGACGGCGGTCAGCGCCAGCCCCGCCGCGGCCGCCGCGAAGGCCGCGGCGTAGCCACCGACGACGCTCGGGCGGGTGGCGGCGAGCGCCATCAGGGCGGCCAGTCCGGCCGTGGGGCCGAGTTCCATGGCCGTGTTGAACACTCCGGCGGCCAGCCCGGTGCGCTCGGGCGGCACCCCGCCGGTGGCGAGCACGGCCGCCCCGGCGAAGGCCGCGGCGGCGCCGGCGGGCAGCAGGAGCAGTCCGGGCAGCAGGCCGGAGGCGTAGCCGCTGCCGGGGGCGAGCCCGGCCAGCAGGCCGAGTCCGGCGGCCGCCACGGCGAGGCCGCCGGCGGTGACCGCCACCGGTCCGTACCGGACGGTCAGCGGGCCGGCCAGTCGGCCGGAGAGCAGCAGGACCACCGCGTACGGCACGAAGGCGGCGGAGGTGGCCGCGGCGCTCCAGCCGCGCAGCTGCTGGAGGTAGAGCGAGAGCAGGACGAAGGTGAGCGCGGTGCCGGCGGCGGTGGCCATGACGGCGGCGAGCGCGGTGGCGCGGCGCCGGTCGGCGAGGAAGCCGGGTGGCAGCAGCGGGTCGGCGGTGCGGCGCTCGACGGCGGCGAAGGCGAGCAGCAGGGCGAGTCCGGCGGCCAGCGGGCCGTACGTCCCGGGGCTGCGCCAGCCCTGCTCGGTGGAGGCCACCAGGGCGTAACTCGCCGCGCAGACACCGGCGGTGGCGAGGGCGGCGCCGGGCAGGTCGAGGGCCGGTCGGCGGACGGCGGGGGCATGACCAGGGGCTGCGGGCAGGGCGGCGGGCAGGGATCCGGAGCAGGCGAGCCCGGCCAGGGCGACCACGACGGGCACCGCGAACAGCCAGCGCCAGGAGACCGCGGCGGCGACCGCGCCCGAGACCACGCTGCCGACGGTGGCACCGAGCACCGACAGGCCGCCCCAGGTGGCCATCGCCCGCCGGTAGGCGGCCGGTTCGGGGTGCAGCACCCGGACCACGGCGACCGCCGCCGGGGCGGTGAGGGCCGCGCCCGCGCCCTGGACGAAGCGGCTCGCCAGCAGGACGGGGTAGCCGGGCGCGAGGGCGCAGGCGATCGAGGCGGCGGCGAGCAGCACCAGGCCGGCGCGGAGCACCGGGCGTCCGCCGTGACGGTCCGTCAGCCGTCCGCCGAGCAGCAGCAGGGAGCTGAAGGAGAGGCCGTAGGCGGCGCTGAGCAGCAGCACCCCGGACGGGCCGAGCCCCAACTCCCGTGCCACCAGCGGCAGTGGCACGGTCAGGATCATGATCGTGAAGATCAGCACCGCCTGGACGACGCCGAGCAGCGCGAAGCCGTACCGGCCGGTAGCGATGACAGGCATGTAAAACCCTCCCCCCTATGTAGACCGTTCGGTCCAGTATGAGCCCAGCAGAAGACCCCGACCCGAGCCGACCGGGCGTCAGTCCAGCAGTGCCAGCGCCTGTTCGGCGGCGTCCCGCGCCAGGGGCGCGCCGTCGGCGGTCTTGCCCACCACCCGGATGCCCTGGAGCAGCACCACCAGCATCCTGGCGAGCGCCCGCGGGTCCCGCCCGGCGGGCAGTTCGCCCTGCGCGGCGGCCCGCGCCAGGGCGGCGGCGAGCAGCGTCTCCAGGCGGTCGAAGCTCGCCTCCACCCGGCGGGACGCGGCCGGGTCGTGCGGGGCCAGCTCCACCGCCGTGTTGGTGACGAAGCAGCCGAGCCGCCGCTCCCCCTCCTCCGCCGTCGCGTACTGGCGGACCAGCGCGCGGACCGCCGGCAGCGCCGGGCCCGGCTGGGACAGGTCGTCCAGCCGCGCCGAGTCGCTCTGCTCGCAGTAGCGCTCCAGCGCCCGCAGGTACAGCTCGCGCTTGCTGCCGAAGGTCGCGTAGAGACTGGCCCGGGCGATGCCGAGCCGCTCGACCAGGTCGGCCATCGAGGTGGCCTCGTAGCCGCGCTGCCAGAACAGCTCCAGGGCCGCCTGCAGCGCCGCGTCCGGGTCGAATTCCTTCGTTCGCGCCATGCCGGGAACAGTAGCCCTTTCTGGATCGGTCGGTCAAGAAAGGGCGATCAGTGGTCCAGACCTGATCTCTGACGGAGCATTGCCAAGTGGACTAGACCATGGCTACCCTTACCGCTCCCACATCCACCTCCTTCCCCCACAGGAGGCGCTTCGCATGTCCACATCCCGTCCCGCCCACTCCCGGCAGACCGCCGACGCCGTCAGACCCGTCGTGCTGACGGCGTTCCGGATCGTCGTCGGCCTGCTCTTCGCCTGCCACGGCGCCGCCTCGCTGTTCGGCGTGCTCGGCGGCGCCAAGGGCGGCGGCACCGTCCCGCTCGGCCAGTGGCCCGGCTGGTGGGCCGCGCTGATCCAGCTGGTCGGCGGCGTCCTGGTGCTGCTCGGCGCCGGCACCAGGGTGGCCGCCCTGCTCTGCTCCGGCTCGATGGCCTACGCCTACTTCACCGTCCACCAGGAGCACGCGCTGCTGCCGCTGCAGAACGGGGGCGAGCCCTCGGTGCTGTTCTGCTGGGCCTTCCTGGCCATCGCGGCGCTCGGCTCCGGCCCGTACGCCGTGGACCGCCTGCTCACCCGCCGGCCCCTGGCGGCGTCGGCCGAACCGGCGGTCCGGCCGACGTCGGCGGTCTGACGCACCGCCCGGGGCCGGTCAACGGTCCGACGGACCGCCCGCCGCCAGGTGTCGCTCGACCGAGGCGACCTTGGCGGTGAGGCCGTCGGTGACCCCGGCCCGGTCGTCGATCTTGATGACCGTGCTCACCCGGTTGCTATGCGCCTTCACCGCCTCGATCGCCGCCCTGATCACCGGCATCACCTCGTCCCACTCCCCCTCGATGCTGGTGAACATCGCGTCCGTGCGGTTCGGGAGACCGCTCTCCCGGACCACCCGGACGGCGGCGGCCACCGCCTCCCCCACGTCCTCGCCGATCCCCAGCGGGGTCACCGAAAAGGCTGCGATCACGGCTCTGCGCTCCTTGTGGTCGACGGCACCGGTCGCGGCCCGGGCCTGCACCCGGACCGCGACCAGGCTAGACGTCCCGCGACCGGGCTGGACGCCCCCCGACCGGACCGGACCTCAAGCCACCGAAGGCAGCGGCGGTTCGACGGCCAGCGGGGCGGTGGAGCGGGCCCGGTGCTGGTCGGCCCAGGAGACCAGCGCCACCGTGCAGGCGTGGTCCAGGTGGCGCAGCCCGGACCAGTCCAGTTCCACCGGCCGGTCCCCCGGCAGCCGTTCCAGGGTGTCCAGCAGCCGGGGCAGCCGCAGGAAGGTGGCGTTGCCGCTCAGCCGCACCCGGTGCAGCGGCTGCCCGGCCGGCTGCTCCTGCTCCTCCACCGCGATGTGCAGGTGCGAGGTCTGCCAGGCCGACTTGGCCACCGCCAGGCCGACGCCGATCAGCACCCCCTCGAACAGGTCGGTGGCGATGATCGCGACCGTCGTGACCACCAGCACCACCGCCTCGCCCAGGTGCCCGCGGCAGAGCGCGACGATCCGGCGCACCGGCACCAGCTTGGCGCCGGCGTGCACCAGGACGGCGGCCAGCGCGGTGAGCGGGACGAGCCCGAGCGCGCCCGGCAGCAGCGCGGTGAACACCAGCAGCCAGCCGCCGTGCAGGACCCGCGAGGCCTTGGTGCGCGCGCCGGCCTGGACGTTGGTCGCGCTGCGCACGATCACCGCGGTCATCGGCAGCGCGCCGAGCAGCCCGCAGACGGTGTTGCCGATGCCCTGGGCGGTGAGCTCGCGGTCGTAGTCGGTGCGCGGGCCGTGGTGCATCCGGTCGACGGCGGCGGCGCTGAACAGCGTCTCGGCGGAGGCGATCAGGGTGAAGGCGACGACCGTGCCGATCCCGGCGGGGCCGGCCAGGGCGGTCAGGGCGTCGCGGCCGGGCAGGTGCACCACGTCGAGCAGCCCGGCCACGTGGACGCGGGCCACCGGCAGGTCGGCGGCCGCGGTGACGGCGGCGGCCAGGCCGACGGCGGCCAGCGGGGCGGGGACGGCGCGGGCGGCCCGCTCCGGCAGGTACTTCCAGGCGACCAGGACCAGCAGGGTGCCGAGGCCGAGGGCGACGGCGCTCGGGTTGGCCGCAGCGGTCAGCACGTCGCCCAGCAGGTCGGGCAGTCCGGCGATCTTCTCGGGCCCGGTGGCGGGGGCGCGGCGGTCGGCGAGCGCGTAGAGCTGGCCGAACACCAGGGTCAGTCCGATGCCGGCCAGCATGCCGTGCACCACCGAGGCGGACATCGCCCGGAACCAGCGGCCGAGCCGCAGGGCGCCCATCGCCAGCTGGAGCAGGCCGGTGCCGAGCACCAGCAGGCCGAGCGCGCCGACGCCGAAGCGCTGGACGGCGTCGGCGACCAGGACGGTCAGTCCGGCGGCGGGCCCGCTGACCTGGAGGCTGCTGCCGGGCAGCAGGCCGGCCACCAGGCCGCCGACGATGCCGGTGACCAGCCCGAGTTCGGCCGGGACGCCGGAGGCGACGGCCACGCCGACGCAGAGCGGGAGGGCGACCAGGAACACCACCAGCGAGGCCGGCAGGTCGTGGCGCCAGGGGACGGCGCGCAGGACGGCGGCCGGGGTGCGGGGCCGGCCCGGCGGGCCGTGCTTGCGGAGGCGGCCCGGCGGGCTGTCGCTCCGGTGGGGCGGCGGGTTCACCCGGTCACCGCCAGGGACCGGGCAGGGGTGCAGCAGCGCATGGGGACGTTCCTTCCGCGCGTCCGCCGCAGCGGGCGCGCCGTTGCAAGGGCGGGGAGCAGGAGGAGGAGCGGGGAACGGGAGGGCAGGGGAAACAGCGGCGACAGCGGTACGGCCGCGGGTCCGGGCGGACCAGAGCGCGGCGGCGGGTGTCGGGTCGGTGCGGCCGGGGGGTGCGTCCCTCGCTCGGGTGCGGCGGACCGGGCGCGCTGGTCCTGGACGGGGCCACCGGCGGAGTTCCCCCGCTCCGCGGTGCTCCCGAAACCCCCCTGCCGCGGCCTCAGTTGGACGTCACGGGCCCGGCGTGGCACCGACGGTACCCAGCCCGGCGGGGCGGGCCCACAGCAGGCACCGTCCCTTCACCGCCACTGCACACCGGCCGCTCTTCCCGGCGCGGAGCGTCCGCTTCCCCGGGCACACCAGCGCGATCGCCGTCCTGGCGTGCGAATCCCCGCCGCCCGACGGTCCGCCCAGCGCCTTCCACATTCTGTTGAAGTCCCCTTGACGCCCCGACGAGCCCCGCCCTACCGTGTTTCCACATACAGAAACCGTTCTTCCGTATGGTGGAATTCAGGAGATGAGCCCTCCGAGCCACTGCGGGCCGACGCAGGAGAGATCCGATGCCTCGTATGACAGCCGCCCGCGCGGCCGTGGAGATCCTCAAGCTCGAAGGCGTTGAGGTCGCGTTCGGCGTGCCGGGCGCGGCCATCAACCCGTTCTACGCCGCGCTCAAGGCCGCCGGCGGGATCGGGCACACGCTGGCCCGGCACGTCGAGGGCGCCTCCCACATGGCCGAGGGCTACACCCGCGCCAGGGCCGGCAACATCGGGGTCTGCGTCGGCACCTCGGGGCCGGCCGGCACCGACATGATCACCGGCCTGTACTCGGCGATCGCCGACTCCGTCCCGATCCTCTGCATCACCGGCCAGGCGCCCGTCGCCCGGCTGCACAAGGAGGACTTCCAGGCCGTCGACATCGCCTCGATCGCGGGGCCCGTCACCAAGGCCGCCACCACCGTGCTGGAGGCCGCGCAGGTCCCCGGCGTGTTCCAGCAGGCCTTCCACCTGATGCGCTCCGGGCGCCCCGGCCCGGTCCTGATCGACCTGCCGATCGACGTCCAGCTGACCGAGATCGACTTCGACCCGGAGGCCTACCAGCCGCTGCCGGTCTACAAGCCGGCCGCCAACCGCGTCCAGATCGAGAAGGCGGTCGCGCTGCTCCAGCGGTCCGAGCGCCCGCTGATCGTCGCGGGCGGCGGCGTCATCAACGCCGACGCCGCCGAGCTGCTGCGGGAGTTCGCCGAACTCACCGGCGTCCCGGTGGTCCCCACCCTGATGGGCTGGGGCGTCATCCCGGACGACCACGCGCTCAACGCCGGCCTGGTCGGCCTCCAGACCTCGCACCGCTACGGCAACGAGACCTTCCTCGCCTCCGACTTCGTCCTCGGCATCGGCAACCGCTGGGCCAACCGCCACACCGGCGGCCTGGACGTCTACACCGCGGGCCGCACCTTCGTCCACGTCGACGTCGAGCCCACCCAGCTCGGCCGGATCTTCGCCCCGGACCTCGGCATCGCCTCCGACGCCGGGGCCGCGCTGGAGCTGTTCGTCGAGGTGGCGCGCGAACTGCGGGACGCCGGCACGCTCAAGGACCGCACCGCCTGGGCCGCCGCCGCCCAGGAGCGCAGGGCCCGGCTCCAGCGCCGCACCCACTTCGACGACGTGCCGCTCAAGCCGCAGCGCGTGTACGAGGAGATGAACCGGGCGTTCGGCCCGGAGACCCGCTACGTCACCACCATCGGCCTCTCCCAGATCGCCGGCGCGCAGCTGCTGCACGTCTACCGGCCGCGGCACTGGATCAACTGCGGCCAGGCCGGCCCGCTCGGCTGGACCATCCCGGCCGCGCTGGGCGTCGCCACCGCCGACCCGGGAGGGCAGGTGGTCGCGCTCTCCGGCGACTACGACTTCCAGTTCATGATCGAGGAGCTGGCGGTCGGCGCCCAGCACCGCATCCCGTACGTCCACGTGCTGGTGAACAACTCCTACCTGGGCCTGATCCGCCAGGCGCAGCGCGCCTTCGACATCGACTACCAGGTCAACCTGGAGTTCGAGAACGTCAACGCGCCGGAGCTGGGCGTCTACGGCGTGGACCACGTCAAGGTCGTCGAGGGCCTGGGCTGCAAGGCGATCCGGGTCACCGAGCCGGAGGGCCTGCTGCCCGCCTTCGAGGAGGCCAAGAAACTGGCCGCCGAGTTCCGCGTCCCGGTCGTGGTCGAGGCGATCCTGGAGCGGGTCACCAACATCTCGATGGCCGCCGCCGACATCGACAAGGTCAACGAGTTCGAGGAGTTGGCCACCCTCCCCGAGCACGCGCCGACGGCGATCCGGCCGTTGGTGCCGTAACGCGGCGCACGCACCGGTCGCGCACGCCGGTCGCACGCACCGGCCGTCCGCGCCGGTCGTCCGCGCCGGGCGGGTGGGGGCGGACGAGCCGCTCCGCACGCCCCCACCCACTCCCGTGCCCGGAACATCGGCACGCCGACCGCAGTTGACCAGGTGACGGCCGCTACCGTGGCCCACGAAGAGGCCCGGCCCGACGACTTCCCGAAAGGACCACCCCCGTGAGCCTGTACGACATCCCGCTGCGCACCCTCGACGGCGCGGCCACCTCGCTGGCCGACCACAAGGGCAAGGCGCTGCTGATCGTCAACGTCGCCTCCAAGTGCGGTCTGACCCCGCAGTACGAGGGCCTGGAGCGGCTCCAGCAGCGGTACGCCGGGCGCGGGTTCACCGTGCTGGGCTTCCCCTGCAACCAGTTCGCCGGACAGGAGCCCGGCAGCGCCGAGGAGATCCGCACCTTCTGCTCCACCACCTACGGCGTGACCTTCCCGCTGTTCGAGAAGATCGACGTCAACGGCGAGGACCGCCACCCGCTGTACGCCAAGCTCACCGAGGTCGCCGACGCCGAGGGCCAGGCCGGGGACATCGCCTGGAACTTCGAGAAGTTCCTGCTCTCCCCGGACGGCACCGTCGTCGCGCGCCTGCGCCCGCCCGTCGAGCCGGAGTCGCCGGAGCTGGTCGCCGCGCTCGAGGCCGTCCTGCCGGCCTGACCACACGCACCGCGGAGGCCCGGGGCCCGCGGCCCCGGGCCTCCGTCGTGCGCGCACGCAAGGCCCTCCTCGGGGTGTTGCGGACATGCCCAAGCGCCCCTACCGTGTGTGCCCCCGTTGATCCATCGCCCACGGAGGGCCCACCCTGATGATCCGTCACATCAGAACAGCGGCAAGGGCGCTGCTCGCGGCCGGCCTGCTCGTCACCGGCACACCGGCCGGTGCCTCGCCGGCGGCGGCCGCCGCGGCGCCGACGGCCCTGACCGCGTCCGACTACACCCTCACCTCCGACTACCACCAGTACGACACCCTCGACTCGGCGCTCGCCACGACGCTCGGGACCTCCGCCGTGCACACCGTGATGGAGCACGCGAACCACGACCGGCAGGCCCTCCCCGCGTCCTTCTCCGTGGCCGGCCTGACCACCGGCTTCCGGTTCGACGACGGCGACAACTCCGACTGCCAGAGCTTCCCCCAGGGCATCACCACGAGCCGGGACGCCGTGGGGACCGCGAACAGCGGCAACTACGACGGCCACCAGCTCGTGCTGGTGAGCTGGTACACCAAGGACGGCTGCGGCGGCGCCCAGCAGCGCAGCCGGATCACCCTGGTCGACTGGGACGCCACCTACCCCGACACCTACCGCAAGATCCTCCTGGTGGAACCGACCGGCACCGCGGCCGCACCGGACTTCAAGGACGTCCCGATCCACGCCGGCGGCGTCTCCTGGTACGGCGACCACCTCTACGTCGCCGACACCGGCCGCGGCATGCGCGTCTTCGACCTGCGCAAGATCCTCAACACCGACACCGGCGGCACCGCCGACCAGATCGGCCGCCAGCCCGGAGGCGCCTACTACGCCCACAACTACGCCTACGTGCTGCCCCAGGTCGGCACGGTCACCGCGCAGACCGCCTCCGGAGCCAAGCTGGTGTGGTCGTCGGTCTCCCTCGACCGGGTCAGCAAGTCGATCGTGATGACGGAGTACACCTGCCAGGCGGACTGCGTCGACTACCCGAACCGCCCGCCGCGGGCCGTCCGCTTCCCGTTCGCCGCCGGGGCGACGACCTTCGCCGCGACGACGACCGCAAGCCAGGCCCTCCAACTGCCCTGGTACAACCTCAACGGCGTGGCCTCCCACAACGGCCGGTGGTGGTTCAACTCCTCGGGGCAGAAGAAGCTCTACTACTGGACCCCGACCGCGGGCGCCTCGACCTTCGCCTGGGTCGGCGGCGGCGAGAGCCTCTCCTACTGGGAGGACGCCACCGGCCCCGACCTGCTGTGGTCGCTGCAGGAGACCACGGGCGGGCGCAACGTCTTCGCGGTCACCCAGTCCACCTACGGCGGCGGCTGAGCCCCTGGCTCGGGGCCGTCGGGAACGACTCGCCGGGGCCCCGTGACCCACGACCCGGTCGGCGGCGGCCCCCGGGCGGGACCGTCGGCGACGGTCTGCCGGATGATGGGGGCAGGGGCACGGCAGCGGATGTGAGGGCGACACGGTGACAGCAGGCGAATCCATGGGGTTGGAGTCGGGACACCGGTCGGCGGACCGCGAGGGTCCGGAGACCGTCGCGGCCGCCGGCCGGCCCGAGGCGGGCACGGAGCCCCCGGGCGGGGGCGCGGGGCGCCGGCGTTCCCTGGTCCGGCGGCTGGCGGTCCTGGTGCTCGTCCTCGTCCTGCTCTGCCTCCCGCCCTGGTGGACCCTGTTCGCCTCCGGCGCCGACTGGCCGTTCCCGGTCCTCCTGGCCGGCACGGTCGTCCTCGCGGCCTGGATGGTCTCCTTCCCCTTCCTGATGGTCGCGGGCCACGGGCGGCGGCGTAGCGACCGGGCCGCCCGCGTCGCGGACACCAGCCTCGGGGTGGTCTGGGTGCTGTTCACCTGGTCGGTGCTGGGCGGCTCGGTGGACCTGCTGCTGGCCGGGCTCGACGTCGGCGGCACCGACCGGGCCAGGGCCGTGGCCGTGGCCGTCGCCGTGGTCTCGGCCGCGCTGCTGGGCTGGGGGCACCACGAGGCGATGCGCGTGCCCCGGGTGAAGCGGGTGGACGTGCACCTCCCGCGGCTCGGCGCCGGCCTGGACGGGACCAGGGTCGTGGTGCTGGCCGACACCCACTACGGGCCGATCGACCGGGCGGACTGGTCGGCGCGGGTCGCCGAGGCGGTCAACGCGCTCGACGCGGACGTCCTGGTCCACGCCGGCGACATCGCCGACGGCACCCCGGCCCAGCGCCGGGAGCAGTCCGCGCCGCTCGGGACGGTCCGCTCCCGGCTGGCCAAGGTCTACGTCACGGGGAACCACGAGTACGGCAGCGAGGCCCAGGGCTGGCTGGACCGGATGGCGGACCTGGGCTGGGAGCCGCTGCACAACCGCCACGTCGTGGTGGAGCGCGGCGGCGACGCCCTCGTGCTCGCCGGGGTGGACGACGTGACCGCGGAGTCCTCCGGCCTGGCCGGACACCGCGCGAACCTGGTCGGCGCGCTGGCGGGGGCGGACCCGGCCCTGCCGGTCCTGCTCGTCGCCCACCAGCCCAAGTACGTCCCGCAGGCCGCTGCCGCCGGCATCGACCTGCAGGTCTCCGGGCACACCCACGGCGGCCAGATCTGGCCGTTCAACTTCCTCGTCCGGATCGACCAGCCGGTGGTGCACGGCCTGAGCCGGCACGGGGAGCGGACCCAGCTCTACACCAGCCGCGGCACCGGCTTCTGGGGCCCGCCGTTCCGGGTCTTCGCCCCGAGCGAGATCACCCTGCTCACCCTGCGCTCGGGCGGTCCGTCGCCCACCGCGTGACCGACCACTGAAAGGCTCGAACCGGGGCTCAGGGCAGCAACAGCCGCGTCCCCGGTGGCAGTTCGCCGTCCCGGGCGGCGTCGCGCAGGTGCGCCAGCAGGGTGTCCCGCAGCGCCTCCGCCGCGCGGGTGAGCGGCACCTCGTGGCCGTGGGCGACGGCGATGGTGCGGCCCAGTCCGGGCCCGGCGAAGGCCGTCACCGCGAGGCCGGAGCGGGCGGCCACCATGCCGGGGACGACGGCGGGCCCGATCCCGGCCCGGACGAAGCCCAGCACCGCGTCCATCTCGCCGCCCTCCACCGCGAACTCCGGCTCGAACCCGGCCGCCCGGCAGGCCGCCAGGGTCGCCTCGCGGACGTCGTAGCCCTCCCGGAACATCACCAGCGGCCGGCCCTTCAGCTCCGTCACCCGGACCTTGCGCCGGGCCGGCCGCCCGGCCGCGACCAGCACCAGCTCCTCGTGCAGCAGTTCGGTGACCGCCAGCGCGGGCTCCTGCTCGCCGCTCGGCCGGGTGATGGTCAGCGCGAGGTCCAGCTCCCCCGCCGCCAGCCAGCCGACCAGGTCGCGCGAGCCGCCCTCGCGGACCACCAGCGCCACCCCCGGGTAGCGGTCCCGGAAGACCCGCAGCACGTCCGGCACCAGGCTGGTGCACAGGCTCGGCGGTGCGCCCAGCCGGACCCGGCCGCGGCGCAGCTGCACCGTCTCCTGCACGGCCAGCCGGGCGGTCTCGGTGTCCGCGAGGATGCGCCGGGCCAGCGGCAGCAGGGCGTCCCCGGCGTCCGTGAGCGCGATGTTGCCCCGGGTGCGGTGGAACAGCTCCGCACCCAACTCCCGTTCCAGGGCCCGGATCTGTTGCGAGAGTGACGGCTGCGCGACGTGTGCCGCCTCGGCGGCCCGGGTGAAGTGCCGGGTCTCGGCGACGGCCAGGAAGTAGCGGAGTTGCTGGAGCTGCACAGGGCCAGGATAGGCCGCATCGATAGTCCATGCCTATCGTCATGAGCCGCATCATGTCTTGGACGTACCCTCGCCGCCGTCCCTACCGTTGCTGCCATGACAACCGCGACTCGGACGGCCCGGCATCCGTCCACCCTGGCGACCCTGTGGCGGTCGACCGTCGGCAAGAAGGCGGTCATGGCCGTCACCGGACTGGCCATGCTGCTGTACCTGGTCGCGCACATGCTGGGCAACCTCAAGGTGTTCTTCGGCCCGGACGACATCAACGGCTACGCGGCCTGGCTGCGCACCATCGGACAGCCCTTTCTGGGCCACGAGTGGTTCCTGTGGATCGCCCGGGCGGGCCTGCTGGCCGCCGTGGTGCTGCACGGCGTCTCCGCGTACCAGCTCAGCCGCCGCGACCTCGCGGCCCGCCCGAGCCGGTACGTGCACAAGCGCCGCCGCGCCAGCTACGCGACGCGGACCATGCGCTGGGGCGGGGTGATCCTGGCGCTGTTCATCGTCTGGCACATCCTCGACCTCACCACGCTGACCGTGAACCCGGGCACCGATCACGGCCAGACGTACCAGAACATCGTGGCCTCCTTCGGCCGCTGGTACGTCGACGTGTTCTACGTCGTCGCGATGCTGGCCGTCGGCCTGCACATCCGGCACGGGTTCTGGAGCGCCGCGCAGACCCTCGGCGCCAACAACGCCCGCCGCGACCGGGCGCTCAAGCTGGTCGCGAACGGCCTGGCGCTGGTGCTGACCGCCGGCTTCCTGTCCGTCCCCGTGGCCGTGATGACCGGAGTCGTGAAGTGAGCAGTGGTGGCCCGAGGCGTGAAGTGAGCAGTGCTGACCGGAGCGGTGAAGTGAGCAGTGGTGACATGAGCTACCTGGAGTACACCCTCGGCGAGCCGGTCGCCGACGCCAAGGCCCCCGCCGGGCCGATCGAACAGCGCTGGGACCAGCGGCGGTTCGACGCCAAGCTGGTCAACCCGGCCAACCGGCGCAAGCACACCGTGATCGTGGTCGGCACCGGCCTGGCCGGCGGCGCGGCCGGCGCCACCCTGGCCGAACAGGGCTACCACGTGGTCCAGTTCTGCTTCCAGGACTCCCCACGGCGGGCCCACTCGATCGCCGCCCAGGGCGGCATCAACGCGGCCAAGAACTACCGCAACGACGGCGACTCGGTCCGCCGGCTGTTCTACGACACCGTCAAGGGCGGCGACTTCCGGGCCCGCGAGTCCAACGTGCACCGGCTGGCCCAGGTGTCGGTGGAGATCATCGACCAGTGCGTGGCCCAGGGCGTGCCCTTCGCCCGCGAGTACGGCGGCCTGCTGGACACCCGGTCGTTCGGCGGCGTCCAGGTCTCCCGGACCTTCTACGCCCGCGGCCAGACCGGCCAGCAGCTGCTGCTCGGCGCCTACCAGGCGCTCTCCCGGCAGGTCGCCGCCGGGAACGTGGAGCTGCACCCGCGCACCGAGATGCTCGACCTGCTGGTGGTCGACGGCCGGGCCCGCGGCATCGTCGCCCGCGACCTCGTCACCGGCGAGATCCGCTCCTACACCGCGGACGCCGTGGTGCTCGCCAGCGGCGGCTACGGCAACGTCTTCTACCTCTCCACCAACGCCAAGAACTCCAACGCCACCGCGATCTGGCGGGCGCACCGGCGCGGCGCGTACTTCGCCAACCCGTGCTTCACCCAGATCCACCCGACCTGCATCCCGCGCTCGGGCGACCACCAGTCCAAGCTCACCCTGATGAGCGAGTCGCTGCGCAACGACGGGCGGATCTGGGTGCCCAAGGCGAAGGGCGACAACCGGCCGCCCGGGCAGATCCCGGAGGAGGAGCGGGACTACTACCTGGAGCGGATCTACCCCTCCTTCGGCAACCTGGTGCCGCGCGACATCGCCTCCCGGGCCGCCAAGAACGTCTGCGACGAGGGCCGCGGCATCGGCCCCGGCGGCCAGGGCGTCTACCTGGACTTCGCCGACGCGATCCGCCGGCTGGGCCGGGACGCCGTCGAGGCCAAGTACGGCAACCTCTTCGAGATGTACGAGCGGATCACCGCCGAGGACCCGTACCGGGTGCCGATGCGGATCTACCCGGCGATCCACTACACGATGGGCGGGCTCTGGGTCGACTACGACCTGCAGACCACCGTCCCGGGCCTGTTCGCGATCGGGGAGGCCAACTTCTCCGACCACGGCGCCAACCGGCTCGGCGCCAGCGCCCTGATGCAGGGCCTGGCCGACGGCTACTTCGTGCTGCCGCCCACCATCAACGACTACCTGGCCCGCCACCCGCTGCCGGCCGTGCCCGCCGACCACCCGGTGCTCGCCGAGGTGGAGGCCGAGGTCGAGGACCGGCTCAACCTGATCCTCGCGGTGGACGGCGACCGCACCCCGGACTCCTTCCACCGCGAACTCGGCGAACTGCTCTGGGACGAGTGCGGGATGGCCCGCGACGAGGCCGGGCTGCGCCGGGCGCTGGAGCGGATCCCGCTGCTGCGCGAGGAGTTCTGGCGCCGGATCAAGGTGCCGGGCACCGGGCAGGAGCTCAACCAGTCGCTGGAGAAGGCCAACCGGCTGGTCGACTACTTCGAACTGGCCGAGCTGATGTGCCTGGACGCGCTGCACCGCGCCGAGTCCTGCGGCGGCCACTTCCGCACCGAGAGCCAGACCCCCGACGGCGAGGCCGCCCGCCGCGACGAGGACTACTCCTACGCCGCCGCCTGGGAGTTCACCGGCACCGGCGCGGCACCCGTCCTCCACCGCGAGGACCTCGACTTCGAGTACGTCCACCCCACCCAGCGGAGCTACGCATGAACCTCACCCTGCGCATCTGGCGCCAGGCGGGCCCGGACGCACCCGGCTCGATGACCACCTACCGGGTCGACGGGATCAGCCCGGACATGTCCTTCCTGGAGATGCTGGACACCCTCAACGAGGAGCTGATCACCCGCGGCGACCAGCCCGTCGCCTTCGACCACGACTGCCGCGAGGGCATCTGCGGCGCCTGCGGCATGGTCATCAACGGCCAGGCGCACGGCCCCGAGCGCACCACCACCTGCCAGCTGCACATGCGGCACTTCCAGGACGGCGACACCATCGACGTCGAGCCCTGGCGGGCGGCGGCGTTCCCGGTGGTCAAGGACCTGGTGGTGGACCGCTCGGCCTTCGACCGGATCATCGGCTCCGGCGGCTACATCACCGCCCCCACCGGCAGCGCCCCCGAGGCGCACGCCACGCCCGTCCCCAAGGAGACCGCCGACACCGCCTTCGAGCACGCCGAGTGCATCGGCTGCGGCGCCTGCGTGGCGGCCTGCCCGAACGGCTCGGCGATGCTCTTCACCTCCGCCAAGGTGGTGCACCTCAACGTGCTGCCGCAGGGCGCGCCGGAACGGGCCGCCCGGGTACGGGACATGGTCTCGGCCATGGACGCCGAGGGCTTCGGCGGCTGCACCAACACCGGTGAGTGCGCCACCGCCTGTCCCAAGGGCATCCCGCTGCCCAGCATCGCGGCGATGAACCGGGAGTTCCTGCGGGCCGCCCGCGGCTGACGACTCCCCCACGACGGTCGGCCCCTCGCTCTGGTGCTCAGGCGAGGGGCCGACGCCGTTCTGGAACAGGGCGTGCGGTCGCGGTTCGCGCTACCCGTACGGGTGGTGGATCGCCCGGGGCCGTGCTTCCTGACGGGGAATCGCGCTACGGTGGTGTCCGCTACGGAAGGACGGCATATGCCCGAGGTTCAGTCCTGTTCCGGTTGCGGCGGGTCCGGGGGGACCCAGAAGACCGAGGCCACGGTCGAACTGGACGAGGAAGGAAGCATGGTGCCCAGTGTCCACACCTTCTGGTCGCCCTGCGGCCGGTGCCACGGATCCGGAACGGTGATCGTCGGATGAGGTTCGTCTTCGAATGCGTCGAGTGCGGCGGGCACTACCTGCCGCCCGAGGAGATGGTGTACCCGGACGGGCCGGCCTCGCCGGTCTGGTGCACCGCCTGCCAGAGCGCCAAGCGCGCGGCCGGCGTCCGGGAGGACCCGTTGCTCGCCCGGGTCGCGCTGGCCGCCGCCCGGGCCGCACTGGCCCGGCGGGCCGCGGAGGCGGCCGAGCAGCCCGCCCGCCCCGATGTCCGCCCGTCCCGCCCGCCGCGGTCCCGCCGGGCCCGCTCCGGCCCCGGCGTGCTGCGCGGCAAGCTGGGCTGACGGCCCGCGGGACGACGGGTCGGCGGGGCCAGGGCCGGGGCACACGAACCGACGGTGCGTCAGTTATCCGCCACGACAATGAACTTGTGCGGACCCGGGACGTGCTGGCACATTGTCCTCCCTCGCACGACAGCCTTGGGGGACATGGCCATGCAGCCGACCGATCCTTCCGATTCGACCCGGGCCGGACAGACCGGCTCCTTCCCGTTCGTTCCGCCGCCTCCGCCCGGCGGGCCGCCGACACCGGCCCCGTTCGGGCCGCCGCCGCCCACCACCCCGCCGCCGGCCTTCACGAGCGGTCCCGCCGGCACCCCGACCACCACCCGCGTCGCGGTCACCAACCGCATCCTCTGGATCGGGCAGGCCGCGTACCCGCTGGCCAACGTGGCCCGGGTCGGCACCTCCCTGATCGTGCCCGGCCGGCGCCGCGCGCTCCTGCGGCTGCTCGCCTTCGCCCTGGTCGTCTTCCTGCCGGTGCTCGTGATCGCGCAGGCCACCGACGGATCGTCCTCGGACTCCGGGTCCGGCACGCTGTTCCTCGTCGCGATGATCCTCGTGGCGCTCTACTTCCTGATCTTCACCTGGCCGGTGCTGCGCCGGCCCGACCTGTACGTGCTGGCCGTGGACACGGCCGGCCCGCCGACCGCGGTGCTGGCCTGGCTCACCGCGGAGCCGGCGTTCGAGCTGCAGGCCACCATCACCCGCGCGATCGAGAACCCGCAGGCCGAGTTCCAGCAGATCGTCCAGACCATCAGCGTGGACCTGCGGCAGTACCAGTTCGGCGACAGCGTCAACATCTACGGCGGCCAGGGAAACACGGGAGTCAGCAAGTGAACGACAACGAGCGTCCGGACGTCCAGTACGGCGACCGCGTCACCATCCACGGCGGCAGCGGCAACGTCGGCATCCAGCACAACAACGGGCCGGCCGGGGACAAGGCGCTGCCGCCGGAGGTCGTCGCGCTGTTCGCGCGGCTCGCCGCCGTGGTCACCGACCTGGCCCGGGACGGGCGGCTCCACGAGGCGGACCGGCAGAGCCTCGCCGAGGCCCTGCCGGTGCTGACCAGCCCCGCCGCCGAGGAGCCGAGGAGCCGGCGCAACACCCTGCTGCTGCTGGCCGGCCTGGCCCAGAGCGTCGGCGAGGCCGCCGCGCCCGCGCTGGGCCTGGCGAACCAGCTCCTGGCCCTGCTCAGCGGCTGACCGACCGGCCGGCGCCCACCCACTCGCGGGCGGGCGCCGGCCTACGCCGTACCCCTTGCCCCCGTCTCCGCCGCCGTCTCGGCGAGGAAGCGTTCCACCAGCTCGGCGACGGTCTCCGGGGCGTCCTCGGGGCTGTAGTGGCCGACGCCGGGCAGTTCGACGGCCCGGCCGCGCGGGAACGCCTCGGCGAACAGGGGCAGGAAGTGCCGGGCGGCGAGGGTGCGGTCGGCCGCGCCCCAGAGGGCGAGCGCGGGCAGGGCGGCGAGCGCCGCGCGGGCCTCGGCGCCCGGGGTCTCGAAGGCGTGCGCCCCGGTGGCGAAGCCCTTCGCCCAGCCGATCGCCCCGACGGCCTCCGCGGGGGACGGGAAGGCCGCGCCGTACGCGGCCAGCCAGGTGTCGGTGATCAGGGCGTTGTTCTCGAAGCCGTTGAGCTTCAGGGTG
The DNA here is from genome assembly GCF_042885595.1 of Kitasatospora sp. NPDC058046. Classification (NCBI taxonomy): domain Bacteria; kingdom Bacillati; phylum Actinomycetota; class Actinomycetes; order Kitasatosporales; family Streptomycetaceae; genus Kitasatospora; species Kitasatospora sp. NPDC058046. The sequence goes on from NZ_JBHVRS010000007.1 coordinate 36,616, forward strand.
CTGAGGACGGTGTGCCGGAGTTCACCGAGGACGGCGTCCAGGCTGCCGTCGGCGTGCGCCCGGGCGATCCAGCCGAACCACGGGGACTCGGCCGCGTTGGCGGCGAGCGCCGCGCCGAGGCCGGGCTGGCCGAACGGCGTGGGCCCGTTGACGCTCACCACCCGGGCGATCAGCTCCGGGCGGCGGGCGGCCAGGCCCATGCCGACCGGCCCGCCGAAGTCGTGCAGGACCAGGGTGAGTTCGCGCAGGCCGAGGTCCAGGACGAGCGCCTCCAGGTTGTCGACGTGGTCCTGCAGCCAGTAGGTCCGGTCGGCCGGGGTGGCGCTCTTGCCGAAGCCCATGTGGTCGGGGACGACCACCTGGTGGGTCGGGGCCAGGCGGCGGACCAGGTCGCGGAAGAGGTAGCCCCAGGTGGGTTCGCCGTGCAGGCAGAGCACCACGGGGCCGCTGCCCTCGTCCACGTAGTGCTGGCGGAAGCCGGCGGCGGTGCTGAAGTGCGGCCGGTACGGGAAGGTGCCGTCGAAGGTCTCGTGGGCGGCGATCATGGTCGGGCTCGCTCCAAGGTGGTAGCAACTTAAAACCGCAAGGCCGAGGCTAGGCCTTGCGGTTTTATTACGCAACCATGCTGGTCGGAGCGGTCATTGGCGGTCTCAGAACAGCGCCTCCTGGGTGTCCGGCTCCGGCGGGCGCAGACGCTCCTGGAGGACCATGCCCTCGGACCCGCGGCCGGTGACCGGGCTGAGCGTCCAGCCGGTGAGCAGCCGGGTGTCCAGCAGCAGCGGGCCGGAGCCGTCCGCCTGATCCAGGAAGAGGTGCCGGCCCACCGGCGCGCGGAGCCGGCCCGCGAGCACCGCGCCGTCGGCCAGCCCGGCGATCTCCCGGTACGCCTCCGGGGCGCCGCCGGCCAGCCCGTAGCGCTCGACGTGGTCGACCACCGGCCGGTCGGCGAGCAGCTCCACGGCGTGGCCGTCCAGCAGCCGGTGCGCCCGGGCGCGGGCGTCGCCGAGCACCGTACGGCGGTACGGGACGTCGCCGTGCGACCACCACTGCTCGGTCTTGATCCGGGACTTGTACCGCTCGCGGGCCAGGCCCGAGGCGGCGACGGTGAGTTCGGCGCGCCGGACCGCCGGCAGGGCGCCGCGGGCGGTGAACGCGTAGGCCAGCGCGCCCTGTTCGAGCAGCCGGCTGTCGCCGCGCTGCTCGGCGGTCAGGCCGACCTTGAGCAGGCCCTCGCCGAACCAGGCGAGGTAGAGCAGGTAGGTGCGGCCGTCGTCGAGGATCTGGTCCCGGGCGAGGGCGAGGCCGCGGTCCACGCTCTGGCAGGCCGGGCACTGCGTCGCGCCGCCGCCCGGGTCGATCACCGCGTGGTGCGGGCAGGGCGTGCGCTCCGTCGCCCCGACCAGCCAGGCCCCCACGCAGCGGCGCGGGCCGCCCAGCAGCCAGCCGACCTCCACCCCCGGCGCCACGGCGCGCTCGTGCACCTGCGCGCCGCGCGCGGCCCCGAGCACGGCGCGGCCGTCCCGCCAGCTCAGGCCGGTGGAGACCCAGCCGGCGGGGCGGGCCCGGTGCTCGGGGGTCTGCGGGGGCTGCGGGGGGATCGTCACGTTTCTCCTGGCCGTCGGTAGCCGACGAGACTACCCGGTGCCACCGACAGGCCGGGCGGCCCGGCGGAACCGCACCGGAAGCTCATTGACGTGACTCCGTCAAAGCAGTTAGCGTCCTTCCCAGTGCATCCCCCACGAACGATCCACTTCGGGAAGGGAACAACCATGCGCATCCTCCAGCGTGCCGCGGCCGTCACCGGCTCGCTCGCCCTCGCGGCCTCGGGCCTCGTCCTCGCCGCCGCCGTGCCGGCCTCGGCCACCACCACCGGGCTGAGCTGCAACGCGCCGTCCTACTTCACCGGCAGCGGCGGCCACGCGGGCGCGTCGATCCGCTGCGTCGGCTCGGCCTTCACCGGCCGGATCGTCTGCTACAAGCCGGGCTACGGCAACTACACCCACTACGGCAACCGCGTCGAGTCCGGCGGCACCTCGACCATCTGGTGCGACCTCGGCGCGACGATCCAGAAGGCCGACGGCGTCCCCTCCTGACCCCTCGGCAGCGCCACGCGGAAGACCGCGGGCCCGTCCGGCGACACACCGCCGGGCGGGCCCGCGCCCGCTCCCCCGGGCTCCACCGCCACTTCGCCACCCACACCCCGCTGGAGCCCTCGCCCCCGACCTCGGCGAGTCCCCGACTGCCTGCTCACCCGACCGCTCCCCACCGGATCTCCTGGATCGAGACTGACGGAGAGCAGGATCAACCCTCCACCACACCTTCCGCGGTCACCAGCCATTGGCCGCTGCTGCCGTCCGCCCGTCATCGACTCACCGGCCCTGGTCCCGCCCTCGCCCTTGCGCTCCGCCTCGCCCTCGACGCCCTGTCGGCCGCGCCAGCGGCCACGGACTGGATCCGGCCCGCCAGCCCGCTCGACTGGAGGCACTGGGAGACCATCGAGCACCTCGCCGACGACCTTCTCGCCTGCGACGCCCGGCTCGGCCCGACACCGCCGCCGTGCGAGCAGTATGTGCCCTTCGCGGCGACCCGCCATGTCCCCGGCGACCCGAACAACTCCGTCCGCGTCGAAGCCGCCGATCGCGTCCCGGGACTGCTCGAAGTGCTGGACACTAGCGGCGGGTTGATGGCCGCCATGGTCCGGGTCGCCCCACCGGACACTCGCGCTTTCCACCCCTGGGACCTGACTGACTCTGTCGGCTTCGTGGCCATGAGCCTGGTCGAGACCCTGAACCACCTACACGACGTCACCCGAGGCCCTCGGCCTTCCCTGGACGCCGCCCGCCGACGTCTGCGAGCACACCTTGGCCCGGCTCTTCCCCGATGTCCCGGCCATCGGCGCCCCCCGACCTGCCCGGCGTCCCGCTGCGCACCGGCTGGCGCTGGTACGCCGACGCCCGGGCGCAACCTGCGGGTGTTCAACGGTCGGCCGGTGCGGGAGGTCGACCGAATCGACTTCCCGCACCGGTTCCCATTCGGCTTCCTTTCTACCCCCGGTCACACCGGACCGCCAGCAGCCCGTCCACCCCACCAGCCCGTTGCCTCGGCATGAGGCGACGCACTAATAAAAAGACCGGACCGGGGAACTAGACGATCGCCTTGAGGCAGCACATTCGTTACCAGAGCACCCTTGCACGCCCTTCGCTGTTGAATCCGAGACCATGTCGATAGATTTCCGGCACCCAGTAGCGCCCGTCAGCTCCCTTGCTGAAAACCCCGAACTCGATCAGCAGATCCGCTTCCGCGACAGCCAGCTCGACCTGTTCCAGCTCGAACGGGACCAGAATCGAATGGCTGAGTCCCTGCATGTGCGTCAGGAGTCGGCCGATCTCCTTGTCCTCTTCCCCCACTGCAGTGATCTTGTTACTACTGCATTCGAGCAGGGCCTTACGCATGGCAGTGGGAACGAGCACGCGATCGTCCACCGTGTCGTTGTACTGCTCCGAATTCTTGGCGGCCGTTGCGAGGAACATGACTACATCACGCGCCTGCACCTGGCCCTTGAAGTCCCCGAGCGCCGCAGGTACCCACATGTGGGAACGCGCCTCACGAGACTTCGCGCTCCCCATCTTCCAACCCCACAGCTGGATCAGGCCGTTGATCAGATCCTCCTCCGAGAGATCTGTGATCCCGGAGGGCGACACAGGTTCGGGCAGCGCTTCGGCGTGCGAGGCCACCCAAAGCGCGAGGCGCAACGCCTCCACCTTGCTCCAGTGCAAAGCGTAGTGAGCGTACCTGCCTAGGAGCTGCGCGTTGTTCTGCCGAACCGCACCGGTGACAAGGTCACGCCTGACGAACACCACGAGCCCGAAGGGCCGGCCTCGCAGCGAGCGGAGCCATCCCAGGACGTCGATCAGTAGCACTCGCAATGCGGTGCGCTTCGTATCGTTGTCCAAGTTCTGCAGGAGGTCCTCGAGGCCGTCGACCACGAAGACCGCCTTGGCCTGCCGGCCGAGATCGATCAGGGCCTCTTCCGAGGTCCGCTGCTCGGATGGCTCCAGTCCGCAGGCCACGGCCAGACACTCCAGCCACAGGCTCCGCCAACCGAGTTCATCCAGGCCGTCCAACCTTCCCAGACCAGCTTTCAGCCGGTCCGGAATGCTTGATGCAGTGAGATTCCGTCGCGGCACGTCCCCGTACTTCGAGGCAAAGTCATCACGCAGGTCCTGCGGCTCAAAATCCCCGTACTCCAGATTCGCCGACTCCAGAACAGGAACAATGGGCGCCTCGACCGTGACGCCCCTGATCCCGGACTGCCCCGCGAAAGTCTGCCATGTCCGCGCCGCACACGCCTTCGCGTACATGAAGGTCTTTCCGGATCCCTTCGCCCCCACCACGAGAGCCTGCGGCAGCTCGGTCCGATGATCGGCGAGGAGACGACGAAGGGGTTCCGTCACGAGAAAGCCGCCGGCCGAGGAGAGCCCACTCTGCTCCGCATAGACGAGGTTCTCAGCGGTCCGAGCGAGGTTGCGCCGCAATTGACCGTATTCCACCTCCATCGCCCCGGGCTCAGGTTCGGTCGCGCTGCGGGGTACGGGGCTTGGGAGCAGGGATTCGAGTCCGTCGGCTACTCCGCACGATGAGATCACCTCCAACACCGCGTCCCACGATGAGGGAAGCGCGAGAAGTTCCTCTCTGAAGGGGCTCAGCACCGGCCGGGCGAGCAGCGCGGCATCAACGGGTTCCGTCTCGTCTCCGTCGCCCCCCTCCGGAACGCGGAGCGCACCTCCCAGAGCTGCCGAGAGAGCGCTGCGCGCAGCTTCCGCCTGGACCGTGTGGGTATCCATCCGGTACTGGGTGACAATGACAGACGTCGCGGGGTCGACGCCTTGGACCGTAGGAGCCTTTCCACCGAGCTGTCGGATCATCAACTCGGTACCGACAAGGGACTGATGACTCAGCGTCGTGACGAAGACACGCTGGACTCTCGGATCGAGAAGCACCGGGGCCGAGAGCTCGGAAGCGCCGGCCCTGAGGTCAATGACGACCGTGTCCACTCCGAGTCGCGCCCCCAGAGCTGCCAGGGCCTCCGTCACGAAGTACACGGACCTCCCGGGGGAAAGAAGGTCCGCCGGCTCGATTCGGGGCGGAGTCAGCGTCGCGCGACGGCTCGACGGCATGACCGTCAGAGTCCCGCCACTCGCATAGTGACCGGCCTGCTGATTGGGCAGGTACGCGGCTGCGATGTCGACCGCTGCCGCAGGATCGCCGTTGTCCCCTCCCTGCAGGAGGGTGATGAAGTCCTCGTAGGTGAAGTCGCACTGCCCACCCTGCTCCTTGTGCATCCACGTGATGCCGGGAGCTTCCAGGTCGGCGTCGATCAGAAGGACCTTCCCACCGCTCCGCGCCAGCCTGTCCGCGACCGCAACCGCGTGGACAGTGCGCCCGACACCTCCCTTGAACGAGTGGAACGCCATGAGCTGGACATCACCGGAATATCCCGGCACCTCGGGCCGCTGCAGGGGTTCAGCCAATTCACGCGTGATGTGCTTCTCCCGAAGCAACGGAACGCGCCGCCTCCCCGCACCACGTTGATCGGCGTCCACTGTGAGTTCGACCCGCAATCCGGTGAACTCAGTGCTCCGCGGGTCGTCGAGGCCGAGCAGCAGGTCGCCCTCGACCCACCCCGCCGACCCCGTGCCGAACGCCTGGTCCAGCCAGCGCTTCACCGTCTCCGTATCGACCTTGGTGCTGGTGACCAGCTCCAGACAGTCCCACCAGCTGTCCGTGGCAACGAGCCAGTCGGGCCATTGTCCCGCCGCAGCCAACCTCGCCAAATGCTCATCCACATTGACCCAGCTGAAGAGGTGATCAGGGGGAACGATTCCACTGTCCATGATCTCCAACTTTCCATGTTCTGCCACGAGTCGATCCCCCTCAGTCCTGCTCGCACCATGAGATGAGCTCATCCAAAAGATCGCGGGCCTTTTTCTCGTCCTCGACATGCAGTTTCACACCATAACGCCAAGCCTGGTGCAGTTCGGCCAGGGCCACGTTCACGCCCGGATTCCCTGCCGCGCGGCAGTTCTTCATCCCCTTCAGCGCAGCGCCAAGACGCGCCGGCATGCCTAGATCCCGGGCCAGCTTCCAGAGATCGTGCGTCGGCTCGAGGTACGACGTGTCCCTTAGACCCCGGCGTACCAGCACTCTCTCCTTGAGCGCGCACTCCGCCGCATAGAAGAGGAGAAGACAGGATGTGACCGTGTCCCCGCCGTCAGCCACCCTGCCCGCACTGACCCGCAACTGCCACCGTCGTTTGCGGAGCGCAGCCACCCCCACGTGAAGCACCATGGCGCACATCATGGCACTGCGGCTCGCTTGAGAGGCAGCGATGTGATCAAAAGGTCGATAGAGATCGCTTTTTGATCGACCAACGGATCGCGTGATCATGTCTACTGCCCCCGGCGGCCTTCGGCGCTGACGGTCGCGGGGCTGGTCACTGGCGCTTGGCCGGGCGGGGTGTTCACGTTCTATTGTGGCGGGCGCGGTCGGCGGCGCGGTCGGGAGGCGGCGCCGCGGCGGCCGCATCGGGCGCGAGGCGAATGGGGTGGGCGGACGGTGTCGGGGCGGCGGAGCAGCGGGGTGCTGGCGATCTGGGCGGAGGCGCAGCGACAGCAGCAGCGCCGGGAGGAGGCCCGGTGGCGCGCCGAGGCGGCGGAGCAGCGCCGCCGGGAGCGGGAGCAGCGGGAGGTGCAGAAGGCGGCGGCCCGCGGCGAGCGCGAGGCGCAGCGCGCCTACCAGCAGTCGCGGGAGGCGGAGGTGGCCCGGCGGACGGCCGAACTGGACGCCCGGGTCGAGGAGTTGCGGGGGCTGCTGGCCGCCGGGCTGGCCGCGCCGGCCTTCGGCCCGCATGCCCTGCTGGCGCCGCGGGCGGTGCCGCCGTTCGATCCGGGGCCGCTGGGCGAGCCGGTGCCGATGCCGGACCAGTCCTCGGCCCGGTACTTCGTGCCGCCGCCGGACCCGGTGCAGGCCCGCAACCCGGGGGTGCGGCAGCAGTACGAGCAGTACCTGGCCCAGGCCCGGGCCCGGTTCGAGCAGGACTGGTACGCCGCGCAGGCCCGGGAGGTGGACCGGCAGCACCGGCTGGCCGCGTACCACCAGGAGTACCTGGCCGGGGTCGAGCAGTCCCGCCGGCAGCAGGAGGAGCTGGCCGCCCGGACCGAGGAGCTGCTGCGCCGGCTGCGGGCGGGCGAGCCGGAGGCGGTGCAGGAGTACTTCACGGCCGGTCTGTACGCCTCGGCGGCCTGGCCGGAGGGCTTCCCGCACCGGCTGGCGGCGGCGTTCGACGCCGGGAGCCGGCAGCTGGTGGTGGACTGGGAGCTGCCCGGGCCGGACGTGGTGCCGGCCGCCGGCCGGGTGCGGTACGTGAAGTCGGACGACCGCGAGGCGGAGGTGGCCCGCCCGGCGACGGAGCGCAAGGCGCTGTACCGGGAGGTGCTGGCGCAGTCGGCGCTGCGGGTGGCAGTGGAGCTGTTCCGGGCGGACCGGGACGGGCTGCTGGACTCGGTGGTGCTGAACGGCTTCGTGCTCGGCATCGACCCGGCGACCGGCCGGGAGGCCGAGCGCTTCCTCTCCACGCTGACCGCCACCCGGGCGGGCTTCGCCGCCCTGGCGCTGGACCGGGTGGACCCGGTGGAGTGCTTCCAGGGCCTGGGCGGCCGGCTGTCGGCGCGCCCGGAGCGGCTGGACGAGGTGCGGCCGGACCGGCGGCCGGAGAGCGTCGGCGGGAGCCTGGCCGGGCACGGCGGCGAGGACGAGCCGGACCTGTTCGAGATGGACCCGCTGGACTTCGAGGAGCTGATCGCCGAGCTGTTCCGGCTGCGCGGCTTCCGGGTGATGACCACGGCCCGCAGCGGCGACGTCGGGGTGGACGTGGTGGCCGAGGACCTGGACCCGGTGACCGGCGGCACGATCGTGATCCAGGCGAAGCGCTACAAGAAGACCGTCCCGCCGACGGCGGTGCGCGACCTGGAGTCCACCGTCCGCCACCACGGCGCGATCAAGGGCATCCTGGTCACCACCGCGGGCTTCGGCCGCGGCTCGTACAGCTACATCGAGGGCAAGCCGCTGGCCCTGGTGAGCGGCCCGGAGCTGGTCGCCCTGCTCGCCGAGCAGGGCCTGCGCGGCCGGCTCGGCGGCGACGGCTCCTCCGCTGCCGCCTCGGCCGTCGCGAACGACCGGTCCGAGGAGGCGCGCGAGACCGCCCTCACGGTGAGCTGGCAGAGCCGGACGGCCGGCGGGGACGCGGTGGAGCTGGACGTCACCGCCTTCCTGTGCGCCGGCGGCCGGGTGCTGAGCGACGAGCACTTCGTGTTCTTCAACAGCCCGCAGGACCCGGACGGCGCCGTGCGGCTGCACCCGACCCGCTCGGTGCCGGGCGAGCCGACCCGGGCGGCCCGGCTGGCCCTGGACCTGCACCGGCTGCCGGCCGCCGTCGAGGAGGTGGTGGTCGCCGTCTCCACCGAGGAGGAGGACCACCCGGCGCTGCCGCTCGGCTACGTGCACGGGCTGGCGCTCGCCGCCGCGTACGGGCCGGGCGCCGGCGGACCGGACGCCTGGGCGGGCCCGACCGGCGGGGTGCCGGACAGCGCGATGCTGCTCGGGGCGTTCCGCCGGGCCGCCGGCGGCTGGGAGTTCAGCCCGTCCGGGCGGGCGGTGACGAACGGCCTGGCCGGGCTGGCGGCGGCCTTCGGCGTGGCGGTCGAGTAGTCGGCCGGGCCCCGGCCCCTTCCGGAACCGTCCGGAACCTGCCGGGGCCCTTGGTCCTCAGGGTCCGGCGTCATACCTGAGGAGGAGAAGGCCCCCCGCCGTCCCGCCGGGTCGGCGGGGGCCGACCCTCCGCGTGGCATACGAATCGCATTCGAACAGCTTGGGATGATGTTACGGAGTTAAACATTCCGTTAATCAGCCCGAGGAGTCCACGTGACGTTCCCCGCAACCGCCGTCCACACCGGCCGCGCGGCCGCCCGAGCCACCAGCCTGAACAAGGTCTACGGGGAGGGGGAGACCCGCGTCGTCGCCCTCGACAACGTCAGCGTCGTGTTCCCCCAGGGCGAGTTCACCGCCATCATGGGCCCCTCCGGCTCCGGCAAGTCCACCCTCATGCACTGCATGGCCGGCCTCGACACCGTCACCTCCGGCTCCTCCACCATCGGCGACACCGAGCTCGTCGGCCTCAAGGACAAGCAGCTCACCCAGCTGCGCCGGGACCACATCGGCTTCATCTTCCAGGCCTTCAACCTGCTCCCCACGCTGACGGCCCTGGAGAACATCACCCTCCCCATGGACATCGCCGGCCGCAAGGTCGACAAGCCCTGGCTCGACCGCGTCGTCGACACCGTCGGCCTCTCCGGCCGCCTCAGCCACCGCCCCTCCCAGCTCTCCGGCGGCCAGCAGCAGCGCGTCGCCTGCGCCCGCGCCCTCGCCGGCAAGCCCGACATCATCTTCGCCGACGAGCCCACCGGCAACCTCGACTCCCGCTCCGGCGCCGAGATCCTCTCCTTCCTGCGCAACTCCGTGCGCGAGCTCGGCCAGACCGTCGTCATGGTCACCCACGACCCCGTCGCCGCCTCCTACGCCGACCGCGTCGTCTTCCTCGCCGACGGCCGCATCGTCGACGAACTCCACCAGCCCACCGCCGACACCGTCCTGGACCGCATGCGCCGCTTCGACGCCAAGGGCCGCACCAGCTGATCCGGCCCACCGAGGCCCGAAGCCACCCGTCCCCCGAGTACCCCCAGGACTGACACTCCCTCATGTTCCGCACCGCACTGCGCAATGTGCTCGCCCACAAGGGCCGGCTGCTGATGACGGTACTGGCCGTCATGCTCGGCACCGCCTTCGTGTCCGGCACGCTGGTCTTCTCCGACACCTTCGGCAACGCGCTGAGGACCCAGAACTCCAAGAGCTACACCGACGTCGCCGTCACGGTCGCCGACCGCGAGGCCCGCAACCTCAGCGACGACCGCGGCGAGCAGCTCGCCGGCCCGACGCTCACCGAGGAGACCCGTGCCAAGGTCGCCGCGGTGCCCGGCGTCGCCGAGGTCCGCGGCGTGGTCAGCGGCTTCGCCGGCATCGCCGACACCAAGGGCGCGCTGATCGGCAACGGCTTCTCCACCACCGGCACCAACTACGTGCCGGGCGCCGACGGCACCGACCCGCGCTACCCGCTGGTCGAGGGCCGCGGCCCGAAGGACGCCACCGAGATCGCGCTGGACCGCAAGACCGCCGACAAGGGCGGCTACAAGGTCGGCGACACCGTCCGGGTCGCGGTCAACGGCCCGGTGATGAAGCTCAAGCTCACCGGCACCCTGACCACCAACGACCCGCGCGTGGTGGCCGGCGGCTCGCTGGCCGCCTTCGACACCGCCACCGCCCAGCAGCTCTACCTGACCCCGGGCCGCTACGCCGAGCTGGACGTCAGGTCCAAGCCGGGCACCGACGACGCCGCGCTGCTCACCGCCGTCAAGCAGGCCGTCCCGCAGGGCGACTCCATCGAGGCGAAGACCGGCCGCGAACTCGCCGCCGAGCAGGACGAGATGATCAGGAAGGGCACCACCGTCCTGACCACCGTCCTGATGGGCTTCGCGGGCATCGCGCTGTTCGTCGGGATCTTCATCATCGCCAACACCTTCACCATGCTGGTCGCCCAGCGCACCAAGGAGCTGGCGCTGCTGCGCGCCGTCGGCGCCACCCGCCGCCAGATCACCCGCTCGGTGCTGATCGAGGCCGTGCTGGTCGGCCTGACCGCCGCGGTGACCGGTCTGCTGGCGGGCATCGGCATCGCCGCCGGACTCAAGTCGCTGCTCAACGGCCCGATGGACGCCAACCTGCCGGACGGCCCGCTGATCATCGCCCCGACCACGGTGGTCGCCGCGCTCGCGGTCGGCGTGCTGGTGACGGTGCTGGCCGCCTGGCTGCCCGCCCGCCGGGCCTCCCGGATCGCCCCGGTGGCGGCGATGAGCTCGGCCGAGCAGCCCGCGACCCAGAAGGGCCTGCGGATCCGCAACACCATCGGCCTGCTGTTCTCCCTGGCCGGCCTCGCCGCGCTGGCCGGTGGTGTCGGCGGCAAGGAGGTCAAGCTGGTCGGCCTCGGCGCCGGCGCGCTGCTGATCGGCGTGTTCGTGTTGACTCCGCTGCTGTCCCGGCCGCTGATCGCGCTGTTCGCCCCGCTGCTGCGCGCCGTGTACGGCGCCCCGGGCAAGCTGGCCCAGGAGAACGCGGTCCGCAACCCGCGCCGCACCGCCGCGACCGCCTCGGCGCTGACCATCGGCGTCACCCTGATCACCTCGCTGACGGTGATCGGCGCCTCGGTGAACCAGGCCGTGGACAAGGCCGCCGAGACCGACCTCAAGGCCGACTACACCGTCGCCATGCAGAACTTCTCGAAGCTCTCCCCCGAGGTCGCCGCCCAGATCGCCAAGGCGCCCGGCGTCAGCGTGATCAGCGCCGAGCGCAGCGTCACCGTCAAGACGGGGCAGAACGGCGAGGACAGCGAGTGGATGACGGCGGTGGACGCCGCGACCATCGACCAGGTGGCCACCGTCAAGGTCAAGGAGGGCTCCCCGGACGCCCTCAAGCAGGGCAGGCTGCTGGTCAGTTCGGGCCGCGCCGAGCGCGCCGGCTACAAGGTCGGCGACACCCTCGCCGTCACCTACCCGGACGGCGCCAAGGGCTCGCTGACCGTCGGCGGCATCCTGGAGGCCAACACCGCGCTGGCCTCGGTCATCGTCCCGGAGGCCGTGGTCGCCCCGCACCTGGCGCCCGCCACCGGCCTGGAGAAGGTCCTGGTCAAGGGCACCAACGGCGCGACCGAGGAGCTGAAGCAGGCGCTGCGCGACGCGACCGGCGGCAACCCGCTGATCGCGGTCAAGGGCGCGAAGGAGATCAAGGCGGAGAACCGCCAGATGATCACCGGCATCCTGAACATGATGTACGGGCTGCTCGGCATGTCCGTGGTCATCGCGGTGCTCGGCGTGGTCAACACCATGGCCATGTCGGTGTTCGAGCGCCGCCGGGAGATCGGCATGCTGCGGGCGATCGGCCTGGACCGGCTCGGCATCCGCCGGATGGTCCGGCTGGAGTCGCTGCTGATCGCGCTGTTCGGCGGGCTGGTGGGTGTCGGACTCGGCATCCTGGTCGCCTGGGCGGGTGTGCGCACGCTGGCGGACAGCCTCAAGGGCATCACCACCGTGGTGCCGCCGGTGCAGACCGTCGGCTTCCTGCTCGCGGCCGCCGTGATCGGCCTGCTGGCCGCGCTCTGGCCGGCCCACCGGGCGGCGAAGCTGGACATCCTGGACTCGATCAAGAGCCAGTAGTCCGGGCCCGGAACGGATGGAGCCCCCGGGGCGGTTCGGAAGAACCGGCCCGGGGGCTCCGTCGTGTCATCAGGCGAGCATCATCAGGTGGACATCGTCAACCGGACAGCATCAGGTGAACCGGATCGGGTGAAGCGGATCAGTTGAACAGCACCTTCTCGTTGTTCGGCTGCAGGGTGCCGGTGGTCAGCCCGGCGGCCGAGACCAGCAGCTGGCCGGCCGGCTTGCCGTCGGTGCCCAGCACCTCGGCGTTGACCGCCGTGGTCTCGTCCGGCGCGGTGACCTGGAGGCCGGTGAGCACGTGGCAGGTCGCGTCCGACTTGTCGCAGGCGCTCCACTTGATGCCCGCGTAGCCGGACTTGTTGGGCTTCAGGGTGACCAGCACCGCGGGCCCGGGGTGCGACTCGCGGTTGGCCGCCAGCGCGTCCGCGCTGTTGTCGGCCTTCAGGCCGCCGAAGCCCGGGTAGCCGTACAGGGTGCAGTTGTGGCTGCTCTTGTTCTTGATCGTCAGCATCGCCGAGCCCGCGCCCTTGAGCTGCACGGTGGCGGTGATGTCGTCGCTCTTGCAGCGCGAACCGGCCGCCTGGCCGGCCATCGGGTCCCCCGGGACGGTGGCCCCGGCGGCGCTCGCCTTCGGGTCGCCCGGCTTGTCGTCGGTGTACTTCACGTCGTCGCACGCGGTCAGCAACACGGTCGCCGCGAGGGCGGCGACACCGGCGGCGACTAACCTGGCAGGCCTGCGAACGGTCATGTTCCCCCCATGTGTGGGTAATGGCATGGTGCTGTCACCCTAAGTACGAAGGTGGTGGCGCAACGGTTCCACTGGGACTGCAGTTTGTCAGAGCTGACCGTTTTCGTCGTCTTCCTGACTGGTTCCGACCGCTCCTGGCGAGAACTGGCTCCGCTCGTACGAAACCGCCCCGACCGGCGGGTGCCGGACGGGGCGGTACGGGTGGAGCGGGGTGGAGCGGGTGCTACGGGTGGAACAGGTCGAACGGCCGGATCAGGCGGCCGGCTTGGCGGCCACCGGCTGGGCGGGCTTCTTGCTCCTGCCGCCGCCGAGGACGTTGAAGAACACCGCCAGGGTCGGGACCAGGTAGAGCAGCCAGACCACCAGCTGCAGCACCGTCGGGTCCGGCTGGAAGTTGAACACGCCCTTCAGCAGGGTGCCGTACCAGCTGTCCTTGGGGATGGTGCTGGAGATGTCGAAGGCCGTGCTGTGCAGGCCGGGCAGCCAGCCGGCCTCCTGGAGGTCGTGCACGCCGTAGGCGAGGACGCCGGCCGCGACCACGACCAGCATCGCGCCGGTCCAGGTGAAGAACTTGGCCAGGTTGATCTTCAGCGCGCCCCGGTAGAACAGCCAGCCGAGCACCACCGAGGTGAGCAGGCCGAGCGCGGCGCCGATCAGCGGGTTCCAGCCGTCCCCGGTGGCCTGGACGGCGGTCCAGATGAACAGGGACGTCTCCAGGCCCTCACGGCCGACGGCCAGGAAGGCGGTGACCACCAGGGCGGTGGTGCCCATCGCGATCGCCGCGTCCAGCTTGCCGTGCAGCTCGGTCTTCAGGTGCCGGGCGGTGCGCCGCATCCAGAAGACCATCCAGGTCACCAGGCCGACCGAGATGATCGACAGCGAGCCGCCGAGCGCCTCCTGGGCCTCGAAGGTGAGCTGCGAGGAGCCGAACTGGAGCACCGCGCCGAAGGCCATGGAGAGCGCCACGGCCGAGCCGACGCCGATCCACACCGGCGGCAGCCGGTCCTTGCGGCCGGTCTTGACCAGGTAGGCGATCAGGATGCAGACGACCAGGCTGGCTTCGAGGCCTTCGCGCAGGCCGATCAGGTAGTTGCCGAACACGCGGGCTCCTGGGGGGTGTCGAGATGGTACGGGAGAACAGGAGGGGTGTCAGCCGAAGAGGGCCTGGCCCCACCACTCCCCCGGCTTGCGCACGCCCGCCGGGCAGGCGAAGTGGGCGGAGCCGACGTGCTGGATGTACTCGTTGAGCTTGTCGCTCGCCGCGAGCTTCTGCTGGAGCGGGACGAAGGCCTTGCGGGTGTCGCGCTGGTAGGCGAGGAAGAACAGCCCGGCGTCCAGGCGGCCGAGACCGTCGGTGCCGTCGGTGAAGGAGAAGCCGCGGCGCAGGATCATCAGGCCGCTGTTGGCGTCCGGGTGGGCGAGGGCGACGTGCGAGGTCGCGGGCATCGCCGCGAGGTCCGGCGCGTCGTGCTCCTTGCCCTTGCCGTACGGGGCGCCCTCGCCCTTGGTGCGGCCGAAGGTGTCCTCCTGGTCCTTCAGCGAGGCGCGGTCCCAGGTCTCGATGTGCATCCGGATCCGCCGGGCGACCAGGTAGGAGCCGCCGGTCATCCACTCCGGGCCGTCGCCGGGGGCGGCCCAGACGTGGTCGGCCAGCTTCGCGCCGTCGGTGCCCGCGATGTTGTGGGTGCCGTCCTTGAACCCCATCAGGTTGCGCGGGGTCTGCTCGTCCGGGGTGGTCGAGGAGGTCTTGCCGAAGCCGAGCTGCGACCAGCGGATGTTGACGGTGCCCATGCCGATCCGGGCCAGGTTGCGGATCGCGTGCACGGCGACCTGCGGGTCGTCGGCACAGGCCTGGACGCAGAGGTCGCCGCCGCTGCGGGTCGGGTCGAGCTTGTCGCCCTTGAAGTTCGGCAGGTCGATCAGGCCCTCGGGGCGCTTGGCCTGGAGGCCGAAGCGGTCGACGCCGTCCTTCTCGAACAGGCTCGGCCCGAAGCCGATGGTCAGGGTGAGCCGGGAGGCGGGCAGGCCGAGGGCCTCGCCGGTGTCGTCCGGCGGCGCCTCCGGCGAGCCGGGCACCGCGCCGGTGCCGACCTCGCGGCCGCCGGTCATCGCGGCGGCGGCCTTGGTCCACTCCTTGAGCAGCTTGACCAGGGACTCCCGGGTGGCCTTCTCGGAGACGTCGAAGGCGGCGAAGTGCAGCCGGTCCTGGACCGGGGTGGAGATGCCCGCCTGGTGCTCGCCGTAGAACGGCACCTCGGCGCCGACGGGGGCGGCGACCGGGACGGCGTCGTCCTGCCGGGTGGCCGCGGCGACCGAGCCGACGGCGGCGGCGCCGAGCGCGACGCCCGCGCCGGCCCAGCCGATGACGGCGCGTCGGCTGACCGCGCCCCTGGTCCCGGTGGCGTCGGCGGCGGCCGGCGTCCCGTTCTGCTGCTCGTTCTCCGCGTCCATCGGCGGGCGGGCCCTTCTACTGTGCTGGACTTCTGCGCTGACCCGCGGAGGCCGTGGGGCCCGGATCGCGGGCCGCCACGGCGTCGGCGGGGTACTTCGGGGTGGGGTGGCCGGTTACTTGACGACCACGGCGGCGGCCAGCTTCGACAGCGGCTCGCCCAGCGAGTTGACCGCGTCGGAGAAGGCCTTGCGCTCGGCCTCGGTGACCTTGTCGTAGGAGGTGAAGGTGCCGTCGGCCTGCTTGTACTTGGCCAGCAGGGTGTTGATGGCGGCGAACTCGGAGTCCAGCGTCTTCGCCAGCTCCGCGTCCTTCTCGGAGGCGACCGGCTTCAGCAGCTCGTAGGCCTTCTGCGCGCCCTCGACGTTGGCGTGGAAGTCGGCCAGGTCGGTGTGGCTGTAGCGGTCCTCCTCACCGGTGATCTTGTTGGTGGCGACCTCGTCCAGCAGCTCCTTGGCGCCGTTGGCCATGCTGGTCGCGGTGATCTCCGCCTCGGGGATCTTCTTCTGCCAGTCCTTGAGGTCGGCGACCAGCTGGTCGGCGAGCTTCTTCTCGTCGTCGCCGATCTTCGCGTCGGCCCAGAGCGACTTCTCCAGCTTGTGCCAGCCGGTCCAGGCCTGGCCCGGCTCCAGCTTGTCCTCGCGGGTGTCGGTCTTCGGGTCGACGTCGCCGAAGCTCTCGGCGACCGGCTCGGTGCGCTCCCAGCCGGTGCGCGAGGGCGCGTACAGCGACTTGGCCTTCTCCAGGTCGTCCGCCTTGATCGCGGCGGCGAAGGCCTCGACGGCCGGGATGGTGGCGTCGGCCTGCTCCTGGGCGTACTTCCGGTAGGCGTCGACGGCGGCGGCCAGGCGCGGGTCGGCCGGCGCGGCGCTGCCGCCCTCGCCGGTGACGGTGATCTTCTGGCGGATGCCGTTGCCGACCATGCCGGGCTTGCAGGCGATCTCGTACGAGCCGGCCTTGATCTCGGCGTTGATGCTCGCCTTGGTGCCGGGGCCGATGTTCTCGCGCTCGGTGACGATCTTGTCGCCGTCGCCGTAGACGTAGACCTCGGTGGTCTTGGAGCCCTTGTTGCTGATGTCCAGGACGACGTGGCCGGCCGGGAAGGTGGTCTTGGAGACCTCGCAGGCGGTGTCGGTCGCGTTCACCTTGACCGCGTCGGAGCCGCCGGCCTTGTCGTCCTTCTTGGACGCGCAGCCGGCCAGGGCTGCGGTCGCCACGGCGAGGGTGAGCAGCGCGGCTGCGGTGGAACGGCGACGGGCGGACATGCGGGCTCCAACGGGAAAGGGCATGGGTGTGCCAAGGCAGTGCGGCCGACCGGGGACCAGCAGACCATCATTAGCTAAGGCATACCTTACGTAAAGACGATTTTCCGTCTACACCCACCCCCTGAACCGTTACCGTCCCGGTGTCCGGCGGGCGGCCGTCCTGCCCGGCAGGCCGCCACCGTCCCGGCCGGCGGCTACCGTCCCGGTGTCCGGCGGGCCGCGGCCCGGGCCGTCCAGCGGCCCTCGTGCCGGCTGATCCGGATCGGGTGGCCGAAGGTCTCGCTGATCAGCTCCGTGGTCATCACCTCGTCCACCGGCCCGGCCGCCACGCACTCGCCGCCGCGCAGCAGCAGGGCGTGGGTGGTGCTCTCCGGCAGCTCCTCCAGGTGGTGGGTGACCAGCACGCTGGCCAGCTCCGGGTGCTGGTGGCGCAGCAGGTCCAGGCTGTCCAGCAGCAGCTCCCGGGCGGTCAGGTCGAGCCCCGTGGCGGGCTCGTCGAGCAGCAGCAGCCGGGGGCTGGGCATCAGCGCGCGGGCGATCAGGGCCCGGCCGCGCTCGCCCTGGGACAGCGTCGTCCACGCGGCCTCGGCCATCGCGCGCATGCCGAGCGTGTCGATCAGCTGCTCGGCCCGCTCCAGCGCCTCCGGGGCCGGCTTGCGGTGGAACTCCGGCTCGATCGTGTTGGTGTAGCCGGTGAGCACCACCTCGCGCACGCTCAGCGGCGAGCGCAGCGGGTGGCGCGGGTTGACGTGCCCGAGGTGGGCGCGCAGCTCGCGGACGTCCACCCGGCCGAGCCGGCGGCCGAGCACGTCCACCTCGCCGCGGGTGGGGTGGGAGACGGCGCCGAGCAGCGCGAGCAGGGTGGACTTGCCGGCGCCGTTGGGGCCGAGCAGCGCCCAGTGCTCGCCGGGCCGGATCTCCAGGGTGATCCCGCGCAGCAGGTGGCGGCCGTCGCGCACGACG
Source organism: Kitasatospora sp. NPDC058046 (assembly GCF_042885595.1). Classification (NCBI taxonomy): domain Bacteria; kingdom Bacillati; phylum Actinomycetota; class Actinomycetes; order Kitasatosporales; family Streptomycetaceae; genus Kitasatospora; species Kitasatospora sp. NPDC058046. Next base: position 54,418 of record NZ_JBHVRS010000007.1, read on the forward strand.
TCCACGTCGCGGGTGCGCAGCACCGGCCCGGCGAAGTCGGGGGCGGATGAGTTCATGGGACTCCGATCACGGTGCCGGGCAGGGTGCGGGCGGGGCGCCGCACGGGACGGTCCGGCGCCGTCCGTCCGCGTGCAGAGTACAACCGTCGAGTCGCGGGAGGTCGGGGCGTCCGAGGGGTGGACGCGCCAGAACCCTGTCGCCCGGCGGGAGTTGGGAGGAGGATGGTGCCCTTTCCGAGGGGGGACGAGGGGGGACTCGATGACCGCGGACGGGGAACGGGCCGCCGGCACGCTGCACGGGCTGGTCGAGGAACGGGCCCGCCGGGCGCCGGCCGCGGTGGCCGTGCGCTGCGGCGGGCAGGAGCTCACGTACGGGGAGCTGGTGGAGCGGGCCGGGCGGCTGGCCGCCGTGCTGGCGGAGCGCGGCCTGGCCCCGGGCGGCCGGGCGGCGGTCGCGCTGGGCCGGGGCACCGAGGTGTACGTGGCGCTGCTGGCCGTGCTGACGGCGGGCGCGGCGTTCGTGCCGCTGGAGCCCACCGCACCGGACGCGCTGCTGCGGCACGTGCTGGCGGACGCCGCACCGGACGTGGTGGTGACCGAGGAGCGCCACCGGGTCCGACTGGCGGACGCGGGCGGGGCGCCGCTGGTCTGCGTCGACACGGCCGCCCCCGCGCGGGCCCCCTTCGAGCCGCCCGAGGTCACCGCCGCCGACCTCGCCTGCGTCTTCTACACCTCCGGCTCCACCGGCCTGCCCCTCGGCGCGCTGATCGAGCACCGCAACCTGCTGGCCGCGTACGAGGGCTGGCGCGAGGTGTACGGGCTCACCGCCGAGGACCGGATCCTGCAGACCGCGAGCCTGGAGTTCGACGTCTTCACCGCCGACTGGGTCCGGGCCCTCGGCACCGGCGCGACCCTGGTCGTCACCCCGTTCAACCTCACCCTGGACCGCGCCGCCGACCTCGGCGCGCTGCCCGCCCTGGTCGCCGCCGAGCGGATCACCGTCCTGGAGCTGAACGTCCGCACCGCGCGCCGGCTGACCGCCCTGCTGGCGCGGACCGGCGGCAGGCTGCCCGGGGTGCGGCTGCTCACCGTGGGCGCCGAGAAGTGGTACCTGGACGAGCAGTTGGGCCTGCAACGGCTGCTCGGCGGGGAGGCGAGGGTGCTGAACGTCTACGGGCTGGCCGAGGCCACCGTGGACAGCACCTGGTTCGACGCCCGGGGCACCGCGGCCGCCGAGGGCGCCGAACGGGTCTCGCTGGTCGGCCGGCCCTTCCCCGGCACCCGGGTGTACGTGCTGGGCCCGAACGGCACCCCCGCCAAGCAGGGCATGACGGGGGAGGTCGCGATCGCCGGCGCCGGCCTGGCCCGCGGCTACCTGAACCGGCCGGCGGACACCGCCCGCCGCTTCGTCCGCGCGGACTTCGACCCGGACGGCCGGGTGCTGCTGACCGGCGACCTCGGGGTGCTGCGGGCGGACGGCGTGCTGGAGTTCACCGCCCGGGCCGCGACCGTGGTCGGCCCGCTCGGCGCGGAGCGGCCGACCGGCGTGCTGGCGCGGGTGCGGGCGGCGGTCCACGCGGAGGGCGCGCTGCGCGGGCACCCGGCGGTGCGGGAGGCGGCCGTCGTCTATGTGGAGCCGGTACCGGGGCGGCGGCGGCTGGTCGGCTACGCGGTGACCGATCCGGCCGTGTACGGGGCGGACGGCTGGTCGCTCTCCCAGTACCTGGAGAGGAAGCTCAGGGGCCGCCCGGTGCCCGCCGCCGTCGTCACGCTGCGCGAGCTGCCGCGCACCCGGGCGGGCAAGCTGGACCGCGCGGCACTGCCGCTGCCGGCCCCGCCGGAGCACGCCGCCCCGCGCTCCGCCAAGGCGGGCGGGCGGAGCGGCGGCAAGGGCGGCGGCAAGGCCGGGGGCCGGCGTTCCGGGGACGCGGGCTTCACCGGCGGCTGCGCGGCGGTGGTCTGCGTCCTGGTGTTCGCCTTCGCGGCCTGGGCGATGACCTTCGCGCTCTTCCCCGGCTCGACCGACCTCACGGGCGTCCCCTCCCCGTACCGCGGCTTCTTCCAGCTGCTGTACCTCTGCGAGAACCTGGCCTTCGGGGCCGGGATCGTCTACCTCACCATCGGTTTCGAGGCCGTCCTGCGGCTGGGCAGGCCGTTCGGGCTGTCGGTGCTGACCCATCTGGCGATCGCCTGGCTGCTGGTCAACTGGTGGCCGCAGGACAACCTCTACCGGCTCACCAGGGCCACCGACTGGCCGCGCGAGACGGCGATGGTGTTCGCGTTCAACGTCCCGCTGATGCTCGCGGCGCTGGTGCTGGTGCGCTTCGTGCTCTGGCGGCCGCCGGCCGGGAAGGAGTGACGGGACCTCGGCGGCGGCTGCCCAGGCGCGCCCGACGTCGCCGGCGGCTCAGCGCAGCGCCTCGAACATCCGGGCCAGCCCGTGGTTCGCGGCGGCGACCAGCGCCTCGGCCGCGTCCAGCGACTCGGTGTCCGGCCCGGCCAGGGCGAGGCCGACGAAGGGCTCCGGCTCGCGGGAGGCGGTCGGGATCAGCGGCAGCAGGGTGACGCCGATCCGGGCGCAGCGCGGCCGCAGCCGTTCCAGGTGGTCGTGCAGCGCGGCCTGGTCGAGCCGGGCGCCGAGCGGCATCGCGTCCAGGGTGCGGACCAGGTGGCCGGGGCCGCGCACCGCGTCGAGGCGGGCGCGCAGCACGAGGGCGACGGCCGGGCCGGTGAGCCGCAGGTTGATCTCGGTGGGGGCGAGCCGGCGCTCCCGGTCGGTGACGAAGTCGACGTCGTACCAGCCCCGGTAGCCCTCGGCGGCCAGCCGCTCCCCCACCGCCACGGCGAACCGGCGGGCGGTGTCGGCGGCGTCCCTCGGCACCGCGCCGGGGCCGACGGTGACGCCCTGGTAGCGGGTGCCGGCCACCTCCATGGCGCCCGCGCCGACCGGGTGGACGGTGCCGTCCGGGCCGACCAGGGCGTCCTGGGTGAGGTCGCGGAGCCGGGCGGACGGGCCGGCGTCGACGTACTCCTCCAGCAGCAACTCCCCGTCGGTGGGCAGGAGTTCGGTGCGGACCAGGCGCCGCAGCAGGGCCCGGCCGCCGCCCGCGGCGAACAGTTCGGCGGGCTCCACCACGACGGTGCCGTAGCCGCCGACGCCGTACGGGCTCTTCAGCACCGTGGTCAGGCCCCGGAGGGCGCGGGCGGTCAGTCGGCGGGCCGCCCGGCGCCGGCCGCCCGGGCGCTCCTGGTGCGGCACCCGGATGCCGGGATGCCCGGGGGCGAGGGCGGTGAACAGGTCGTGCGCGGCGGCCTTGGACTCGTAGCGGCGGACGGCGGCCAGCTCGGGCCCCTCGCCCTGCGCGGCCGTCCGGCCCCACCCCACCACCGGACGGCCGGAGTCGGCGATCCGGGCCGCCAGGGCGGGACGGTCAGCGAGGGCCTCGGCCACCGTGCGGTCCGGTGCCACGCCGCTGTGCACCTCGACCGGGCCCCAGACCAACTCCCGGGCCAGCCAGTCGGTCCACTCCGGGGCGACCTCGGCCGGCAGCACCAGCAGCGCCGGTTCGGGGCTGTAGCAGGCGGCCAGGCAGGCGTAGTGGTGGGCGTGCCGCAGCCGTCGCAGGCGCTGCGCCGGGTCCATGCCGGGGGCGAGGAACTGCGCGTTGAAGTCCGCGACGTCGCCCACGTGGACCGCCGCCCGGCCGCCGGTCCAGGCCCCCACCCATCCGTCCATGGGGCGGAAGCGTAGAGCCTGGGAGGGCCGGCCGCCCAGTGTCGGAGCATCGGAGGCCGGCGGCAAGGTGTCAGAGCGCCAACAGCCCGGCGTCGGTGGGGCGCAGGCCGCAGGCGTCGAGGTAGAAGGGGCGCAGGTGCGGCTCGAAGTCGACGTGCAGCCAGGCGCAGCCGGCCGCGCGGGCGCCGTCGGCGGCCTCCGCGACCAGCCGGGTGGCGACGCCCTGCCGCCGGGCGTCCGGGGAGACCGCGGTGTCGAGCAGGAAGGCGTGGACGCCGCCGTCCCAGGCGAGGTTGACGAAGCCGAGCAGGGCGCCGTCGGCGGCTCGGCGGGCGGTGACCCAGCCGAGGCTGTGCCGTTCCAGCCGGGCGAGCCGGCCGCCGGGTTCCACGGGGTGGCCGAAGGCCTCGGCGTGCAGGGCGTCGAGTTCGGGATCGGTGAGCGGGCCGCGCCACAGGTAGTCGATCGTCACGACGGCACTGTAGAGCCCTTGTTAACTTCCGATCATTTTTTATCGACCAAGGACACGACTTGGCAAAGTTATGACCTTTCCTCTAGCTCAATCTGACTGACCCCCGTCAATCTCGGTCGCAGCTCCTTTCCCTGCACAGCTACCCCCACTGGAGTCCGAGTGATCCCCACGTCCTCCTCCCGCCGTGCCCGCGTGGCCGCGGCCTTCGTGGTCGTCGCCGCCCTCGCCGGCGCCACCGTCCCGGCCGCCACCGCCTCCGCCGCCCCCGGCATGCGCGAGGCCGCGATATCCCAGGCCCGCGCCAACGTCGCCCACAACGCGGGGGTGTTCGGCTTCGGCGCCGGCCAGGACCTCGTGCTCAAGGACGTCGTGGTCGACGCCGACGGTGCCACCCACGTCCGCTTCGACCGGACCTTCCAGGGCCTGCCGGTGGTCGGCGGCGACCTGGTCGTCCACCAGGACGCCAAGGGCCGGCTCAAGGACTCCTCCCGCGCGGCCGCCCACGACGCCGCCGTGAAGTCGACCGTCCCCAAGGTGACCGCGCAGTCCGGCGCGGCCGGCGCGCTGGCCGCCGCCCCGGGCGTCAAGGACGCCGTCAGCAGCCCCGAGCTGGTCGTCTGGGCCGCCGACGGCACCCCCCGGCTGGCCTGGCGCACCACCGTCGAGGGCACCGGCGAGCACGGCCAGCCGGCCGGCAAGGTGGTCGTCACCGACGCCACCACGGGCGAGCAGATCGAGTCCTACGACGCCGAGCACCAGGCCGCCGGCACCGGGAACTCCGAGTACACCGGCACGGTCACCATCGACACCACCGCCGCGAACGGCGGCTACACCCTGACCGACCCGGTCCGCGGCCACGTCACCAAGGACGCCAACAACGTCGCCGCGAGCTCGCTCAAGGCCTCCTCCGGCACCGCGATCACCAGCACCACCAACGTCTGGGGCGACGGAAAGAAGTTCTCCTCCAACCGCACCACCGCCGCCGTCGACGCCCACGCCAACACCGCCTGGACGTACGACTACTACAAGAACGTCCACGGCCGCAGCGGCATCAAGAACGACGGCAAGGGCGCCACCGTCTTCGTCCACGTCGGCACCAACTGGGACAACGCCCAGTGGTCCGACACCTGCTTCTGCATGATGACCGGCGACGGCGACGGCACCACCGACCCGGAGCAGGTGGACCTCGACACCATGGGCCACGAGATGACCCACGGCGTCACCAGCGCCACCGCCAACCTGCGCTACAGCGGCGAGTCCGGCGGCCTCAACGAGTCCACCAGCGACATCTTCGGCACCATGGTCGAGTGGTACGCCAACAACAGCGTCGACAAGGGCGACTACCTGTTCAGCGACCAGTCCACCCCGCCGTGGCTGCGCCGCTTCGACAAGCCCTCGCTGGACGGCCGTTCGGCCGACTGCTGGAGCAGCGGCGTCGGCAAGCTCGACGTCCACTACTCCTCGGGCGTCGGCAACCACTGGTTCTACCTGGCCAGCGAGGGCAGCGGCACCAAGACCGTCAACGGCGTCACCTACACCAGCCCGACCTGCAACAACTCCACGCTGGCCGGCATCGGCAACGCCAAGGTCGCCAAGATCTGGTACCGCGCGCTGACCGTCTACATGACCTCCACCACCACCTACAAGGGCGCCCGCTCCGCCTCGCTGAACGCGGCCCGCGACCTGTACGGCGCCGGCAGCGCCGAGTACAACGCGGTCGCGGCGGCCTGGAGCGGCGTCAACGTCAACTGACGTACGGTGCCTAGTGGTTGAAGCCCACGTGGCAGTGGTCGTGGTGGGTGTCGTCGGTGAAGAACTGGTTGCCGACGCCGCCCGGGACCGCCACCGGACCACCCACGTTGTACGAACCGGCGGCGGCCGCGTCCCGCATGAAGGACTCGACCAGCTGCCGGGACGTACCCGGGTCCACCACCGCCAGGCCGTCGATCCGCCAGACGTCGAAGGCCCGGCCCAGCGGATGGTCGCTGGGCCGGGTCGTCCCGAAGACGTCCAGCGGGTGGCCGGTCCGCACCACGCTCACCGAGAGCGTGTACGGGCCGGCCAGCCGCAGCATCGCCTCCAGCACGCTGTCGTGGACCGTGCCGCCGCGCAGGTCGGCGGCGGCCTCCGGCGGCAGCTCGATCCGGGGCTCGGCCAGCACCCGGGCCACCGCGGGCGACGGCGCGGCGGCCGCCGGGCCCGCGACACCCGGACGCAGGTCGGTGACGGTCCAGCGCGGCTCGGCCCGGCCCAGCCGGACGTCCACCGTGGTGCCGCCCTCGGCCACCGAGCCGTCCGGGCCGCGGGTCCACTGGCGGCACACCACCAGCACGCTCGCCGAGTCGTCGAGGATGCCGCCGTACTGGGCGACCACCACCTCCAGGCTCGCTTCCGACGCCGCCGGGGCCAACGGACCGGCGGCATCGGCCAGCGCGGGCGGCAGGCCGAGCGCCGCCACCCGGGCCCGGGCCGCCTCCACCCCCTGCCCGCCGGGCGGCCAGTCGCCGAGCGCGGCGACCAGCTCGACGGCGCGGCGCTTGACGTCGGGCTGGATCTCGCCGGGGCCGGGCTGCCAGAGGGGCGGGCGGGGCAGCGGGGTGACCGTGGGCGTGGGCGTTTCGGGCGCGGGTGTTGCGGTCGGTGTTCCCGGCGTCGTCGCGCTCGGACTCGGCCCGGCCGCCCGTGACGTGCTCCCGCCCGTACACCCCGCCGCGCCCAGCGCCAGCGCCGCCGCCGCACCCGCCCGCAGCACCCCGCGCCGGTCCGGACCCCGGCCGCCGTCTCCACCCGTCATGCCGTCAGTATGCGGCTACGTCAGCTCCGGGGGCCGCAGGCCGTAGCGGCCCTCCTCGGTCCGCACGATCCAGTCGGGCTCGCCGAGCTTCGCCCGCAGCAGCGCCATCGGGTACCTCAGCTCATGGGGGTGGAGCGACGCGTCGTAGACCTTCCACAGGATCGTGTCCGGCGCGTGCACGCCCTCGCCCAGCTCGATCAGGCCGCGCAGCAGCTTGACGTCCGAGCGGTGGAGCCGGACCTCACGGCCGTCCACGGTGACGACCCGGGTGTCCAGGTCGATGACGAGGCGCCCGTCGAAGGCGGTCAGCGAGCCCTGCGGCTCCAGGACCACGCCGAGATGCCGGCGGATCCAGTCCGCCCCGGCCTGTTCGTCCACCGGCCGGGCGCCCGCCGCGTTCTCCTGCTCCACGCCCGGCAGCCTAACCGGCGGCGCCCCGCGCCGACCAGGCCGCGCTCCAACCGGCCAGCTCTGCCGGTCGGTTGGTGATGATCCCGTCCACGCCCGCCGCCGCGAGCACCTGCCAGCGGGCGGGCCGGTCGACCGTCCAGACGTTCACCGCCACCCCGGCGGCGTGCAGTTCCCCGACCACGCCGGGGCGGGCGGACAGCGCGTCGTCCGCGAGGTTGTAGGCGGACAGGCCGAGGTCGCGGGCGACCGCCACCGGGTCGGCGTCCGGGGTGGAGCGCAGCAGGCCGAGCGGCAGCTCGGGAGCCAGCTCGCGGGCGTACCGCAGGGCGTCGACCTCGAAGCTCTGGACGAGGACCCGGTCGGCCATGCCGTGGTCGCGCACCTCCTTGACGATCCGGGCGACCTCGTCGCGGCTGTGCGGGCCCTTGATCTCCAGCAGCAGCCTGCCGCCGCGGGTGCGCAGGTCCTCCAGCTGGGCGGCCAGGGTCGGCAGCCGGGTGCCCGCGTACGCGGGGGCGAACCAGGAGCCGGCGTCCAGCGCGTCCAGCTGGGCGGCGGTCAGCTCGCGGATCCGGCCGGTGCCGTCGGTGGTGCGGTCCACCGTGTCGTCGTGCAGCACGTACGGGACGCCGTCCCTGCTGGGCTGGACGTCGTCCTCGATCCACTCGGCGCCGGCCCGGCGGGCCACCTCGTCGGAGACCAGGGTGTTCTCGGGCGCGGCGGAGGAGGCGCCGCGGTGCGCGTACACGGTCGGCGGCGCACCGGTCGGGCGCATCGGGGCGGCGGACGGTCGCGCCGGTGCCCCGGTGAGCGCGACGGCGCCGAGGGCGGCCCCGAGCAGCGCGGCGACGAGGACGGCCCGTCGGGTGTAGGGGTGCCGGGGGTGCCGTTGGGGTGTCATGTCCCGCACGCTACGGTCGGCGGGACGCGCCCTCGCCGCCGACACCGGTGTGCCCGGCCGACATGACGACGGACGGCGGAACGCCCGGCCACCCCTCCCCCAACGCGGCCCCCGCCCCCACCCTCATGGACATGTTCGAATCACTGGCGGTCAGACCGGTTCAGTAGCGATCATGACCGGCATGACGTCCGACAGCACCGCCACCACCCCCGCCGCCACTGCGGCCGCCGCCGGCACCTGGAAGCTCGGCGACCGCACCGTCCACCGGATCGGCTTCGGCACGATGCGCCTGCCGCAGACCGGCCCGGCACTCGTCCCGCACGCCGTCCCGCGCGACCGTGAACAGGCGCTGCGGGTGCTGCGCCGCGCGGTCGAGCTGGGCGTCAACCACATCGACACGGCGGCCTTCTACTTCTCCCCGCTGCGCTCCGCCAACGAGCTGATCAACCGGGCGCTCTCGCCGTACGCCGACGACCTGGTGATCGCCACCAAGGTCGGCCCCGGCCGCGGCATCGACGGCGAGTGGGTCGAGCACGCCCGCACTCCCGCGCGCCTGCGCGCCCAGGTCGAGCAGAACCTGCGCCAGCTCGGCCGCGACCACCTCGACCTGGTGAACCTGCGCATCCTCGGCACCGACTCGGTCGCCGAACGCTTCGGCGCGCTGGCCGAGTTGCGCGAGGCCGGGCTGATCCGGCAGCTGGGCCTGTCCAACGTCCACCCGCACCAGCTCGCCGAGGCTCAGGCCATCGCGCCGGTGGTCTGCGTGCAGAACCCGTACGGCATCGGCGCCACGCCGGAGCAGGACGAGCTGCTGCGGATCTGCGGGGAGCAGGGCATCGCCTTCGTCCCCTTCTACGCGATCGCCGGGGCCGGGCGGCAGGACGGCGCCGGGGAGGCCGAGCCCGCCCAGGTCCGGGCGGTGGCCGAGGCACGCGGGGCGAGCACCGCCCAGGTCCGGCTGGCCTGGACGCTGCACCGCGGCCCGCACGTGCTGGCCATCCCGGGCACCGGCGACGTGGCGCACCTGGAGGAGAACATCGCCGCCGGGGCGCTGCGGCTGTCGGCGGAGGAGCTGGCGCTGCTGGACGAGGCCCACGCGGGCCGGGCCCACGCGGACGTGGCCTCCACGGGCTGAGCCGGAACCGGGCGCGGCCCCCGGTGTGTCACTCGGGACGACATGATCTTCGTCCCTCCCGAGGAGTCCCACGGCATGACCGACACCGCCACCCGCTACCTCTACCTGGCCCGCCACGGCGAGGCCGAGTCCCACGGCGACGACAGCGGACTCACCGCCGCCGGGCGCCGGCAGGCCGCACTGCTGGGCCGGCGGCTGGCCGGCCGCCCGGTCTCGGCGCTGCATCACGGCCCGCTGCCCCGGGCGGCCGAGACCGCGCGGCTGGTCGCGGAGCAGCTGACCGGCGTGCGGCCGGAACCGTGCGAGGAGGCCGGGGACTTCGTTCCGTACGTGCCCGCGCGGGACGAACTGCCCGACGACAGCGCGCGGTTCCTGCTGGACTTCCTCGGGGGAACCACAGCGGCGGAGCGGGAGGAGGGCGCGGTGCTGGCGCGGCGGGCCGTCGAACGGTTCACCGGGCCGGTGCCGGGCCGCGAGGAGCGGCACGAACTGGTCGTCACCCACGCCTTCCTGGTCGGCTGGCTGGTCCGGCAGGCCCTGGACGCCCCGGCCTGGCGGTGGCTCGGCGTCAACGCCGCCAACGCGGCGCTGACCGTCCTGCGCTACACGCCCGGACGGCCGCCCGCCGTCCTGCTGCTGAACGACCAGGGCCACCTGCCGGAGGAGCTGCACTGGACCGGCTACCCGCCCCAGTACCGTTTCTGACGATCAGTCAACCATCGCTCAAGAGAGGCTCGAAGGCCCGTCGACAGGAATATGCAGACCGGTCTACTATCGCCGCATGGGAGTCAAGGGTGAGGAGACCCGGGCCCGGCTGATCGCCGGCACCAGGGAACTGATCGAGGCGCAGGGCTACTTCGGGACGGGACTCAACCGGATCGTCGCCGCCACCGGCGCCCCGCGCGGCTCGCTCTACTTCCACTTCCCCGGCGGCAAGGACCAGTTGGTGGCCGCCGCGCTCACCCAGGCCGGCCAGGAGGTCGAGGCGCTGCTCGCCTCCCTGGCCGGCGAGGGCGCCGGCACCGTCACCCTCGCCGGGCGGCTGATCGACGCCTTCGCCGAACGGCTGGAGCGCTCCCGGTACACCAGCGGCTGCCCGATCGCCACCGTCGCCCTGGAGGTGTCCGGCACCAACGAGGCGCTGCGGGCGCTCTGCGCCGAGCTGTACGCGGGCTGGCAGCGGATCCTGGCCGACCGACTGGAGGGCGAGGGCTTCGGCCCGGCGGAGGCCCGGGTCGCCGCCGGGCAGACCCTCGCCCTGGTGGAGGGCGCCGTCCTGCTCGCCTCCGTCCGGCGCGGCCCCGAACCGCTGGACCACGCCCGGCAGGCCGTCCGGCGGCTGCTCGGCGCCACGCAGGACCACGCAGGCACCACCTGAACCCGAACACCGGACGGGCGACGGGCCGGCCGGACCGGGGAGAACGGCCTGCGGAGCGGAGCCTCAGCGGCCGGCCGGATCCCGGTAGACGAGGTCCCCGTCCTGCCGGGCGGCGAGCTCCGTGATCAGGCCGTGGTCGGGCGACAGCGCGCACGCGGGATCGGTCCGCCCCGGGTCGCCGGTGAGGGCGAAGGCCTGGCAGCGGCAGCCGCCGAAGTCGACCTCCCGGAGGGCGCAGGAGGCGCAGGGCTCGGGCAGCCAGTCGGTGCCGCGGTAGGCCCGGAAGGCCGACGACTCGGACCAGATCCAGGCGAGGGCGTGGTCGCGGACGTTCGGCAGGTCCAGTGGGAGGTCGTAGGCGGCGGGGCAGGGCAGGACCCGGCCGTCGGGGGCGACGGTCAGGGAGACCGCGCCCCAGCCGCCCATGCAGGGCTTGGCGACGCCGTCGAAGTAGTCGGGGACGACCCAGACGAGTTCGACGCCGGTCCGCCGCCGTCGGCGCTCGACCGCCTCCCGGGCGCGGTCCAGCTGGTCCCGGGTGGGCATGAGGGCGGCCCGGTTGGCCAGTCCCCAGCCGTAGAACTGCGTGTTGGCGAGTTCGACGCGCACCGCGCCCCAGGCGATGCCGAGGTCCACGATCGCGTCGATGTCGTCGAGGTTCAGGCGGTGCAGGACGACGTTGAGGCCCAGCGGCAGTCCGGCCTCGCGGACCAGCGCGGCGGCCCGCTCCTTCGCCGCGAACGACCGGCGTCCGGCGATCAGCTCGGAGGAGGCGGCGTCGGCGCCCTGGACGGAGAGCTGGACGCTGGGCAGCCCGGCCGCGGTCAGCGCGGCCAGCCGCTCCCGGGTCAGGCCGAGTCCGCTGGTGACGAGCTGGGCGTAGATCCCGGCGCGGTCGGCCCCTGCGACGATCTCGGTCAGGTCGCGCCGCAACAGCGGTTCGCCGCCCGACAGGTGGACGTGCGCGACCCCGAGTTCACCGGCCTGCGTCAGCACGTCCAGCCATTGACTTGTCGTCAGTTCTGCTTCACGGGATGTGAGTTCGATCGGGTTGGAGCAGTACGGGCAGCGCAGGGGGCAGCCGTGGGTGAGTTCGGCCAGCATGGCCCAGGGCGGGTTCACCGCAGCCATCCCCGCTCCTTCAGGTCGTCGAGGAAGACCACGACGTCGTCGGCCCCCTCGACCGGGAACTCGGTGGTGATCTCCGGTACGGTCCGGGTGCCGTCGCACAGTCCGACGATCGCGGCCGCCTCGGCACTGAGGACGACGATGCGCTCCGGGACGACCAGCAGCGTGCTGTTCCGCACCGGGCAGTGGCGCAGCCGCGCGTAGCCGCTCAGGGCCGGTCGCCAGGTCACGCCGGGGCCCGTTCGACGGCGTCGAGGAGGGTCCACAGCAGCTCGCACTTGTAGGAGAGCGCCGCGATGGCGGCCTCCTGCTCGGCCCGGGTGCGGGCCCAGGACAGCACCAGGGACAGCGCCTCGTCGCTGTCCCGACGGCCCTGGCCGACGCGGGTCCTGAAGTAGGCGAGGCCCACGGGCTCGATCCAGGTGTAGTGGCGCTCGAAGGCGGCGATCCGGGTGGCCATCAGGTCCGGCGCGAACAGTTCGGTCAACGAGGCGGCCACGGCCTCCAGGGGCGTGCCGTGGCGGCAGAGGTTGACGTAGCCGTCGACGGCGAGCCGCACTCCGGGCAGCACCCCGCGGCCCGAGAGCAGGTCGGCGCGGTCGAGCCCGGCCGCCTCGCCGAGCCGCAGCCAGCGCTCGATGCCGCCTTCGTCGCCGTCGCCGCCGTCGTGGTCGGTGATCCGGCGGATCCACAGCCGGCGCAGGGCGGGGTCCTCCAGCTTGGCGAGGATCAGCGCGTCCTTGACCGGGATGTGCCGCTGGTAGTGGAACCGGTTGAGGATCCAGGTGCGCAGCTCCTCCGGCAGCAGGAGCCCCTGGTGCATCCTCAGGTTGAAGGGGTGCCGGTGGTGGTAGCGGCGCTCGGGCACGGCCCTGAGCTCGCTCTCGAAGGTCGTCACCATGTGAGGACCGCTCCTTCCGCGGCCACCCCGAGGCCCCGGTCCGCCAGCTCCGCGTGGAGGGGGGAGTCCGGGTCGACGAGCGGGTTGGTGTTGTTCAGGTGGGTGTAGAGGCACCGGGCGGACAGGGCGGCGAGCCGGTCGCGGGTGGCGAGCACGGGCAGGTGGCCCATCCCGGTGGCGGACTTCGTGGAGAACCCGGCGGTGCGCGGCTCCTCGTCGTCCCAGAAGGTGCCGTCGACCAGGACCAGGTCGGCGTCCTCGCCGAACCCGTCGGTCCAGACGCCGGTCGACGGCGCGTAGAGCAGTCCGCCCACCCGCAGGGCGCTCACCCAGTCCCCGTCGCAGGCGTCCCGGGCGTAGCGGGGGCGCTTGCCGGAGAGCGGTTCGAGCGCGACGCCGTCGAAGTCCCGCCAGCGCAGGCGGGTGTAGGGCGCGAGGACCTCGCCGAGGCCGAGTCCCTTGTGCACGGCGTCCCGGACCGCGTCGGTCGCCATGACCTCCAGTTCGTCGGCCTCGCGCAGCCGCGCCAGGCCGAGCGTGTGGTCGAGTTCGGCGTCCGTGAGGATCACGCCGGACAGCCGGGTGCGCCGGCCCTCGGGGTGCAGCCAGGGGCAGCGCTCGATCTGTTCGGCGATGTCCGGTGTGGCGTTCACGAGGTACACCCGGCCGGGCTCGGTCTCCACGGCGACGGACGCGTGCAGCCGTCGGCGCGACGGAACCGCGCGTGCCCCGGCACAGCCGGGGCACGCACAGTTCCACTGCGGGACACCGCCGCCGGCTGCCGTACCGAGTACGTGCAGTCGCACAGCGCTTCCTCCCTCTTCGAGTGGTGGTCCTACCGGTGCGGTGCGGTGGCCGCTACCGCTTGGCGAGGTAGTACGCCGAGACCTCCAGAGACGCCTCCACCACCTGGTAGCTCGGCTTGCGCCAACGGGCGCCTTCCGTCGGGGTGTTCGGCCGGTCGGTGGTGCGCTCCCGGGACTGCCGGGCACGCCTGGGCTGTTCCTCGTGACGGGTCATGACTGTCTCACCTCCGTGTCGGGGCTTCACTGCGTCGTGGTGTGGTCGTAGGGGACGGCGAGGATCGCGCCCGGATTCGCCAGGTGGGTGGTCGGGGTACCGCCGTCACCGCGGACCATGTGCTGGCCTTCGCTGTCGGTGGCGATGTACAGCGTCTTGCCGTCCGGGCTGAGGGCGACGTCGCGGTAGCGGTTGACGGTCCGGAAGAGCTCCTCGTACTTCTTGCCGTCCTTGGAGAGCCGGAAGACGGTGCCGTTCTTCAGCGAGGTGACGAGGACGTCGTCCCCGTACACCTTGAGGCTGCCGGGCGCCATGGTCGGCCAGCACATGTAGGCGGAGGCGGCGTCGGGGCAGACCGGCGTGGTGCCGAAGTTGTGCCCGCTCTCGACGGTCGTCCCGTACGTGCTGAGCGGGGAGACCATGTCCTTGGTGAAGTCCGTCTCCTTCGTCGTCGGCACCTCGGCCGGCGGCGTGTTCGGGTCCGGATTGTAGGTGAGCTTCTCACAACCGCCCTTGGCCTGCGACCAGTTGGAGTAGACGTACGCCTTGTCGTCCTTCCACCCGGCGACGTTGGGCCAGCCGTAGTTGCCGCCCTTCGTGATGAGGTTGAACTCGTCGTCGGTGAGCGGGCCGTTCTCGGCCGTGTAGAGGTCCTTGCCGCCGAAGTCCATGCCGTCCGGGTTGCGCATGCCGTAGGCGTAGATGTGGCTGCGGGCGCCGTTCAGCTCGGGGTTGTCGTCGGGGACGGAGCCGTCCGGGTTGATGCGGAGCACCTTGCCCTGGTACAGCGACCAGTCCGACGCGGCGACCTGGGCGGCGGTCGGAAGGTCCTGCGCGTGGTTCGGCAGACAGTAGTCGGCCATGTAGTTGTGGCCCTGGTCGCCGATCGAGTAGTAGAGCTTGCCGTCCTGTCCGTACCGGATCCGGGCCGACTGGTGCTGGTTGTGCCCCGGCAGCCCCGTCAGGATGGGCTGTTCGTCGGAGAGCAGGCCGTCCTTCGCGGTATAGCGGACGATCTTCGTGGCCGAGTCGTTGCCGTTCTTGTAGGTGTAGGCGAGGTAGAGGTAGTCGCTGCCCTTGCCCTTGCCGAAGTCCGGGTGCAACGCGAAGCCCAGGACGCCGTCCTGCCCGTCCTGACTGTGGAAGGCCTTTCCCGTGAGGTCGAGGGCGGTGCTCTTGGCGCCGCTCTGCGGGTCGACCCGGGTGATCTTGAGCCCGGACTTCTCGCTGACCCAGAGCCGGCCGTCGGGGGCGTAGGCGAGCTCGAACGGGTCTCCCAGCCCGTCCGCCACCACCTTCACCTGCGTCTGCGGCGCCTGGGCGGCCTGGGACTGGGGTGCCTGGGACTGCACGGGCTCGGCGGTGACGACAGCGGGCTTCTGCGCGGCGGTGCCGCCGGACGCCGCTCCCCCGTTGTCGGAGCACGACGTGATCAGCGCGGCGGCGGGGATCAGGGCCAGTGCGACCGGGAGCTTTCTCATGATGCCTCCCACTCGTCATGACGACGAGTGTCTGGTTTCCGAATGACCGGATTCGGCGATTCCGTACGGGACCGGACCCGCACGGTGCGGGCACCCGGCGAGCGGGCCATCGCCAACGGTGGGGGGCGCCACCGGCGGCGTACGGCCGCCCGGCGTCCCGATCCTCACCGTAGGTCGGGCCCCCCGGATCCGCACCCCTCGTTGACCCGGTCGCGTGGCCCGGGCGGCGGGGTCCTGCTCGACAGCAGCGCGGCGAAAAGGCCGCGACGGCGCGGACCGGGATCACCGCGTGGCGCGGGCGCTTCGCATCCATCCGATCGCACCCCGGTCGTCGCAGCTGCGCTTGCCCCTCCCGTCCGCGGCTTCCCCTGGCATCATAAACGGAAACTGACTCTCCGTCAGTTCCCTATCACGGGAGGCGGGATGGCGTTCCGGTTCCACTTCACCGGCGAGGATCTGGCGCGCACCAGGGTCGCGGGGGCGATGGCGGCGATGGTGGAGCTGAACGTGGCGGTGCGCGTCCTGCGGGACCGCAACCACGAGGCGCGGTTCGGGGCCTGGCGGCGGACGGCGCGCGGGCGGCTGGGGCCGCAGGCCCGGATGGTCCTCGACCTGGTGCCGATGCACGGGGTGTCACCCGGCTTCCTGAGTCCGCCGGGGGCCCGGAGCGTCGCGGAGCTGCTGGAGGGCGTCGCCGCCACGCCGGCCGGGCGGATCCGCGCGGACCTCGCCGACGCGGCGGCCACCCGTCCGCTACCCGGCTGGGCCCGTACGCTCGGCGAGGACCGTGACCTCATGCGCCGCCTGGTGGAGGCCCTCGGCCACGTCCACGACGTCCTGCTCGCCCCGTACCAGGCGTCCGCCGAGGACGCGTTGGCCGCGGACCGCGCGGTCCGCGGACGCGATCTGCTGCACGGCGGCGTGGAGCGGCTCTTCGAGCGGCTGCTGCCGGGCCGGATCCGCTGGGAGGCCCCGGTCCTGCACGTCGAGCTGGCCTCCGGGCTGGACCGGGACATCCACCTCGACGGCCGGGGGCTGCTGCTGGTCCCGTCCGTCTTCGTCACGGGCGCACCCGTCGTGATCTACGACACCGAGCCGCAGCCGATGCTGGTCCATCCCGCGCACCAGCCCACCGGAGCAGGGCTGTTGGCGGCGCCGCACGGGTCGTCACCGGCTCTGGACGCACTGCTGGGCCGCACCCGCGCCGCCGTGCTGCGGACCGTCGCGCAGCGGGAGGGCTGTACGACCGGGGACCTCGCCGCCGCCGTCCGCATCTCCGCGGCGAGCGCCAGCGAGCACGCGACGGTGCTGCGGGCGGCCGGGCTGGTCACCACCCTGCGGGACCGCAACACGGCGATCCACACCGCCACCGCGGCCGGGCTGACGCTCCTCGCCGCCGCTACGGGCTGAGGCCCGACCCCGTGCGGGCAGGACCGAGGCTCACGCCCCCGTGCTGGACGGCGAGTTGACCCGCTGCGGCGCCGCGTCCGGCCGGCCGGTCTCCTCGGCCTCCCGGACGACCACCGCGTCCCCGGCGGCGGCCGCGCTCGCGAAGAAGTCCCGCAGCTCGCGCAGGTCGTGGACGACGAGCGCCGCCCAGGTCTCGGACCAGGGCGTCGGGTACCCGAGGTGCGCGGCCGTGCGGGCGAGCACGCTGTTCTGCTGGCGGACGAGTTCGCCGAGCGCCGAGCCGCGCAGGAAGGCGGAGGCCGCCACGACCTGTTCGGGGCGCAGCACCGGCATGGCGCCGCACGGCAGTGCCCCGTCCGGTTCGTGCCGCCTGCCGCCGTAGACGGGCAGTCGGGCGGCCGGGTCGGGGTGCAGCCCGTTCTCGGTGAGCGCGAGTTCCATCAGGACGGCGGTGCGCCGCACACCGAGGGCGAGCCCGGCGGCGGCCAGCCGGTCGTACCGGAGGTCGCGGTCGCGGGGCACGAGTTCGCCGAGTTCCTCCGGCGAGCAGGTGTCCACGGCCTGACCCGGCAGGCGGCGCCAGAAGTGATCCACACTCACCCGCCCAGCGTAACGAAGTCGCGGGGTGCCGATCCCGCGCCGAGCCGTTCAGACCTCGTCAAACCGGGGTTCGGGCCCCGTCAGGCCGCGTTCGGGCCCAGTCGGACCGCGTTCAGGCCTCGCCGGCGTGCCAGGCGGGCCATTCCCAGGGGCGGTCGGCCCAGTGGACCCGTTGGGGGTCGCGCGGGTCGAGGTCGGGGAAGAGCTGGTGGACGCGCGGCTCGAACTCCTCCGGTGCGAGCGGCTCCCAGCCGTGGCCCTCGAAGCGGACGAGGCGGTAGCGGCTGTCGGTGCGGAACTCGGCCACCTCGACCAGGGGGGTGGCCGTGCTGTTGGTCTCCATGCCCCCCAGCATGTGGCGCGGTGGCAATCAACGCCCGTCCAGACCCCTCTTCCGGGTCATGTCCCGGCGTCGGCGCGCTCGTTGAGCACGGCAAGGTTCTAGGGGGGCCGCTGGAAGGACGAGCACATGACTGGGCAGCCCACCGGAGGGCAGTGGCAGTGGCCGCAGAACGCTTGGCAGCCGCCGCCGGTTCCGACAGATCCGCTACCGCCGTGGTCCACCGCCACACCGCCGAGGCGCCTGTCGCGCAAGGCCTGGACGGCCGCGATGGTCGGCACGGGTGCCGTGCTGGCGTCCGTCCTGGCGATGTGCGGGCCGGGGTCGGGTGACGAGCTCAGCGTGGCGGCGCTGCCGGACGCCTCACCCACCGCCTCGGACTCGACGGCGGCGCGGCTGCTGCCGGTCTCCCCGTCGCCGGTCACGCCGGCGCCGTCCCCGCTGCCGCCGCCCACCCCGGGCGCGGCGGTCCCGGTGACCGGGCCGGGCACGGCGACGGCCGCGTCCGGTGCCGGGGGCAGCGCGACGCCCGACGCCCAGCACGCCTCGGCGAGTGCGCGCCCCAAGCCGGGGCACAGCCCGCACACCAGCACGCCGGCCCGTGGCCCGTCGGGCGCGCCCGCCCCGGCGAGTACCGGGGCGGGCGGCGGCCAGAACACCATCTGCGACCAGGCCGAGCGGGCGGGCCACTGGCCGCCCGGCTCGGACCAGGCCCGGGTCTGCCACAGCCTCTACGGCTGAACCGGCTGGCCCGGCAGCACCGGCTGAATCTGCTGGTCCGGCTGCACCGGCCGGTCCGACGTCGACCCGGGAGCCGCAGACGCGGCCGGAGCGCCCGGACCCGCCGGAGCCGCGGACGCCCCCGGGGCGCCCAGCAGCCCCCTGTCCAGCCGCGGCGCCAGCACCCGCGCCAGGGTGTCGGTGATGTGACCGGTGTCCCGGTACAGCACCACGCCCTCCAGCACAGCCGGGCAGGAGGGCCCGGTGCCGGGGCAGAGCAGCGGGCCGAGGTCGAGGGTCCGTACCCCGTACCGGGCGGCGAGCCCGCCGTCCAGTACGGGGTCGGGCTCGAAGGCGGTGTCGCGCGGGAAGAAGCAGGCGTCGGAGCGCCCGTCGGAGGCGGCCAGGCAGGTCGGGATGTCCTTGCCGGGCATCGGGGTGTCGCCGAGGTAGGCGAGCGGGGCGCCGAGCGCGGTGAGCCGGTCCAGGGTGCGGGTCCAGCCCTCGGTGCGCTCCTCCGGGCTGCCGTAGCGGTTGAGGCCCGCCATCAGGACCAGCCGCGGCTTGGGCCCGGAGGCCAGCCGGGTGAGGGTGTTCTCGCGCCAGCGGTCGCACTCCTCGAAGGTCCGGCCGAGCACGTTGTTGCGCACGGTGAGGGTGGCCAGCGGGCAGCCGGGCTTGACCAGCACCTCCAGGGCCCAGTGCCGCTGCTCGGCGAGGGCGAGGCCGGCGGAGATCCACTGCCCGGCGTGGGAGTCGCCGAGCAGCACGATCCGGTCGGGGCTGTCCTCGGCGCCGAAGAGGCAGCGCGGGCTGCTGTCGGCGTTGAGCGGGATCTCGCAGCCCTTGCCGGGCGGGAAGTCCTCCCGGGCCCGGGCGAGCGAGGGCGTCAGGGTGAGCACCCGGGTGCCGGGGGCGAGCAGGCCCGGGCCGTCGGCGGCTCCGGCGGGCGCCGCGACGGGCCCGGAGGAGGGGTCGCCGAGGGCGCGTACGGTGCCGCCGCCGAGGGTGAGCGCGGCGATCAGCGGGATGACCAGGGCGCTGGCGCCGACGGCGAGCCCGCGCCGGGGTGCCGGGCTGCTGCCGTACCGCAGCGGCTGTTCGACCAGCCGCAGGGTGAGCCAGGCGGGCAGCGCGCTGGCGGCGGTGAGCGCGAGCAGGGTGGTCCAGGGCAGGGCGCCGTACCGGGCCTGGGCGATGGTCAGCACCGGCCAGTGCCACAGGTACCAGGCGTACGAGAGCCGTCCGGCGGCGCGCAGCGGGCGGGTGGCGAGCAGCCGTCCGGCGTCGGCGGCGCCGGGGCCGCCGTGCCCGGCGCCGTGTCCGGCGAGCAGGACGGCGGCGGTGCCGAGGACGGGCAGCAGCGCGGCGGTGCCGGGGAAGGGGGTGTCGCGGTCGTACAGGACCACCGGTGCGAGCACGGCCGCGAGGCCGAGCCAGCCGACCACCCGCAGCGACCACACCACCGGGCGCCGCTCGGCGCGGGAGAGCAGGGCCGGGCCGGCCAGCGCCGCGCAGGCGCCGGCCGCGAACTCCCAGAGCCGGCTGCCGGTGGAGAAGTAGGCGAGCGGCGCGGAGGTGGCCGTCCAGCGCAGGCAGAGCGCCAGGGAGACGCCGCCGACGGCCACCGTGGCGAGGGTGATCGCGAGGGTGCGGCGGCGCCCGTGCAGGTAGCGGGCGAGGCCGAGCAGCAGCACGCCCCAGAGCAGGTAGAACTGGTTCTCCACGCCCAGCGACCAGAAGTGCTGCAGCGGGCTGGGGTCGTGTTCGGCGGCCAGGTAGTCGGTCTGCTGGCCGACGAAGCGCCAGTTGGCGAACTGCCCGGCGGAGGCGATCAGGTCGCGGGCGAGGTCGGTGCCGCGCAGCGGGTCGAGCAGGGCGCCGCCGGCGACGGCGGTGGCGACGAGCACGGTGGCGGCGGCGGGCAGGATCCGCCGGGCGCGCCGGGCGGCGAAGTCCCACAGGCCGAGCGGGCGGCCGACGAGCAGGCCGGTGATCAGGAAGCCGGAGATGACGAAGAAGACGTCGACGCCGACGAAGCCGCCGGTCAGGCCGGGGACGGCGGAGTGGAAGGCGAGGACGGAGAGCACGGCGACGCCGCGCAGCCCCTCGATGTCGGGGCGGAAGGCGGTGCGCCGGCGGGCCTGCCCGCTCTCGGCGACGGTGGCGCGCTGCGGGGCGGCGAGTTCCCGGTCGACCCGGACGACGCCGGGCAGCAGGTCGACGCCTGGGCCGGACGCGGCGGAGGTCGGAGCGGAGGGCTGGACATCAGCGGAAGAGGAGGACGACGACGGTGGTGGTACGGCCGTTGACACGGCGGTGCTCCTTGCAGGGCTGGCAGCGGTTTGTCGGGCCCGCCGGGCCGATGGGGCGGCCGGGCGGTGTCCGCGCCGGTGGGGCGACGCGCAAGGAAACGCAACAGGCAGGCGTTGCAGTGGAAGTGACGATCCGTCAGAAGATCAGTGGGTCGGCCCAGCCGGAGGCCAGCAGCCCGCACAGCAGCAGCGCGGCGGTGACGGCGACGGCCTCGGCCCGTCCGAACCCGAGGTCGGAGCGGCCCGGTGCGGGCGCGGCGACCTCACCGACGGCGGCGCCCTTGCCCCCGTTGGTCCCGTTCAGCAGCGGCCACAGCTCCCGGATCAGCGGGACCATGGTGTAGGTGGTGAGCGCGAGCAGTCCGGCGAGCGCCCAGTACGGCCGCCAGCCGTACAGCAGCGCGGCCCGGACCAGCCCGGCGGCGCCCGCGAGGACGACGAGCCCGAGCCAGGCGACCCCGATCCGGGCGACGGTGCGGGCGAGTGTGCTGCCGCCGGAGACGGCGCCGGTGGGCACCCAGTCGGCGGAGCGGCGGCGCAGCGCGTGCGCGATGGCGACCACGTGGCAGAGCCCGCCGAGGAGTTGGACCCGGGTGACCTCGAAGCGCCAGCGGGTGCGGGACATCGCGGGCAGCAGCACCAGGGCGACCCAGATCGGCGGCAGGAACGGCAGCACCTGCCAGGGCTGGATCTCCTCGGGCCGGAAGAACAGCATGATCAGGGCGGGCAGCGGTACGGCGAAGACGTTCACCGCGCTGGTGACGTAGCCGAGGATGCCGTTCCAGAAGCAGAGCCGGGCGGACTTCGGCAGCGGGCCGCGGCGGAAGTCCGGGTCGCGGACGAGTGCCAGGGAGCCGAGGCACCAGCGGTACTGCTGGCTGATGAAGGCGGGCAGGCCGGTGGGCGACATGCCCTTGGCGACCAGCGCGGGGACGTAGCGGGTGGACCATCCGGCGCGGGCGAGGGCCAGGCCGGTGTAGAGGTCCTCGCTGTGGTCGATCTCGGCGAAGCCGCCGATCCGCTGCAGCGCGGCGCGGCGGTACAGGGCGTTGGTGCCGCAGCAGACGGTGCCGTCCTGCGCGTCCCGGGAGGGCTGGATCCAGCGGTAGAAGATCTCCTGGGTGGCTCCCGCGGCGCGTTCGAGCCAGGACATGTCGGCGTCCGTGTCGAAGCACTGCGGGCTCTGCACGATGCCGACCCCGGGGTTGTCGAGGTAGGGCACCAGGTGGTGGAGGAAGTCGGGGCGGGGGCAGAAGTCGGCGTCCAGGACGGCGACGATCTCGCCGGTGCCCTCGGCCAGGCCGTGGTTGAGGTTGCCGGCCTTCTTGAACCGGCCCCGGTCGGGGCGGGCGTGGTAGCGGAAGCCGTAGGACTCGGCGAGTTCGCGCACCTCGGGGCGGCCGGCGTCGTCGAGGACCAGGACGGTCAGCTCACCGGGCCACTGGACGGCCGCGGTGTACCGGTAGGCATTGTCCAGGACGGCCAGCGGTTCGCCGGCGGTCGGCAGCAGCAGGTCCACGCTCGGGGCGCGGGCGGGGCTCCAGGCGCGCAGCAGCAGGTCGTGCGAGTCGCGGGTGAAGCGCCGGGCGCGCTGGCCGTCGGTGAGCGAGAGCAGCCAGGTGGCCGCGTTGAGCACGGTGAGCACCAGGAAGGGCCAGAGCAGCGGCTTGCTGAGGGCGAACAGGCCGAGCGTGGCGGTGGCTCCCGCGTAGGAGAGGGTGGCGCAGAGCAGCACCCAGCGGCGCTGCGGGCCGAAGTACCAGTAGAGCTCCTCGTCGTCGGGCGGACTGGGCAGCCGGTGGTCGTCGGGGTCCGCGGGTGTCCGGCGCGGACCGGTGTCGGGTGCGGGCATGGCGGTGCCATGGAGAACGGGCATGCGGAAATGGCCCCCCTGGGCAGCGGACGGAACGTGGCCGTTCGCACTCAGCCTCTCACATTGGCCTAGACCAATAATGAACGAGGTATGACATCTCCGCATCGCCCCAGCTCAGCGAGTTGACGGCGGATCACCTGCGGAAACCCGGTCCAGCGGAACTGAACCGAACCCCGAGGACGGGCCGTTTCCGAGGCCGTCAACCACCGGTACGACTACTGGTACGACCGCCCGGACGACCCGGCCCCGGCCTCCGCACAGCCGTCAACTTCCGTACACGGACGTCAATTCCCCGCAGACTCCGCCTTCAACTCCTTGACGAGGTGCGCGAACCGGAGGTCCGGCCGCCGCGGGATGCCGAAGCGCTCGTCGCCGTACGGGAACGGGCTGAACTCGCCGGTGCGCCGGAAGCCGCGCCGCTCGTACCAGGCGATCAGCTCGGCCCGCTGCTCGATCACCGTCATCTCCATCGCGCCGACGCCCCACTCCTCGCCCGCCACCCGCTCCGCCTCGGCCAGCACGGCCCGGCCGATGCCGCCGCCCTGCAGGCCCGGACGCACCGAGAACATGCCGAAGTAGGCCAGCCCGCCGCGCCGCTCCAGCTGGCAGCAGGCGACCAGCTCGCCGTCCCGCTCGGCGAGCAGCACCACGCCGTCGGGGTGGCCCACGGCCTCGGCGACGGCCTCCGGATTGGTGCGCCGGCCGCCCAGCAGGTCCGCCTCCGTGGTCCACCCGGCCCGGCTGGAGTCGCCCCGGTAGGCGGACTCGACCAGCGCGACCAGCGCCGGGACGTCGGCGGGCGTGGCGGGCCGGAACACGGGCTCCCCGGCGGGCCGGGCGGAGTCGGTGGCGGTCTCGATCATGGCTGGTCTCTCCTCACGTGCAGGGGGCCGCCCGTGGTGGCCGGCCCGCGGGCATCGTGCCACAGCGCCCCCGCCGCACCCGGCGCCGCCTCCGCTCGCCGCCCCTCCCCCGACCCCTCTCCCGGCCCCTCCGTCGCCCCCGCCGCCGACCCCTCCCCGGGGCCGGCCGCACCGGCAGAACCGGCAACGCCGGTTGCCGGTCATGGCGTTCCGACCGAGGTGACGTGCGTTCACCATGTGAAAAAAGATGCCTGGTGGCGGTGCCAGGTACATGGCTACTCTGCGGTACGGCCGGTCAGACCCCGGCCGAACCGGGTCATTTCGACCTTCCCCACGCTCGGACCAGAGGAGTGCTCATGCCCCGCTCTTCCCGCTCCGCCCGCACCACGGCCACCATCGCGAGCACCGCCGCGGCCGCCAGACCGGCCCA
Source organism: Kitasatospora sp. NPDC058046 (assembly GCF_042885595.1). NCBI lineage: Bacteria > Bacillati > Actinomycetota > Actinomycetes > Kitasatosporales > Streptomycetaceae > Kitasatospora > Kitasatospora sp. NPDC058046. The sequence goes on from NZ_JBHVRS010000007.1 coordinate 78,325, forward strand.
CCGATGCCTACCCGCGCTGGCCGCCCTCGCCGCCGCGACCGCGCTGGTCGCCGGCGCCGCCGCCCCCGCGTACGCGGCCGACCCCGCCCCGGTCGCCCCCGTCGCCGAGGGCCGTCCCGGCTTCCACCCCGAGCAGGACTTCGCCGGCTCCACGGTCGCCGCCCGCGAGGGGCGAAGCACCGCCGCCCCGTTCGCCTCCCTCGCCGCCACCCAGACCCCGGGGCTGGACGTCTCCGGCTACCAGGGCAACGTCAACTGGTCCTCGGTAGCGGCCAACGGCGCCAAGTTCGCCTACGTCAAGGCGACCGAGGGCACCGGCTACACCAACCCGTCCTTCGCCCAGCAGTACAACGGCTCGTACAACGCCGGCCTGGTCCGCGGCGCCTACCACTTCGCGCTGCCGAACGCCTCCTCCGGCGCCACCCAGGCCAACTACTTCGTCAGCCACGGCGGCGGCTGGTCCGCCGACGGCAAGACCCTGCCGCCCGCGCTGGACATCGAGTACAACCCCTACGGCGCCACCTGCTACGGCCTCAGCCAGAGCGCCATGGTCAGCTGGATCCGCGACTTCAGCAACACCGTGCACTCCCGCACCGGCCGCTACCCCACCATCTACACCACTACCAACTGGTGGAGCCAGTGCACCGGCGACAACGGCGGCTTCGGCACCACCAACCCGCTCTGGATAGCCCGCTACGCCTCCTCCGTCGGCACCCTGCCGAACGGCTGGGGCTACCAGACCTTCTGGCAGTTCGCCGACTCCGGCACCTTCCCCGGTGACCAGAACTACTTCAACGGCGCGGCCGACCGCCTCCGCGCCCTCGCCCTGGGCTGACCCCGCGGAAAGGGCGTCGCCCCCGGCCTGGACCGGGGGCGACGTCCGGGAGGTACGGATGTCCGGGCTCAGCCGTCGATGCGGTGCTGGCTCCAGAAGGAGCTCAGGTCCACCGTGGTGGCGGCCTGGGCCGCGGCCTTGAACTCCGCGGTGGTGGAGACGCCGTACCAGTGCGCCTGCGCGTAGTTCCGCAGCAGCGTGGTCATCGCGCTGTCGCCGATCGTCCGGCGCAGGTCGTGCAGGGCGCACTTGCCGTAGCCGTAGACGACCGTCGAGTAGCGCGAGGAGTTGGCGTCCCAGTACGCCATCGAGTTGGTGATCCGCTCCGCCGAGGACGCCCAGGAGACGCTGTTCCAGCAGCCGTTGCCGGTCTTGCCGAGGGCGAGGTCGGTGGCGTAGTCGGTGAAGGCCTCGTCCAGCCAGGGGCCGTTGTACTCGTCGTCGCCGACGATGCCGTACCACCACTGGTGGCCGATCTCGTGGGTGAGCGCCGTGGTGCTGACCAGGTCGAGGACGAAGCCCGGGTACTCCATGCCGCCGAACCAGAAGTTGTTGTCGAGCACCGCGTCCAACTCGCCGTACGGGTAGGCGCCGAAGCGCTGGGCGTGGGCGTCGACCGCCGAGGTCGCGGTGGAGAGCATCGACTGGGAGTCGGCCGCGCTGATCCCCGCCACCGAGTAGACGTTGACCTTCACCCCGGCGGCGGAGGTGCCGGAGATCTTCGTGAACGGCCCGGCGCCCCAGGCGAAGTCGCGCACCTTGCTCGCGGTCGCCTTGGTGACGGTCCGCCCGGCCGTGCCGGGGGTGTCCACCGAGGTGCCGGTCGCGGGCACCAGCAGACCGCTCGGGTGATCCAGGGTGACGGCGAAGTCCGCGGCCACCGAGTAGAAGGACTCGCCGTTGTTGGTGTACGGGTCGAGGTGCCAGCCGGCCGCGTCCCGTATCGCCAGGACGGGCAGGGCGTTGCCGAGGAAGTTGTACGCGCCGTCGTGGCCGAAGCGGTCCGCGCCGCTCGGCACGGTGATGCCGAGGTCGAAGGCGACGGTGCCGCTCTGGCCCTGGGCGAGCGGGGCCGGCAGGGTGATCTTGAGCGCGGTGCAGTTCACCGTGAGCGGTGAGGGCGTGCCGCCGGTCACGTTGGTCACCGTGATCGGGGTGCTGGGGCAGCTGCCGTGGGCGTTGTCCCACAGCCGCAGGTACACCTCGTTCAGCGGGTCGGGCGAGGCGTTGGTGAACGTCACGCTCTCGTGCCCGGTCCAACTGCCGCCGGAGGAGTCGCTGGTGAGGCCGACGGTGTACGTCGGCGCGACCGGGGTGCGGGTCGGGTCGCCGGGCTGGGGCGACGTGCCGCCGCCGGAGACGTCCAGGGTGACGTCGTCCAGCACGAAGCTGGTCTGCAGGCTGGCGTCCTCGACGCCGGTGAAGGCGAGCGTCACGGACTGGCCGGCGAAGGCGGAGACGTCGAGCGTCCTGTGCACGTACCCGGCCTTCGCGTCCAGGTTGGAGTAGGTGGCCAGGGTGGTGGAGCCGAGTTTGACGGTCAGCTTGTCGTACGCGGTGCTGCCGGTCGTCTCGGCGGTGTCGACGTGCAGCCAGAACCCGAGCGTCGCGGTGCCGCACCCGGCGGGGAGGGTGACGGACTGCGAGAGCGTGTCGGTGTGGCTGGAGCCGTAGCCGTCGAGCCAGGCGTAGGAGCTGCCGGAGTGGGCGCTCTGGCCGGTGTCGGCGGTGATCGCGCCGCTCGGCGCCGACCAGGACGAACCACCGGACTCGAAACCGCCGTTGGCCACCACCTGGGCGGGTGTGCAGTCCGCGGCGCTCGCCACATTGGGGGTGGCGAGCGCCGCGAGGCCGGTCGCCGCGAACAGGGCGGCGCCGGTCAGGGCAGGCAGGAGTCTTCTCATCGGAGCCTCTCGTGGGGAGCGGGCCGGGAGCAGCAGCGTGACAGCAAACCCGCACCTTTGAAAGGCTCATGACATGAGACGCATACGCCTCACCCCACCCGACGGAAGCCCTACCGCAGCACCGGGAGCACCGCCTCGGCGCTGCGGCCGGTCGCCGCCTCGATGAAGGCCACCGGGTCGGCCACCTCCGCCAGCAGGGCGCGGGTGAAGTGCAGCGCCCCCTCGGCGGGCGGCGGGCCGCCGACGGCCGCGATCAGGTCGAGCAGGTGGACGGTCGCCTCCATCAGCGCCACCTCGCCGAGCGCGCCGACCGTCACGCTGCCGAGCAGCGGGTGCGCCACCGTGGTCCCCGGCGGCAGGTCCGCGAGGCCCGCCAGCGCCGCCGGGCCCTCGACACCGAACCGGGCGATCAGCACGGCGGGTTCGGCCACCTCGGCGGTCCGCTTCGCCGCCTCGGCGACCTGCCCGGCGGCGGTGTGGGCGATGCCGCCCGGCCGGTTGTAGGCACGCAGGATGCCGGCCCCGTCGGCCACCTCGGCCGGCGTGTCCAGGACGGCCGCGCGCAGCCCGGTGAACATCTCCGGCACCGGCGCCACGTGCGCGAACAGCTCCCGTACGGTCCACTCGGGCAGCCGGGTGGGACGGTCCCAGTCCTCGGCGGCCAGGGCCGCGCCCCGCTCCGCCCAGGAGGTCCAGGCCTCCGCCAACAGCACGCGCACGGGATCGTTCTGACTGTTCATCGGCTCTCCTCGGGACGGTGATCACGGGATCGCCCCACGCTATCCCGGGCCCGCGGAAAGCCGTTTGCCACCCCCGCCCCGGGCCGTCACCATCGACCCATGACCGTCTCCGCCACCCGCCCGCTGCCCGTACCCGCCGCCACCCGCCCGGCCCCGGTCCAGCAGCAGCCCGGCCGCCCCCGGAGGCCCGACGCCCCCCGCGCGTGAGGGCGGCGCTGGCCGCGGGGCTGCTCGCCGGGCTCGGCGTGGCCGTCCCGGTGGGGGCCGTCGGGGCCTACCTGGTGTCGCTCACCGCACGCACCTCGCTGCGCACCGGCGCCTGCGCCGCCCTCGGCGTGGCCACCGCGGACGGGCTGTACGCCCTGCTCGCGGCGGCCGGCGGCACCGGCCTCGCACCGCTGCTCGAACCGGTCGCCCGGCCGCTGCGGATCGCCTCCGCCCTGGTGCTGCTCGCCCTGGCCGCCCGGACGGCCGCCACCGCGCTGCGCGGCCGCTCCGGCCCCGCCGCCGGAGCGCGGCCGTCGCCGCCCACCCCCGCCCGGGCCTTCCTCACCCTGCTGGGCATCACCCTGCTGAACCCGCTCACCGTGCTCTACTTCGCCGCCCTGGTGCTCGGCGGCGGCAGCCAGGACGGCGTCCCCGCCCGGGCGGCCTTCACCCTCGGCGCCTTCGCCGCCTCCGCCTGCTGGCAACTGCTGCTGGCCTCCGGCGGCGCCCTGCTCGGCCGGGCCCTCACCGGCCCGCGCGGCCGGCTGCTCACCGCCCTCGGCTCCGCCGCCCTGGTCGCCGCCCTCGCCGTCCGGCTGCTGCTCGACTGAGGCCGGCGCCGGGCGTGGTGACCGGCGCCGCCGGGTCGGACGCGCTCAGCGGCCGGGCGCCGGAAGGAGGTTGGCGAGCGGGTGCGGAGTGGCGTCACACACCGCGACCGGCCCCGCCACCCCGGTCGCCGCCCCCACCACCCCTCCCCCGGTCATCTGACCAGCGGGATCGGCAGCACCGCCGCCGCGCGGCCGCGCGCCCGTTTACGTCCTATTCCTCCCTTGTATCCTGGTTCTGTATCCGCTGAGTGACATCCGCCGAAGACCCAGCCCGGCAGCGGGCCCCGCGCCCAAGCCGAGCCGACCGCCCGACGACGCTGCCACCGACCCGGAGGAGTGCGGAGATGGCCGAGCAGGACGCCCCCGAGAGGCGGGGCCGACTGAGCCGCCCGCTGGTACTGGGCGCCGCCGTGGCCCTGGTCGACCGCGAGGGCCTGGCCGCGCTGACCATGCGCAGGCTGGCCGCCGATCTCGGCGTGGAGTCGATGGCCCTGTACCGCTACACCCCGGGCAAGGAGGCGCTGATCGACGGCCTGGTCGAGGCCTACTTCGACGAGATCAACGCCCGGCTGCGGGCCGGCGCCGCCCGCGGCCCCCACGAGGACGGCTGGCGCGCCGAACTGCGCCGGATCGCCCGGGCGTTCGCCGCCACCGCGCACGCCCACCCCGAGATCCTGCCGCTGGTCGCGACCCGCCCGCTGGCCGTCCCGGTGGCCCGCCGCCCGGCCTCGGTGCTGGAGCTCACCGAGCACATCCTGGCCGTGCTCGGCCGGGCCGGCTTCGACGACGCCGGCGCGCTGACCGTCTACCGCACCTTCGTCGCCTGGAACCTCGGCTGCCTGCTGGTGGACAAGCGCCAGGTGGTCGACAACCCGAACGAGCCGGACCCGGCCCTGCGGCTCGGCCTGCACCGGCTGCCCGCCACCGACTACCCCAGGCTGCGCGCCCTGGTGCCCCGGTTCTCCGACTTCGACGACGAGGCCGAGATGCTGAGCGGCCTGGACAGCCTGCTCGACGGGATGCCCGAGCCGCCCCTTGACGGCTTCTACGGCGGCGACGCATCCTGAGGATACGAGGTACACGTCGGACATATCCGCTCGAATCCGGCACCGCTGAGCCGACCGTGGGCCGCGCTCCCCCGGCGCCCGAGAAGAGGTCGCCATGTCCGCCGTTCCCACCCGACCGCCCCGACCCGACATCCTGCGACTCCGCGTCACCGCCAGGGACCCGGAGGTCCTGCGCGCCCTGCTGCGCGAGGCCCGCCCCGACACCGGTGGCCGCCCGCACGTCGAACCGGACGGCAGCGTCGGCATCGACGTCTACGCCCCGGAGGACCGGATCGCCGCCCTCGAACGCGAGGGCGTCACCGTCACCCGGATCGGCAACGCCAGCGAGGCCGGCCGCGCCGCCCAGGCCGAGGTCGGCACCGGCGACCGGTTCGCCGCCGCCGACGCCGTCCCGCACGGCCTCGCCGCCAAGCCCGCCGGCTGAGCCGGGAGGTCGTCATGCCGTACCTGAACATCACCGAGGTCGAGTCCGCCGTGGCCAGCCTGGCCACCGCCTACCCCGGCACGTCCGAACTGCTCACCCTGCCCGAGCCCTCCATCGAGGGCCGCACCGCCCACGCCCTCAGGATCGGTGCACCGGCCCCGGTGCCCAAGAGCTGCGTGATGATGATCGGCGGTGTGCACGCCCGTGAATGGGGCAGCTGCGAGATCCTCGTCCACCTCGCCGCCGACCTGCTGGAGGCCCAACGCGACGGCACCGGCCTCGGCTACGGCGGCACCGTCTTCACCGCCGACCAGGTCCGCAACCTGCTCCAGCGGCTGGACCTGGTGTTCTTCCCGCTGGTCAACCCGGACGGCCGACTGTTCAGCCAGACCGCCGACCCGATGTGGCGCAAGAACCGCGACCCGGCCAACGCCGGCGGCAGCACGAACCCCGACTGCGTCGGCGTCGACCTCAACCGCAACTACGACTTCCTCTTCGACTTCGCCACCGCCTTCGCCCCGACCGCCACCCCGCAGGTGTCGGCCGACCCGTGCGACCAGCAGGTCTACGAGGGCCCGAGCGCCTTCTCCGAGCCCGAGACCCGCAACGTCCGCTGGCTGCTGGACCAGTTCCCGCGGACCGGGTGGTTCGTCGACGTGCACAGCTACTCCCAGGACATGCTCTACAACTGGGGCGACGACGAGAACCAGTCGGTCACCCCCGCCATGAACTTCCGCAACAGCCAGTACGACGGCAAGCGCGGCCTGCCCGGCGACGTCGCGTACGCGGAGTACATCCCCAAGACCGACGCCGACACCGCCGTGCTGCTCGCCGAGGCCTTCTGCCAGGGCCTGCACGGCGTGCGCGGCCTGGCGTACAAGCCGCTGAGCGGCTTCCACCTGTACCCGACCAGCGGCACCAGCGACGACTACGTCTTCGCCCGCCACTTCGTCGACCCCGAGCAGGGGAAGGTGCTCGGCTTCACCGTCGAGTGGGGCACGCAGTTCCACCCGCCGTGGGCCGAGATGCAGCGGATCGTCCTCGACGTGGACGCCGGGCTCGTGCGGTTCTGCCTGGCCACCGCCTGAACCCCTGCCCCGAAAGCCACAGTGCCCGACAGCAGGGCGCCCGCCACGACCGGTCGTGGCGGGCGCCTTGGGATGCGGGGGTGCGCGGGTGCTCAGGCGGCCCGGTGGAAGAAGAACGGGTCGATGGACGGCGGCACCCGGGTGACCCCGTCCGAGCTGAGCAGCTGGTGGGTGGTGAAGTTGGCGTTGCGCTGGTAGGTCACGCCCACCGGGAAGTTGGCCCGGTCGGGGGTGTTGTTTCCGGCGAAGACGCCGTAGAAGTCCCTTCCGACCGTGACCATCCGGAGGTAGTCCCCCAGGTACGGCAGCTGCGTCCCGGCCGGCGGCACGTCGCCCGGGGCCTGGTGCAGCACATGGCTCTCCGTGGTCCCGAAGCCGTCGGCGGTCAGTTCCAGCACCGTCGACCACTGGTTGTGGACCAGCTGCTGGTAGACCAGCCCGACCAGGCCGTCGGAGTTGACCGCCAGCGACGGGTTCTTGCCGTTGACCACGTCCGGGCGGGCCGCGGCCCAGGTCTGGCCCCGGTCCGCCGAGTGACGGCTGTGCAGCACGTAGTCGGTGGGGGCGGTTCCGCCGAGGTTGTCGCAGTAGGCGATCCAGACGCTGTTGGAGTCCGTGGGGTCCACGGCGACGGCCAGGTCCGCACCGGTGCGCTCCTGGCCCAGCGACCGCTGGTGCGGGTTGAACCGGGCCTTGCGGCCGGTGACCACGCGCTGGCCGACGTCGCCGACGGCCGAGTCGAGGAGGTCCTCGAAGGGGTTCGGTCCGACGCCGCCCTTGTCGTCACGGGTCATCACGACGTCGAAGGTGATCAGGGCCCCCGCGCCGGTGGCGGTCACGCTCAGGAAGGCGACGTAGATCGTGCCGTCCGGGTGCGCGGCGATCCGCACCGGCGGCCCGTCGAAGAGCGTGCCGGTGTGCCGGTCGAGCTTGACGGGCGCGAAACCGGCCGGAGCGGGCCCGGTGCCGGCGTCGTTCGAGACGTCCACGGTGGCGGTGCCGCCGGGCTGGGCGACGTCGTTGCTGCCGATGTACACCCGGTCGCCGCTGCCACCGTTCGCCGTGACCGTGGTGGCGACGACCCAGGGCTGGTCCTCCCCGCTCCGGTCGACGAGCACGGCCATCGGCGTGCTCGCGGTGATGTCCGGTGCGCGCAGGATCTGCAGGTCGCCGCTCTGGCCGTTGAGGATGCCGGTGTAGAGCCGGCCCCCCGCCCCGCCGAAGCCGACGCTGATGTCCCCGGTGCCGAGTGCCCCGTTGCCCGGGACGACGCTGTTCAGCACCCAGGTGTCCCCGCCGTCCGTCGAAACGTAGACGGGGGCGAGCGGCCCGTTCATCGGGTCGGGGGTGAAGGCGGTCGCGACCATCTCCAGCGGGTTCTCCGGGTCGACCGCGAGGTTGGGCTCACTGTCCAGGTTGGTGTCGCCGCTCAGCGCCTTCGGGGTGATGTTGACGACCTTGATGGTGGGCATGTCGGCTCACCTCCGTTCCCGCAGCACGGCGAGCTTCTGCGCCGGCTGGTAGTCCTCGGGATGGAGCAGCCGGTACGGCGCCCGCGCGGCGAGCTCGCCCCCGGTGGCGTGCAGCAGCCACAGGCCCAGCTGCCCGGGCGCCGGTTTGGGCACCGCGCGCCAGCGGATGTCCCCGCTGGCCGGGTAGAGCACGGTGGTCGGTCCGGGGGCGGCGCCGCCGGACTCGACGAGCGAGACGTCGAGCGTGGCGCGCCACCAGTGCGGGTCGTGCTCGGAGTACTCGGCCAGGCCGAGGTCCTCCAGGCCGACCACGGTGGCGACCACGACGGCGTCCGCCTCGGCGGCGTGCGCGGCCAGGTCCTGGTCGCGGATCTCCCGCTGCACCGAGGAGAAGGGGAGTTCGTCGGCCGTGGTGGCGGCCAGCGAGACGTGCTGCTGGACGGCGTCGGCCGGCAGCCGGCCGACCTCGGCCACGCCCAGGCCCTCCCCGTAGACCATCCCCCTGGTGAAGAAGGCCGCCGTGTCGCCGACCTTCAACAGCTCGGCGTCGGTGGCCAGTTGGACGGTGATCTCGCTGCCGCCGAGCTGCCGGAAGGCCGCGGGTGCGTGCAGCACCTGGTCCACCCGGACCACGGCGGTCCGTTCGTTCCTGGCCTCGGCCGGCAGGGCGGCGAGCGAGGTGCCGCCGACCCTGGTGACGGTGCCGAGGAAGCTCAGCGGCGCACTCCGGACGAGGTCGGTCAGCCGGGGTGCGGCGGCGGGTGCGGTGTCGGTCATGACGGTCCTCCGATCCGCTCACCGCGCGGCGCGGACCGGGGCCGGGTGCGCCCGGCGCCACTCGGTCCGCGCGCCGAGCGCGCACCCGGCGGTGACGGCGGCCGCGAGCGCGACCACCAGCCACTCCGCGGCGCCGCTGCCGGCGTCCGGGTCGAGGCCGAGCAGCGTCTCGATCCACTGCGGCCACACCAGGGTGAGCAGGAACAGGAGCCCGGACAGCGCGCCGAGGGCCGTCTCCAGCCAGAATCGCGGGCGCACCGGGCTCGGTCGTCGATGGGCGGGGGCTTGTTGGGAAGGCATTGCCGCGCCTCCCCTCTCCCTCCACCCGGGCCGCGCCCGGCGCGCCACGCGCGCCGTCCCGGTGCCGCCGGGCCGCACGGGCCCCGCGACACGGCCGGCCGGACCGGCCCGGGTCGGGGTCTGCTCCCGTCGGCGCCGCCGGTCGGGGGCGTGGCCGCCGCGGGAGGGTGCTGCTGGGGGCGCGGCGCGGGGCCGCGCGGGGGGCCGTCTCTCGGGGCCGGGTGGCACCGAACGTCGTCGGCGCCGTACGTCTACGAGGCACACGTACGAGGGACACGTACTGCGTATACGAGTCTGCTCGCCTCGTCGCAGCAGGTCAAGGGGCCCGGAGCGGCACGGGCGGCACGGGGGCGCCGGCTCAGACCCGGGCGCCGAGCATCCGCAGGACCAGCTCCCCGTAGCGGCGCCCGAGCTCCTCCGGCGCCTCGGAGGAGTTGTCGGTGTACCAGCGGGAGACGTCGATGCCCAGCGAGGTGACCGCGCGGGCCGCCGTCCGCACCTCCGCCACCTGGAACTCCCCCGCCGCCACGCCCGCCTCGATCAGCGCGCTGACCTCGCGCTCGATGTCCAGCCGCAGCGCCGCGACCACCGCGTAGGCGTCCTCGGGCAGCGCGTGCAGCTCGTAGTTGACCACCCGGCCGACCGTCCGGGCCCGGGCGTGCCAGGCGGTGAACTGCTCGACCAGCTCCCGCATCCGCTCGGCCGGTCCGCCCCCGCCGGCCACCGCGCCCCGGACCAGGGTCAGCGTGGCGGCGTGCCCGGCCCGGCTGATCTCGGCCAGCAGCGCGGCCTTCGACTGGTAGTGGATGTACAGCGCGGCCGGACTCATCCCCGCCGCCGTGGCGATGTCCCGGGTGGTGGTGGCGTGGAAGCCGCGCTCCGCGAACGACTCGACGGCGGCCTGGAGCAGCCGGTACGCCGCTTCGGGGCGGGCGTCGGCGCCGGGCAGGGTCGGCCAGAGGTCGGCGAGCGGGGTGCTGGTCATGGCGTCATCCTCCCAGAGAAACTCGTACAGGCTTTCGCGCCGGCCACCCCTCGGCCCGACCTCCGGCCCGGGCCGGCGTGCGACGGGCAAGCGGTCGGCGGACTGTTGACAGCCTCCCGCACCGACAGCATGCTGAGCAAGCGCTTAGTCAGCTGACAGCAGGGATCCCCCGCACGAAAGGCAGGACGCTCCGTGGTGCACTCCTTCAAGGGCCGGGTGGCCGTCGTCACCGGATCGAGCCGGGGCATCGGCCTCGGCATCGCCCGCGAGCTGGTCGACCGCGGGGCCAGGGTCTGCCTCACCGCCCGCAACCCGGAGCCGCTGGCCGCGGCCGTCCGCGACCTGGGCGGCCCGGAGAACGCGATCGCCGTCGCGGGCAAGGCCGACGACCCGGCGCACCAGGAGGAGACCGTCGCCCGCACCCTGGAGGCCTTCGGCCGGCTCGACCACCTGGTCAACAACACCGGCATCAACCCGGTCTACGGGCCGGTCCTCGACACCGACGAGGCCGCCGCCGCCAAGATCCTCGCCGTCAACGTGCTGGCCCCGCTGGCCTGGACCCGCCGCGCGCACGCCGCGTGGCTGGGCGAGCACGGCGGCTCGGTCGTCAACGTCGCCTCCATCGCGGGCATCCGCTCCTCGCTCGGGATCGGCATGTACGGCGTCAGCAAGGCCGCGCTGATCCGGCTCACCACCGAACTCGCCGCCGAGCTGGGCCCCCAGGGCATCCGGGTCAACGCCGTCGCCCCCGCCGTGGTCAAGACCAGGTTCGCCGAGGCCCTGTACGAGGGCCGCGAGGAGAAGGTCGCCAAGGCCTACCCGCTCGGCCGCCTCGGCGTCCCCGAGGACATCGCCGGCGCCGTCGCCTTCCTGCTCTCCCCCGACGCCGGCTGGATCACCGGCCAGACCCTGGTCGTCGACGGCGGGGTCACCCTGGGCGGCGGCATGTGACCTGGAGGTCACCGCCCCTCGGCGATGACCTCCAGGGCCGGGCGGGGCGCGCGGCCGAGCAGGGCCGCGAGGTCGCCCGGCCCGCCCGGGCCGGCGAGGAAGCCGTGGGCGATCGCCGAGTAGGTGCCCACCACCATCGGCACCTGGAAGTCCCGCGCGTCCGAGGCCGCCACCGCCGCCCGGGCGTCCGTCAGCCGTCCCGGCCGGTACGCGGCGCCGAGGGCCTCGGCCACCTCCGCGCCGCCCACCGCCCGTTCCCCCACCAGCTCGTACGTCCGGCCCGCGTGCCCGGCGGGCGCCAGGGCGACGTTCACCGCCGCCTCGGCCAGGTCCGCCCGGGCCACCGCCGCGAGCCGCCCGTCGCCGAGCGGGGCGCTGATCACCCCGTCCGGGCCGGGGGCGGTGATCGCGCCCAGGAACTCGGCGTACAGGCCGTTGCGCAGCACCGTCCAGCGCAGGGTGGCGGACGCGCGCAGCCGCCGCTCGGTCCAGCGGTGGGCGAGGGCGTAGGGCAGGTGGTCGCCGTCGCCGGAGAGGCTGGTGTAGACCACGTGATCGACGCCCGCCCGCTCCGCCGCCCCGATCGCGGCGCCGTGCCGGGCGATCACCACGTCGTCCTCGGCGGCGCCGGCCGAGATCAGCAGCAGGGTCCGCACGCCGGTGAAGGCCTCCGCCAGTGTCCGCGGGCGGTCGAAGTCCACCAGCCGGGCCGGGACGCCCGCCGGCACCCGCTGCGGTGTGCGCGAGCCCGCGACGACGCCCTCCCGCCCGGCGAGCCGCTCCAGTACGAGCGCGCCCAGGCCTCCGTTGACTCCGGTGACGAGCAGCATGGGGTTCCTCCAGGGATGGTCGGTCGAGCAGATGATCGTTCGTCGGCTTCGCGACCATCCTCGGTAGCCTGGGCGTCCGGCGTAAGGAGGCACTTCCATGTCAGCAGGGCACACCGCGGTAACCACCCCCCGCCCGGTGGTCTGGTGCGAGGAGGGCGTGGACTGCGGGATCCGCGACCTGCTGGACCGCCTGGGCGACAAGTGGTCCGTCCTCACCGTCGTCGAACTCGCCCAGGGCGTACGGCGGTTCCGCGAGCTGCAGCGCGCGCTGCCGGGCATCTCGCAGCGGATGCTCACCCTGACCGTGCGCCGCCTGGAACGGGACGGCATGGTCTCGCGGACCGTCCACCCGACCGTCCCGCCGCAGGTGGAGTACGAGCTGACGCCGCTCGGCCACAGCCTGACCCACCTGGTGCGGGCGATGACGGACTGGTCGTACGACCACCACGACGCGATCGTCGACTCCCGGCGGCGGTGGGACGGGGCCAACCCGGGCTCCGGGATCCGCTGACCCCGTCCGGTGTCCCCGGCACGCCGGGCCCGGCTACCGCTCGTACGCCATCTCCGGGAAGCGCGCCGAGGGCCCGTCCAGCAGGTGGTCGTCCTGGCCGCGCAGCCAGCGGTCGAAGAAGGACGCGACGTAGCTGCGGGTGGCGAGTTCGGCCCGGCCGGGGCGGATGTCGCCGACGTCCTTGCGCAGCTGGTCGGCGCCGAGCACGCCCTGCCTGGCGAGCTGCGGGAGCAGCGGCTGGGCGTCGGTGTACGAGCCGTGCCGGGAGCCGGTGAGGGTGACGTCGGCGTGCCAGCCGGTGCTGTGCCGCCACAGGGCGTTCCAGCCGGGCTGGTCGCGGTAGCCGCCGGAGTCCTCGCTGCCGGTGCCCATCAGCAGGAACGGCCGGTCGAGGCCGTCCTCGGCGACGCTGGACAGGAAGACGCCGGTGTGGCCGTCGGGGCCGGGGAAGTGCAGCTGGCCGTCCATGTTGATCCCGGCCGCGATCCGCGGGTCGTCGTGCATGGTCTGGAGCGCGGTGAAGCCGCCCGCCGACTGGCCGACCATGCCGATCCGGCCGAGGTCGAGGGCCCCGGCGACCCCGGCGGGCAGGCCAGTCCGCTCGCCGAGCGCGGCGAGCTGGTCCAGCACGAAGCGGGTGTCGGCCACCCGGGTGTCCATCGCCTTGCGCAGCACCGCGCCGACGTCCAGGCCGGGCTGCCCGAGCATGCCGGGGAGAACCGAGGGGGCCAGGTCGCCGCCGGGGAAGGCGACTTCGGAGGCCTCGTAGGTGTGGTCGACGGTGACCACCAGGTAGCCGCGCGAGGCGAGGTCCTCGACCAGCGCCGTCCCCCAGGTGCGCGGGTCGCCGAGGCCGGGCGAGTACAGCACCACCGGGCGCGGGCCGCCGGGCAGCGCCGGGGCGTCCCGGCGGGCGTGGGTGCGGATGGCCGACCAGTCGGTGCGGCCGGGCGTGGTGCCGTAGTTGAGCAGGCCGACGCCGTCCGGGCCGTCGAAGTGCCGCCCGGCGGCGGGCTCCATGTACGGGGCCCGGTCGTCGCCGGCGGCCGGCCGGGAGGTCGGGTACCAGAGGCTGATCATCAGCTCGCGCCGCTGCCCGGGGTGCCAGGGGTCCTCCCGTGCGGTGTCGGTGAGGTGCACGGCGGTGGTCCCGATCGGGTACGGCCCGCTGGGCTCCGGCAGCCAGGCCCGGGCCTGCCGCCCGGGGCTCGTGTCCCCCGGCGGCGGCAGGACCGCTCCCGCGGCCGTGCCGATCGTGCCCACCGCGGCTGCCGCCGCCAGCACCACCGCCGCCACCGCCCGTCCCGGAATTCCCATGGTGTCCCTCCGTGTTCCGATCGATCGAACACGCAGGACACTACGGTCGGGAACGGGCCGCCGCCGTCATACCTGGGGGCCAACCCGCCCCGGAATACCCGGGTGTCACACCCCTACGGGTCAGCGCCGGTACTGCCGCAGTTCCCTCCGGGCCAGCGAGCGCTTGTGCACCTCGTCCGGGCCGTCGGCCAGCCGCAGGGTGCGGTTGCCGGCCCAGAGCTGGGCGAGCGGGGTGTCCTGGCTGACGCCCGCCGCGCCGTGCGCCTGGACGGCCTTGTCCAGGATCCACTCCACGGTGCGCGGGGTGGCGATCTTGATCGCCTGGATCTCGGTGTGCGCCCCCCGGTTGCCGACGGTGTCCATCAGCCAGGCGGTCTTCAGCACCAGCAGCCGCAGCTGCTCGATCCGCACCCGGGACTCGGCGATCCAGTCCTGCACCACGCCCTGCTCGGCCAGCGGCTTCCCGAAGGCCACCCGCTCGTTGGCCCGACGGCACATCAGCTCCAGCGCCCGCTCGGCGATGCCGATGGCCCGCATGCAGTGGTGGATCCGGCCGGGGCCGAGCCGGGCCTGGGCGATGGCGAAGCCCGTACCCTCCTCGCCGATCAGGTTCCCCACCGGGACGCGGACGTCCTCGAACAGCACCTCGGCGTGGCCGCCATGGTCGGCGTCGTCGTAGCCGAACACCGTCATGCCGCGCCGGACGGTCACGCCCGGGGTGTCGCGCGGGACGAGCAGCATGCTCTGCCGGCGGTGCGGCTCGGCGGCCGGATCGGTCTTGCCCATCACGACGAGGATCCGGCAGTCGGGGTTCATCGCCCCGGTGATGTACCACTTGCGGCCGTTGACCACGTACGCGTCGCCGTCCCGCTCGATCCGGGTCGCGATGTTGGTGGCGTCCGAGGACGCGACCTCGGGCTCGGTCATCGCGAAGGCCGAGCGGATCCGGCCGTCGAGGAGGGGGCGCAGCCAGCGCTCGCGCTGCTCGGCGCTGCCGAACTGGGCGAGCAGCTCCATGTTGCCGGTGTCGGGCGCCGCACAGTTGAGCGCGGGCGGGGCCAACTGGATGCTGCGGCCGGTGATTTCGGCGAGCGGGGCGTACTGGAGGTTGGTGAGGCCGGCCCCGAGCTCACCAGGCAGGAAGAGGTTCCAGAGCTTCTGCTTGCGGGCCGCGGCCTGGAGGTCGGCGACGACGGGGGGCACGGCCCAGCGGTCGCGGGCCGGGTCGGCGAGCTGGGCGGCGAGGACGGGCTCGGCGGGGTACACGTGCTCGTCCATGAAGGCGAGCAGCTGCTCGCGGAGTTCTTCCGTCCGGGCGTCGTAGGCGAAGTCCATCGGTTCTCAGCTCTCCTTGAGGGTGCTCAGGCCGTGCCGGGCGAGGATCGGGGCCATCTCGCCGGCGCGCTCGAAGCCGGCGCCCAGGGTGCGGCCCTGCCGGAAGCGGTAGTGGATGCCCTCGGCGACGGCGGCCAGCTTGAACGAGGCGAAGGCGACGTACCAGTCGAGGTCCTCGGCCCGGCGGCCGGTCGCGTCGGCGTAGCGGGAGACGATCTCGTCGGCCTTCGGGAAGCCGGGGGCGGTCATCGCGGAGGGGATGATGCCACCGCCGACGCCCGCGAGTTCGGTGTACATCACCAGCAGACCGATGTCGGTGAGCGGGTCGCCGAGGGTGGACATCTCCCAGTCCAGGACGGCCGTGATGGTGTCGGCGTCGTCGACCAGGACGTTGTCGAGGCGGTAGTCGCCGTGCACGAGCGCGGGCGCGGGCGAGGCCGGCAGGCGCTCGGCGAGCCTGGCGTGCAGGCGGTCGAGCTCGGGCAGGTCGCGGCTGCGGGAGGCGGCCAACTGCTTGGACCAGCGGCGCAGCTGGCGCTCCAGGTAGCCCTCGGGCCGGCCGAAGTCGGCGAGGCCGACGGCGGCTGGGTCGATCCGGTGCAGGGTGGCGAGGGTGTCGACCAGCCGCTGCCCGAGCGCGTGCACCCGCCGTTCGCCGAGGGCGGCGAGCGGGGCGACGTTCCGGTGGGCGGTGCCGGGGACGTGCTCCATCAGGTACCAGGGGGCGCCGAGGGTCTCGTCGTCCGGGTCGAGCAGGAGCGTCCGGGGCACGGGCACCCCGGTGTCGCGCAGCGCCGTCATCACCCGGTACTCGCGGCCCATGTCGTGGGCGGTGGCGAGGACGTGCCCGAGCGGCGGGCGCCGCAGGACCCAGCGGGAGGCGCCGTCGCCCAGGACGTACGTCAGGTTCGAGCGGCCCCCTTCGATGAGGTCGGCCCGCAGCGGCCCCTGGAGGAGGCCGGGCAGCTCGCGCTCCAGCCGGGACCGGAGACGGGCCAGGTCCAGGCCTGGCGGGTCGACGGGGGTCTCGGCCATCGGGCGGCTCCTCGGGGTGGATCCTCATTGACTAAGCGCTTGCTTAGCATTCAGCCCGAGGATGTCCCCTGTCAATGCCCCGAAGCCCGGCCGGGGGCCCTCCGGCGGGAACGGCGACGCCCGGGTGGCGGTTCGGACGAACCGCCACCCGGGCGCGTCGAAGGGGCGGGTCTAGCGGGGTGCGGCGGGCTGGGTGGCGCCGGCCACGCCATAGACGGTGACGGCGGGCTTGGGGACCGAGGCGGGCGCGGCGGTCGCGGCACCGGCGGCGGCGACCGCGACGCCGGTGAGCACGCAGGCGGCCACCGCGGCGGCCCCGGCCGCGGCGGCGAGCCGGCTGCGGACGCTCGTGGTCGAGGGACGGTCCAGCGGGCGGTAGTACGTCCTGTTCATGGCACACCAGTCCAATCGGGAAGGTCCACGGGACGCCGCACGAGGGCCGTGGGGCGCCGGAGGTTCGCTGAGCTGGAGCGACCCTAGCCGGGGCCGGAACGGCCGGGCACGTAGCGCCATGCCCATGCCACGAACTTGGCCGAAACCCGCGTGACGCCCGATCAGTCGCTGAACCCATCGGCGGCCGCGGCCGTTGCGGTGGTGGCGACGATGAACCACCCCTCACCCCCACACCCTCCGGGGGCCTCCACCGGAGCCCGCTCGGCGCGCCATCTCCCGCGCCCCACAAGGGAGTTGCTCACCCGGCCCACCCCCACCAAAGCCACACCTTCCCGACCTCGACAGAGGTCGATCAAAAGTGTTCTGATGATCACATTCATCGATCATCTTCTGAACAGCTTCTGATTGAAGATCAGAGAAATGGGGTCCCGTGCGGACTGCTCGCGGCTCGGCCATCCTGCTGGCGATGGGGGTCCTCGGGGCCTCCGCCCTGGCGACGGGATGCGACGGCACACCGAGCAGACCCACCGCCACCACCGGCACCACCCCGCCCAGCCCCGCCCCGAGCACCACCACCGAGGCCCCCGCCCCGCCACCGCCCGCTCCCACCCCCACCTGGGACGGCCAGGTCAAGGTGCTCGGCGACGGCTCCACCTCCGACACCGGCCCGCAGCCCAAGCAGCCCGTGCCGGAGAAGCTCAAGCCCGGGGAGAAGCCGCCGCAGTTCGTCGTCTTCTCCTGGGACGGGGCCCTGGAGGGCGACGACCGCCAGTTCTCCCGCTTCCGCAAGCTCGGCGCCGAGAATAACGCCCAGATGACCTTCTTCCTGAGCGGCCTCTACACCCTCCCCAAGTCCAAGAGCACGCTCTACAAGCCGCCGCAGCACAAGCCCGGCGACGCCTCCATCGACTACGCCACCGACCCCCACATCAAGGACACCCTGGAACAGCTGCGCCTCGCCTGGCTCGACGGCAACGAGATCGGCACCCACTTCAACGGGCACTTCTGCAACGCCAAGGGCGGCGGCGAGTGGAGCACCGAGGAGTGGAAGAGCGAACTCGACCAGGCCGTCTCCTTCGTCACCAACTGGAAGACCAACACCGGCTTCAAGGACCTCCCGCCGCTCCCCTTCGACTACACCAAGGAACTGGTCGGCGGCCGCGCCCCCTGCCTGGAGGGCCAGAAGAACCTGCTGCCGGCCGAGAAGGCGACGGGCTTCCGCTACGACGCCAGCTCCCCGGGCGAGTTCCAGGTCTGGCCGACGAAGAAGGAGGGCATCTGGAACTTCCCGCTGCAGCTGCTCCCCACCCCCGGCAAGTCCACCCAGAGCCTCTCGATGGACTTCAACTTCCTGGCGAACCAGTCCGGGAACACCACCAACGGCGACCCCAAGAAGTACGACACCTGGGAGAAGGAGACCCGCGAGAGCTACCTCGCCGGCTTCGAACGCGTCTACAACGGCAGCCGCGCCCCGCTGTTCATCGGGAACCACTTCGAGTCCTGGAACGGCGGCATCTACATGCAGGCCGTCGAGGACGTGATGAAGGGCGTCTGCAAGCGCGACGGCGTCCGCTGCGTCTCCTTCCGCCAGGTCGCCGACTGGCTCGACGCCCAGGACCCGAAGGTCCTCGACCAGCTCCGCCAACTCGACCCCGCCCAACCGGCCGACTGGTCCCGCCTGGCCAAGTAGCCCGGCGGACCGCCACCGGAGACCCGGCGCCCGTGCGCCGGCGCCGGGTCTTCGGCCGGACCGCCGTGGCTGGGGCGCGGTCAGCCGCTCGCGGTGAACAGGCCGTTGAGCTCCGGGTAGTCGATGGTCCGCCGGAGGGAGTCGTAGCCGCCGGCGCGGTGCAGGTCGAGTGCCGCCTGCCGTGCGGCGGCGTAGGCGGCCTGGGCCACCCCCGAGCCGAGGCTGACCCGGGCCACGCCCAGGGCCCCCAGTTCGTCCACCGGCGCGGTGCCCGGCCCCGCCATGATGTTGAGGGGCACCGTCAGACCCGCGGCCAGGTCCCTGATGACGCCAGGGTCCGTGACACCGGGGACGAAGATCCCGTCCGCGCCGGCGTCCACGTAGGAGCGCGCCCGTCCCAGCGTCTCCCGCAGCCGGGTGGCGGGGTCGCCCAGCCCGAGCAGGTAGGTGTCGACACGGGCGTTGACGAACAGGTCGACGCCCGCCCGCCGCGCCGCACCGCGGGCGGCCGCGATCCGGTCGGCAAGGGTGCCCGGCGGGCGGGTGCCGTCCTCGATGTTGACGCCCACCACGCCGGCCTCCAGCACCCGCGTGACGGTCTCCGCGACCTCCGCCGGGCTCTGTCCGTAACCGCCCTCGATGTCAGCGGTCACCGGGACGGCGACCGCCGCCGCGATCCGGGCGATGGCCTCCAGCACCGGGCCCCGGGGCACGCGGTCCCCGTCCGGGGCACCGAGCGACCAGGCCACCCCGGCACTGGTGGTGGCGATCGCGGCCGCCCCCGCGGCCTCGATGACGCGGGCACTGGCCACGTCCCAGGCGTTCGCGAGCGCGAGCGGGCGAGCGGGAGTGTGGAGGGAGCGGAAGAGCGCGGACTTGCTGGCGTTGATCATGCCCTCAAGGCAACCAGCGGCCGCCACCGTTGTCCGGCGGAAAACCGACACCAACGACCGCAAGCCCAGGCCGCCCGAGCGCCGGGCGGGGCAGCCGCGGGGCAGCCGCGGAGCGTCGCCGGCAGGGGGCCAGGGCTAAGGGCGCTACGGCCAGGGGTAGCCCACCTGTTCGGGTTCGTAGCCTCCGCAGAGCTCGGCGGTGGCACGGGGGTCGCCCGCGGTCAGCCGCGCTTCGAGGCGCTCGGCCTGGTCCGACGGGTCCTCCGCGGAGATCGGGAGGATCATCGAGAACTGGGCCCAGGGCAGACCCGTCTCCTCCCGGCCGGGGGGATGCCGCAGGATGACGTCGATCCGGTCGGGTTCCAGGCGGGAGGCCCAGACGGCCTCCACCTCGCACTCCCACCTGGCGAGCCAGTCCTCGCGTCCCCTCAGCCCTTCCTCCAGCAGCGTCGCGACCACTGCCCCCGGCCACTCCCAGCCGCGGTCCGCTTCGGCTCGCAGCACCTCGGCCTCGTACTGGTCCGCGGCGAACCGGAACTCCGGCAGGTCGAAGCCCCGTTCGGCCGGGTCGCGCCAGCCCGCCCAGACGACGTGCTCCCCGTCCCGACCGACCGTCACGTACAGGGTGCTGCAGCACTGTTCCAGGCCGCACCCGGACACACCGAGCCGGACCTCCCGGGGCACGGCCGTGGCGTGCAAGCGCCCGCCCCGGCCCAGGAGGTACCGGGGACCTGACCCGATGAACCGGGGGCCGCCCGACTCCCTGTTGCGGAGGGTCAGTTCGGCCAGGAGGTCCCGGCCGCTGACGACCGGGCGGACCTCCAGGTAGCCCTCGCCGGGCGGCGGGCAGAGGATGTTCAGGTCGAGGATGTCCGGTTCCGTGGCCACCGGCCCATGATCCCGGAGCCTTCCACCGCTGTCATGCGGATTTCGCCCGGCCCGCGCCCAGGGCGGCGGTTCGGACCGCCCCTGGCCCTCTCCGCCCCCGGGGAGGGAGCCTCCGCGCTGCCGTTCGGTGCGTGGGTGGGGCGCGAACTGTCGTGCTAGCTTCACCGGATGGGGCGACGTGGGGTGGCGGGGCGGGCGGCGATCGAGGGGGTGCGGGAGCTTGCCGGGGCGGGCTTGACGGCGCCCGAGGTCTTCCGGCGGGCGGATGAACTGCTGCGGCCGGTGCTGGAGTTCGACGCCGTGTGCTGGCACACCGCGGATCCGGCGACGGGGTTGGTGAACTCGGTGCAGAGCGAGGACCTCACCCTGGACGCGTTCGAGCACGCCGTGCGGCTGGAGGTGTGGGCGGACGACGTGGCGACCTTTCCCGAGATCCGGCGCAGCGGGGTGCAGGCCGAGACGCTGAGCCGGGCGACCCGGGGGTCGCTGCGGGAGAGCGTGCGGTTCCGGGAGCAGGTCAGGCCGGCCGGGTTCGGGGACGAGTTGCGGGCGGTGTTCGACGCGGCCGGCGGCATGTGGGGGTGCGCGGCGTTCCTGCGGGCTCCGGACCGCGGTCCGTACCTGGAGGGCCAGCGGCAGCTCGCCGACGCCGCCGCCCGGCACCTGGGCCACGCGCTGAGGGCCTGTCACGTACCGGCCGGCCCGCCCGAGGAGGCGGATGCCGGGCCGGCGGTGCTGGTGCTGGACCGGCGCAACCGGCTGCAGGCGCTGTCCGGACCGGCCGAGGAGCTGCTCGCCCGGCTGGCCGACCCCACCCCGACCTCGTTGACCGTCCCGACCGGCGTGGCGATGGCCGCCGAGCAGGCCCGCCGGGCGGCTCACGGGCTGCCCGTCCCGCAGGCCCCGGTGCGGGTGTGGAGCCGGGACGACCGCTGGTACCTGCTGCACGGTTCCGCCCTGCGCGACGGCGGGGCGGCGGGCGCGGTGACGGTGGTGGCCTCGCCCGCCTCGCCGGCCGAGGTGATGCCGCTGTACCTGGCCGCGTACGGGCTGACCGCCCGCGAGCGGGAGGTGGCGCTGCTGCTGGTGCGCGGCGGCGACACCCGGGACGTGTCCCGGGCCCTCGCGATGACGCCGTACACGGTGCAGGACCACCTGAAGTCGGTGTTCACCAAGACCGGGGTGGGCAGCCGCCAGGAGCTGATCGCGCGGATCATGCTCGGCGAGGGGCGCTGCTGACCCGCGCCGTGCGGCCGGCCCGAAGGCGCCCTCCCGACCGCCGCGCGGCGGTCGGGAGGGCGCCGTGCCGGGCGGGCGGACGGGGTGTCAGCCCCAGTTGCCCACCAGCGGGATGTCGCCCGGGTTGCCGAACTTCCTGCTGTAGACCACCAGGTCGGAGTTCTCGGCGGCCCCGTAGAAGGTCTGGTCGCCGGGCCGGTACACGCCGATGGTCTCCTTGCCGCTGCCGTCCCAGTCGCCCTTGACCGGGCGGTCGCCGGGGTTGCCGAACCTGACGCCCGGGCGCGGGTGTTCCGTCTCGTTGGAGTCGTTCAGGTAGAAGGTCTGGGTCTGCGGGTCGTAGACGGCGACGGTGGTGGTGCCGTTGCCGTCCCAGTCGCCGACCAGCGGCTTCCAGCCCTCGTTGCCCAGCTTGATCCGGTACCTGACGGTGGCGTTGTCGTCGGACAGGTAGAAGTACTGGTCGCTGGGCCGGTAGACGCCGACCGTGCTCCGTCCCTGCCCGCTCCAGTCGCCGACCAGCGGGACGTCACCGGGGGCCCCGAACGGGAAGGTGGCGGCCACGGTGGCGTTGTCGTAGGACAGTTGGAAGGTCGCGGTGTCGCGGTGGTAGACGCCGACGGTGTCGGTGCCCGGCCCGTTCCAGTGGCCCGTCAGCGGGACGACGTCGCCACCCCCGCCGCCGAACACGGCCTGGCCGGTGTACCAGCCGTTGTGGGCGGCCTGGCCGAAGCTGCCGTCCGAGGGCCGGTACACGCCCACCGAGGCGGGCGCCGGCGTGGGCGTGGCGTCGACCACGGCCTTGCCGATCCTCTTCTGCGCCGCGACGGTCAGCGGCACCTTGTTCGGCTGGTCCGGGCCGAGCCAGCGGAAGTTCTGCAGGTAGACGACCCGGGGGTCCTGCGCGGCGATCGCGCGGTACTCGGCGTTGTACGCCGCGATGTCGGCGTCGGTCTTGCCGGAGTAGCAGCCGTCGGCGACCCGGTACTCGTTGGTGGACTCCGGGAAGAGCATCAGGTGCTGGTCCGGCGAGGAGAGGAAGGTCTTCAGGTTCGCCAGCAGCCGCTGGATCTCGCCGCGGCCCTCGCAGTAGTAGTCGAAGCCGACGATGTCGACCGTGGACGGGATCGGCGCGGTCTGCTCGGCGTTCCAGCGGTCGAGGCTCATGATCAGCGTCTTGTCCGGGAACGCGGCCCTGATCTGCTCCGCCTGCGTCTGGACCTGCGCGGGGCTCAGGCCGTGCGAGTAGGGCTCGTCGCTCACGTCGACGGCACCGATCTTGTCGATGTTCGGCCCGATGCGCCGCACCAGGTTCAGGAGGTTCCGCGCGGCGTTCGGGTTCGGGTCGACGGCCCAGGAACCCGGCGAACGCGGGACCACCGTCTCCTGGTTGAGGTCGATCACGCAGGCGGCCGGCCGGCACTGGTCCAGGAACTCCAGGCGGGGGTCCTGGTCGCGCAGGTAGTTGTTGAAGTTGGTCCACTGCGCCACCTCCGGCGCGTGGTTGGCGCTGAAGTTCGGCTCGTTCGGGTCCCGGATGTCGAAGAACCCGTAGTAGCCGAGCCCGCCCAGCATGGAGACCCGCAGGTCGTCCGCCGTGGTGACCTGGCCGGCCGCCGAGTGGTGGGCGCCGAGCGAGACGTAGCCGTCGCGGGGCAGCTTGGCGGCGGTGCGGCCGGAGAACACCGTCGTGCCGTTGACCCTGACGGTCGCCTGCTGCCGGTCGCCGGTCGCCAGCGCGGCCGACACCTCGTAGGAGCCGGCCGGCTGGACGGCGGGCAGCGCGGTCGGGGTGCCGCCCTGGAAGAGCGTCAGCCCGCCGTCGGCCTGGACGCGCAGGCCGAGCGCGATGTCCTCGGCGTCGACGGCGCCCGTGCCGCCCGAGGCGTTGCCGACGGCGAGGGAGGCCCAGTCCTGGCCGGAGGTGCTGCCGACCACGGGGGTCAGGACGGCGTGCACCGTGTAGGCGCCGCTCTGGACGTCCGAGGTGGCCGGCTTGTTGAGGCGGACCGCCGAGGTGCCCTTGGGGAAGGAGAGCACGTTCGGGTGGGCCGGGCTGTTGACCTGCACCGAGCCCGCCGGCGGGTCGAGGGCCAGGCCCTTGACGCCCGACACGGCGGTGTAGTTGGCGGAGATCAGGCTCGGCTGGCGGGCAGCCAGGTCCTGGTTGAGGCCGTGGTCGGCGGTGGCGTTGGGCGCGCCGTCGAAGGTGTCGACGAACGGCTTGGCGCTGCGGGTGGCGCTGGTGTCGATCCGGCTGACGTTCAGGCCGTGGCCGGCGCCGTCACCGAAGGTGGTGACGCGGTTCGGGTCGGAGAGGTACGCGCCGAGGTAGAGGAACTCGCTGCCCGGCCAGCGGGTCACCCCGGCCGGCGCGGAGACGGTGAACGGGGTGCCGTTCACCGTCAGGGTGACGGCGCGGTCGGCGCCGGTGGAGACGGTGAGCGAGACGGCGTACTGCGCCGTGGGCGCCACCGTGCCGGTCCAGAAGGGGTTCTCGCCGCCGCCACCGTGGAAGAGGGCGAGCTTGCCGCCCGAGGTGACGGTCAGGCCGAGGTCGACGTCGCCGCCGGTCACGTAGCCGTTGCCGCGGTGGCTGCGGCTCAGCACGATCGAGCCCCAGTCGGCGCCGCCGGTGTCGCCGACGACCGGGTCGACCACCGTCGAGACGGTGTAGTGGCCGGTGCCGTCCGCGACGGCGGGCGCGCCGAGCATGATCGCGGAGACGCCCTTGGCGAACAGCAGCCTGTCGGGGTGGTCCGGATGACTGGTCTGGACGAACCACTGGTCGGGCGCGGTCGAGGTGTCCCAGCGGCCGGAGACCCGGGTGTAGGAGATCCCGTGCTGCCCGGGCGGGGGCGACTGCCGGGCGTCGAGGCCGACGTTCAGCCCGTACAGCGGGTCGGTGTCCTGGGCCGGGTCCAGCCGGAAGGTGTCCGCGAAGGCGCGCGTGGTGGTGAGGTCCACCGGGGCCGGGCCGGACCCGTCACCGGCCGGTGCGCCGGGTGCTGAGCCGGCGGGTGCTGAGCCGCTGGGTGCTGAGCCGACGGGTGCGGCGGCCGCCGTGGTGGGTGCGAGGCCCGCGGGCAGCAGTGCCAGCGCGAGCGCCGAGGCGCCGGCGAGCAGCCCGCGGCCCAGGCGTTGAGTGAGTATCACCGAGTGTTCGTCTCCCGGTCGTCGAATCGGCGACGCGGGTGTGCGCCCCCGAGGGGAGAGCGGACACAGCGGTGTCGTACCCCAGCTCAGCGACCTTCCCCCCGGGCGGGATCATAGAGGGTGGGTACGAACGGCCGCGCCGGGTGTTCCGGCGCGGCCGTGGGCGGGTCGGCTCGTTCACCCCCCGTAGGGCGTTGACAGCTCGTACCTCATGACACCTCGTGGGGCGTTGGCACCTGGTGGCTCGTCACACCTCGAAGGGCGTGATCGTCTGCTCGGCGCGCCCGTCGAAGACCTGCGCGGTCACCGGGTCGCCGCTGCCCCCGGAGGTGCTGGAAGTCATGGCCCAGCCGGTGGAGTTCACCACGGCCTCGTTCATCACGTCGTACGTCCACTGCTGGGCGGCCGAGCCGTCACACGCGGCGGGTGTGATCTGACCGCCGACGGAGGACGGCGCGGCCAGGCATTCGTTGCCCTCGGCGCTGCGCATGCTGCCGTCGCGGGCGAAGACGAACAGCTGGTTGCCGTTGGGCGATTCGGCGCAGCCGTAGGTGATCACGCCGGTGGCGCCGCCGCGGTCCAGACAGGCGCCGTTGGTGAAGCGCAGGGGCCAGCGGGCGGACTGGCCGAGACCGGTCTCGGTGATCAGCGTCCCGTCGTCCTGCTTCTGCTGCCGGACCATGTCCTGACAGGTGCCGCTGGTCGACGTTCCCGTGTTCTCGGCGGTGAGGGTGCCGCCGTTGCCGGTCATCTTGCCCCACCGGTTCTCGGCGTACGCGTTGTCGTCGCACACGTACCGGGAGTCGTTCCAGTCGAAGTACTCCACCCAGCTGCTCCAACTGTGCTGGATCTTCGAGGAGTTCGGCAGCAGGGCCTCGCCCAGGACGAAGCTGGTGCCGGCGGTCTCGTCGCTCACGGTGACCTTCGCCCAGTGGGTCACGGGGTCGATCTCCACGTGGAAGGCGTAGGTGTCCCCGGTGACGGGACGGCCGTGGTTGACGGTGGTGTTGGAGCACTGCAGGTGCTGACCCTCACCCTCGTTGTTCCAGCAGTGCGAGCCCTCGGTCCCGTCCTTGAACTGGAGGTCCTTGTCGGCCCAGGTCGACCAGAGGAACTGTCCGCTGTTCTGCTTGCCGAGCTGGAAGCCGGTGTAGGAGAGGTTCCCGTCGAAGTTGAACTGGTGCGCCCAGTACACGTCGCCGTCTCCCGGACTGGTGACCACGGTGTTGCGGAAGTCGACGTCCGTCACGGTGTCGGTGGTGTTGAAGGTCCAGTCCGAATAGGCGCCGGGCGTCTGACCGGTGGCCGTGATACCGGCGGCCGCCGGCAGGGCGGACGGCGTCGGAACGGCCTCGGCCGTCACGGCTCCGGTCCAGATCCCGGAGAGGGAGAGAAAGGCGGCGACGGTCGCCGGCCAGGCGGACGGGCGGGTTCGAGGACGGGCTGGGAATGACACGTGGGGCTCCTTGGGAGAATCGGGAGAAATCGGGCGGTCGAGCATCCACAAGATTTCTCCGGCCGGAGGCGCGCGGCAATCGGAAGCACTACGGAGCGTGACGGATTTCCTGCCGGATCCGCCCGAACGCCCTGGTCAGCGGGACGGTCCTGCGGGAGGTCCGGGCAGGGGCGGGCGGCGCGTGGGACGACCAACCGGACGCATCCGGCGACCGCCGTCCGGAGCATGGCCGGGCCGCGCCATGACGGTCAGTTGGGATCGTTTTCGGTCAGGTCAGTCGATGTATCGATCTGGATCTATCAGCGACCTGATCACCGCCGCTAAGGTGCGGCGCGTCCCCGCTGTTACACCCTCCCCGCGCCGCACCGACGGCGGGGAGACGACCGATCGGAACGGTGTCGCCGTGACCACGATCCTCCGCAAGCTGATGACCCGTACGGGGAGGGCGGCCGCCACGGTCGCCGTGCTCGCGGCCGCCCTCACCGGCACGACGGCGGCCGGCACGGCCTCCGCGGCCTCCTCAGCCCCGGCGGCCGCCGCAGCCGGCGGCTGGAGCTGCTCCGGGGCGCCCGTCCCGGCCGGCTACGTCATCACCATGTACAACGCCGGCGGCTGCAACAACCACGGCTCGTGGTACCAGCGGCCCGCGCAGGACCGCCTCTGGACCTGCTCCGGCTCGCCGATCGTCTCCGGCTACGTGCTGACGAACTACGACTCCCAGGGGTGCAGCGGCGTCGGCGCCTGGTACCACGAGCTGGTCCGCAACGGCGTCTGGACCTGCCCGTACTCGCCGATCCCGGCCGGGTACCGCAGCACCACCTACGACGCGCGCGGCTGCAGCGGCCTCGGCGCCTGGCTCACCGTGAAGATCTGAGCACCGGGAACCGCAGGACGGGACAGCAGTGGGCGACGGCGCGCGCCGAGCACGGGGGCGAACCCGCGCGCCCGCCCGACCGCCGTCCCCTCAGAACCGCAGGTCCATCCGCTGCTCGACCGCGTCGACGCCGAACTTGCGGGCCGGGCGGGAGACGGTGAGCTCGAACCCGGCCGTCGCGTAGAGGTGGTGGGCGGCGCCGAGTCCCTCGACCGTCCAGAGCAGCACGCCCTCGTACGCACGGGCCCGGGCCTCGTCCAGGGCCGTCTCCAGCATCCGGCGGCCCAGCCCCCGGCCCCGGGCGTCCGGGTCGAGGATCACCCACCGCAGCTGGCCCCAGCCGGGGCGCTCCTCCGCCCGGACGAGACCGGTGGCGCCGACCACCCGGCCGTCGATCTCGGCGACCCACAGGCGGCCGGGTGCCGCGCCGCCCTCACGGGCCCGGGCCAGCACCAACTCGGCCATCCCGGCGGCGACATAGGCCTCCATGGTCGCGTCCATGCCGTACTCGCGGGAGTAGAGGACGCCGTGCAGGGCGGAGACGGCGCCCAGGTCTCCGGGCCGGAGGGCCTCGCGGATGGTCGCGGCTCCGGGTGCGGTGGCGGCCATGCGGCGTCCCCTTTCACTGAAACACTCGTTTCAGTGAAACGATAGAGCACGTGTCCGCTCCCACCAACGCGCCCTCCCGCCCGTCGCCTCATCCGTCATCCCCTCGGCGCGCGTCGGCCCGGCAGCCGTCCCCGCGCCGCGAGGACCTCCTCGCGGCGACCGTCCGCTACGTCGCCGAGCACAGCGTGTCCGACCTCTCCCTCCGCCCCCTGGCGGCCGGGATCGGCTCCAGCCCGCGCGTGCTGCTGTACCTGTTCGGCTCGAAGGAGCAACTGGTCCGGGAGGTCCTGGCGGTCGGACGGGCCGAGCAACTCGCGCTGCTGGAACGGTCCGAGGCCGAGGGCGGCAGCGCCCGCGAGACCCTCGACCTGCTCTGGGAGTGGCTGACGCAGCCCGAACACCGAGGGGCACTGCGGCTGTTCTTCGAGGGGTACGTCCGCGCCTTCGGCCGGCGCGAGCCGTGGCCGGACTTCGGCACCGCCTCGCTGGAGGAGTGGCTGCCACCGCTGGAACGCGTCCTCGACGGCACCCGGGCGAACCCCACCGTGGTGCTCGCCGTCCTCCGCGGCCTGCTGCTGGACCTGCTCGCCGGGGTCGACGACGAGTCCGACAGCTCCGACAGCTCCGACGGGTCCCACGCCCGGCGCGTCCACGCCGCCTGGCACGCCTTCCTCGACGCCGCCCTCGCCTGAGCCCCGGCCCGGGCGACGGATCCCGTCGGCCGACAGATGTCGCGCACCGGCGGATGCCGCGGTCCCGACGGCCGCACCTCCGGCCGGGTCCGTCCCCTGCGCGGACCCGACCGGCAGCCCATGCGGCGCGTACGGGACTGACGCGTACGCCTGTCCCGTGCCGTGGGGATCGAGCCTAGGCAGGGGCGCTTACCGATCGCTTACCAATCACTGACGGCTGCGGCCCTCGACCGGTACGGCCCCGGCAACGGCCCCGGCCCGGCCGCTACCGGACGTCGCTCAGCTCCCGCGCCTCCGTGAGCACCCGCGCGGCCGACTCCGGCAGCCCGGCCGCTTCGTAGGCCCGGCCGAGCGCCCGGAGCGCCTCCGCGAGGAAGGAGCGCCAGCCGCGGGCGCGCCACACCAGCACGGACTCCTCCAGGTGGGCGACGGCCGAGGCGTGGTCCCCCGCCGCCAGGTCCAGCTCCCCGAGGATGCCGAGGGCCTGGGCGAGGTGGTGCCCCAGGTCGAAGCGGCGGGCGATGGCCAGCGCGGCCTCGGCCGTCTCCCGGGCGCGGCCGTCGCCGGTGGCCGCGTACAGCGTGGCCAGGTACAGCAGCGAGAACGCCTCCACGTAGCGGTCCTTGAGCGAGCGGGCCATGGCGAGCGAGCGCAGGAGCAGCTCGCCGCCCCGCTCCACCTGGCCGGCCCGGCCGTGGGCGGCTCCCAGGAACTGGATCGCGGTCGCCTCGAAGCGGGTGTTGCCGATCAGCCGCGCCAGCCGCAGCGTCTCGGTGAGGTGCTCGATCGTGCGGTCGAGGTCCGTCTCCCCGTGGGCGATGGCGATGATCTGGTGCGCCCGGGCCTCGCCGCCCGGGTGGTCGTGGGCGGTGGCGAGGTCCAGGGCACGGTGGCCGGCGTCCAGGGCCTCCTGCGCGCGGCCCTGGGCGACCAGGCTCCAGGCCGTCAGGACGAGGGCGTCGGCGGCCCCGCGCACCTCCCCGGCCTCCTCGAACAGGCGCCGCAGGTGCCGCGCCCGCTCCTCCAGGGCGACCATCGTCTGGGCGCCGTCCGCCAGGTCGACGGCCGTGCCGGAGCCGTCGGCCGGGGTGGTCCAGGTCGTCACCTCGATCAGGCCGCGGGTGAGCACGGCGGTGCCCAGGCCGTCACCGGCCGTCCGGCAGGCCTGGAGGACGGCCAGGTGGGTGGTGCGCCACTCGTCGTACAGGCCGCGCACGTCGCAGTACTTCTCCTGGCAGGCGGCGAGGTCCCAGGCCACCGGCACCATGCGCAGCGCGGCGGCCTGCCGGGCGCTCGCGTCCAGGGCCGGCTGCTCGGCGTCGAACCAGGCCATCGGGTCGTCCAGCAGCGCCGCCGCGACGCCGGACGGCATCGGGTGGCGCGGCGCGGTGCCGTGGATCGGCGCGAAGCACGGCCCGGGCACCTGGTCGGCCGCCTGCTCGGCCAGCCAGAGCCAGGCGCCGAAGGCCCGTCCGAGCGCGGCGGTGCGGGCGGCCGGCTCGTCCGCGGCCTCGGCGTGCTCGCGCGCGTACAGCCGGACGAGGTCGTGGAAGCGGTAGCGCAGGTGCGGCTCCGTGCCGGTCTCCTGGAGGAGCTGGGCGTCGATCAGCTCCTCCAGCTGGCGCTCGGCCCGCTCCGGCGGGATGTCGGCCACCGCCGCCGCGACCCACGGCGCGAAGTCGGGCGCGTCGAGCAGTCCGAGCAACCGGAACGTCCGGCGGGTCGGCTCCGGCAGCCGGGCGTAGCCGACGGCGAAGCCGGCCCGTACGGCCAGGTTCCCCGCGGCCAGTTCGTCGAGCCGGCGCCGTTCGTCGCGCAGCAGGTGCGCGAGCCGGGCCAGGGTCCAGCGCGGCCGGGCGGCCAGCCGGGCCCCGGCGATGCGGACGGCCAGCGGCATGCCGCCGCACAGCTCGACGATCTGGGCGGCGGCCACCGGTTCGGCGGCGACCCGGCGGTCCCCGAGGATGCGGCGCAGCAGCGTCCGGGCGTGGGGCGCGTCGAGTTCGTGCAGGTCGACGAGGTGCGAGCCGGGCAGCGCCGTGAGCGCGGCGCGGCTGGTGACCAGGACGGCCGGGCGGTCCGGCCCGTGCCCGGCCGGGTCCGCCGGCGTGCCCGGGAGCAGCGGGCCGATCTGCTGCTCCCCGGCGGCGTTGTCGAGCAGGACGAGCGTACGGCGGCCGGCCAGCAGCGTGCGGTACAGCGCGGAACGCTCCTCCAGGGAGGCCGGGATCTCCCGGGGGTCCGCGCCCAGGGCGCGCAGGAAGGCGGCGAGGACACCGGCCGGGTCGGCGGGCGTCTCGTCGGCCCCGCGCAGGTCCGCGTACAGCCGGCCGTCCGGGTAGTCGACGGCGGCGCGGTGGGCGCTGTGGACGGCCAGCGCCGTCTTGCCGATGCCGCCCATCCCGGCGATCACCGGCACCCGACCGGCCGCCAGGGCGTCCAGGACGAGCCGCACCTGCTCGTCACGACCGGTGAAGTCCGGGATGTCGCGCGGGAGTTGGGAAGGCACCCGGGACCGCCCCGGAACGGCGCGGGCGTCCTCCCGGTCGTGCGCCAGCAGCGCCAGGAAGACGCCCTGCACCTGCTCGCCCGGCTCGATCCCCAGCTCCTCGGACAGCCGCCGGCGCAACGCCTGGAAGCGGCGCAACGCCTCCGCCGCCCGCCCGTCCGCCGCCAGCAGCTCCAACAGGGCGGCCTGCACCGGCTCGTCGTACGGGTACTCCTCGGCGAGCGCCGTCAGCGCGGGAACGGCCGTCCGGGCCGCCCCGTCGGCCTGCGCGGCCCGGGCCAGGGCCAGGACCGTGGCACGCACCTCGTCCTCCACGGCGGCCACCAGCGGGTCCTCCCGGTTCACCCGCTCCAGCCCGGCCAGCACCGGCCCGCGCCGCAGCCCGATCGCCCCGGCCATAGCCCCGTCGGCGGCGAACCCGCGGAACCGCCCGAGGTCCACCGCCCCCGGCCCGGTCACCAGCCGGTACCCCTGCGCGTCCGACTCCAGCACCACCGACTCGTCCCCGAACCCGCCGAGCCAGCCGCGCAGCCGCGACATCCCGGTGTGCACCGCACCCCGGCCCACCCGGTCCGCCTGCCCCGCCCACACCAGCTCCAGCAGCCGCCCCACCGACAGCCGCTCCCCCTCCGCCAGCAGCAGGACCCCCAACAGCCCCCGCAACACAGCGGCCCGCGGCAACGCCTGCGGCACGGAGTCCACGGCGACCGCCAGGGGCCCCAACAGCCCGAACGTCATCTTCATCCGCTGCATCCGCTTCAGTCCCTCAGAGCCCACGACCGCCCTCGGCCCGCCCACGACCCTAATCCGGATTCCGATGAACAGCGGCCACCGCTCCTGCCCCGCCGTCGCCGTCCCGCCGACTCCACGGGCTCCTCCTCCTGGGTGTTCAGGCGAGAAGGATCTCCTCGGGCCTGCGGTTGAGCACCTCCGGGGATCGGCTGCTCAACAGGGCGTCGACGCACGTCATGAGATCCCCGCCATGATCCTGGACGGCAATCTCGCGCAGTTCCCTGACCAGGTCCTGCCCGTTGATCAGAACCACCGGGTACTGGTCCTCGACCATCTCCAACTGCGCCGGCTCGGAGTAGGAGCCGGTGGTGACGTACACGCCGATCCAGCCCCGCTTGAGACGGGCCACCACGCGTGCGATCTGTTCGGCCGATACGAGGCTGTCCGGCTTGATGCACTTGGCCTGCCCGAGGACGACCAGCTTCGTGCCGGCCAGGCCGCTGCCAAGATCGAGCCGCCCGACGAAGTCGGCACCACCGTCGCCGGAACGACGGGTGAGCCAACCCTCCTTGTAGCTGTGACCGGAGCCGCGCATCACCTTCTCGGCGACGACCGCTGCCAGAATCTCGAAGGCGTGCTTGTCGTCGTCGAACCGCTGGTAGACCGCCTGAAGGTCCGCCTCGATGGAACTGCCGGCCGTCGGGCGCTGGTCACGCACCTTGACCACCTGGCTGCGGGCCACCCGCCGACGCACCTTCGGCAGGACCGAGTGACCGTGCTTGACCCAACCTCGCCATGCTGCGGGTGCCAGCTTCAGGATCTCGGCATCGGACCGGCCAGGGTCCCGACGGGCGGTGATCCAGTCCCAGGACAGTTTGTCGTCCTCCTCGGTGAGGTCGATGACCGCGAGATCGAACACGTAGTTGGTGAACGTCGTCTTCGTCGCGCCTCCCCACTGGACGACACGTTCTGCCCGTTCGATCAAGGCCGCGCCGCAGAACTGGACCTGGCCCTTGTCCCTGCCGTTGTGCGGGACGGAACGGAAGAGCAGCAGCGGCGCGGCAGCAGCCCTTCCCTCGGGCGTGGGTGCCTGGTGGCTGTCGAAGGCCTCCAGGAGCGCCGCGTTACCCGTGGTGCCACCGACCGGCTTCATCGTTTCGGGCTTGTGGTCACCGAAGTAGCGGACATGTCCGTTGTCCACGTCGAACACGTCGTGCCACGGAGTCTGTTCCGAGCCCGCCTTCCAAGGGCTCGACCGGATCATCACAGCCGGTCGCCGCAGCCCGGCCACCGTCTTGACCTTGGCCATGGGGTTGATGCCCTTTTCGAGCTGGGCGCGTGGCCGGCCGGGGCTTTCAGTGACGAAGTAGAAGTTGTCGAATCCGTCGACGGTCGCCGGCGTCGCGTCCTTCGTAGCCGCGTACCTGAGCACACTGCCCACGTGCAACGAACTTCCCACGGTTCCCCCTTCGGCACGACCTGTCCCATCCATGATCTTGTCAGATCAGTCCGACAAGCAGATGGACGGGCGAGTCGTGATGCCGATCTACCTCGGGCATCGGTCGGCCTGGGGCAGACGGGTGGAAGGACACGGGGCAAAGCCTCAGCGCGGATCCACAGCCTGGCTTCGCGACCTACTGTGTGCTGCCCTCACGGACCAGGTTGTGTCCGCGGGCCGTGTGTAGCCAACGACGGCGGACGGCGACGACCTGCCCTCCTTCAGCGCCGCACCTCGACGCTGGCCCCGGCCGCGCGCAGCTCGCCCGCTACGGCCTCGGCGAGGTCCGAGGTCACGTCGTCGAGGATGGTCGCGGGAAGCCTCCCGAGGAGGAGCTTGCCGTGCCACAGGCTGAGCCCGGTCCGTCGCCTGACGGCCTTCGCGACCTCCAGGACGTGCGGGCCCGGATCGGTCACAACGACGCTGATGGGCCCCTCGTCACAGACCAGCTCGCCGTACAACTCCCCACCCCTTTCGCTCCGTTGCCCGGAGGGTAGGTGGTCCCCCGCGCCCGGTCCCCGGAATTGTCTTGCGCCCGGCTCGCGGCGGCACCTCGGCCGCCGGCCGGAACGACACGACGGCAAGGCGTGGCTGCCGGGCCCGCGAGGGTCTCGGGCCCGGCAGCCGACCGGCCTACTGTGCCGCCGTCTTCATGTAGGTGCTCCAGATGCGGGTCGGGAGGGCGGCGTCGGAGGTGTCCGGGGTGGCGCCGCCGAGGCCTTCGAGGGAGAGCAGCTTCATGTCCTTCAGGTCCGCGCGGAAGATGGTGACCGCCGTCGACAGCTGCCCGTTGTAGCCGACGAACCACCCTGCCGTACGGTCCGCGGTGGTGCCGGGTTTGGCGGCCAGGCCGGGGCCGGCCTCCGCTGCCGGTTTGGCGGCTCCGTCGCGGACGGAACCCTTGAGTGCCGCGTCCACCTCGGCCGCGACCGACGGGGTCAGTGCCTGGGTGGCGGCGGGCAGGCGCAGGGGGAGCTGGGCGCCGTTGCGGGAGATCCTGAGGACGGAGTACGGGTCGGTGTGGCTGCCGCCGGCCGCGAAGGCGGCGTACGCGTCGGCGGTGCGGACGGCGCTGGGGGTGGAGTTGCCGACGCCGAGGGCGGGGACGAGTTCGCCCAGGCTGTTGGGGAGCAGGCCGAGGTCGGTGGCGGTCTTCTGCACCCGGTCCAGGCCGACGTCCATGCCGAGCTGCATCAGCGGCCCGTTGACGGACTGTTCGACCGCGTTCCGCAGGGTGACCGTGCCCCAGTTCCGCCTGCCGTCGTTGGCGGTCTTGACGATCTTCCCGTCCCGTCCCCAGTACGGCCCTTCCGGGGTCATCACGTTCACCCCGTCGTCGCCGTTGTAGGGGGTGGCGGGCGTCACCGGGGTGCGGTCGCCGCCCCGTTGGCGCTGCACTCCCTGGCCGAGCCCGGCGGCGTACACCACCGGTGTGAAGGCCGAACCGATCGGCACCGTGGTGGTGTTGGCGCTGTTGAAGCCCTGCTTGAGGTAGTCGGTGCCGCCATAGAGCGCGACGATCCGGCCGTCCGGGGCCACCGAGGCGGCGCCGACCTTCAGGAGCTTGTCGGCCTCCCGGTTCTCCGGGTCGATCCCCGCGGTGCCCTCCCGTACGGCGGCGGCCAGGGCGTCGACCCTCGGCTTCTCGAAGGTGGTGCGGATCTGGTGGCCGCCGAGGTCGAACTGGGCCGGGGTGATGTCGCTGTGGCTCTCCACGTAGGCGCGGGCCATGTCCACCAGGTACCCGGTCTGGCCGCTCAGCCCCGCCGACTTCGGCTGCGGCCTGGGCTCGGGGAACACGGTGTACTTGGCGCGCTCGGCGGCGGACAGCTTGCCGACCTCCACCATCCGGTCCAGGATCCACGACCAGCGCTCCTCGGCGCGCTCCCGGTTCTCCGCGCTGACCGCCGGGTCGTACTGCCCGGCGCCCTTCAACAGCGCGGCCAGGAAGGCGCCTTCGCTCGGGTCGAGCTGGGAGACGTCCTTGCCGTAGTACGCCGCCGCGGCGCGCTCGATGCCGTAACTGCCGCGCCCGAACCAGCTGGTGTTGAGGTAGCCGGCCAGGATGTCCTGCTTGCTCATCCGGTCGTCCAGCTTGATCGCGATGACGATCTCGCTGAGTTTGCGGGACATGTCCTGGCGCTGGTTCAGGTAGATGTTCTTGACGTACTGCTGGGTGATGGTGGATCCGCCCTGGGTCTCACCGCCGGTGACCATCTGGACGACGGCGCGCCCGATGCCGGTGACGGAGATGCCCGGGTCGTCGTAGAAGGTCTCGTTCTCGGCGGCCAGCACCGCCCACTGCACCGGCTCCGGCACCTGGCCGAGCGGCACCTCCTGCCGGTTGGTCGGACCGATCCGCGCCATCTCGCTGCCGTCCGCCCAGTAGTAGACGTTGTTCTGCTGGGTGGCGAAGGAGTTCAGGTCCTCCGGGACGGCGGTGTGCGCGTAGAACCAGAGCAGCCAGCCGCTCAGCCCGGCCGCGCCCGTCCCGGCCACCAGCAGCAGCTGCCGCCAGGACGGGAGCCAGCGGCGGACGCCGCGCCGGCCGCGGCGCGGGTAGTCGATCCGCAGGGACGGGCGCCGGCCCCGGAACGGACGCGACCCGCGTAACGGCCGGGGGCGCGGGCGCGGCAGGAAACGTCGGCGTCGGCGCCCGGGCGTCTCCTTCTCGGCGGTCTCGCCGGCGGTCTTCTCGGCGGTCTCCTCGGCCACGCCCTCGGCCGTCTCCCCGGCCCCGTCTTCGGCCACGTCTTCGGCCCCGCCGTCTTGCTGAGCACGCACAGTCCGGTCTCCGATTCGCTCGTGGGCTGACCCTCCGTACACATAGACGTGATGAGAACATCAGTACGTATGCCTGGCTTTGGTGTGATCATGGTCATACTGCGCTCGACGGGTGGGACGTGAGCGTCCGACGGGCGGGCCGCGGACCGTGGACGAACAGCCCGCGGACGCCCGCCCGCGCGGAACCCGGTCCGCGGCAGCCCCGGCGTGCCGCCAGAATGGCGCCATGAGGATGATCCAGACCGCGCTCGGCACGCTGCTGCTCCTGCTGATCATCGGCAGCATCCTGCGCACGCTGGTCGTTCCGCGCGGCCTCTACTCGGCGCTGGTGATGCGGCTCTGGCGGGTGCTGCGCACGCTGCTGCGGCTGTCCGCCGGGCCGAACCGCGGCTACCTCGCGCAGGACCGGGCGCTCACCTGGCTGGCGCCGCTGGTGCTCCTCGGCATGCTCGGCGTCTGGCTCAGCTGCATGCTGACCGCCTACACCCTGCTGCTGCACGGCACCTCCGAGCTGAGCTGGTCGGTCTCCGTGCGCGAGGCCGGGTCCAGCCTGTTCACCCTCGGCTTCGCGAGCGGCGAGCGGCTCCACCTCTCCGCGATCGACTTCCTGGCCGCCGCCAGCGGCCCGCTGGTCATCGCCCTCCAGATCGCCTACCTGCCGACCCTCTACGCCGCCTACCAGCGCCGCGAGACCGAGGTGACCCTGCTGCAGTCCCGGGCCGGCGAGCCCGCCTGGGGCCCCGAGCTGCTGGCCCGCCAGTCCCTGGTGGACACCGAGACGGCGCTCCCCCAGCTCTACCGGGACTGGGAGCGGCTGGCCGCCGACATCGGCGAGAGCCACTCCAACTACCCGGTGCTGCTCTCCTTCCGCTCCCCGCAGCCCCACCGCAGCTGGGTGGTCGGACTGATCGCCGTGATGGACGCCGCCGCCCTGCACCTGGCGCTCTGCCCGCGCTCGGCCCCGCCCGAGGCCCGGCTGGTGATCCGGGCCGGCTTCACCGCGATGCGCGACATCGGCCGCTCGCTGCGGATCGACTTCGAAGCGGACCCGGACCCGGACATCCCGATCCGGCTGACCTACGCCGAGTACCTGGGCGCCGTCGCGATGATCACCGCGGCCGGGTTCCCGCGCGAGCGCCCGGTCGAGGACGCCTGGGCGCACTTCCACGGCTGGCGGGTCAACTACGAGGCGCTGGCGTACGAACTGGCCCGGCGCAGCGACGCCGTCCCGGCGCTGTGGACCGGCCCGCGCGACTTCCGCGCCCCTGTCATCCCGCCGAGCCGCCCCACCGACCGCCGCCCGTCCTCGACCCCGCCACCGGGGACACCGCTGCCGCCGCTGCCGCCCGCCTGAGCGAGGGGACCAGACCGACCGGGCGGACCGGGCGGACCGGGCGGACCGGGCGGACCGGGCGGACGGGACCGACCCGGGCGGACCGGGTACACTCGTCCGCAGTACGTGCCGTTCAGGAGCACGCAGGAGCAGAGGAAGAAGAGGGAGGTGGGGTTGATGACCGCGCTCAAGGCCGCCATGCGCAGCGTCCGGGTCTCCCTCACGTCCCGGGCCGCGGCCTGACCTCCTCCTGTCCCGCCTCGCCGGGGGCGTGAGCCCGCGGGGCCCGCACGAACACTCCTCAGGAACGGATCTCCGTCCACCATGCGCAACTGGATCACGCGTGCCGAGACCGGCACCGACATCCCGACCATCCGCGACATCAACCTCGCCGCCTTCGGAACTCCCGCCGAGGCCGACCTCGTCGACGCGCTGCGCGCCGACGCCTCCTGGATCGAGGGCCTGTCCCTCGTCGCCACCACCGAGCACGGCACCGACGAGCAGGGCACTGGTGAGCACGGCACCGCCGTCGGCCACGCCCTGCTGACCCGCTGCCACATCGGCGACGTCCCGGCCCTGTGCCTGGCCCCGTGCGCCGTGCTCCCCGCGTACCAGCGCACCGGCGCCGGCTCCGCCGCCGTCCGCGCCGCACTGGACGCGGCACGGGACCTGGGCGAGCGCCACGTCGTCGTCCTGGGACACCCGGACTACTACCCGCGGTTCGGCTTCACCCGCGCCTCCGCCCACGGCATCGGCCTGAGCATCGAGGTCCCGGACGAGGCGCTGATGGCCCTCGCCCTGGACGCCGGCCACCCGCTGCCCGCGGGCACCGTCCGGTACGCCGCGCCGTTCGGCATCTGACGGACGACGCCGGGCGGGGCACCTGGGTGCCCCGCCCGGCGTCCTTCCCTACTGTCAGGGACTGTCAGGGCCCTGCCCGACAGCGGGCCTCAGACGGCCACCGTGGCGCCGGTCGCCAGCGAACGCTCGGCGCCGACCAGGATCTCCACCACCCGCAGGCCGAAGTCCGCCCCGCACGGGTGCGGCTCGCCGGAGGCCGCCGAGGCCCGCAGGGCGTCCAGCGCCCGGTGCAGCGCCGCGACCGGTCCCTCGCCGCGCGGGGGCAGCTGCACCACGCCGTGCTCGCCGCGCAGCTCCATGCCCGTCCCGCCGGCCGCGAGCGGCGCGGTCAGGCTGAGCGCGAGTGTGCTGGAGGCGCCGCCGGCGTGCCGTACCACCAGGTGGACGGTGTCCAGCGGGCCGGCCGCCGCCGTCACGTGCGTCGCGTCGCCCAGGATCGGCAGCAGGACGGACAGCGCGTGCGGACCGACGTCCCACAGCGCGCCCTTCTCGACCCTCCACGGCGAGGCCGCGTACGGGCTGGTGCTGCCGGGCGCGAACACCGAGCCGAGCCAGTCCGAGCGGCCGGTGAACCAGCCGCCGAGCTCCGCCTGCCGCTCGATCCACGGGATCTGCTCGCCGCCGAAGCGCACGGTGAAGAAGACCACCGAGGCGACCTTGTGCTCGCGCACTGCCTCGGCCACGGCCTCGGCGTCCGGCACCGTCAGCGCGACCGGCTTGTCCAGCAGCAGGTGGCAGCCCGCCTCGGCGGCCCGCACGGCGAGGCCCGCCTGGACGGTCGGGGGCAGCGCGATGGAGACCGCGTCCACCTCGGCCAGCAGCCGGTCCAGGTCCGCGTACCCGGGCACGCCGTGCGCGGCGCCCAGCGCCTCGGCCGCCTCCGGTCGGCGGCCCCAGACGCCGGTGAACTCCAGCCCGGGGTGCTCGGCCAGGACGGGCGCGTGCACCCGCTCCGCCCAGGGGCCGGTTCCCAGCAGTCCGATCCGCACGATGTCTCCGTTTCCTTCGTGTTCCGTCGCGACGTCCGTGTTCTGTCGCAACGCCCGTGTTCCGTCGCGTTCGTGTTCCGTCGCGACGCCGCCGCGTGCTCGCGGCGCGTGATTCGCGGCGCGCGCCCTGGGTCAGCCCCGGACGCGAGCCAGGGTGAAGCCGTCGTAGCCCTTGCTGCCGACCGTCTGCACCGAGGTCGCGGTGACCGTCGGCTCGGCCGCGATCAGCTCGTGCAGCGCCCGGGTGCCGACCACCGCCGGGTCGGTGCTGTCCGCGTCGGCGACCGCGCCGCCGCGCACCACGTTGTCGACGATGATCAGCGAGCCGGGCCTGGTCAGCTGGAGCGCCCGGCGGAAGTACTCCGGGTTGCTCGGCTTGTCGGCGTCGATGAAGACCAGGTCGAAGGGCTCCACGCCCTGCTCGACCAGCTCGGCCAGCGAGTCGGCGGCCCGGCCGACCCGTACCTCGGCGACCCCGGCCAGCCCGGCGGCCGCCAGGTTGCCCCGGGCGACCTCGGCGTGCCGGGGGTCCAGCTCCAGGGTGAGCAGGGTGCCGTCCGCGGGCAGCGCCCGGGCCAGCCAGATCGCGCTGTAGCCGCCGAGCGTGCCGACCTCCAGGATCCGCTTCGCGCCCTGGGTCACTGCCAGCAGGTGGAGCAGCTTGCCCTGGTTGGGGGCGACCGCGATCTTCGGCAGCCCGGCCGCGTCGGCGGCGGCGGTGGCGCCCTCCAGCACCGGGTCGTGCCCGACCAGCTGCTCGGAGAAGTAGGCGTCCACGGCGTCCCAGGTCGGCTGCGAAGACATCGGGCCCTCCAGAGTGCAAGATCGGCAGCTACCCGGCCGATGCTACTCCGAGGGCCCGAGGGCACCACGACGGTGGTTGTGGACGGCCGGTCGGACGACCGGCCGTACGGGAGGTCAGTCGGCGACCGGCTCCTTGGCCGCGGCGGCGGCCTTGGCGGCCTCTTCCGCCTCGATCTTGGCGTGCGTCTTGGCGGCGCGGCGCTTCATGATCCAGGCCGAGAGCAGGCCGATCACCAGGGCCGCCCCCAGGCCCGCCCAGGAGAACCGGGCCAGCCAGGGCTCGATGCTCTTGCCGACCTTGTAGACCAGCAGCGTCGTGCCGCCGGCCCAGACCACACCGCCCAGCACGTTGGCGATCAGGAACTTCCAGTACGGCATCTTCAGCGCGCCCGCGAGCGGACCGGCGAAGATGCGCAGCAGGGCGATGAACCGGCCGAAGAAGACCGCCCACATGCCCCACTTCTGGAAGGAGCGCTCGGCGGTGGCCAGGTGGGAGGGCCCGAAGTGCTTGGGGAACTTGCGTCCCAGCTTCTCGAAGAGCGGCTTGCCTCCCTTGCGCCCGATCGAGTAGCCGATCGAGTCGCCGATGATCGCGCCGGCGATCGCGCAGATGGCGACGCCCCACGGGCTCACCACACCCTTGACCGCCATCAGGGACGCCGTGACCAGGGCGATCTCGCCGGGCAGCGGAATGCCCAGCGACTCCAGCCCGATGATCAGACCGACCACGGCGTACACCGCTGTCGGCGGAATCCCCTCGATCCAGGCGTCGATGTGCAAGGCCAGTCCCTCCGTGGCAGGACGGGACCGGCCGCGCTCCCCCTGGAGCCGCGTGCCCGTCCCGGCAGTTCGTCCGATGGCGGCACCCAGGCCGCTCCCCCGGAAACGAGCCTAACGTGCCGGGCGGCCTGTCCCCCCGGCCGATCACCCGTGGTTACGACGTACGCCCCCGCGCCATGGTTCCAGCTCGACCACCGTTTCTTCAAGATTCGGCAAAAAGCAGTGCGACCACGGACGGGCGCTGCTTGATCCGGCGCGCGAACGGCAGCAGGGCGCTCACCGGCCACCGCCCGCCCTCCGGGTACACCTCGCGCACGTCGGTGACCCCCGGGTGCGCGGTGGCCAGCTCGCCGCGTTCGTCCGCGTCCATCCCGAACGGCATCGGCGGCGCCTGGTAGTACCGGTCCCGCAGCTTGCCCTCGACGGCCCGCCGGCTGAACCAGCGCGGCACCGCGTCCAGCACCATCGCACCGCCCGGGAAGCGCTCGGCGCAGGCCGCGATCAGCGCGCGGACCTCCTGCGGCCGCAGGTACATCAGCAGGCCCTCGGTGCTGATCAGCACCCCGTTCGACGGGTCCACCTCGTCCATCCAGCCCGGGTCGGTGGCCGAGTGGGCGACGATCCGGTGCCGCTCGTCCGGCGGCAGCAGCCGCCGCCGCAGCGCGACCGTCTCCGGCAGGTCCACCGACAGCCAGCTCGCCCGCCCGTTGTCGACACGCCAGGCCTGGGTCTCCAGGCCGTCCCCGAGCCCGACCACGGTGCCGCGCGGGCAGCGGGTCAGGAAGTCCGCCACCTCGCGGTCGAAGCAGGCGGCCCGCAGCGCCTGGAGCTGGCTCACCAGAGCGTTCTCCCCGAACCGCGCCGCGAACGGGTAGTCGATCCGCTCCACCAGCTCGACCGCCTTCGGGTCCGGCAGCACGGTGTCCGGCCGCCGCGCCTCCACCGCCCGGTGCCACAGCGTCCACAGCGCCGTCTCCGGTACCTGCCCCAGCTCCGGCCGCTCCCCGCCGCCACTCATCGCTCGCTCCTTCGGACGTGGTCCCGTCGCGGCCCGACGCGTTCCGTCGCGTTCCGTCGCGTTCCGTCGCGTTCCCGCCGTGTTCCCGTCATGGGCATGAACCCGCCGATTCTGACACCCCGTCCGCACCTCCCCTCCCGCCGACGCGCCGACTCACCGACCCGTGGAGCTCTACGGCGCCAACCATCGACCGGGCCTTCCAGGCGACCTGGAGCGCGCGAACTCGTTCTCCTGCGTGGGCACTTCTCACCCCACGGGGTGGAGAACCGAACGACGGAGGGCCACGTGCTCCAGCACCTCATCACTCACGACCACGACCTGCGGATGGTCCCCACCGACCGGAACGAGCTGACCACCGCGGTCGGCCGGCTCCACGGGGAACTGCGCACCCTGCCCGAGGGGACCGACCCCGCCCGTGCCCGCCTCCTGACCAGGTGGATCGGCATCGGCCACCTGTGCCTGGGCCACCACGAGGAGGCCCGTACACTCCTCCGCCAGTCGCTCGACCTCGCCACGGAGACGGGCAACACCCGGGCCGTCGTCGCCACCGGACTCAACCTCGCCGACGCGCACCGCTACGCCGGTGACGTGCGGACCGCGGACGCGCTCTACCGCAGCGCGCTGGACACCGCGCGAACCCGGCACCCGGAACTCCTCGACTTCGCACTCCAGCACACCGGCAAACACCTGATGGAACGCGGTGACCTCACGCAGGCCCGGACCCATCTACAGGAGGCACTGCGGCTGCGGATCGCCAAGGGGGACAGCGAGTTGATCGAGTCCACGCAGGCCGCACTCGACAGGGTGGAGCTGCTGCTCGACCGCCCCTGACCACCCCCTGCCGCTGACCCTGTCCCCGTTCTGCGCCAGGAGGCCGTAGCGGGGCCGGCCCAGGCCTGCTCGGCCAGCGCGATGCCCACCCGCAGCTGCGCCCAGAGCCGGTCCCGGCCGCTCAGTCCTCCGCCGCCACCACGGCCACGGCCGTCGCCAGGGCGGCGGCGGTCAGCCAGGCCAGCGCCGACAGGCCCATGGTGAGGGCCTGTGGCCAGCGCCAGGCCAGCAGTCGCGCACCGACGCCCCAGGTGAGGAGGAACAGCGGGACCAGGATCACCGCCTGCATCCTCCACGCCCCCAGGAACGCCCCGGCCAGGCCGCCGGCCAGCAGCGCCGTGCCCGCCACGACCAGCAGCCCGATCCGGAACATCAGGGCCCACGGGGTGGTCTGCGGGTCGGTTCGGTGCCCCTGGTGGATGATCTCGGCCACCCGGCCCCGCCAGAATCGCAGTTCCACGGCCGAGCCGACGTCCACCGCGTCGTAGAACGACTGGTCGACCGTGTAGGTGCGGCCCGGCGCGTTCTCCCGGAGAACGGCGAGGCGGTACGAGGTCGAGTCACTGTTGGCGTCCACCCACCTCTTCGTCACCCGGCCGCTCTCGGGACGCAGGCAGTCCGCCTGTGCCGCCCCGTCGGCCGTGGCACCGCAGACGGGTGCGTCGAGGTAGGCCCCGCCCTCGCCGTAGGCGTCGTGGTAGCGGACGAAGCCGAGCGCCACGATCGCCAGCCCCAGCACGGCGATCAGGCCGCGCAGCACCTGACCCGCCGTCGACCCGCGCCGCGGGCGCCGGTCCCGCGGTCCGTCCGCCTTCCCCATGGGCCCCTCCCCCCTGCCGGACCATGCCATTGTGCCCCGGGCCCCGGGGCGGCTGGCGCGCTCGGGCCGCCTCCACGGCGACGGGGCCCGGTCCGCCCCCTGAGAGGGCCTGCCTTGTGGGCCTTTGCCGGGTCACGCCCCCAGCTTCCGGCCCGGAGGTGTCCTCGTCGCGGTGGCTCCCCCGCCTGCTTGGGATGCGCGCCCCCTACGCTGCGCCCTTCGCCTCCCGCCACCGCCATGAGCACCAGGCCGCGGCCGCCGTCCGGCAGCTGCTCGCCTCGGATGCCCGGAAATGACTTCTGGCTGTTCGAGAGCAGGATCGTCCAGTTCAACATCTTTGATGGGAATGGCCGATGGGTGCACACGGATCAAAGTGACGATCCCGCTGTTGCACAGCTCTGCGCGGCAGCCTTCGACGCCGTGTGGGGGCGCGCCATCCCTCACGAGGCTTACGGCATCGCCGAGTAGTCACCACAGTCGGCCAGTTCATGTCCTCGTCTCCGCTCTCCAGTGCTCAAGCCGCACGGAAGGCTCTCGCCGATCAGCTCGACCAGATCCGGCGGGACGCCGGACTTTCAGGGCTTGAACTGGCCGTACTGTGCGGATGGCACAAGTCCAAGTCGTCCCGCATCGCCCGCGGTCTGACAGTTCCCTCCGACAGTGACATCCGCGCATGGTGCACGGCCTGCGGGTCTGCCGAGAAGGCGCCGGATCTGATCGC
Organism: Kitasatospora sp. NPDC058046; assembly: GCF_042885595.1. Taxonomy (NCBI): domain Bacteria; kingdom Bacillati; phylum Actinomycetota; class Actinomycetes; order Kitasatosporales; family Streptomycetaceae; genus Kitasatospora; species Kitasatospora sp. NPDC058046. Next base: position 122,284 of record NZ_JBHVRS010000007.1, read on the forward strand.
AGCGTCGCGTACTGCCGAATCCATGTACACGCAGTGGCAAGACCTCCACCGCGACGGCATGAAGCGGGTGCACCAGAAGACTCTGCCGCTGTACCAGCGGACACGAAGGTTCAAGGTATACGCCTCCAACGTCATGCCTGGGATGACACAGACAGCCCCGTACGCGGCCGGACTTCTCCGGTCGATCACAACCTTCCAGGGCACCCCGGACGACGTGGAACAGGCGGTGAAAGCCCGTCTCAACCGATCTCGTGTCCTGAACGACGCCAGCCACCAGTTCGCCCTGGTCCTGGAAGAGGCCGTTCTCTACTACGGCGTCTGCGGTGACGAAGCACTCGCCGGCCAGCTTGACCACTTGCTAGGGGTCTCCTCCCTGCCGAACGTCTCCGTCGGCATCATCCCGCTTCGAGCTCGCCGAACTGTCTGGCCCCTCGAAGCGTTCTACGCCTTCGACGAGAGCCTGGTGGCCGTCGAGACGCTGACCGCAGAGATCAACGTCACGGCTCCAGGCGAGATCCGGACCTACCTTCGTGCCTTTGCCGAACTGGCCAAGATCGCCGTTCACGGAGTCGACGCCCGTAGTCGAATTGCCAAGGCCCGCAGCGCCCTCGGGTGAACCTCTGCAACCCCGTGCAACCGGGTGGCGCCGCCTGCAGTCGCCTCCCTACGGTCGTTCTCGCACCCCCACCGTCCCGGTGAAGGAGGACAGACCATGGCGAGATGTACCCCCATGCCCGGCCGCGAAATCCAGTTCTGACACCCTCCGGAGCGGCCCCACCCCGTGCGCGACATCAGAACCGCACAGGGTGGGGCCACACAGGCCCCGTTCTTCCGGGCGGTCATGCAAGTCAGTGCGCCACCGAGAAGAGAGGAACGAACCATGACCGTTGCGCTGGAAGCGCCCGCGGACACCAAGTTCCGCGATCCCCGCGCGCTCCTCAACGCGGTCCGGCCGTACGTCAAGGAGCTGACGTACAACGTGTTCGAGGGCCCCGGCAACACCGGCGACCTGTACGACCGCGAGATCGCGCTCCTGCTCCGCGACAACACCATGGTCCGCAACATGGCCGAGCGCATCCTCGACAACGCCATCGCGTACACGATCACCGCCATGGAACACCCGCAGGTGCACCTGGGCGTCGGCAAGATCGTGGACATCGGGGTGCACCAGCTCCTGCTGGACACGCCGGTGCACTTCGCCGTCTGCGAGGCGTACAACGCCGGCCGGTACAAGCACCACGCCCCGCTGATCCAGCGACGTAGCGACGGCACCGTGATCCGTACCGCCGAGTTCCTGCGCGGCAACGGGTTCGACGCCGACGAGGAGCTGTGGGCGATCGACGGGGCGAACTGCTCCCCGTGCGACGACAAGGTCCCCGACAGCCACTGACCGGACATCAGGGTGCCCCTGCCTCGTATCGTGGGCAAGGGCACCCGGCCAGCCAACTCCTCAGCAAGGGAAGTCCGTTGCCCGCACAGCACAACATCGAGTCCACGCAGGCCGCACTCGGGGTGGAGCTGCTGCTCGACCGCCCCTGACCGCCCCCTGCGGCTGCCCCTGTCCCCGTTCTGCGCCAGGAGGACGTAGCGGGGCCGGCGGTCAGCCCAGCCCGTTCGCCCAGTCCGCCAGGAGGGCGAAGTCCTCCGCCGTCAGGCCGGCTTTCGGGTCGATGTGGTGGAGGAGTGCCGGGGCCGGGTGGTGGGCTTCGACCCAGGTGCGGTCGGCGTCCGTGATCAGGTCGTCGACCCAGGCGAACGGGCGGCCCTGTGCCCAGGTGACGATCTGTGGGGTCTTCCAGAACACGCCGTCGTCCGGCTCGGGCCGTGGCTCGGACCAGGGGATGTACGGCAGGGCGGGCAGCCCGAGCAGGGGGGCGATGAAGGTGTTGGCCTCCTCCTGCCACGTCGTCGCCCATGCCAGGTCGAAGGGCAGCGCGGCGAGGGCCGGGCCGTGGGCCGGGTTGAGCCAGACCCGCAGGGGCTTCGGGGCCTTGTGGGGAAGCCCCCAGGCGGTGAGTCGGCGGCGCTCGGCCACTTCCCAGCGTGGTGTCGTCAGCCGGTGGGTCCGGTAGCCCTCGGGTCGCCGGTAGGGCTTCGCCGCGCACGGGTTGAGCGGTCCGTCGACGTCCAGCAGGAGCAGCGGCCGCACCGGTTCACCTCCCTTGATCGTCCCCGCAGGCTACCGGCGGGGACGGGGACGGACCAGCGGATTTCCGCGCCAGGGGCCGCGAGGGGGCCGAGGCTCAGCCGATGCTGAAGGCGCCGTCCGGCGGGGGCGGGGAGTCGGTGGCCTCGGCGTCGGTGACCGGGGCGGTCCGGCCGACCAGGGCGGCCAGGTCGTCCCCGTCGGTGAGCCGGGCCGGGAAGATGTCGCCCGCGAGCAGCCGGGTCAGCTCGGCCACCGGCAGCGGCGCGGTCGAGCCGGCCAGCAGGATGTTGCCGTACCGGCGGCCGCGCAGCACCGGTGCCTCCGCCACCAGGCAGACGTACGGGAACACCGCGCGCACCGTCGCCGCCTGCGCCTTGGCGAAGGCCAGCGGCGGGCCGTCCGCCAGGTTCGCCGCGTAGCAGCCGCCGGGGCGCAGCGCGGCGGCCGCCAGGCGCAGGAACTCCACCGAGGTGAGGTGGGCCGGGGTGCGCGAGCCGTGGAAGACGTCGGCGATCACCAGGTCCTGCGAGCCGGCCGGGGTCTCGGCGAGGGCTGCCCGGGCGTCGCCGACGGTCGCGGTGATGTCCGCGCCGGGGCCCTGCCAGGGCAGGTGTTCGGCGACCAGTTCCAGCAGCGGCCCGTCGACCTCCACCACCCGCTGCCGCGAGCCGGGCCGGGTGGCGGCCAGGTAGCGGGGCAGGGTGAGCGCGCCGCCGCCGAGGTGCAGCGCGTCCAGTGGCTGCCCGGCGGGGGCGAGGGCGTCGGCGAGGTGGCCGAGGCGCCGGGTGTACTCGAACTCCAGGTGGGTGGGGTCGGCGAGGTCGACGTAGGACTGCGGGGTGCCCTCCAGGGTGAGCAGCCAGCCGCCGTCCCGGTCGAGGTCGGGCATGAGCTTGGCGAAGCCCAGGTCGGTCCGGCGGCCGACCGGCACCGGTTCGTCGTGCTCGTCCCGCGAATCGTGCTCGGAGGTCACGCGTGCTCTCCGACGGGCTCGACGTCGAGGTACGCGGCGAGCCAGTGGTCCAGCTCGGCGAACACCTCGGTGCGCGCGGCCTCCCCGGAGAGCACCAGGTCGTGCATGCCGCCCTTGATCCGCACGATGGTGACGTGCCGGCCCAGCCGCGGCCCCTGCGCGGCGATGTCGTCGGCGCGCAGCACGGCGTCGGCGTGGTGCAGCGCGCTGTGCCACTTGGTGGTGGAGATGGAGCGGGTCGAGGCCATCAGCAGCACCGGCACGTCGATGCCCAGTCCCCGGTGCAGCCGCCGGTGGCCCTGGTGGATCGCGGACAGCCAGCCCGCGTACAGCGGGAAGCTCTCGGGGCGCTTGAGGGTGAGGTCGAAGTCCCACTCGCCCTGGTGGTCCTTGTGCAGGCTGTGGGTGTAGTGCGGGTTGAGCGCGGACGGCAGGACGCGGGTCGGCGCCAGCCGCCCGAGCGCCGTGACGGCGGGGCCGCCGAGGGTGCGGACGGCGGGCCCGGCCGGCATCGACAGGAACGGCGAGTTGAGGAACAGGCCGTCCACCAGGCCGCGCCCGGCGCGCCGGGCGGCCCACAGCGCGCCGATCAGCCCGCCGGTGGAGTGCCCGTTCAGCAGCAGCTGCCGGTGCCCGTCCACCTCGCGGATGATCCGGACCGCCTCGTCGATCTCCTCGTCGTACTCGGCGAGGTCGCGGACGAAGTTCGGCGACTGGTGCGGGCGCAGGGAGCGGCCGTACTTGCGCAGGTCGAGGGCGTAGAAGGAGAAGCCGAGCGCGGCGTAGTGGTCGGCGAGGTTGGTCTGGAAGAAGTAGTCGTTGTACCCGTGGATGTAGAGCACGGCGCGCTCCGCCCCTGGCACCGGCCGCCGGACGAGGGTCGCGCACACCGGCCCCTCGTCGTCCGGCCGCAGCGTCAGCTCGGCGGCCTCGTAGGGGGCACCCAGGATGTCTTCACGGAACTCCATCTGCTCGCCGCACCCGTCCTCTGCTCTGTCTGCCTGTATCGGCAGGTGGCCGCCTGTTCCTTCCCCGACCATACCGGCCGGTAGCCGCGGGCCGCTCGGCGGTGGGCCGTCATGTGTGGATCCACACTGCGGCGGCCCGGGTGGTGTCGGGGGCCGCAGCCACCTGGCGTCCGCCCGCTCCACCCCGAGGGCCCGGAAGATCCCGCGGGCCTGCCCCTGCGCCCGGGCCGCCTCGTCGTTCCGGTCCAGTGCCCGGAGAGCCGATCCCGTGCTCTCCCAGGCCCTGGCCTGGCAGAACCGGTCGTCGCACTCCTCGCAGAGCACACAGGCGCGTTCGAGGAACTCGAGTGCTTCATCGAGGCGGCCCATGACCCTCAGCCGCTCGCCGAGGTTGAGCAGCGCGATCGTCTCACCCTCCCGGTCACGACGGCTGCGCGCGACGGCGAGGGCACGTCGATGGGCTTCCACCGCCTCCTCGCAACGGCTCGCGAGGCCGAGCGAGATCCCGTGGTTGTTCCAGACCTCCGCTTCGACGTCGCTGGTCCCCATGGAGTCGGCCGCCCTCAGTGCCGCCTCCGTGACGGCGATCGCCAGATCGGCCCTGCCGCCGTGGATCAGCCCCGGCACCACCACGGGGCGAGAGGCGCGCGACCCCTCGGTGGATTCCGACCTCTGCCAGCCCCAGGATCATGGCCACCATGTTGGCGCGCTCGCGGTCCAGCCAGGCCAGTGCGGCGGCCCGTTCCGGGAATGGGCCGGCGTCCGAGCGCCCGGGCGATGACGCGGCCCGCCGGTTGGCGGCGTGGGCGGTCGTCACGTAGTACTCCGTCAACCGGCTCAGCCCGCGCGCCCCCAGCTCCGGGTCCTTCCCTAACTGTTCCAGGGCGTAGAGCCGGACCAGGTCGTGCAGGTACCACCGGCCCTTCGACGGGCTCTGCTCGATCAGTGCGGCGCCGACCAGTTGGGCGAACAGGGGCCGGGTCTCGCGGACCGTCCTTCCGATGAGCGCCGCCCCGGCTTCGGTCGAGACGTCGCTTCCGACGCAGACCGGGAGGAACCGGAAGAGCTCGGCCTGCGCGGGGGTGAGGCGACGGTAGGAGCGGTCCAGGGTGAGGCGGATGCCGGTCTCGCCGTCGTGCAGGAGGTCGAGGCGGCCCGTCCCCCCGGCCAGGTCGTCGGCGAGTTCGGCCGCCCCGAGGTGCTGGTCGAGGATCAGTTGGGCGGCGGCGAGCCTCAGTGCCAGAGGGAGGTGGCCGCAGAGTCTCGCGGTGCGCCGGCCGCCCTCCGCGTCGATGGCGACGCGCCCGTCCGCTGGTCGGGCCGCGCGGACGGCGGTGTCGAGGAGGGTGACGGCCGCCTCGGCGTCGAGGACGCCGAGGCGGTGGAGGCGGGCGCCGAGGCCGGGGAGGGTTTCGCGGGAGGTGACCAGGAGGCGGTGGCGGGTGGCGGGCGGTGGCTGGAGGGGGCGGACCTGGTCGGCGGCGGAGGCGTTGTCGGCGATGACCAGGACGCCGCCGCCGTGCTGCTCCAGTCGGGCGCGGTAGAGGGTGGCGCGGCTCTCCCGCTCCGGTGGGATGTGTTCGGCGGGGACGCCGAGGGCCCGGAGCAGGGTGTCGAGGGCCTGTCCGGCCTCGACCGGGGTCTCGTCGTAGCCGCGGAGGTCGACGAAGAGGGCGGCGGAGTAGTGGCCCTCGCCGAGCAGCGCGTGGCCGGCGGCGAGCGCGAGGGTGGTCTTGCCGATGCCGCCGAGGCCGGTGACCGTCACCGTCGACGGGCCGTCCGGGGCCAGCAGGGCGCGGAGTTCGGCGAGGTCCTGGTCGCGTCCGGTGAAGGCGGAGGTGACCGGCGGCAGCCCCGCGATCGTGGGCGGGCGCGCGGTGACCGTGACGTGCGCCGTGTCCGCCTGGACGACCGGGGCGTGGAACGTCCCCCCGCGAATGCTGTTGTGCACCCCGTGAGCGTAGTCGCCCGCCCCTCGTGCGCCTGCTGTGCGCCGGTGGTTCTGTGGAACGCTTCCGGGACAGACCAGGCGAGTTGGGGAGTTTGCATGCAGCACGGGCACACCGATCCGTCGCTCTACCGTTCGGCCGCCGAGGCGATCGCCGCCCCGCCGGAGAGGCTGGCGTACGTGGCCGGGTTCGACCGGTCGGGGCGGCGGCCGGACGCGTTGCTGAGCGTCGACACCGATCCGGACTCGGCGAGCTACGGGAAGGTCCTGAACTTCGCCGAACTCCCCACGCTCGGCGACGAGTTGCACCACTTCGGCTGGAACGCCTGCTCAAGCGCCCTCGCCCACGCCTGCCACGAGAACCCGGAGCGGCGCTACCTGCTGCTGCCGGGGCTGCGCTCCTCCCGGCTGCACGTCATGGACACCTACCCCGACCCGGTCCGCCCGCGGCTGGTCAAGACGGTGGAGGCGAAGGAGCTCGCCGCCAAGGCGGGCTACTCGCGCCCGCACACCCTGCACTGCGGCCCCGACGGCGTCTTCCTGTCCTGCCTGGGCGGCGCCGAGGGCAACGACGGCCCGGGCGGGGTGGCGCTGCTCGACCACACCACCTTCGAGGTGCTGCGCGCCTGGGAGACCGAGCGCGGGCCGCAGCACTTCGCCTACGACGTCTGGTGGCACCTGGGCACCAACGTGGGCATCACCAGCGAGTGGGGCACCCCGTCGATGGTCGAGGGCGGGGTGGTGCCGGAGCTCCTGCTCGGGCGCAAGTACGGCCACGCGCTGCACTTCTGGGAGCTGGACTCCGGCCGCCACCTCCAGCGGGTGGACCTCGGCGACCAGTACCAGATGGTGCTGGAGCTGCGCCCGGCGCACGACCCGCAGGCGGAGTGGGGGTTCGCCGGGGTGGTCACCAACGTCGAGGACCTGTCCTCCTCGGTCTGGCTCTGGTACCGGGACGGGCCGGCGTTCACCGCGCGCAAGGTGATCGAGATCCCCGCCGAGCCGGCCGCGGCCGAGGACCTGCCGCCCGCGCTGCGGCCGTTCGGTGCGGTGCCGCCGCTGGTCACCGACATCAACCTGTCGGTGGACGACCGCTGGCTGTACGTGTCGGCCTGGGGCACCGGCGAGCTGTTCCAGTACGACGTCTCGGACCCGTTCCACCCCCGGCTGGCCGGCTCGGTGCGGCTCGGCGGGATCACCGCCCGCACTCCGCACCCGGCCGAGCCCGGCCGTCCGCTGAGCGGGGCGCCGCAGATGGTGGAGATCAGCCGGGACGGCCGGCGGGTCTACCTCACCAACTCGCTCTACGGCGCCTGGGACGACCAGTTCTACCCGGACGGCATCGAGCCCTGGATGGTCAAGCTGGACGCCGACCCGGAGGCCGGCGGGCTGAGCGTCGACGAGCGCTTCTTCCCACACGGCGCCGACTTCCGGGGCCTGCGCGTCCACCAGACCCACCTGGCGGGCGGCGACGCCTCCTCCGACTCCTACTGCTTCCGCTGAGCGGTCCTCACCAGCTGAGCCGACCCGACCGGACGGGCAGGCGTCACCGGTCAGGCGGGCGTCACCGGAACAGCGCCTGGTCGAACCGCACCTGCGCCGACGGCAGCCCCGCCGCCGTCAGCCGGGTGCGGACGGAGCCGACCATGCCGGCCGGCCCGGTGACGCAGGCCAGGTGCTCGCGCCAGTCCCCGGCCGTCGCGACGGCGTCGGCGAGTTCGCCGACGGTGACCGGGGTGACGGTCAACCACGGCTTGTGCAGGCCGAGTTCGGACAGCGACTGCCAGTCGTAGAGGTCCCGGCGGTCCCGGGCGCCGACGAACAGGTGGACCCGGCGGCCGGTCGGCCGGTGGGCGGTCTGCTGCTCGATGATCGCCTTCATCGGGGCGAGGCCGGTGCCGCCCGCGACCAGCAGCAGGTCGCGGGCGTCGCCGTCGGGCAGCAGGCTGCCGCGCGGCGGGCCGAGGCGCAGCCGGTCGCCGACGCCGGTGTGCTCGACCAGGGCGGCGCTGACCCCGCCGGGGGCGGTGCGGCGGACGTGGAACTCCAGCTCGTTGTCGGCGCGCGGGGCGCAGCCCATCGAGTACTGCCGCCAGGTGTGCGGCAGCGCCGGGTGCTCGACGGTGCCGTACTGCCCGGCCCGGTACGGGTACGGTTCGCCGGTGCGCACCCGCAGCACGGCGAGGTCGGGGCGGCGGAGCTCGTGGCCGGTCACCACGGCGTGCCAGTACGGGGGTTCGGTGAGCGCGGAGTCGGCGCCGGCCACCATCGCGCCGACGGCGAAGCGCAGCATCCGCACCCAGGCGCCCTCCAGCTCCTCCGTCCAGCGCTCGCCGGCCCGGTGCCGGACGGCCGCGCACAGGGCCTCCTCGAAGGCCTCGTAGTGCACCGGACGGACGCCCAGTTTCCGGTGGTCGCGGCCGAGTTGGCGGAGCGTCTGCTCCAGTTCGGCCGGCCGGTCGAGGTGGTCGATCAGATGGTGGAAGATCCGTTCCAGGTGGAGCTGCTGGAACTCCATCGAGGCGGGGAAGAGCGGTCGCAGGTACGGGCGGTGGCTGAACATCACCGCGTAGAGGTGGTCGATCAGGTCCGCGAGCGGGGAGATCAGGTCGAGGTCGCGCCGGATGACGTGCTGGTCCGCGGCGCCGTCGTAGCCGCCCTCCTCCCCGTACGCGTTGCACCCGAGGTCGCCGCCGGCCGAGGTGGAGGGGGCGAGGAGTTGGCGCCGCAGGCGCATCGCGTGATGGCGGGCGATCAGGCGGTCGTACTCGGCGGTGGCGGTGGCGGTGGCGGTGCCAGTGCTCATGCTGCTGCTGTTGTCCATGTCCCGCCCAGTGAACTGCCGGGCCGCCGGACACGAGAAGGGCCGATCGCCCCGGAGAGACCCGGGACCAACGACCCCTTGCGGTGGTACGTCCGGACCGGGACGCTTTTCGGCCACCGCGCGCACGCACCCCCACCGCGCACGCACCCCCACCGCGCACGGACCCCCCACCGCGCGCACGCACCCCCGGAACCGGCGGGCAGGACGGAAGGGTGCCCCGCGCCCCGGTGCTCTCCTACCACCAGGACCCGGGGCACCGCCGTCGTCAGACTCCTGCCCGGCGCGCCTCCCGGCGCTCCAGCCGCCGCTGCCGGCCCTGGCGCAGCGGCTGGTCGGGCAGCCACCCGAAGGTGAGACAGGCACCGACCACCCCGAGCAGCATCCCGATCACGAAGCCGCCCAGGTTGGAGGTGACCCAGCTGGCCAGCGAGGCCAGCACGGCGAGGATGGAGTAGAACAGCCGCTGCGCCGGGTTGAACAGGATCAGCAGGCCGCACAGCAGCATCACCGCGGGCACCAGGTACCCGGCCAGCCCCTGCATCCCGATGTGCAGGATGACGGGCAGCGGGGCCTTCAGGGTGAACAGGACCTCGGCGCCGCCGAGTGTCACCAGCAGCCCGCCCCAGAACGGTCGCCGGCCCCGCCAGTCGCGTGTGACCGGGCGTGCGGCGGGCTCGGCGACGGGGGCCGCCACGGCCTGGGCGGGCGCGGCCGCCGTCCCCTCGGCGGCCACCCCCTCGGCCCGTGCCGCGGTGCCCTCGCCGGTGCCGGCCGGCTCCGGTACGGACTCCGCCATGCTCAGCAGCCCGTGGAGCTGAAGCTCAGCCGCAGGTTCGGCAGTTTGAACCCGACGGCGGTGCTCGCGTAGTTGTGCTGGTTCAGGTGGGTCAGCGTGACGTGGTCGGCCTGCTGGCCGAACACGCCGGGGTTGCCCTTGCCGACCGGGCCGGCCTTGGTGTACGTGCTGGCGTCGCCGCCGATCTCGATGTTCTTGAACTCCGCGTCGCCCGACAGCATGTCGGAGTCGGTGGTGAGGTCGGAGGCGGTGACGGGGGTGCCGCCGTCGCCCGCGTGGATCACCAGGTTGATGCCGCCGAGGTCGACGCTCTGGCACAGGTTGGTGATCTCGGCCTTCTTGATCGCCGACACCGCGACCAGCACCTGGCCGCCGGTGGAGCCCGCGTTGGGGCTGTCGGGGATCATCGAGTCCAGCGAGCCGAACTGGGCGAAGCCCTCGCCGTCCAGCTTGTCGGCGGTGATGGTGAACGGCATGCCGGAGATGGAGAACTGGGCGGCGAGCACGCCCTGGGCGGTGAGCGCCATCAGGACGCCACCGGCCGCGATGGCCGGTACGGCCATCAGGGCGCTGCGCTTCAGCCGGACCCGTCCTCTTCTCGGCCCGCTCGGCGTCTGCGGGGTCTCGGCCGCCGTGGCGGCGTCCTCGGACATGGCCATGTGTGTGCTCCCTGTGGGTGGAATGGGTGTGCAGGCACTTGGCACGTTGTCCTGGCGCGGACAGCGTTCCCCGGCCCGACCGGGCTGTCCGCCCCTCGGCAGCGGGGCGGACCGGTCGGCGCCGGTAGGTAACTGGGAAGCTACTGCCCGGTATTGGCCGGGTCAATACAGGTGCACGAAGGATCTTCACCAATCCGCGACCCGCTTCGGCCAGTCCCGCACCCCCAGCCGCTCGGCCGCTTCCGCCGGGCCGAGGAAGGGCGAAAGGCAGAACAGGCTCAACAGCGGCAGGAGCTCCAATAGTTGTTCGGTCCGGCCGGAGTCGATCCGCCGGTAGATCGCGCTGTAGACGCCGCCGACCACGGCGTCCACCATCTCCTTCGACCCGACCCCGCCCGGAAGTTGGGGCACCTCGGCGAAGAACGAGCGGAACCTGGTCAGAAGTTGGGCCCGCTCCCGGCGGCCGGCCGGACCGACCGCCTCGATCTCGATCACCGCCATCGTGGCGAAAGCCGGTGTCCCCGCGAGCAGTTGCAGCATCGCGCCGAGCGCCTTCCGGATGCCCCGGCACCAGTCGGATTCGGCCGCGAAGGCGGCCGCCATCCGCCGGATCACCACGCCGGTGCCGTGCCGGTGCGCGGCCAGGAAGGCGTCCTCCTTGCCGTTGAACAGCTCGTAGAAGACCGGCCTGGTCACGCCCGCCGCGCGGCAGATGTCGCTGATCGTCGCGTGCTGGTAGCCGCGCTCGGCGACGGTCCGCACCAGCCCGTCCAGGAGTCGATCGCGCTGGGTCGCGGCGACCACGCCGGCGGGCAGTCGGCGCGGGCCCGGCTTGATCGAGCGGGCCGGATCGCGGCCGGTCCGGGCACCCGGCAGCAGGACCACGTCGGCTCCGCGGAGGTGTTTCCGATCCATCACCAACTCCTGTGTCCTGTATTGACATTGATGGAACACCGGGTTTACAACACTGACAGGTTTCCAACCGGCGGGCCAGCAGGCGCCCACCGGCCGGACCTCCGGGGGCTCCGCGGACCGGGGCGAAAGCCCGGGCCACGGGACCACGGCGGGGACGGGACCGCGACGGTGGCAGTCGTCGAGGGCCCCGACGGCACCGCACGTCCCCGACCGAACGGCGCGGTGCCGCGGTGTTCCACGCCGCCGTCCGTACGCAAGGCCACACGCAAGGCCGCACCGCAGCTCCACCGCACCGCCGTACCACCGCAGTTCCACCGCACCGCCGTACGCCCACCCTCGCGTACGTCCGCACCGCCGTACCGCACGGACGGGCCCGTGGCGCCGGGCCCGCCCGCCCTCGGCATGGGCCGAGGCATCCGGTGTGAAGACCGGAGCGCGGCCCGGAGAACGACCCGGGGAACGGTACGAAGTCTCCGGTCCGACGTCTCCGGTGCGAAGCCTCCGGCACCCGTCACGCCCCTCCCCCGTCGTGCACACCACCACACCCGCACGCCGGGTTTCCCCCACCCCCGTCCACCGGACGGAGAGAGGTACCCTCATGCGCATCAGCCGCACCCTCGCCACCGCCGCCCTGGCCGCACTCGCCCTCACCGGCGCGGCCGTGACCCCCGCCCAGGCCGCCGGCGCGGTCCTGACCACCGGAAGTCCGAGTGGCCCGGACGTCGCCGTCGGCGACGTGCTGACCGCCAACCTGGTCTCCGGCACCACCGCGAACTTCAACAACAGCGCCACCGGGTCGACCGGCGTCAAGTGTGCCGCCTCCTCCTTCTCGGCGACCGTCACCGCCAACCCGGCCGCGCCGGGCAGCGCCGTCGAGCGGCTCGACACCCAGACCTTCGGCTCCTGCACCTCCAACGTCATCGGTGTCACGGGCGTCAAGAGCGTCACGGTCACCAGCCTGCCGTTCACCAACACGGTCAGCGACGCCCCTGGCAACCCGGTCAAGCTCACCCCCGGCGCGGCCGGCGTGATGGGCACCACCGTGGTGCTCAACACCATCCTGGGCAGCATCAGCTGCAACTACCAGAACAGCACCGGGATCAACGGCACCACCTCGAACACCGGCAACACCATCGGCTTCGCCGGCCAGCCGTTCGCCCTGGTGTCCGGGCCGAGCCTGTGCTTCTCGACGGGCTACTTCAGCGCCACCTACGGCCCGGTCCTCGACAGCTCCGTCGCCGGCAGCCCGGCGCTCTTCGTCAACTGACGCCGGGGCCCCCACGGCCCGTCCTGACGACGGCGGCGTACGGCACCCTCACCGGGCCGTACGCCGCTGCGCCGGACCCGTCCCCGGACCGGAACGCCTGCCCCCGACCCCGGACGCCCGCCCCCGAGACAGCGAAGTGACCGGCCGGTAGGGTGGCGCCGCACGGAGACGGCGAACCGGAACGGGGCAGGCGGATGAGCGACGACGGCGGGCACGGCACGGGCTTCTTCACCTCGGTGGCGGACGCCGCCGAGCAGTTGGCCGCCACCGGCTACCTGGCCTCCACGTCCGTGGCCACCACCGTCTTCCTCGCCGACCGGCTCGGCAAGCCGCTGCTGGTCGAGGGCCCGGCCGGGGTCGGCAAGACCGAACTCGCCAAGGCGGTGGCCGCGATCGGCCGCGCCCGGCTGGTCCGGCTCCAGTGCTACGAGGGCATCGACGAGGCCCGCGCGCTCTACGAGTGGAACCACGCCAAGCAGCTGCTGCGGATCACCGCCGGCCGCGACGAGGGCTGGCAGGAGGCCCGCACCGACATCTTCGGCGAGGAGTTCCTGCTCGCCCGCCCGCTGCTCACCGCGATCCGCGGCGAGGAGCCGACCGTGCTGCTGATCGACGAGATGGACAAGGCCGACGTCGAGGTGGAGGCGCTGCTGCTGGAGGTGCTCAGCGACTTCCAGGTCACCGTCCCCGAGCTGGGCACCATCACCGCCGAGCGCCGCCCCTTCGTGCTGCTCACCTCGAACGCCACCCGCGAGCTCTCCGAGGCTCTGCGCCGCCGCTGCCTCTTCCTCCACCTCGACTACCCCGAGGCCGAGTTGGAGCGCCGCATCGTCCGGCTCAAGGTGCCCGGACTGGACGAGACGCTGGCCGAGTCGCTGGTCCGGGTGGTCGGCGCGCTGCGCGCGATGGAGCTGCGCAAGGCCCCGTCCGTCGCCGAGACCATCGACTGGGCCCGCACCCTGCTGGCGCTCGGCGCCGCCACCCTGGACGAGACGGTCGTCCGGGACACCCTCGGGGTGATCCTCAAGCACCAGGACGACGTCCGCAAGGCCGCCCAGAAGCTCACCCTCGCATGACGACGCCCCGGGAGGCCGACACCGCCGCCCGCCTCACCGGCCTGGTCCGTGCCCTGCGCGGGCACGGCCTGCGGATCGGCCCGGCCGAGACGGTGGACGCCGCCGCCGTCCTGGACGTCCTCGGCTTCGCCGACCGCGAGCAGATGCGGGCCGGCCTGGCCGCCGCCCTGCTCCGCTCGGAGGCCCAACGGACCGTCTACGACGCCGCCTTCGACCTGTTCTTCCCGCTCGGCGTCGGCACCCCGGAGGCCGTCCGGGCCGACCCGCCGCCCGTCCCCGACGACCCCGAGCCGCCGCGCTTCGGCCGCCCCGACCCGCTGCGCGAGCAGCTGCGCGAGCGCCTCGCCGCCGCGCTGGCCGCCGACGACCACGCCGCCCAGGCCCGGCTGGCCGGCGAGCTGATCGAGGCCTTCGGCCGGTACGGCGCCGGAGGCTCCCCCGGCAGCGGGGGCTCCCCCGGCTCCGGCGGCTGGTCCGCCCAGCAGGCGCTCGGCCGGCTCGCCCCCGAGACGCTGCTCGCCCGCGTCCTCGCCGCCCTGCGCGAGCGGCCCGGCGACCAGGGCCCCGCCGACCGGGACCTCTCCGACCGGGTGCTCGCCGACGAGATCCGCCGCCGCATCCGGGACTTCCGCGCGATGGCCGCCGGCGAGGCCCGCCGCCGGGTCTCCGAGCTGCGCGGCCCCGAGCGGATCGCCGAACGCGCCGTCGCCCCCACCGCCGACCGGGTCGACTTCCTCTACGCCGGCCGCGACCAGCTCGCCGAACTGCGCCGCACCGTCCACCCGTTGGCCCGCAAGCTGGCCACCCGGCTGGCCACCCGGCGCCGGCGCGCCGCCCGCGGCGAGATCGACCTGCGCCGCACCCTGCGCCGCTCGCTGGGCACCGGCGGGGTGCCGCTGCGCCCCGCGTACCGGCGGCGCCGTCCGGCCCGCCCGGAGCTGGTACTGCTGTGCGACGTCTCCGGCTCGGTGGCGGGCTTCGCCGACTTCACCATGCTGCTGGTGCAGGCGATGGGCGAACAGTTCAGCAAGATCCGGGTGTTCGCCTTCGTCAACCGCACCGCCGAGGTGACCGGCCTACTGCGCGGCGGCGACGACCCGGCACGCCTGGCCGCCCGGATCCTCGCCGAGGCCGAGGTCACGGGCTACCACGGCAACAGCGACTACGGCTCCGCACTCGGGGAGTTCGCCGAACGGCACCTGGACGCCGTCGGCCCGCGCACCTGCGTGCTGGTCCTCGGCGACGCCAGGAACAACCACCGCGACCCCAACCCGGACGCGCTGCGCCGGATCGCCGCCCGGGCCCGCCGGGTGTTCTGGCTCAACCCCGAGCAGCCCTCGCTCTGGCCGACCGGCGACTCCGCCGCCCTCGTCTACGCGGGCGTGGTGGAGATGCACTCCTGCCGCAACGCCCGCCGCCTCGGCGAGCTGATCGCCCGCCTGCTACCGGTCTGACACCGGGCGCGGCCCCCGAGGCCGCGCCCGGTGCCCCGGCCGGCTACTTGTCCAGGTGCGCCAGGAAGTCCAGCAGCGCCTCGGTGACCTCGGCCGGGCGCTCCTGCTGCGTCCAGTGGCCGGTGTCCGGCAGCCGGACGTGCCGGTGCAGCCGGGGCGTCAGGTGCGTCAGCAGGTACTGGACCGCCTCCGGCGCGATCATCGCGTTCACCAGGTCCCGCTCGCCGACCACGAACAGCGCGGGCACGTCGATCCGCTGGCCGACGAACGCCGTCATCAGCTCGCTGTTCCGGTCGATGTTGCGGTACCAGTTGAGGCCCCCGGTGAAGGCGTGCTCGCCGTGCCGGGCGTAGTCGGCGGCGAACACGTCGAGGTCCTCGTCGGTGAGCCAGTCCGGCAGGCTCTCCGGCTCCGGGACGGTGTCCAGCAGCTTCTTTCCCTCGGGGACGATCCACGGTCGCGGCTCGCCGTCGGGCTGGATGCCGCAGAGGATGCGGCGCAGGCTGGACTTGACGTCGGCCGCCAGCTCGGCGTCGGCCCGGCCCGGCTCCTGGAAGTAGATCTGGTAGAAGCCCTCACCGAAGTTCTCCCGGGCCGCGGACAGGGTGCCGGGCCCGGCCGGCAGCGGCGGCACGCTCAGCCCGGCCACTCCGCGCACCAGGTCCGGCCGCAGCGCCGCGGCGGCCCAGGCCACCGGCGCGCCCCAGTCGTGCCCGACCACGACGGCCTTCTCCTCGCCGAGCGCGGCGATCAGCGCCGTCACGTCGCCGACCAGGTGCAGCAGGGTGTAGGCGTCGATCCGCTCGGGCTGCTCGCTGCGGGCGTACCCGCGCTGGTCCGGCGCGACGACCCGGAAGCCGGCCTCGGCGAGCGGCGCGAACTGGTGGCGCCAGGAGTACCAGCTCTCCGGGAAGCCGTGCAGCAGCAGGACCAGCGGCCCCTCGCCCTGCTCCGCGTAGTGCAGCCGCACACCGTTCACCACGACCTCGCCGTGCTTGATCGCGTCGTTCAACTCGCAACTCCCCATCCGGTGACAACATCCGGTGACAACATCCGTTCACTCCCGACCCTGCCCAGTCGGCCGCCCCCGGAACCCCGGCCGCCGAACGCGGCCGAGGCCGCCCCGGAACCCCGGGACGGCCTCGGCCTGACGTCGGCTGACGTGGCGTCAGTTCACGGTGTAGCTGTACGGGATCGCCGCGAGCACCGAACCGGTGGTGTTCAGGGCGTTGTTGGCGGTGGCCACGCCGGTCGGGCCGGACACCAGGTACAGCACGCCCTTGACGGTGCTGCCCTTCGGGCCGGTCGGGGTCAGCGTCACCTGGAGCGTGCCGGTGGCGCCGGGGGCGACGGTCACCGGGGTGGCGGCCGCGGCCGAGGCGTTCACCGAGGCGGCGTACGGGTCACCGGTGCTGGAGGTCAGCGCCGGGTCGAAGGCCTGGGTGTGCGCGGTGGCCGTGATGGTGGAGGTGCCGGCCGGCGCGCCGCCGGTGCCGAACGGGCCGATCTGCTGGACGAAGGTGCTCCAGGTGCCGGGGACGACCGGCTGCTCGGCGGTGCCGTTGTCGGTGACGACCGAGACGGTGGAGCCGTCCTGGGCCTTCTTCAGGTCGCCGAACAGGTCCGGCGAGCCGGTGGTCGCGCTCAGCTCGATCTGCGCCGGCGTCGAGGACGCCGCCACGGCCTTGAGCCGGTCGGTGCCCGGCGGCACCAGGAAGGACGGCACCGCGGAGCTGAGGCTCAGCGGCAGGGTGACGGTCGCCGAGGTGCCCTGCGGCACCAGCGGCAGGTCCACCCGGCGGTCCAGCCGGCCGTCGGCCGCGATCCGCTGGGTCGCGACGGTGTTGTTGGTGTAGTTCACCTGGACGGTGACCGGCTTGCCGACCGCCAGCTTCGTGCGGGCGTCGTTCGGCAGACCGGCCGCGGTGGCCTGGTTCTGGTTGAACGCGATGGTGCCGGTGAAGTCCTGGGCGAGCTCCTGGCCGCTGACCGGGCCGAGCACGTTCAGGACGAACCGCCAGCGGCCGGCGGCCGGGTTGACGGCGGTGGCCGAGACGCCGTTGCCGGTGCCCGCCAGGTTGCCCTGGGCGTCGAACTGCCCGTTGCCCTCGATGTCGACCGGGGTGCCGTTCGGGCTGATCAGCGCGCCCTGCATGAGCAGCTTCGGGTCCTTGCCGACGGTCAGGCCGACCCGCAGGTCCTTCTGGCCCTTCGGGACGTCGAAGGCGTACGAGAAGCTCTGCGTCGGCGAGGCGCTGCGGCCGTTGCCGCCGGTGATGGTGCCGGTGAAGGTGCCCTTGCCCTGGTTGACCGGGACGAGGCTGCGCAGCACGACCGGGACGCTGGTGGTGTTGCCGTTGGAGCCGGAGACCAGGACGGCCTCGCTGGAGTCGCCGCTGGTGGCCGGGGTGGTGAGCTGGACCTTGAGGGTCTTGGTCTGGCCCGGCTTCAGGTCGGTGGTGCCGGGGCTCACGGCGCCGGCCGGCACCGCGCGCTGGGTGGCGGTGCCGAGCTCGACGGCGCCGTTGTAGCCGGCCTGGCCGGCCGGGGTGTAGAGGACGGCGGTCCACTCGCCGGCCACCGGGTGCGGGACGTCCACCAGGCCGAAGTTCGCCGGGGTGGCGCCGCCCTGCGGACGGGTGTTGGTCTCGAAGCGGCCCGAGGGGTCGAGCAGCGTCATCCGGACCACCGGCCCGTTGGTGACCGGGTTGGGCGCGCCCTGCCAGGCGATCGAGGCCGCGAGGCGGTCGGCGCCGGCCGGGACGGTGAACTTGACCTGCTTCTGCACCCAGTCCGCGCCGTTGGTCGCGTACTTGAAGGTGTCCTTCGAGGACGGGTCCAGCTGGACGGTCTGCCGGTTGCTCGACTGCGGCGCGAAGCCGCGCGTCGTGGCGCTCACCGTCTGGGTGCTGTCACTGGTGTTGGTGACGGACACGTCGGCGGTGTGGGTCGAGCCGGGGGCGCCGGCGATGTCGACCTGGCCGGTGTTGACCACGACGGTCTTCGCACCGTCGGTGCCGTCCCCGTCGTCGTAGCCGCGGGCGGCCTCGACGGCGGCGCGGACGTTCAGCAGGCCGGCGCCCTGCTCCTCGGCCGGCACGCCGAGGTCGGTGGCGGTGCCGGTGAGGAACTTCTTCACCAGCGCCGGGGCGGGCGAGTCGCCGCCGTGGGTGTCGCGGTAGGCCTGGATGACCAGGGCCGCGGCGCCGGTGACGAACGGGGCCGACTGGCTGGTGCCGCCGAACGGCTGGATCGGCGAGGGCTGCCCGTTGTAGCCCGTGCAGTCCGTGTACTTGCTGGTGTCGGGCGTGCACAGCGCCCAGTCCGACTCGCCCGGCGCGACCAGGTCGACGGTCCGGCCGGCCTGGGTGAAGCCGCCCGAGGAGAGCGCGGAGATGCGGCTGTTGCTCCAGGTCTTGTTGGAGAACTGGGAGGCCGCGTAACCGGTCTGCTGGTAGTTCTGGTTGTCCGTCGAGGCGCCGACCGCGATCACGGACGGGTCGGTGGCCGGGGTGCCGATCGTGCCGCTGAGGCCGGCGTCACCGGTGGAGACCGCGACGGTGACACCGGCCTTGACGGCCTGCTCGTTGAAGAGCGAGATGGTGTCGTGCGCGCCGCTGTCCGGGGTGACGTTGCCGCCGAAGGACTCGTTCAGCACGTCCACGTGGGCGACCCGCACCGCGTAGTCGATCGACTGGAGGATCGACGAGTTGGACATCATCTCGCCGCCGGCCTTCAGCGCGACCAGGTCGGCGTCCGGGGCGAGGCCGCGGATGCGGATGTTGCAGCCGGCCGGCAGCGGGTGCGAGGAGTTGACGAACTTGGAGACGTCGTAGACCTGGCGGCCCTGGGCGATGACCGCCGAGGCGTCGCCGAAGGCCTCGGCCGCGCCGGTCGGCGCGTCCCAGCCGTCGCCCGCGAAGTCCTGGTAGTCGACCACGGCGTGCGAGCCGTCGGCCCGGATGAAGTCCGGGTTGTTCGGGTCGAGGCCGTCCGCGATGTAGGCGACCTTGACGCCCTTGCCGGTGGCGAGGTCCTCAACGCCGGGCTTGCCGTTGCCGGTGACGGCCCGGGTCGAGTAGAGGCCCTCGGGCTCCAACAGCGGCTTGGCCGGGTCGGCGGGGCAGACCGTGTTGGTCGCGTTCTCCTCCGCCCCCTGGCCGTTACTGCCCGAAACGGCCTGCGGAGCGGCGTCGGCCTTGGGCGCCTTGGCGGCGGCGGTGTCCTTGGCCGCCTTCGCCTTGGCGGCGGCCGGCGGGGCGACCTGGACCTGGGCGTCCGCCACCACGGAGGAGACGGCCGGGTCGGCCTGGAGCTGGGCCCGCAGGGCTGGGCTGACCGTGGCCGAGAAGGCGTTGCCGACCACGAAGCTCTTGATATCGGTGCCGCCGCCGGCCTTGACCTTGTTCAGCAGCGGCGCCTGTGCGTCGGCGGTCTTCTGCTGCCGGGCGCCGAGGTGGCCGTGGTCGGCCGGGGCGTCCGCGATCTGGTCCTTCATGATGACGATCACCGGCACCGGGGACCCGTCCGTGGACGCCGCCTGGGCGTTCTGCGGTTCGGGGGCCGGGGCCGCGGTCGCGATGGTCCCGAGGCTCAGGACCATGGACGCGGCGGTCACCGTGACGGCGGCCGCTAGCTGGGTTTTCCGCCAGCCGATCATATAAATCCTCTCGTCAGATGGACAGCTGACGCATTCCAACGCACCTGAGAGGATCACGACAAGGGGGTAAATCCCCATCAGAAAGTAAAGTTGACCATCAATCAGTAAAATTCGGAGAGGAAATCGGGTCGAATCCGCATCTTTCAGCCGATCGGCCCTTGCCGGATCCGGACGGCCGGCACGGGAGAGCCCCGGCGGACTCCCTTCCCACGCCGCCGCCCGACGAAACGGCCGCCACGGCGCCCGGACGTCCCGCGGCGGGAGCCGCGGCGGGACGCCCGGCCCGGTCTCAGGTGCCGGCCAGGCGCTCCTGAGCGTCCGCCAGGTCGTCGGCGGTGGGCGCGTCGTCCTGGGTCAGCCGGTGGCGCCAGTAGCCGGTGAAGTCGATGTCCTCCTTCGGCACCCCCTGCTCCTCGATCAGGAGCCGGCGGACCTCCCGGACCGCCCCCGCCTCCCCGGCCAGCCAGACGAAGGGCTCACCCCCGGGCAGCACGCCGTCCCGGAACGCCTCGGTCAGCACGGTGCCCGGGGCCGCGCCGTCGCGGTACAGCCACTCCACCTCCAGCTCGGCGCGGCTCTCCAGCTCCTGGCGTTCCGCCTGGTCGGCGACCTCGATCCACACGTACGCCCGGACCCCCTCGGGCAACACCCCGAGCAGCGTCGCGAGCGCCGGCAGCGCGGTCTCGTCGCCCGCCAGCAGCACCCAGTCGGCCTCCGTGGCGGCCTCGACGAAGGGGACCCGCGGGGCGTACAGCGCGGAGGGGCCGACCATCCCGAGCCGGTCCCCCGGCGCGGCCCGCTCCGCCCAGGCGGCGGCCGGGCCGGAGTCCCCGTGCAGCACGAAGTCGATCTCGACCAGCCGGGTGCCGGGCCGCCGGCCGCGCAGGGTGAAGCTGCGCAGCAGCGGGCGCTCGGCCTCCGGGATCGCCAGGTAGGCCTGGTACCAGCCCATCGGGTCGTCCTGCCGGACGGGCAGCACCGGCTCGCGCTGCCCGGGGCGCGGGAAGCAGAGCTTCAGCTGCTGGTCCGGGGCGGTCCCGACGGCGTCGGGGAGTTCCTCGGCGGCGAAGGTGATCCGGGCGGTGCGCGGTGTGATCCGGCGGACCTCGACGACCTCGACGAAGGTGACGGGCAATGTCATCGCGAAACCCCTTCGGTTGGTAACCTTACGGCATAAAGAGTTGCCGTCGGATCGATACTTTACGCCATAAGGAGATGTCGGATGACCGTCTACGCCGGACAGGGCGACGCCCACCGCGCGCTCGCCCTGCTCTGGGGCGCGCCCGAGGAGCCGCGCGCCGGGCGCAGCGGCCCCAAGCCGGGTCTGAGCGTCGACGCGATCGTGTCCGCCGGAATCGCGGTGGCCGACGCCGAGGGCATGGCCGCGCTGTCGATGCGCGCCGTGGGCGAACGGCTCGGCCGCACCGCGATGGCGCTCTACACCTATGTGCCCGGCAAGGCCGAACTGCTCGACCTGATGCACGACCGGGCGCTCGCCGAACTCGCCACCGAACCCCCCTCGGGAGTTCCCGCCGAATTCCCCGGCGGACTCCCGGTGGCCGGCACCTGGCGGGAAGCCGTCACCGCCTGGGCCGAGGCCCTGTACGCCTGCTACCTGCGCCACCCCTGGGTGCTCCAGGTCTCGCAGGCCCGCCCGGTCCTCGGCCCCGCCGAACTCGCCGCGATGGAGGCGCTGTTGCGCGCACTGCGGCCGGCCGGCCTGGCGCCGGCGCGGCTGCGCGGGGCGGTCGCCGCGCTCTGGCAGTTCGTCCGCGGCCTGGCCGCCACCACCGCCGACGCGCGCGGCGCGGCCGCCGCCACCGGGATCGCCGACGAGGACTGGTGGGCCACCCGCTCCGCCCGACTCGCCGAGCTGGCACCGGACTTCGCGGAACGCTTCCCCCTGCTCGTCGCCCTGCAGAGCACCGGCGGCGGCGCCCCCGAAGACGGACACCGGGAGGCCTTCCGCGCCGGGCTCGCCGTCCTGCTCGACGGCATCGCGGCGGGGGCGCCCTCAGACGATCAGGGCGTGCGCTGACCGTGCCGGGCGCGTTCCAGCCGTGCCGCGCATCCCCTAACCGTGCCGGGCCGCGGGGAGCGCCAGCAGGACACCCAGCACCACCAGGGTGGAGTACCCGGCGATCTCGTGGCTGGCCGGCACCAGGACCCGGACGAAGCCGAACAGCCGGAAGCCCTCGATCCAGGTGGACAGCAGGCCGGAGGCGCCGCCGACGATCAACACGGAGCCGAGGTAGCCGAGCAGGGTCTTCATGCTCCCGAGCCTAGGAATCCGGCCCTCCGCCGGACATCCGACTTTCGGTGCGGGCCGACGCCACCAAAGTCGTCCCTTCCGCGCGGCTCCGACCCGGCTCCGGACGGTTCCTCACCGCCCGGCCCGACTCCGGACGGCTCAGCCCGACTCCGGACGGCTCCGGACGGCTCAGCCCGGCTCCGGACGGAGCAGCAGGCCCGGCGGCCCGGCGGCGGCGCGGGTACGTTCGCCGTGTGTTCCCCACCCGCACACCCCTGAAGTCGCCCTCCGCCGCCGTGACCGCGGCCGGAGCCGCCGCCTGCGCCGTCCTGGTCCTCGCCGTCACCGCCCCGGTCTCCCTCGCCCAGGACTCCGTCCCCGCCGTCGGCGGGGAGCGGCTCGGCCGCCCGGCCGTCCAGGTCGCGCCGCTGGCCGGGGCGCCCGCGCTGCCGTCCGACCTGACCGGCCGCTCCTGGCTGGTCGCCGACGCGGCCACCGGCGAGGTGCTCGCCGCCCGCGACGCCCACCTGCCGCTGCCCCCGGCCAGCACCCTCAAGATGCTGTTCGCGGACACCGTGCTGCCCAAGCTCGACCGCACCACCGAGCACAAGGTCACCACGACCGAGCTCGCCAGCCTCGGCGCCGGCAGCAGCCTGGTCGGCGTCAAGGAGAACCTGCCGTACCGGGTCGAGGACCTCTGGCGGGGCGTCTTCCTCAGCTCCGGCAACGACGCCGTCCACGTCCTCGCCCACATGAACGGCGGCATCCAGCAGACCGTCACCGAGATGCAGGAGCGCGCCCGGGCGCTCCAGGCCCGCGACACCAAGGTCGTCTCCCCGGACGGCTACGACATGGACGGCCAGGTCTCCTCCGCCTACGACCTCACGCTCTTCGCCCGGGCCGGCCTGCGCAACGCCGACTTCCGCTCCTACTGCGCCACCCGCACCGCGCGCTTCCCCGGCGGACTGGACAAGCTCACCGGCCAGCGCACCAGCTTCGACATCGCCAACACCGACCGGCTGCTCGGCAAGTACCCCGGCCTGATCGGCGTCAAGAACGGCTACACCACCAACGCGGGCGCCACCTTCACCGGCGCCGCCGAACGCGACGGCCGCACCCTGCTGGTGACGGTGATGCACCCGGACGCGCAGGGCAGGGTCTACGACGAGGCCGCCAGCCTGCTCGACTGGGGCTTCGCGGCCGCCGGGAAGGTCCAGCCGGTCGGCAAGCTGGTCGACGACACCGCCGCCCCCGCCCCCGCCGGGCCGTCCGCCGCCGCTGGCGGGGCCGAGGCCGGCGAGCAGTTGCCGCCCTGGTCCCGTCCGCCGCTGACCAGCGGCTCCGGCTCGGGCCTCGCCCCCGCCGTCTGGACCGCCGCCGTCCTCGCCACCGCCCTCGCCGCCTGGGCCACCGCCCGCGTCACCGCCCGCCGCCGCACCGCGTCCGCCGCGTCCGCCCCGGCGTACGACGGGGGCGGGGCGACCGCCGTCGGGGGCGCCACCGGCGCCACCGGCGTCGGCGGCCACGGCCGGCACCGCCTCACCCGCCGCGCCCGCACCCTGCTCCGCACCGCCCGGACCCGCGGGCCCCGCTGACAGGACAGGGCGTTCCCGTGGAACTCTGGCTGCTGAACCACTTCTCCACCGCCCTGCTCGCCCTCCTGGTGGTCGGCGGCTTCGTCGTCCTCGCGGTGACCGCCAGCCTCGTCACCACCCGGCGCTTCCCCGCCCTCGTCGGAGGCGAGAACAACGACATGGTCGGCGTGGTGCTCGGCATGTTCGGGGCGATCTACGGGATCATCCTCGCCTTCGTCATCGTCAACCTGTGGACCGAGCTCCAGGACACCCAGAAGATCGTCTCCACCGAGGCGACGGCGGTCTCCCAGATCGCCCGCGACGCCGGCGCCTTCCCGCCCGACGTCCAGGCCGCCGTCGACGCCTCGGTCCGCGGCTACGTGCACGCCGTCGTCGAGAAGCAGTGGCCGCTGATGCGGGCCGGCCACGGCGACTTCTCGGTGACGGCCTCGAAAGTGGACGCGATCTACCAGGCGCTGCGCACGTACGAGCCGCAGTCCCAGTCCGAGCAGGCCTTCTACACCGAGGCCCTGAGCAGCCTCAACGACGCGGTCGGCCAGCGCCGGGACCGGATCAACGCCAGCCGCGAGGAACTGCCCGTACTGCTCCAGGTCCTGATCGTGGGCGGCGCGCTGGTGATCATCGCGCTGACCCTGCTGTACGGCATCCGCAGCCTGAAGGTGCGGATGCTGTTCGTCGGCTCGGTGGCCGCCCTGATCGGGTTCAGCCTGCTGCTCGTCCTGGTGCTGGACCGGCCCTTCGCCGGGGAGCTCAGCGTCTCGCCGGCACCGTTCAAGGAGAGCGCGCTGGCCAGGTTCTGGTGACGTGCCCCCTAGACTTCCGGCCATGACCACGCCCGACCCCTCCGCCGCGGACCGGCTCGCCCGGATCGTCCAGCTCTCCTCCGGGAGCTACCTGCTCGTCACCACGTACAGGAAGGACGGCACCGCCGTGCCGACCCCGGTGTGGGTGGTGCGCGACGGGGAGGCGCTCGGGGTCTGGACCGTCGCGGACTCCTGGAAGGTCAAGCGGATCCGCAACCGCGCCGACGTGCTGGTCGGCCCGTGCGACGTCAAGGGCCGCCCGACCGGCGAGCAGTACCCCGCCACCGCCGAGCTCCTCGGCCCCGAGCGCACCGCCGCCTACCGCACCCTGCTGCGCCAGAAGTACGGCCTGCTCGGCGTGCTCACCCTGCTCGGCAGCCGGCTGCGCCGCGGCGAGCGCGGCACCGTCGGCATCCGGATCACGCTGACGGACTGAGCGCTGACGGACCGAGCGCCGACGGACCGGGCTACGGGTGCGGGCCCGCCAGTGCGCTGGGCAGCCCGACGAACCCCGACTCCGGCCCGAACCGCTCCTCCAGCCCGTCCGCCAGGGCGGTCAGCGCGGCCGCGCCGTCGCCGTGGAAGGACGAGCCGTGCATCACCGCCAGGGTGCGCGGGCGCAGCTCGGCGAGGGAGCGCAGCGCGGTCGCGGCGGCCGTCAGGCAGGAGGTCTGGCGGAACAGCCCCTCGGATTCCAGGGCCGATTCGACCAGGTCGGCGTCGGTGACGGCGGGCCCGTTGCCGAGGTGGGTGAACAGGTCGCCGCAGAACAGGGTGCGGGTCTGCTCCTCGAACAGCACCCGCGCCTCCCAGCCGTGCGGCACGTGCGCGGTGTTGATGTTGCGCACCCGGCGGCGCACCTGGCGCCCGCCGAGGTCCAGCACCTCGCCGTCGTCCATCGGCACCGGCGGGCGGTCGGCCAGGTCGTTCAGCGAGACCAGGCAGCCGAGCGTGTTGTGCGCGACCCGCGCGTGCGGGGCCGCGGCGAGGAACTCGTTCATCGCCCCGCACTCGTCCGCCTCGACGTGGCCGAAGGTCACCCACCGCAGCCGCTCCACCGGCAGCACCCGGCCGACCGCCTCGGACACCGCCGGGAACAGCGAGCGCATCCCGGTGTGGAAGATCAGCGGCTCCTCGGCGTCGACCAGGAACTGGTTGAAGGTGAACCCGGCGGGCGGGGCGATCTCCGGGACGAAGGTCGAGATCCGGTAGATGCGTTCGGCGATCTCGTCGATGCGTGTGTCCATGGGCCCGTTGCCTACCCGAGCTGCCGGGGGCCGGCGCTCAGGCGGCACCGGACATGCCGCCCGCGTCGCCGGTTCGGCCGAGCGGCGCGGCTCCGACCGGCCGCCGCGGAACCCGGCCTGGCGGCGTGGCAGGCTGGCGGCCATGGACGAGAACGAGGCCGGGCCGCTCCCGCTGCTGGTGGTGGACGGCGCGAACGTGGTCGGATCGGTGCCGGACGGCTGGTGGCGCGACCGGCGGGGCGCCGCCGAGCGGCTGCGGGACGCGCTGGTGGCCGTCGCCGAACGGGGCGTGCCGGAGCACCCCGGCCCGTTGGAGGTGGTGCTGGTCGTCGAGGGCGCGGCCCGGGGGGTGGACGGCGTGCCCGGAGTACGGGTGGTGGCGGCGAGCGGCAGCGGCGACGACCGGATCGTGGAGCTGGTCCGGGCCGAGAAGACCCGAGACCCCGCCCGCACCTGCCTGGTCGCCACCGCCGACCGCGAACTGCGGGCCCGGGTCGGCGTGTCGGGTGCCACCGCCATCGGGCCGCGCAGCGTTCGGCCGTAGCCCTGCGATATGTCTAGTCGGCCTGGGTGGCGTACATGCCCCAGTGGATCGACGGGTCCGAGGTGTGCGCGGTGAACAGCAGGTCCCGGCCCGGGCGGGCGGGGACCTCCACCGAGCCGACGCCGGTGGAGTCGACCGGGCACTGGACCGTGAAGTCGACCGGCGCCGCGCCGCCGATGTGCACGTCCACCGAGCCGCCGCCCCGGCAGCCGAGCGTGAACGTGAACGGCTGCGACGGGTTC
This sequence comes from Kitasatospora sp. NPDC058046, assembly GCF_042885595.1. Classification (NCBI taxonomy): domain Bacteria; kingdom Bacillati; phylum Actinomycetota; class Actinomycetes; order Kitasatosporales; family Streptomycetaceae; genus Kitasatospora; species Kitasatospora sp. NPDC058046. The sequence continues at coordinate 148,655 of NZ_JBHVRS010000007.1, forward strand.
ACCGAGGCCGTCACGGCGCCGCCGTCGCCGATCCAGTCCGGTATCCAGATCAGCCCCTCCGGCCCCGGGTGCGGCAGGATCTCGCCCGTCCCCGGCTGGCCGGGAACCGCGGCGGGCGCCTCGGCCCCGCTCCCGGCCGGCTGCGCCACCGCCGTCCCGGCGAGGGCGAGCACCGCCCCCACCGCCCCGGCCACCGCCGCGAAGCCGTGCTTCCCCGTACGCTTCATCGCTGGTTCCCCCTTCGGTGTTCCTCGGTCCGCACGCCCGGTGTTCGGCGTGCGGAGCAAACCTACGACGCCCCACTGACAAGGGACACCCGCCGGGGCGCCGCCCCGGCGGAGCGGCCTGGCACCGCCGGTTCGGGAACGTACGGGAACCGGTTCCGGAACGTACGGGAACCAACCGCGTCGCCCGTCCGACTGCTGGGGGGTGAGTGCGAAGTCGCCGGGAGTCCGGCCGTTGAGTGTGCTGGCGGGGTTCGTCCTGCTGCTGGTGGTGGTGTTCGTGGTGGCCTACGGGGTGGGGCGCCAGGTCGGCCCGGTCGCGCCCGGGTTGCGGCCCGGTAGCGGGGGCGGCGCGTCGCCCGGGATGGACGGGCACGGCATGGGCGGGATGCGGTGAGCGCCGTCGCCGAGCCCGTGGTCGCCACCGATCTGGCGGTCGGCGGGATGACCTGCGCGGCGTGCGTGGGCCGGGTGGAGAAGCGGCTGGCCCGGATCGACGGGGTGACGGCCGGGGTGAACCTGGCGACCGGACGGGCCCGGGTGCTGCACCCGGCCGGGGTGCCGGTCGCGGAGCTGGTGGCGGCGGTCGAGCGGGCGGGCTACACCGCCGAGCCGCTGCCCGCGGGGGCGCCGGTCGGGGTGGCGGCGGAGGAGCCGGACGAGCGGTGGCGGCTGCTGGTCACCGCCCTGCTGGCCGTCCCGGTGCTGGTGCTGTCGATGGTGCCGTCGGCGCAGTTCACCGCCTGGCAGTGGGTCTGCTTCGCGCTCGCCGTCCCCGTGGTGACCTGGGGGTCGGCCGGGTTCCACCTCCGCGCCCTGCGGGGGCTGCGGCACGCGGCGGCGACCATGGACACCCTGGTCAGCCTGGGTGTGGTGGCCTCCTTCGGCTGGTCCGCGTACGCGCTGTTCCTCGGCGGGGCGGGCGATCCGGACATGCGGATGCCGTTCTCGCTGACCGCCGACGGCGGCGGCACCGCGCACGTGTACCTGGAGGCGGCGGTCGGCGTGCCGCTGTTCGTGCTGGCCGGGCGGCTGCTGGAGGGCCGGGTGCGGCGGCGCAGCGGGTCCGCGCTGCGGTCGCTGGCCGAGCTGGGCGCCAAGCAGGTGTGCCTGCGGGGGGCGGACGGCGAGGAGCGCCTAGTGCCGATCGAACTGCTGCTGCCCGGGCAGGAGTTCGTGGTGCGGCCGGGCGAACGGGTGGCCACCGACGGGGTGGTGGTCGACGGGGGTTCGGCGCTCGACCTGAGCCTGCTGACCGGGGAGAGCGTGCCGGTCGAGGTCGGCCCCGGGGACCGGGTGGCGGGCGCGACGGTGAACGTGGGCGGCGCCCTGGTGGTGCGGGCCACGGCGGTCGGCGCGGACACCCAACTGGCCCGGATCACCGCGCTGGTGGCGGAGGCCCAGGCCGGCAAGGCGCGGGCGCAGCGGCTGGCGGACGCGGTGGCCGGGGTGTTCGTGCCCTGCGTGCTGGCGGTCGCGGCGAGCGTGCTGGGCTTCTGGCTGGGCGCGGGCGCGGCCCCGCAGGCGGCGGTGACGGCGGCGGTCGCGGTGCTGGTGGTGGCCTGCCCGTGCGCGCTCGGGCTGGCCACGCCGACGGCGCTGCTGGCGGCGACCGGGCGGGGCGCGGAGCTGGGCGTGCTGGTGCGCGGCCCGGAGGTGCTGGAGAGCCTGCGCCGGGTGGACACGGTGGTGATGGACAAGACCGGGACGCTGACCACCGGCCGGATGGAACTGACCGCCGTCATCACCGCGGACGGTCCCACGCAGGACGAGGCCCTGCGATTGGCCGGCGCGGTCGAGCACCGCTCCGAACACCCGATCGGCCGGGCCGTCGCGGCGGCGGCCCGCGAGCGCTGCGGGCCGCTGCCGGCCGTGACCGGCTTCGCGGCCGCCACCGGGCTCGGGGTGTCCGGGACGGTCGAGGGCCGGGCCGTCCGGGTCGGGCGGCCGGACGACGCCGCGCTGCCGCCGGCCCTGGCCGAGGCGGTGGCGCAGGCCGGGGAGGCGGGCCGCACGGCCGTCGTGGTCGAGCTGGACGAGCGGCCGGCGGCCGTCCTGGCGGTCGGCGACACGGTGCGCTCGGGGAGCTGGCGGGCCCTGCACCGGCTGCGCGGACTGGGCCTGGAGACCGTACTGCTGACCGGGGACGGCCCCGGCGCCGCCCGGGCGGTGGCCGCCGAGCTGGGCATCGAGCGGGTGCACTCCTCGGCCTCCCCCGAGCGCAAGGCCGAGGTGGTGGCCGAACTGCGCGCCGCCGGACGGACGGTCGCGGTGGTCGGCGACGGCGTCAACGACGCGGTGGCCCTGGCCTCGGCGGACCTCGGGGTGGCGCTGGCCTCCGGCAGCGACGCCGCGATCGGCGCGGCCGGGCTGACCCTGGTGCGCGGCGACATCGAGGCGGTGGTGGACGCCGTACGGCTGGCCCGGCAGACCCTGGCGACCATCCGGGCCAACCTGCTCTGGGCCTTCGGCTACAACCTGGTGCTGATCCCGCTGGCCGCGGTCGGACTGCTCAACCCGATGCTGGCGGCGGTCGCCATGTCGCTCAGCTCGCTGCTCGTGGTGGGCAACAGCCTGCGGCTGCGCACCTGGGAACCGGGGCGGGGACAGCGCAGGGGCCAGGGACAGGGGCAGGGACAGGGACAGGCGCGGGGACAGGGACAGGGACAGCGCAAGGGAGGACGACGGTGAAGGCCTGGCAGCGTCTCGGGGCGGTCGGCCCGCCGGTCGGCGCGGCGGCGCTGGCCCTGGTCCTGCTCACCGGGTGGACGGCGTTCGGCGGGGCCGGCCGCGACCGTCCGGTGGAGGCCGGCCCGGGCTGGGTGCTGCTGCCGACGGCCGGCGCGGCCTCCGCCACGGCGGCCTTCTTCACGATCCGCAACCCGGGCGACATACCGGACGAACTGACCGGTGCCAGCTGGGAGTTCGGCGGCCGGATCACCCTGAAGCGGCACCTGCACCAGGGCGCGGCGGGCCGCTGGGAGCCGGCCCCGGCGCTGCCGGTGCCGGGCCGCGGCGAGCTGCGGATGACCCCGGAGGACGCGGACCTGATGATCGCCGACCCGCCGCCGCTGCGGGCCGGCCAGTGGGTGGAGTTCACCCTCACCTTCCGGCACAGCCCGCCGCTGCGGCTCGCCGCCCAGGTGCTGCCGGCGGCCGAACGGCCGCGCTGAACGGGCGCGCTGAAAACGTCAGGGCGTGTCCCGCGGACCGGAAGGATCCGCGGGACACGCCCTGACCTCATCGGCTCAGGAAGGCCGCTCCCCGAGCGTCTCCTCGACCGCCCGGCGCGGGGTGGCCGCCCCGGGCGGGCCGTAGCCGGCCCGCAGGACCAGTTGGACGTGGCCCGGCCCAGCGGCCGGGTCGCGCAGCGCCCAGCGGGTGTCCGGCCACTCGATCGCCTGGTGCCAGACCGTGAGCCGGACGCCGTGCAGCGTGGCCAGCAGCCAGACCCGCTCCAGCGCCTGCCCGGTGCGCAGCCAGTCCGCCGGGCCGTCGCCGCGGGTGGTGAGGGTGCACAGCTGGGGCAGCGCCTCGAAGCGCTGCGAGGGCGGCTGCTCGGGGGCCTCCGGCGGGCGGCCGCCGAACTCGCGCATCGGCACCCGGGCGTCGTGGTCCTGCGGGCCGAGCGCCGACCGCGGGATGCCGTCCTCGGCGGTGCCGTCGTCGGGCCGCAGCCAGGCGCGGGACTCGGCGGACCTGGCCGGGTCGGCGGCGTTGCGGCGCTCGGCGTCGGCGGTGAGCTCCTGCACCCGCCGTACGCCCTCCTCCTCCAGCGCGGCCAGGGTGACGCCCTCCTCCCGGGCGGCGGCCATCAACTCGCCGATCACCGCCTCGGGCACGTCGCGCTGGGTGAAGGGCTCGCGGCTGGAGTGCCGGGCGGCGATGGCGGGGTAGAGGTCGCGGCCGAAGGGCGCCTCCGCGACGGCCGGGCGGGAGAGGTCGAGCACGGCGAGCAGCCCGGGCTCGGCGACGTCCGGCAGCAGCCGGACCAGCGGTTCCCGGTCCAGCCGCCCGGCCGCCACCCGCAGGTTGAACACGGCCGCGCCGACCGCGATGTGCACGGCGGCGCCTGCCGGGTCGGCCAGCGGTACGGAACGATCGGTGTCGGCGTACACGGCGAGCCCGCGACCGTCCGGGGTCGGCACGAACCGCCAGGGCTGGCTGTTGTGCAGCGACGGCGCCGCGCCGCCGGCGGCGGCGAGCAGGCGCAGGTCGGCCGCGCTGAGCATCTGGGTGAGAGCCGGGTCGAGCGTCATGGCGATCCACTCCTTCAGCCACTGGGCTTCGGCATCAACCGCGGGGTCAGGACGGGCCCGGAGGTCCCGCTGCTTCCGAGCGTGCGCGCCCGGCCGCGCGGACGACAGGGCCCTTGGGCCCGTCCTCACGACGGCCGGGCCGGGGGCCGTCGCGGGCAAAGGCCCGTCCGGTGGATCGGGACGGGGGCGGATCCACCGGACGGGCGTCCGTCACCCGTGCGGGACGACCGCGACGGGAGCCTCGGCGTGGTGCAGGACGGCGTGCGCGACCCGGCCGAGCCGGGGGCCGAACTCGATCGGGCGGCGGCCCCGGCCGACCACCACCAGGGCGGCGCCCGCGGAGGCCTCGACCAGGGCGCGGGCGGCCCCGAGCTGCACGTCCTCGACCACCTCGACGTCCGGGTACCGCTCGCGCGGTCCGGCCAGGGCGAGCGAGAGCAGCTCGGCCTCCAGCGCCTCCAGCTGGCCGAGCTCGGCGGCCGGGACGGCGCCGCCCGCGTAGCCGAACACCGGCGGCAGGTCCCAGCCGTGCACCGCCCGGACCCGGGCGCCGCGCAGGGCCGCCGCGCGGAAGGCGAAGTCGAGCACCTCCGGCTCCGGGGTGTGGGCGTCCACGCCGACCACCACCTCGCCCTTGCCGCTCTCGCCGGCCGTTCCGGCCTCGCGCACCACGACCAGCGGCACGGTGCTGCGCCCGGCCACCGAGATGCTGACCGAGCCCAGCAGCAGCCCGGTGAAGCCGCCGCGGCCGCGCGAGCCGAGCACCAGCAGCTCCGCCTCCGCGGCGGCGGCCAGCAGACCGTCCACCGGCGCGTCCAGGACGGCGTCGGTCTCCACGGTCAGGTCCGGGTGCAGGCCGCGGACGTCCTCGGCGGCCTCGGCCAGGGTGCGGCGGACGGCCTCGGGCAGGTCGTCCGACTCGGCGAAGGAGGACACCCCGTCGGTCAGCCACGGCCAGGCGTGCACCAGGCGCAGCGAGGCGCCCCGGCGCACCGCCTCGGCGGCGGCCCAGTGAACGGCCGCGGTGCTCTGCGGCGACCCGTCGACCCCGGCCAGCACGGTTGACGTCATGTCTCTTCCTCCACACTGTCGACACGCTGTCGACGCTCGGCGGTTCGGTGCGGGCCGCGGTGCGCTCTGACGCCCCGTCCGCTCCTCCCCCACCCTGGCACCCGCACACGGCCCGGCGGCAGAGGCCGCAGGACCCTCCGCGACGGGACGAAAGGCCCGCCCGACGGAGCCTACGGCCGACCCCGCCGTCCCGGCCACCGACACCGGGGCACTACCGTGAACACGGCAATCCCGCTGGTCGGACGGCACCCGAGTCGGGTCGGGCGGCGGGGGCCGTCCGGACGGTGGGCGGGGTGCGTCCGGACGGTGGACGGGCTGGTCAGGGCAGGACGACGAGGAGGACAGCGGTGGGCGGAGCGGACGGCGGCGCGGCGGGTGGCGGCGCGCGGATGCCACGGCTGCGCCTGGACGAGCTGCTGGAGGAGCTCCAGTGGCGGATCGACGCGGCGCGCGGCACGCAGAACCGGGTGCACAGCCTGTTGGAGGCGGTGCTGGCGGTCGGGCGTGAGCTGGACCTGGCGCAGGCGCTGCACCGGATCGTGGAGGCCGCCGCCGACCTGGTGGACGCCCGGTACGGGGCGCTCGGGGTGATCGGGCCGGACGGGCACACCCTGTCGCAGTTCCTGACGGTGGGCCTGAGCGAGGAGGAGATCGCCGAGATCGGCCCGCCGCCGTCGGGCCGGGGCATCCTGGGCGAGCTGATCCGCGAGCCGCGGCCGCTGCGCTGCCCGGTGCTGTCCGACCACCCGGCCTCGGCCGGCTTCCCGGCGAACCACCCGCCGATGCACACCTTCCTGGGGGTGCCGGTGCGGGTGCACGGCGAGGTGTTCGGCAACCTCTACCTGACCGACAAGCGCGGCGGGCTGGACTTCGACGAGGACGACGAGGCGGTGATCTCGACCCTGGCGGTCGCGGCCGGGGTGGCGATCGACAACGCCCGGCTGTACGAGGAGGCGCAGCTGCGCCAGCGCTGGCTGCGGGCGAGCACCGAGATCACCCGCAGCCTGCTGTCGGGGGCGCCGCGGCTGGAGGTGGTCGAGCTGATCGCCCGCCGGGCCCGGGAGATCTCTGGTGCCGAGCTGGCGGACGTCTCGGTGGCGCTGGCCGGCCCGGAGGAGCGGGCCGAGGAGCTGACGGTGGAGGTCGCACTCGGCGCCGATCCCTCCGCGCGGCTGGGCGTGACGGTGCCGGTGGACGGCACGCTGTCCGGCGCCGCGTACGCCTCCGGTTCGCCGGCCACCAGTGACGAGCTGGCCTCCGACACCCGTTTCCCGGCCGGTCCGGCGGGCCGCTTCGACGGGCTGGGCGCGGCGGTGGCGGTGCCGCTGGGCACCGGTGCCGGGTACGGGCGGGGCGTGCTGCTGCTGGCCCGGGCGCAGGGGCAGCCGGCCTTCGGGCCGGAGGAGACGGGCCCGCTGCTGGGCTTCGCCGACCAGGCCGCGCTGGCCCTGGAGCTGGCCGAACGGCGGCGCGACGCCGAGCAGTTGAACCTGCTGGAGGATCGTGACCGGATCGCCCGGGACCTGCACGACCTGGCCATCCAGCGGCTGTTCGCGACCGGGATGACACTGCAGAGCGCGGGCCGGCTGATCGAGAGCCAGGCCGCGGCGGACCGGGTGGCCCGGGCAGTGGCCGACCTGGACGAGACCATCAAGATCATCCGCTCGACCATCTTCGGCCTGCGCGCCCACAGCGAGCCGGACCGCGGCCTGCGCGCCCGGGCCACCCGGGTGGTCACCGAGGCCCAGGGGCCGCTCGGCTTCGCGCCCCGGCTGAGCATGGAGGGCCTGCTGGACACCGACGTGCCGCAGGAGCTGGCCGGGCACGTGGTCGCGGTCCTCGCCGAGGCGCTCAGCAACGCCGCCCGGCACGCCGGGGCGTCCCGGGTCGAGGTGACGCTGCGCGCGCTGGCCGGGCGGGTGGCCCTGACCGTGACGGACGACGGCGTCGGCGTGCCCGAGGGCGGGCGGCGCAGCGGGCTGCGCAACCTGGCCGAGCGCGCCGACCGGGTCGGCGGCTCGTTCACCGTCGACCCGGCCGAGGGCGGCGGCACCCGGCTGGCGTGGGAGGCCCCGGTCGGGTCCTGAGGCCTGCTCGGACCGCGCGGCCTCCCTCGCCGCGCGGCGGCCGAGCCAGCGGCGGCCGCGGGGCGGTCAGCCCCGCAGGGCGCCCAGGAAGGCGAGCAGGTGGGCGTTGAACTCCGCCGGCCGCTCCATGTTCGGGTAGTGCCCGGTGCCCTCGACGGTCACCGCGCGGCCGTCGACGACGGTGCGGACGACCCGTTCGGCCAGGTTGACGTGGTCCGCCGAGTCGATGCCGCCGTTGATCGCCAGCAGCGGGACGGTGATCCCGGTCAGCCGCTTCCAGGTGTCGGTGACCGGCACCAGGTACTGGGGGTCGTCGGGGGTGTGCTTGGAAATGGTGTTCCGGGTCATCTCCTTGAGCCTGCGCACCACCTCCGGGTCGACCTCGTCCAGGCGGCGGTGCGGCCCTGAGGCGAGCCGGGTGAAGGAGTCGATCCAGCCCTCGCCGTCGCCCTCGGCGAGGGCCGCGGTCTGGTCGGCGGCGAGTTCGCCCAGCCACGGGTCGGTGAACTCGGACTCGCTGGTGCCGTTGCCGCTGATCACCAACGCGCGGACCAGCTCCGGGTGTTCGAGCGCCAGGTCGAGGGCGATCGTCCCGCCCATGGACAGCCCGATCACCGTCAGCGGGCCGAGGCCGAGGTGGCGCAGCAGGGCCGCCAGGTCGTCGGCGGGCCGGAACGGCCGGCTCGCGTTGTCGGAGGCGCCGTGGCCGCGGGTGTCCAGCGCGATCACCCGGTACGCGGGCAGCAGGGCGGGGAGCTGGTCCGCCCAGCTCCGGTGGTCCAGCAGGCCGCCGTGCAGCAGCACCAGCGGCTCGCCCGTACCGGCGTCGAGGTAGGCGAGGCGGCCGTGGCCGCTGTCGAAGAAGCACAGGTCATCGGTGGAACCGGTAACAGTGGATTCAGTCATGACGACAATTTTAGGTCGTGTGACCTATATTTGTCTCCATGAGCACCGAACCCGTTTCCGGCGGCATCCCCGTGCACCCCACCTTCCCCTCCGACCGCCTCCGTCACAACCCCGACGGCCCCGTCCTGCTGGTCGGCGGCTACGGCACCGTCGGCACCGAACTCGCCCGGCTCGCCTCCCCCTCCTGGCCGCTGCTGCTCACCGGCCGCTCCGAGCAGCGCGGCGGCGCCCTCGCCGCCGAACTGGACGACGCCACCGCCCGCCGCTGGGACCTCGCCGACCCCGAGCCGTTCACCGCCGCCGTACGGGCGGTGGTCGGGGTGGTCAACGACCCGGACGACCGGGTGCTGCGGGCCGCCGTCCGCGCGGGCGTCCCGTACGTGGACGTCACCCGCTGGACCGCCCGGCTCCAGCGGGCCGCCACGCTCGCCGCCCTGCTGCGCCCGACCGCCCCGGTGCTGCTCTCCTCGGCCTGGATGGGCGGGGTGACCAGCCTGGTCGCCGCCGCCCTGGCGGACCGGCTGGGCGGGGCCGAGCGGATCGAGACCGCCATCCGCTGGGACCTCGCGGACCGGGCCGGCGCCGACTCGGTGGAGTTCATGGACCGCCTGGGGCTCGACTACGAGGTGGTGCAGGACGGCCGGCGCCGCTCCGTCGTCCCGCTCAGCCGCCCGCGGACCGTCCGGATCGGCGACGCCCCGACGCTGGTCGCCGGGATCGACACCCCCGAGCAGTTCACCCTCCCGCTCACCCTGGGCACCACCACCGCCGCCACCCGGATCGGCTTCAGCTCGCGCTCCTCCACCACCGCCCTGCTCGCGGCCCGGCACGCCGGCTTCTTCCGCTGGGGCCGCGGCGACCGCTGGGAGCCGGCCCGCCGCGCCCTGCTCTACTCCCCCGGCGAGGGCGGCACCGCCCTGCTGCGCACCGACGTCACCTCCGGCGGACGCACCCTCACCGCCACCGTCGAGGACCGGGCCGGCCAGGCCAGACTCACCGCCGTCGGCGCCCTGCTGGCGCTGCGCCGGGCGCTCGGCACGGACGGCGCCCCGCCGCCCGCCGGGGTGGCCTTCCCGGAGCAGACCCCGCGCCCCGGGCGGGTACTGGAGGACCTGGCGGCCCTCGGCGTCACCGTCACGGTCACCGCGGCGGACGGAGCGCGCGGCACGGAGGCGGCGGCATGAGCAGCGTCCGGGGCCTGAGCGGCAAGGGTGCCCAGAAGCGGGAGCAACTGCTGGACACGGCGGAGGAGTTGCTGGTCACGACGGGCAGCGGCGAGCTGTCCATGCGGGCGGTGGCCGCCGCCGCGGGCGTCCGCCTCGGGCACCTCCAGCACTACTTCCCGACCCACGCCGAGCTGGTGGCCGCCGTGCTGGAGCGCGTCCTCGCCCGCTCGGTGGAACGGCTCACGCCGCTGCTCGACCCGGGCCGCGACGAGGACGCCCTGCTCCGCGAACTGCTCGCCGAGCAGCAGGACATGCGCCTGGTCCGCCTGTTCGCCGAACTGTGGGCGCTGGCCGCCCGCGACCCCTCGGTGGCCGCCGCCGTCCGGGCCTTCTACGACCGCTACCAGGAGCTGGTCGCCTGCTTCCTCGCCGAACGCCGCCCGGCCCTGACGGAGGAGGAACGGCGGTCCCGCGCCCGGGTGTTCGTGATGCTGATCGAGGGCGCCTCGCTCTTCCGCTCCGGCCTGGCCGGCACCGCGGACGCGGCGGCGGACGCCGAACTCCTGCGCACCGCCGGGGCGTTGCTGGGCCCGTAGGCCCTTTCAGGCCAGGCGGCGGCCGATGACGAGTTCCGGGCGGATGCGGATGCGGACCGTGCCGCCCGGGTCGGCCGCCCTGGTGGCCGGGCGGACCTGGGCGCGGCCGAGGACGGTGACGAACCAGCCGGAGCCGTCCCGGCCGTCCACCTCGTCGGCCTCGAAGGCGATCACGGCGCCGTCCACCGCCCGGGCCAGTTCGGAGCCGGCCGGGGCCGAGAGCAGCACACCGCCGGGGGCCAGCCGGAACGGCACCGGCAGGACGGCCGGGAGGGCGTCCACGGTGTAGACCACCCGGCCGACCTCGGCCCGGGCCAGCAGCTCCAGCGACCGCTTCCGGTCGAGTTCGCGCAGTTCCGGAAGGTCGGGACGGTCGGCCGGGACGGGGCGGTCGTGCGGGACGGGCCGGGGAGACGGAACAGGCCGGGGGGACGGGACAGGCCGGGGAGACGGGACGTGGTCGCGGTTCATGCGAGCGATGCTCGCCCGGGCCCGGGCCGGGCCGCGAGGGCCGATGGTCCCGGCGGGGCCCGGCGAGGGCCCCGCCCGGCGGGCCGTCGGCCCCGGGCCCCACGGCCCACGGCCCTGCCCGACGGGACCCGGAGGACCCGCCGGGCAGGGCCCGGGGTCAGTACCGGCCGGAGCGCAGCACGGAGGGCTGCGGGGCGGCGGAGGCCTGGCGCAGCTCGGTGGCGATCAGGGCCGCCTGCACCCGGCGCTCGACGCCGAGCTTGGCGAGCAGCCGCGAGACGTGGTTCTTGACGGTCTTCTCGGCGAGGTAGAGCCGCTCGCCGATCTGCCGGTTGGTCAGGCCCTCGCCGATGAGTTCGAGGACCTCCTGCTCGCGCACGGTCAGGCCCGGTCCGGTGGTGACCGGCTGGGCGGGCTCGGCGTCGCTGCGCAGGCGGTTCAGCAGGCGGGTCGCGGCGCCGGGGTCGAGCATCGAGCGCCCGGAGGCGACGGTGCGGACGGCGGCGACCAGGTCGGTCCCGCTGATCTGCTTGAGCACGTACCCGGCGGCGCCCGCCATCACGGCGTCCAGCAGCGCCTCCTCGTCGTCGAAGGAGGTCAGCATCAGGCAGGCCAGCCCGGGCATCCGCGAGCGCAGCTCACGGCAGACCGAGACGCCGTCGCCGTCGCCCAGCCGGACGTCCAGCACGGCCACGTCGGGCCGCAGGGCCGGCACCCGGACGAGCGCCTGCTCGGCCGTCGCCGCCTCGCCGACCACCTCCAGGTCCGGCTCGCCGTCCAGCAGGTCGTGCACCCCGCGGCGCACCACCTCGTGGTCGTCCAGCAGGAACACCCGGACCGGTGCCGAAGCCTCGGCACCCTCCGTCTTGGTCGCCATCACGCGGCTCCACCTTCGTCACCCCCGCACACTCCCAGCGGGGCCCAGGGCATCATCCCCCCGCGACCGGCCGCGGGCCCAGGGCCCAACGGCCCCATTCGGACCGGGCCGCAGGGCCCGTACGGGCCCCGACCTCGACCGGGCCGGTCCGGGCGCCCTCAGCGCCCCTGCCGCCGGACGTTCCCCAGCCCCATCAGCAGGAAGGCGAGCGCGACGCCCGCGCCGCTGACCGCCGCGAGCACCACCCGGGGCACGACCTCGCCGCCGCCGGACAGCAGGATGGCCGCCGCTCCGAGCAGGGCGACGGCCGCACCGACCACCAGCCAGCCCGCCAGGGCCAGCGCCGGCGGCCGCTGGGAGCGCGGGGCGGGCCCCGCGTCCAGGGCGGCCCAGCGGACCGCCGTCTCCCGTACCTCCCGGCGGCGGTCCACCAGGGCCCGCACCCGCAGCGCCGCGCCGCCCACCAGTCCGGCGAGCGCGATCTGGGCGGCGGGCCGCCAGTCCGACAGGACGAGCAGCAGCCCGCCCGCGAGCGCGAGCCCGGCCCACCAGAGCACGCAGGCCGCGGCGGCCGTACGGGTGGAGCGGGGCCGGTCGGCGCCGGCCTGGAGGTCGGCGATGGCGGGCAGGTACCAGACACAGCCGCTCGCGGTGAGGGCGGCGGTGCCGATGGCGAGAACGGTGTGGTTCACGACCCGGCCTTCCTGGTCACGAAGGGGTTGGTGAGGAGGGTGAGGAGCGGAGCGGACGGGGCCGTCCCCGCCCGCCCGGGGGCAGCGACGCGGGCGGGGACGGCGTTCGGGGGGAGCGGACTCAGCCGTCCGAGGAGGGCGAGTCGGTGGAGGCGGACGCCACCCGCGCCCGGTCGGCCCGGCTCAGCGGCCGGTCGTACTTCGCCGGCTCCACGTCGCCCAGGTGCGTGGCGGGCTTGCCGCTGTGCTCCAGGACGTCCCGGGCCGCGATGTCCGGGTGGTGGAGGTCGAAGGCCGGGGATTCGGAGCGGATCCGCGGCAGCTTGACGAAGTTGTGCCGCGGCGGCGGGCAGGAGGTCGCCCACTCCAGCGAGCGGCCCCAGCCCCACGGGTCGTCCTCGGTGACCTTCTCGCCGTACTTGGCGGTCTTCCAGACGTTGTAGAGGAACGGCAGGATCGACAGGCCGAGCAGGAACGAGCCGATGGTCGAGACGGTGTTCAGGGTGGTGAAGCCGTCCGAGGCCAGGTAGTCGGCGTAGCGGCGCGGCATGCCCTGGGCGCCCAGCCAGTGCTGGACCAGGAAAGTCGCGTGGAAGCCGACGGTCAGGGTCCAGAAGGTGATCCGGCCGAGCCGCTCGTCGAGCTTCTTGCCGGTCATCTTCGGCCACCAGAAGTGGAAGCCGGCGAACATCGCGTAGACCACGGTGCCGAACAGCGTGTAGTGGAAGTGCGCGACCACGAAGTACGAGTCGGAGACGTGGAAGTCGATCGGCGGGGCCGCGAGCAGCACGCCGGTCAGGCCGCCGAAGAGGAAGGTGACCAGGAAGCCGACCGTCCAGAGCATCGGGGTCTCGAAACTCAGTGAGCCCCTCCACATGGTGCCGACCCAGTTGAAGAACTTCACACCGGTCGGGACGGCGATCAGGAAGGTCATGAAGGAGAAGAACGGCAGCAGTACCTGTCCGGTGACGTACATGTGGTGCGCCCACACCGTCACCGACAGGCCGGCGATCGCGATGGTGGCCGCGATCAGGCCGGAGTAGCCGAACATCGGCTTGCGGCTGAAGACCGGGATGACCTCCGAGACGATGCCGAAGAACGGCAGCGCCAGGATGTACACCTCGGGATGGCCGAAGAACCAGAACAGGTGTTGCCAGAGCATCGCCCCGCCGTTGGCCGGGTCGAAGACGTGCGAGCCGAACTTGCGGTCGCACTCCAGCGCCAGCAGCGCGGCGGCCAGCACCGGGAAGACCAGCAGCACCAGCACCGAGGTCAGCAGCACGTTCCAGCAGAAGATGGACATCCGGAACATGGTCATGCCGGGCGCGCGCATGCAGATGATGGTGGTGATGAAGTTGACGGCGCCGAAGATGCTGCCGAAGCCGGACAGCGTCACGCCCATGATCCACATGTCGGCGCCGACGCCGGGCGAGTGGATCGCGTCGGACAGCGGCGCGTAGAGGAACCAGCCGAAGTCGGCGGCGCCCTGCGGGGTCGCGAAGCCGGCCGCGGCGATCAGCGAGCCGAACATGAACAGCCAGTAGGACAGCATGTTCAGCCGCGGGAAGGCGACGTCCGGCGCGCCGAGCTGGAGCGGCATGATCCAGTTGGCGAAGCCGGTGAACAGCGGCATCGCGAACAGCAGCAGCATCACCGAGCCGTGCATGGTGAACGCCTGGTTGAACTGCTCGTTGGAGAGGATCTGCGTTCCGGGCCGGGCGAGTTCGGCGCGCATGACCAGGGCGAGGATGCCGCCGATCAGGAAGAACGCGAACGAGGACACCAGGTACATGGTGCCGATCGTCTTGTGGTCGGTGGTGGTCAGCAGTCTGACCAGGGCCGAACCGGGCCTCCTGGCCCTGACCGCCCCTGCGGGGAGGGTCGTCGGCGGTGAGGTGGGGTCGCCCTGTGCCTGGGTGGCGCTCAAGGACGCACTCCTTCGGAACGTCGTGCGAATGGGTGGCGCTCCATGATCCGAACAGGCCGCCTCCGCACCCCAGGGCCCTTCGGCCCGCCCGTCCGGGGCCGCTGGGCCCGAGTTCCCGGCCCCCGACCGGGACCTCCCGACCGCGCGACCGGGACCTCCTGTCCGCTCGCCCACCGCCTGCCGTCCGCTCGCCCGCGGCCTCCTGACCGGCCGTCGGGCCGCCGCCCGCGACCGCGCCGCCCGCTCGGGCCGCGCTCGCCGCGGCGCTGAGCCCCGGTCGAGAACCGCCGGAACGCGCCCCTCCCCACCGCCCCGCGCACCCGTCCGGCGGCGCCCCGCGCGGCGTCCGTCCGCCCGGTCCGGCCGGCTCCCGCCACCCGGCTCGACCTGCCGGAACGCCGTCCGCACAGTCGTACGAAACCCCCCGTCGATCCCAGCTTCCGGCACCCCGGTTGTGCGGCCGATGTGACCGAAGCCGGTCGATTCCGTGGCCTTCAGCGCCGATCGGCCGTCAAGTAGCCTGCGCCCACCACCGCACGCCCCCCACCACCTGCTACACCGCCGCACTGCCGCCGCCCACGCCTCGGAGGTACGCCGATGCCCCTGGCCCAGCCCGCCACCCCCACCCGGCTGCGCTTCGCCGTCCTCGGCCCGCTCACCGGCGAGGCCGGCGGCCGCCCGCTGGCCCTCGGCCCGCTGAAGCAGCGGCTGGTCCTGGCCGTCCTGCTGAGCCGCGCCAACACCGCCGTCCCGGTCGACCTGCTCACCGACGCGGTCTGGCCCGAGGAGCCGCCGCGCACCGCCCGGAAGAACCTCCAGGTCTACATCTGCACCCTGCGCACCCTGCTCGGCCGCGAGGAGGGGCCCGACCGGCTGTCGCACTCGGCCGCCGGCTACCTGCTGCGGGTCGCCGAGCCCGAGCTGGACCTGCTCCGGTTCCGGGCCCTCGCCCGGGCCGGCCGGGCCGCCGCCGACGGCGGGGCGCTCGCCCCCGCCGCCCGGCTGCTGCGCCAGGCCCTCGACCTCTGGCAGGGCCCGCCGCTCGCCGACCTGCGCCGCTCCCCCGCCGTCGCGGCGGAGGCCGACCGGCTGGAGGCCCGCTGCCTGGGCGTCCACGAGGACTGGGCGGAGACCGAGTTGGAGCTCGGCAACGCCGGCGCCGTCGCCGAGGACCTGGCCGAACTCGCCGAGCGCCACCCGCTGCGCGAGCGCCTCCAGGCCGCCCGGATGAACGCCCTCCACCTCTCCGGCCGGCAGGCCGAGGCGCTCGCCGTCTACGACACCCACCGCCAGTTGCTCGCCCGCGAGTTGGGCCTGGAGCCGAGCCCCGCGCTGACCGCCCGCTACCGCGAACTGCTCGCCCGCGGCCGCTCCCTGCCCACCGCCGCCCGCCCGGACCGCGGCACCGGCCCGGGCGGCTCCCTGCTGCCCGCCGACACCGCCGACTTCACCGGAAGAACCGACGAACTACGCCAGCTCGTCGACGAGTTGGGCTCCGGCGGCGGACGCGTCGCGGTGCTCACCGGCCCGGCCGGCAGCGGCAAGACCGCGCTCGCCGTACACGCCGGCCACCTGCTCGCCGACCGCTTCCCGGACGGCCGGGTACTGGTCCGGCTGCGCACCGAGGACGGCGCCGCCCGCCCGCTGCCCGAGGTGCTCGCCGAACTCGCCGCCCTCACCGGCCGCCCGGGCGCCGCACCGGCCGGGGCCGACCGGACCGCCCCCGGCCCCGCCGACCCGGCCCAGCCCGACACCGCCCGGGCCGACACCGCCCGGGCCGCCGCGCTCTGGCGCGCCTCGCTCGCCGGCCGCCGCCTGCTGCTGGTCCTGGACGACGCCCCCGGCGAGGCCGTGGTCCGCGAGCTGCTGCCGGGCTTCGGCCCGAGCGCCGTCCTGGTCACCTCCCGCGGCCAGCTGGCCGGCCTCGCCTCGGTGCGCCGCATCGCCGTCCCGCCGCTCGCCCCCGCCGAGGCCCTGGACCTGCTCGGCCGCATCGTCGGCACCGGACGCACCGGCGCCGACCGCGCGGCCGCCGCCCGGATCGCGGCCGCCTGCGGGCTGCTGCCGCTCGCCGTACGGGTCGCGGGCACCCGGCTGGCCGTGCTGCGCCACCTCCCGCTGGCCGAGTACGCGGCCCGGCTGGAGGACCCGGCGGGCGCCCTGGACGAACTGGTTGCCGGGGACGTCACCGTCCGGGCCCGGCTGGACTCCGGCTGGCGCGACCTCACCGACCAGGGCCGGCTCGCCCTGGCCCGGCTCGCCGCCCTGCCGCTCGCCCTGCTCTTCACCCTCCCGGAGGCCGCCGCCGCCCTCGGCCGGCCCGAGCGGCTCGCCCTGCGCACCCTGGAGGCGCTCACCGACACCGGGGCGGTCACCTCCCCCACCGGCGAGGTCACCGCCCACGCCGCGCTGTACGCCCTGCCCCGGCTGACCCATCTGCACGCCCGGGAGCGGGCGGTGCAGACCGCCGTCGGGGCACCGCAGACCGCCGTCGCGGCGCCCGCGCGGTCCCCGGAACCCGTGTGACAGCCCCGGGCCCCGCTCACCCCAGGGTCAGCAGGTCCAGCACGTCCGCCCGCTCCGCCCCGCGCCCCTCCGTCAGCCCGGACAGCGCCAGCAGCACCCCGGCCGCCCCCGTGTGCAGGTCCGCCGAGAAGCGCCGCAGCCGCATCCCCGGCACCAGCAGCCCCTCCGGCCGGGCCACCAGGTGCCACTGGAGCCGGCCCACCTGCCCGAGCACCGCCTCCCGGGCCGGCGCCCCGCCCAGCCGGTCCAGCGCCAGCGTCAGCCCGACCCGGCCCCGGAACAGCCCCGGCTCCCGGATGAACCCGGGCGCGCAGACCTTCCGCACGTCGGCCAGGAAGGCCTCCCCGCCCGGCAGTTCGCCGTGCTCCAGGTACTCCCGCAGCACCAGTGCGATCCCGCTGCTGCCCCGGTCCAGGTAGGCCAGCCTGCGCCCGGACTCCAGCACCTGCGCGGACCCGTCGGGCACCCGGACGCACCGCGCCACCGCCCGCTCCAGCGCCACCCGCCCGGAGTCCAGCAGCCACCGCTCCCCGGTCCGCCGGTACAGCCGCAGCTGGAGCAGCGCGACGCCCGCCAGCCCGTACAGCAGCCCGGCGGCCGCGGGCTCGTCCAGCCCGGGCACCGGCCCGCCGCCCAGCACCGCGGCCAACTCCCGTGCGTCGTCCAGCGCGTGGGCCAGCTCCCGGGGGCTGTCCAGCGCGTCCGCCAGCCGCAGCCGGGCCAGCGCCGCGCCGGCCCGGCCGCCGAACAGGCCCGCCGCGCGCGCCGGGAGGGCCGTACGGGCGCGCCCGGCCAGCTCCTCGGCCGCCTCCGTCCGGCCGATCCGGGCCAGCGCCAGCGCGATGCCGAGCGGGCCGTCGTACAGCCCGCCGGCGGCCGGGCGGTCGGCCCGTCGGCGCACCGCCGCGACCAGCCAGTCCGCGTACTCCTGCGGCCAGTCGGCCCCGGCGCGGTGCAGCGCGTACAGCACCCCGGCCGCGCCGTGCGACACGCCCGTCCCGCCGTCGGCGAAGCCGGCCACGTCCCCGGGGAAGAGCCGGTCCGGGCGGTCCGGGGTGGCGCCCGCGTGGATGCCCGCGACCAGCTCCCGGCACACCGGGTCGAGCGAGGGCCCGGCCAGCAGCTCCCGGCCGCGCCGCTCGCTCGCCGACTCCACCCGCGCCACCGCCGCGGGCCGCACCGGCCCCTCCTCCGGCCCCAGTCCGAACCACTCCCGCGCCCGCCGTTCCAGCGCCGGGAGCTTGCCCGGGTCGCAGTCGGCGAGCTCCATCACCGGCATCAGCAGCATCAGCCAGGTGGCCCACAGCAGGTAGCGGTCGGCCTCGGCGCCGCCCAGCCCGGGCGGGACATGCTGCCCGGCGGCGCCGGCCGTCGGCACCCGCCGGTCGTCCAGCTCGGCCGCGTACTCGAAGTCCACCAGCACCACCGACCCGTCCGGCCGGAGCACCACGTTGGCCGGGTGGAGGTCCCCGAACCGCACGCCCCGCGCGTGCAGGGCGTCGAGCGCCTCCGCCAGCCCGTCCACCACCCCGCCCACCCACCGCGCGTACGCGGCGCGCTGCTCGGCGGTGCAGTTCTGGTGCACCAGCGGGTAGCGCCGGATCGCCTCGGCGAACAGCTGGACGCCCTCGATGTGCTCCTGCACCAGGAAGGTGTGCTCCCACACCGTGCGCACCTCGTGCAGCCGGGGCGCGCACGCCAGCCCGGCCAGCCGCTCCAGCGCCCACCGCTCGCGCCGCAGCCGGGTCAGGGCGTCCGCCCCGGTGCCGTCCAGCCCGGCGTACGGGCGGGCCTCGCGCAGCACCACCCGCTCGCCCGTGCCGTGCTTCTCGGCCAGGTAGATCCCGCCCGCGTTGGAGACCTGGAGCACCTCGACGATCCGGTACGGCAGCTCCCCGCCGGCCGCCTCCCGGGCGGCCAGGTGCGGGCGCAGCGCCGCCGGCGGCTCGACCCACGCGGGCAGCCGGAAGGCCGGCTCGCGCGGGTCCGGCACCAGCGTGCCGGCCGGGTCCCGCAGGGCCGGGACGGTCCTGCCCTCCGCGTCCCGGCACCACAGCTCGACGAAGGCCCCGTAGCGGGCGTACACCGGGGCGTCGCCGATCCGCAGGTCGGTGAGCACGTACGGCCCGGGGAAGCCGTCCAGCGCCTCGGCCAACTCCTCTGCCAAGGAGACGAATTCACCGTCCGTGGCCGGGTAGACGGTGACGAACTTGCCGCTGCCGCCGCGCCCCGCGTACTTGCCGTTGGCCACCCGCAGCGCCGCCGGGCTGCGCAGGAACTTGAACGCCACCCGGCGGGCGGTGCAGATCCCCGCGACGACGGCCAGCGTCCGCTCGGCGCCGTCCTGCGCCGCCGACACGTGCAGCTTCCAGCCCTGCTCGGGCAGGCGGCCGCCGTCGGGCCGCAGCACCGTCCACAGCCCGCGCTGCTCCCGCCGCCAGCCCTCGGGCGGCTCGCCGAGGCCCAGCGGGTAGCGGCTGTCCCCGTCCCGCAGCCGTCCGGGGGTGTCGTAGTACGTCGGGTCGGCGAGGCAGTAGAGCTGGGTCTCGTGGACGTCGGCCATCGTGGGCCTCCTGTTCCGAAGTCTTCCGGGGTCGTCCGGGAGCGGGCGGTGCCTCGGTGGGCGGCGCCTCGGCGGGCGGTGCGTCAGACGGCGGGGCTGAGCACCGGTCCGCGCCGGACCGGCGGCGCCCAGGTGACCACGGCCGCGCAGAGCGCGATGGCGAGGGCCAGCAGGGCGAAGGTCCGGGTGCCGCCGAGCGAGCCGAGCAGGACGCCGCCGGCCAGCGGGCCGAACGGCTGGACCAGGGTGGACAGGAAGCCGGCCGCGCTCTGCACCCGGCCGATCCGGTCGGGCGGCGCGGCGGTCAGCATGCCGGAGACGAAGCCGATGCTGGCGACGGTGGACAGGCACATGCAGACGGCGCAGAGCAGCCCGATCACCAGCGGGGCCCTGGTCAGCACCAGCACCCCGGCGGTGAGCGCGCAGGCCCAGCAGGCGAGCGCGACCAGGCTGCCGTCGCGGGCCCGGGCGGCGAGCCTCGGGGCGAGCAGCGCGCCGGCCAGGGCACCGGCCGCGGTGCAGGAGACGACGGTGCCGCCGCCGAGGCCGGAGCGGCCGCCGTCGGAGGCGACGGCCAGGGTGGTGAACATCAGCGCGCTGAACGCGAAGTTCATCCCGAGGCCGAAGACCAGCAGCAGGGTGCGCAGGTAGGGCCGGTGCCAGAGGAAGGCCAGTCCGGCGGTCAGTTCGGCCCGGCTGAACGCCGGTCCGCCCGTCGTGGCGGGCTTCGCGCGGGTCCGGATCAGCGCCACGCAGACGGTGGACAGCAGCAGGCCGACGCCCTCGGCGAGGAACGGCAGCACCGGGTGCCAGGCGAACAGCGCCCCGCCGCCGAGCGGTCCGGCCAGCCGGGCGGCGGCGCCGCGCGCCTGCATCCGGGAGGAGGCCTCGCGGGCCTGCCCGGTGGGCACCACCGCGCGCAGCAGGGCGCCGGCGGCCGGCCCGTAGACGCTGGAGATCAGCGCCCCGGCGGCGGCGACCAGCAGCACCAGCGGCAGCGGGGTGTGCCCGCGCAGCACCGCGACGACCAGGGCGGCGACCGCGAGCAGGCTGAGGACATCGCAGATCCGCATCAGCCGGCGCCGCTCGATCCGGTCGGCGAGCACCCCGCCGGGCAGCGTGGTGATCAGCAGCGCGCCGACCGAGACGGTGCCGATGGCGCCCGCCCGGGCCGCCGACCCGGTCTCCCGCAGGACCAGCAACGGCAGGGCGATCGAGGCGAGTTGGGAGCCGAGGGAGGCCAGCAGGCCGCCGGCCCAGAGCAGCCGGAAGTCCCGGTTGCGGGAGAGCGGGGTGGGGTCCATGGCCGTCCTCCGTGGTCGGCGGGGCACCCGGGGGTGCGGATCGGGCCGGGGCGGCCCCGTCTCGGCGGGACCGCCCCGGAAGCCTTGCGGTGACCGATTGCCGGTGACCGGTGACCGGTGACCGGTGAACCAGTGACCGGGAACCGGCGGCCGGCGGCCGGGGGCGGCGGTGCGTCCGCCCCCGCGCACGGCCCGGTGTCCGGGCTCCGGTCAGACCGTGGTCTCGGCGCCGTGGACGTAGCTGATCAGGCTGAAGCAGAGGCCGTCCGAGGACTCGCTCAGGACCTTCATCGCCTGGAGGTCCAGGATGTTGGCGACGTGCGCCTCGACCTCCGGGGTCTCCTCGCCGCTCTCGCCGACGTTCTGCTGCTCCATGTTCTCGGCCATGGTCGAACTCCCTTCCGCACGGGGGTGGTTACGGCTCCGGCGGGCGGCTGCCCGCCGTTGCCGACCACCGTGGCCCGAGCCGCCTGCGCCCGGCTTCGGGGCCGGTTGGAAACCGGTATGGCCGCAGGTCGGAGCGGCCGCGCCGGCCCGCCGGGCCCCGGGCGGGCCCGCCCGGGAGGCTGCCGCACCCCGTCCCACCTGCGGCCATACCGCCTACCAGGCGTTCCCGAACCGGGCCCGAAGCCGCGCCCGCGACCCTGGCCCGGAACGCTCGCGCCCCCGTACCACCGCCCCGCCGCGCACGCCCCGCACCACCGGCCGGCCCGCACCACCGGGCCGCGCCAACCGCCCCGCCGCGCACACCCGTTCCGCTTCGCCGCGCACGCCCCGCACCGCGAAGGACGACCGAAGGACGGCCACCATGCCCTGCCCACTCTGCGCCCAACTCGTCGGCACCAACGACCAGTTCTGCCCCTCCTGCGGCACCCCCCGGGCCGCCGCCCTCGACCTGGCCGCCGAGGAGCGCAAGCTGGTCACGGTGGTCTTCTGCGACCTGGTCGACTCCACCGCCCTGTCCGGCGCGCTCGACCCGGAGACCCTGCGCGAGGTGGTCCTGCGCTACTTCGAGCGGATGCACCACCGGATCGAGGCGCACGGCGGCACCCTGGAGAAGTTCATCGGGGACGCCGTGATGGCCGTCTTCGGCGTCCCGGTGATCCGCGAGGACGACGCCCACCGGGCGCTGGCCGCCGCGCTCGCCATGCTGGAGGACGTGGAGGACCTCAACACCGAGCTGGACGCCACCCTCGGCGTCCGGCTGGACGTCCGGATCGGCGTCAACACCGGCCAGGTGGTGGCGGGTTCGGACGCCTCGGCGCGCCAGGCGCTGATCTCCGGCGAGACCGTGAACATCGCCGCCCGGCTGCAGACCCGGGCCGCCCCCGGCCAGGTGCTGATCGGCCCGCAGACGCTGCGCGCGGCCGGCCCGGCCGCCCAGGTGGACGAGGTCGGCCCGCTGCACCTCAAGGGCAAGGCCGAGCCGGTCACCGCCTACCGCCTGGTCGGCCTGGACGAGGACGACCCGGAGCTGCTGCGCCGCTTCGACGTCCCACTGGTCGGCCGGGAGCGCGAACTGGCCCTGCTGGACTCCGCGTTGGCCCGGGTGGCGGGCGGCCAGGGGGCCGAGCTGCTGCTGGTGGCCGGCGAGGCGGGCATCGGCAAGACCCGGCTGGTGCGCGACTGGCGCGAGCGGGTCGGCCGGCGCACCGCGCGCTGCGGCACCGCCCGCTGCCGCAGCTTCGGCGGGCAGGGCGTGCTGGCGCCGCTCGCCGAGGCGGTCCGGACCCTGCTGGACGAGCCCGAGGGCGCCGCCCCCGCCGAGGCTCTGGCCCGGCTGGACGAGGCGACGGCGCCGGGCATCGACGCCGGCCGCTCACTGGAGCTGCTGGCCGCGATCCTGCGCGGCCGCACCGTCGAGCGCCCGGCCGTCCTGGTCCTGGACGACTGCCAGTGGGCCGGCCCGGTGCTGCTGGACGCCGTCGAGCGGCTGGCCGCCGAACTCGGCGCGGCCCCCGTGCTGCTGCTCTGCCTGACCCGCCCCGAGCTCCCGGCCGCCCGCCCGGAGCTGCCGACGCTGCCGGTCGGCGGCCTTTCCTGGGACGAATCCGCCCTGCTGGCAGCCCAGTTGACCGAGCTGAGCGCTCACCAGGACGCGGTGCCCACCCGGCTGCTGGAGCGCGCCGAGGGCAACCCGCTGCACCTGGAGGAGCTGCTGGCCGCCCTCACCGAGACCGAGGGCCCCGCACTGACGGACGAACTGCCGCCCACCGGACGGGCATTGCTCAGCGCCCAGATCGACGGGCTGGAGCGCGACGAGCGCGCCACCCTCGACCTCGCCGCCGTCCTCGGCCGCGCCTTCACCGCCGCCGAACTCGCCGAACTCGCCCACGGCGGCAGCGACCAGGACGCCTTCGCCGACCCGCAGGACGACGTCTTCACCGGCCCGATCGACGGCCTGCCGGCCGGCCCGTCCGCCTGGGTCGACGACACCCCGCCGCGGCTGCACGCCGCGCTGGCCCGACTGGCCGAGCTGCGGCTGGTCGAACCGACCGGCACCGGCTACCGGTTCAGCAGCGGCCTGGTCCAGGAGTCGGTCTACCAGTCCATGTCCAAGCGGGCCCGCGCCGAGCGCCACGAGCGCGCCGCCGACCTGCCGGCCGTCCGCTCCACCGGGGACGCCGCCGTCGGCGGCCACCTGGAGCGCGCCCACCGCTACCGGCTGGAACTCGGCCTGCTGGACACCCGCACCGACGTGCTGCGCACCCGCGCGGCCACCGCCCTCGGCACCGCCGGGGCCGGTGCGCTGGCCCGCGCCGACCTGCCCGCCGCCACCGACCTGCTGGAGCGCGCGGTGCGGCTGCACTACCCGGGCGAGCGCGCCACCGGCCCGGTGCTGCGCCGCCTCGGCGAGGCCCGGCTGGCGCTCGGCCGCGCCGAGGAGGCGCTGCCCGTCCTCGCCCAGGTGCGGGACGCGGCCGCCGACCCGCTGGACGCCGCGCACGCCCGGCTCGCGCTGGCCGCCCGCGGCCTGCCGCCCGGCCAGGACCAGCCCGCCGCGACCGCCCGGGCCGTGCTGCCGCTGTTCACCGACACCGGGGACGACCTCGGCCAGGCCCGGGCCGGGCTGCGGCTGGCCGAGGAGCACCTGCTGGCCGGCCGCCACACCGAGGCCGAGCAGCTGCTGGACCGGGCGCTCGGCCAGGTCGCCCGCACCGACGCCGAGCTGGACCGGGCCGCCGTGCTGGCCGCGCTGGCCGCCTCGCTGCTGGCCGGCCCCGAGCCCGTCCCGAACGCGACCTTCCGGCTGCGCGCCCTGCTCGCCGAGCACGGCACCGGCCGGCGGACCGTCCGGGTCGCGCTGAACGGCCCGCTGGCCGTCCTGCTGGCGCTGCGCGACCGCCCCGAGGAGGCCGAGCTGCTGCTCGCCGAGGCCAACGGCCTGGCCGGGGAGCTGTCGCTGGCCGAGGCGATGATCGCGCTGCCCGCGCTGACCGCCCAGGCGGCGGCCGCGCTCGGGCAGGGTGGCCAGGCGCTGGACCTGCTCGCCGACGCCGCCGAGATCGCCCGCCACCAGGGCAGCGCCGCCCCGCTGCCGCGCCTCGCCCTGACCACCGCCCGGGTCCTGCTGGACACCGACCGCCCGGCCCAGGCCGCCCGGCACCTGGACGGCGCGGACGCCGTCGCCGCGCTACCGCCGGTGCTCGCGATCGAGCTGGACGCGCTGCGCGGCCGGCTCGCCGCCGCCCGGGGCGAGGCCGCGCCGGCGCTGGACCTGACCGCCGCCGCCCTGTCCGCCGCCGAGGCCACCGAGTCGCTGCTGCTCCAGGCGCTGACCGCGCTCGACCGGGCGCACGCCCTGCTGCTGCTCGACCGCCCCGCCGAGGCCGCGGCGGCCGCCGCCACCGCCCGGGACCGGTTCGCCGCCAAGGGCCACCTGCCGGGCGTTCGGCGCGCCGAGCGGCTCGGGGGCACCCGGTGAGCGGCCCGGCCGGCCTCACCTGGAGCCTGCGCGACCGCACCCCCGCCGACCTCCCGGTGCTCGCCGACGCCGTCGCCAGCGACGCCGGGGCATCCGACGCCGGGGGCACCGGCAAGGGCGTCCGGGTCTGCGTGGTCGACTCCGGGATCGAGCCCGACCACCCGCTGGTCGGGCCGGTGCAGGGCTCCTGGGCGGTGGTCAAGGACCCGGTCACCCGGGAGCTGACCGTCCGCCCCGACAGCGCCGGCGACACCTGCGGGCACGGCACCGCCTGCGCGGGCATCATCCGCCGCACCGCCCCGGACTGCGAGCTCTACAGCGTCCGGGTCCTCGGCGAGCGCTTCACCGGCACCGGCGACATGCTGATCGCCGGGCTGCGCTGGGCCGTCGGGCAGGGCTTCGACGTGGTCAACCTCAGCCTCTCCACCACCCGGACCCGCTTCCTGGAGCAGCTGCACGCGATCGCCGACGACGCCTTCTTCGCCCGCACCGCGATCGTCGCCTCCGCCCACAACACCCCGGTGGAGAGCTACCCGTGGCGCTTCTCCTCGGTCATCTCGGTGGGCAGCCACCAGGAGGAGGACCCGGAGCTGCACCTGTACAACCCGGCGCCGCCGGTGGAGTTCTTCGCCCCCGGCCAGAACGTCCGGGTGCCCTGGCTCGGCGGCGCCACCATCCGCACCACCGGCAACAGCTTCGCGACCCCGTACGTGGCCGGGCTCTGCGCCCGCATCCTGTCCCGGCGGCCGAGGCTGACCACCTTCCAGCTGAAGAGCGCGCTCTACCTCACCGCGGCCAACGTCCAGGTCCCTTCCACCCCCACCCCGGAGGCGCCCGATGACCCTCAGCACTGACCCCGCCGTCGACCCGCTGGCCCGCGAGCTGCTCCAGTCCGTGGTGGACGTCGCCCGGGCGATCTTCGGCGCCCAGGCCGGTTCGGTGTGCCTGCTCGACGAGGCGGCCGGGGAGCTGGTCTTCCAGGCCGTCTCCGGCCGGGGCGAGGAGTCGCTGGTGGGCCGCCGCTTCCCGGCCGGCCGGGGGATCGCCGGCTGGGTGGCCGCCTCGGGCGAGCCGATGGTGGTGGACGACCTGGGCGCCAACCGCACCTTCGACCGGGACTTCGCCGAGTCCACCGCGTACGTCCCGACCGCCCTGATGGCCGCCCCGCTCACCCACGGCAGCCGGGTGCTCGGCGTCCTGGAGGTGCTGGACCCGGCCCCGCAGGCCCGCGCCAGCCTGCCCGAGCTGGACCTGCTGGCCATGTTCGCCCGTCAGGCCGCCGCCGCCCTGCGGGTGATCGCCGAGCGCTCCCCCGCCCCGGAGCCGGCCCCCGACCGGGCCGCCGCCCTCGGCCTGCTCGCCGACCTGGAGGAGCTGCTGCGCCGTCAGCCCTGACCGGGCGCGCCGTCCAGCCGGGCGAGCTGCCCGCGCTCCAGCGCCGCGTACACCGTGCCGTCCGGGGCGACGGCGATGCCGTGCGGTTCGGCGCCCCCGCCCGGGAGGGGGTGGCCGCCGAGCCGCCCGTCCGGGCCGAGCACCCCGATCCGGCCGGCGCCCCACTCGGTGAACCAGAGCCGGCCGTCCGGCCCGGCCGCGATCGCGTGCGGGCGGGCCGCGCGGTCGGCCAGCGGGTACTCGGTCACCTCGCCGTCCACGGTGATCCGCCCGACCAGCCCGCCGCCGATGCCGACGTACCAGAGCGCGCCGTCCGTCCCGGCGGTGATGCCGACCGGCGCGGTGCCCCCGGTGGGCAGCCCGTGGACGGTCACCCGGCCGTCGACGGTGATCCGGGCGACGGCGTCGGCCTGGTTGAGCGTGCACCACAGCGCCCCGTCCGGCCCGGCCGTGACCAGCGACGGGAAGGCCCCGACGAGCGGCAACGGGAACTCCGTGACCTCACCCGCCACGGTGATCCGCCCGATCCGGCCGGCGTTCAGCTCGGTGAACCAGAGCGCCCCGTCGGGCCCGGCGGCGATCCCGTACGGCCCGGCCTCCTCCGTCGGCAGCGCGAAGGACGTCGCCGTCCCGTCCGCCGTGATCCGCCCGATCCGGTGGTCCCGCATCCGGCTGAACCAGAGCGCCCCGTCCGGCCCCGCCGTGATCACCGCGGGCCCGCACTCCGGCGCGCCGAGGCCGAAGCGCTCGACCGTCCCGTCCGCGGCCAGCCGCCCGATCTCCCCGGCGTGCACCAGGGTGAACCACACGCCCCCGTCGGGCCCCACGGCCACCCCGTACGGCCCGGCCCCCGCCTCGGCCACCTCGAACAGTTCCACGCAACCCCTCCGCATCACTATCGCGACTCAAATCGCATTAGCGATGCTCGCACAACGGGTCACGGCCCGGCAACCGACTTCTCCCGCGCGTCCGGGTCGCCCCGCAGCACCGAGATGACGCCCATCACGGCGGCGCAGACCGGCACCGCGAGCAGGGCGCCGATGATCCCGGCGATGCCCGAGCCGGCCACCACGGCGACCATGATGGTGGCCGGATGCAGCTCCACCGTCCGGCTCTGGATGACCGGCTGGAGGACGTTGCCCTCGATCATCTGCACCGCGAGCACCACGCCCAGCGCCCAGAGCGCCGTACCCAGGCCGCCGTCGGCGAGCGCCACCAGCACGGCCACCGTGCCGGACAGGAAGGCCCCGACGAAGGGGATGTAGGCGCCCATGAAGACCAGCGCGCCGAGCCCGGGCGCGCCCGGCACCCCGAGGGCGATCAGGCCGATGGTGATGAAGCCCGCGTCGATCAGCGCGATCAGGGTGGTGCCCCGCATGAACCCGGCCATCGCGTCGAAGGCCCGCTCCGCGCAGGCGATCACCGTCGTGGCGCTGCGCTCGGGCAGGTAGGAGCGGATGGCGTCGCCGGTGCGGTGGCCGTCCCGGAGGAAGAAGAACACCAGGGCCAGCGCCAGCACCCCGCCGGTGACCAGCTGGGTGAGCAGGCCGAGCCCGGAGAGCACGCCGTTGGTGAGGGTGGAGACCAGCGAGTTGGTCTCGCCCTTGGCGTTGTCCAGGCCGTGCCGGATCTTCGCCCCCAGCGGGCCCAGCCAGTCGGCCAGCCGCTGCCCGGCCTCCTGGAGCGAGGAGGCGATCTGCGGGGCGCTGTGCACCAGCGAGTTGACCAGCAGCGCGATCACCCCGCTGACCGCGACCACCAGCACCACGCAGGTCAGCCCGGCCGCCAGGCTCCGGCTCACGCCCCGGCCCACCAGCCACGGCACCACCGGGTAGAGCAGCGAGGCCCCGAGCAGCGCCAGGACGAACGGCACGGTCGCGGCCCGCAGTTCGACCAGCGCGAAGACCACCAGCGAGGCGACGGCGATCAGCAGGATCACCGCCACCGACCAGGCCGCCGCCTGCCGCAGCCCGGGCGGCAGCATCAGGTACGGCCTGCGGTCGTCCGGCTGCCGCTGCTCGCCGGGCGCGCGCTCCACGGACACGGCCACCTCCGCCGGGGGTCGTCGACGATTCCGAACCGCCCCAGCTCAGCAGAGGTTCCGACGGGCCGCGCGGCGGATCGGCCGGGAGCACCCGAACGGGCGACCCGGGCGCCCTCCGGCCGAGCACCGCTCCGGTCAGCGGCGGCCGTCCAGCACCGAGCGCAGGACGCCGATCCGGTTGGAGGTGATGGAGGCGACCCCGGTGTCGCGCAGCCGGCGCATGGTGCGGCGCAGGTCGGCGGTCCAGGTGGAGACGGCGAGCCCCCGCTCCGCCGCGGCGGCCGTGAACTCGGGGGTGACCAGGCCGAACGGCGGGTTGAGGTAGCGCGGGCGGAGGTCGTCCAGCAGGGCGCGCACCGGCATCCGGGGCTGCTTCCAGGTGAGCGCGATCTCGGCGTCCGGGCTCAGTTCGCGCACCGCGAGCATGGCGGTGGTGGGGCCGCAGAAGGCGACCGCCGCCTCGGCGCCGAGCCCGGTGACGACCGACCAGGCGGCGGCGGCCGGGCCCGCGTCGTCCAGGTCGATCAGCAGCCGGCGGCCCTCGACGGCCGTCACCGCCTTGACCGCCTCGGCCAGGGTGGGGACGGCGAGCGGCCCCTGCCGCAGCTCCTCCAGCTGGTCGGCGGTGACCCGGTCGATCGACCGCGCGTCACCCCAGAGCCGCTCCAGGGTGCGGTCGTGCAGCAGGACGGGCACCCGGTCGCGGGTGAGCTGGACGTCCACCTCGACGGCGTCGGCCCCGGCGGCGAGCGCGGACTCGACGGAGGGCAGGGTGTTCTCGCGGAAGCGGTACGGGTCGCCCCGGTGGGCGACGGCCAGCGGCTTGGCGGCGAGCGTTCCGGCGGCGAGCGGCTTGGCGGCGGCGTTCATCGGATCCTTCCGGCGAGCCAGGGGGTGAGGCTGTGGACGCCGATGTCCTCGCGGTGGCTCGGCTCCCCGGGGACGGTGACGATCAGCGTGGTGGACGGCGGGAAGGTGCGCGCCTTGACGTGCACCAGGTCGGACCAGACGGCGTTCAGGAAGCCGGGGACGCGGTCGCGGTCGACGTCGAAGGCGATGCCCTCGACGGTCACGGCGACCTCGTCGTGGGTGAACAGCCGGACGGTGACGGCGGGGCGGCCGTCGAACTCCAGCAGCGCCTCGTGCGGGATGGCGTCCAGTTCCCCGAGCGAACCGCCCGAGCCGCCCGGACCGTCCGGGCCGACCAGCCCGGCGAAGGTCCGGTCGCGGCCGATGTCGTGCTGGGCGCGGACGGTGCGGCCGTGCCGGGCGGCCACGGCCTCGATCGCGAGCACGGCGCTCTGGGTGGTCGGCAGGTGCGGGGGTGGCATCCGGGCGCCTCTCGGTTCGTTCCGGGACTCGTACGAAGGGGGTTGCAGGGGGCTGCGGAGGGATCCGCGGGGATCCACCGGGCCGACTAGCGGCGTTCGATCATCACATTGGTGGACTTGATGACCGCCGTGGCGGGCGCACCGGGGACCAGGTTGAGCTCCACCGCCGAGTCCCGGCTGATCAGGGACACCACCCGGAACGGCCCGGCCTGGATCTCCACCTGCGCGGCCACGTCGCCCAGCACCACGTCGGTGACGATCCCCGGGAAGCGGTTGCGCGCCGAGGACGGCCGGCCCTCCGCCTCGGCGTTCTCCGGCCGGGCCAACTCCCGCGCGAAGGCGGCGAGTTCGGCTCCCGGGATGATCCGGTGCCCGTGCTCGTCCCGCGCGGCGGCGACCCGCCCGGCGTCCACCCAGCGCCGCATGGTGTCGGCGCTGACGCCGAGCAGCGCCGCGGCCTCGCCGATGCGGTACGGGTTGGCCGGCACCTCGGGCTGGCCCATGTGCGTCTCCTGACGGTGGTTCGGGTTCTCGGGGCGGGCGCCCCCGCGCCATCCTGCCGTACCGGCGGTACGGACGATCATGTGAGGGCCGCCCCACGGCATACCTTATGGCTCGCCGAAGAGGTCGCGCCGTGCCGCGTCCCCGGCGGTGAGCACCGCCCCGGCGAGCACCGCGCCGCCGCCCGCCGTACCGGCCCGCACCTCGGTGCTCAGCGGGGAGAGCAGCGCCAGCCGCCGCTCGACCCGGCCGGCCAGCTCCGGCCCGCCGGCCCGGCCTATCTCGCCGCCGAGCACCACGCAGCCGGGGTCCAGCACCACGCAGACGCTCGCCGCGCCGATCGCGATCCGCTCGGCCAGCTCGTCCAGGAAGCCCCCGCCCGCCTCGCCGGCCGCGAGGGCGGCCCGGACGGCGGCCTCGGCGGCGGGGGCGTCCCCGGCCGGGTCGGCGGGCAGCCCGTGGGCGCGGGCCAGCGCGCAGATCGCGGCGCTGCCGACCAGGCCGTGGAAGCCGCCCTCGCAGCTGTCGGCGCTGGGCAGGCCGACGGTGCCGGGGACGGGCAGGAAGCAGATCTCGCCGGTGCCGCCGGAGAAGCCCCGGCGCAGCCGCCCGTCCAGGATCACGGCGGCGCCGACGCTGTGGCCCAGCCAGAGCAGGACGAAGGTGTCGCGGTCGCGCGCGGCGCCGACCCGGTACTCGGCCCGCCCGGCGAGGTTGACCTCGTTCTCCAGGATCACCTCGGTGCCGGGCAGTCGCCGCAGCTCGGCGAGGAGTTCGGCGTGCCAGGCGGGGAGCTTGCCGGTGCTCTGCAGCCGCCCGGTGGCCGGGTCGACCAGCCCGGGGGCGCCGACCGCGACGGTGTGCAGCCGGTCGACGCCGGCGCCGCGCGCGGTCTCCAGCAGGGTGGCGACGATCTCCCCGGCGGTGTCCGGCCCGCCGTCCCCCTCGACCGGGACCTCGGCGGTGGCCAGGCTGCGCCCGGCCAGGTCGGCGACGACCAGGCTGACGCCGCCGGAGCGGACGTCGAAGGCGGCGAGGTGGGCCCGGGAGGCGACCAGCGCGTAGAGCCGGGCGTTGGGGCCGCGCCGCTGTTCCCCGCGCTCGCCGACGACGGCCACCAGGCCGGTGCGCTGGAGCCGTTCGAGCAGGTCGGCGACGGTCGGCCGGGACAGGCCGGTGAGGCCGCGCAGCTCGGTCGCGGTCAGCGGACCCTGTTCGAGCAGGAGGTTGAGTGCCAGCCGGTCGTTGATCGCCCGGGCGGTGCTCGGCGTAGCCGTACGCGCGATGGTCATGGCGGATCATCCTTCCAGAGTGTTTCTATCAGGGTCCCTTCCTGATAGTTTATCGACCGTCACAGGGCACTGTCGCGCCCCACACCGCGCGACCGGGAGGGAACACCCCATGAACGGGACCACCGCGCCACCACCGCCACCGCCGGAACCGCTGAGCGCACCCCGCCGGGCCCGGGCCAGCATCGCCCTGGTCTTCTGCGTGCACGGGGCCGTCAGCGGCAGCTTCGTCACCCGCATCCCGTGGCTCCAGGACCGCCTCGACCTGTCCACCGGCCAGCTCGGCCTGGCCCTGGTCATGCCCGCCATCGGCTCCTCCCTCGCCATGCCGCTGGCCGGCCGCTTCGTGCACCGCTACGGCGGCCGGGCCGCGGTGCGCGGGCTGATCTCGCTCTGGTGCCTGGCCCTCGCCCTGCCCGCGCTCGCCCCCTCGCTGCCGGTGCTGTGCGCGGCCCTGCTGGTGTACGGCGCCGCGGCCGGGATGGCGGACGTCGCGATGAACGCCCAGGGCGTGGAGATCGAGGAGCGGCTCGGCCGCTCGATCATGTCCGGACTGCACGGGATGTGGAGCGCGGGCGGCCTGCTGGCCTCCGCCTTCGGCATCCTCGCCGCCCACCTGGACCTCGACGCCAGGCTCCAACTGGCCGTCACCGCGCTGGTCCTGCTCGCCCTCGCCCAGCCGGTCTGCCGCGGCCTGCCCGACATCCGGGCGCACGAGGGCGCGGAGGAGCCGCCGCGGTTCGCGCTGCCGCCGCGCAGCTCGCTGGTGATCGGGCTGGTCGGCTTCTGCGCGGTCTTCGCCGAGGGCGCCTCGATGGACTGGAGCGGCGTCTACCTGCGGGACGTCACCGGCGCCTCGGCCACCGTCGCCGCCGCCTCGTACACCGCCTTCTCGCTCACCATGGCGGTCAGCCGGCTCGCCGGGGACGCGGCGATCCGCCGGCTCGGCGCCGTCCGCACCACCCGCGTCGGCGGCGCCGTGGCCACCGTCGGCGGCCTGCTGGTGGTCGCCGCCGACAGCCCGGCGCTGGCCATCCCCGGGTTCGCGCTCATCGGCATCGGCATCGCGGTGATCGTCCCGCTCGCCTTCGCCGCGGCCGGCCGGATCGGCAGCAACCCCAGCCAGGCCATCGCGGGCGTCGCCACCGTCACCTACACCTCCGGCCTGATCGCTCCCGCGGTCATCGGCGCCCTCGCCCAGGCCACCTCGCTGACCGTCTCCTTCGGACTGGTCACCGCGCTCGCCTTCGCCCTGCTGCTGAGCGCCGGGGCGCTGCGGCTGGCCGAACGGAATTCCGGCGGCGAGAACGTGACCGCAACGTCACCGGAAAAGCCTTCCGGAAAAGATCTCTCCACGATATGATGATGAATTCCTGAGGGAATTCCCCGCTAAAGTCTCGAACCGCCGGGCGCGCCGCGTCCGGCGGTTTTCGTGCTCCGCGAGAGGTATTCCCCGTGTGCTACGACCCGGACGCCGCCCCGCCCGCCCCCGGTCCCGCCCCGTGGCCGCTGGCCGAGGCCGCCCCACTGACCCTGACCTCGGCCGACGGCACCCGGTTCGGCGCCTTCCTGGCCCGCCCGGAGGTCGCCACCGGCGTCGGCGTACTCGTCCTGCCGGACAACAGGGGCCTTTCCCCGTTCTACCGGCAGACCGCCGCCCGGCTCGCCGAACAGGGCCACCCGGCGCTCGTCCTCGACTATTACGGCCGCACCGCCGGGGCCTTCCCGGAAAAGCGCCCGGCGGAATTCGGCGAACTGCCGGACCTGCTCCCCCACCTGCTCGCGCTCACCCCCGAGGGATTGGACGCCGACATCACCGCAGCGCTGGAACGGCTGCGCGCCGTCGGGCCCGCCGAGGTGGTCGCGCTCGGCTTCTGCTTCGGCGGCCGACAGGCCTTCCGGACCGCCGCGCCGCGCTTCGGCCTGGCCGGCGCGGTCGGCTTCTACGGCTACCCGGACGTCATCCACGGCGCCCCGGGGCCCACCCAGCTCGCGGCGGAGCTGACCGCCCCGGTCCTCGCCCTCTGGGGCGGCGCGGACGAGCACATCCCGGCCGCCGCCGTCGAGGCCTTCGACGCCGCGCTCACCGCGGCCGGCTGCCCGCACACCTTCGTCACCTATCCGGGGGCGCCGCACAACTTCTTCGAGCTCGCCGCGGTCGACCACGCCGACGCGGCCCGGGACGCGTGGCAGCGCCTGCTGGGCTTCCTCGCCCGGCCGCGCTGAACCCGGATCCCGGCCCCCGCCCCAGGCCTTGGACCGGGGCGTGGACGGCGGCGGGGCCGGGGCCCGGGACCGGTTAGGCTCGGGCGGTGTTCGAGCCCGATGCCGTTCCCGTCCCGCCCCTCGCACCGCAGGTGCCCGCCGTCGCGCCGCGTTCCCCGTGGTGGCGGTTCGCCCTGCTGGTCGCGGTGCTCGCGGCGGCGGCCGGCTCGCTCCTGCTGTGGAGCCCGACGGAGCTGCTGTCCGGCGGGCTGGCGGACCGGATGCCGGGCTACTGGTTCGGCCCGCTGTTCGCCCTGGTCTACGCGGTGGGGACGCTCGCCTTCGTGCCCCGGCCGGCCCTGAACGCCGCGGCCGGGCTGCTGCTCGGCATCCAGCAGGGCGTGCTGCTGGCGGTGCTCGGCACCACGGTCGGCGCCGCCCTGGCCTTCGTGCTCGGCCGGGGCCTCGGCCGCGAGGCGCTCCGCCCGTACCTGCGCGGGAAGGTGCTCGGGGCGCTGGACCGGCGGTTCACCGAACAGGGCTTCCGCAGCGTGCTGGTGCTGCGGCTGCTGCCCGGCATGCCGTTCCAGGCGGCCAACTACGGCGCGGCCTTCTCCGGGGTCCGCTTCCTGCCCTTCGTGCTCGCCACCGCGATCGGCGTGGTGCCGACCACGGCCGTGTACGTCACGGCGGCGGCCAGCGCCGGCCGGCCGGGCTCGGCGGCCTTCCTGCTGTCGGCGGGGGTGATCGCGCTGCTGGTGCTGGGCAGCGTGGTGGGCCTCTGGCGGGCGGCCCGGACCCGCCGCCGGGCGACGGTCGGCTGAACCCGGCCCGGCCGTCCGCGGCCGCCCACCAGGACAAAATCGTTCGCGCCGGTGCGCCGCCGGAGGCCAGGATGGCGCGCATGACTGCACCGGACCCGCGGGTGGACCCGCCGATGACGGCCGACGAGGCCGCCACCCTGCACGCCTTCCTCGACTACCACCGCCACACCCTCGCGCTGAAGACCGAGGGCCTGACGGACGACCAGCTGCGGCTGCGCTCCGTCCCGCCGTCCAACCTCTCGCTGCTGGGCCTGGTCCGGCACATGGCCGAGGTGGAGCAGTACTGGTTCCAGTCCGTCCTGCTCGGCCAGGAGAACGCCGAGGGGCACTTCTGGACCAAGGAGAACGAGGACGGCGACTTCGACGACGTCGACACCGCCGACGTCGCGGCCGACTTCGCCGTCTGGCGCGCCGAGGTCGAGGCCGCCCGCAGCGCCGCCGCCGGCCTGCCGCTGGAGACCGTCGGCAAGAAGCCGCGCCGCGGTCAGCCCGTGACGCTGCGCTGGATCCTCACCCACATGATCGAGGAGTACGCCCGACACAACGGCCACGCGGATCTTCTGCGCGAATTGATCGACGGATCGACCGGCGAGTGACCCTGCGGGTGACACCGCGGGTGAAATCGTTTCCGCATTGTTGACAGAAGGTCAATTACGCCGTGACCGCGACCGATAAGGTCAACGCGCGCAACCGTACGGCGCTGCGCCGCGTCAGTGGGAGTGCCCGGGTTCGCCCGGGTTTCCGGCGCGGCACGACTCGTACGGGGGTTGCGAGCGGGCACGGGACCGGTGAACAGTGCGATACTCGGACAGTTCCGACGAGTGGATGACGTGTCAAGAACGGCACGCACCCCCGGGGGACCAGGACGGGACGAGGCAGGGAGGCGCGGCATGGGAGCACTTCGCGACGAGCACCACAACGGGTGGCTGATGCCCTCGGGGAACTACCCGGCCGCGGTGTACGACGACGAGTGGGTCGATCAGGAGACGGTTCCGGCCGCCCCCGCGCCCACGAAGATCGTCTCCCTGCGGCCGACGGGCTTCGAGGCGGCCCGGACGGTCGGTGAGCACATCCGGGCGAGCATCCCGGTGGTCATGGACCTCACCGAGATGTCGGAGGCCGAGGCCAAGCGCATGGTCGACTTCGCCTCCGGGCTGATCTTCGGCACCCGGGGCGGCATCGAGCGGATCGCCCGGAGGGTCTTCCTGCTCACCCCGGCCGACGTCGAGGTCATGGTGATCGACCGCCCGATGGACGACACCGGCTTCTACAACCAGAGCTGAGCCGCCGCCCCGCGAGGGCTCACAGACACCCCGGAACCGGGGACGGTACACCCACCGTCCCCGGTTTTTTGCTGTCCGAGCGCCGAGATCCCGCGCATCACCTGAGAGCTCGAACAAAAGAATGAGACATCGGTGTCTCATATGAACTAGACTCGATCCATGGCCACCGACCGCGACACCGTCCTCGAAGCCGCCGTCGGCGTGCTCTCCCGCCGCCCGACCGCCCACCTGGACGAGATCGCGCGCGCCGCCGGCATCAGCCGCGCCACGCTGCACCGGCTCTTCCCTGGGCGCGACGCGCTGATCCGCGAGGTCGGCCTGCTCGGGCTGCGCCGGTTCGCCGCCGCGCTGGACACCGCCGAGGTCGAAGAGGGCGACGCCGAGGCCGCGCTGCGCCGTCTGGTGGACGCCTCCGTCCCGGACGCCATGCTCTGCGCCTTCCTGGCCGGAGAGAACCAGCTCTACGAGAACGACGACATCAACGACCTCTGGGAGGTCCAGATCGCCCGGCTGCACGCGCTCTTCCTGCGCGGCCAGCAGCAGGGCGTGTTCCGCATCGAGCTGAGCGCCGCCTGGCTGAGCGAGGCCTTCTTCGACCTGGTGGCCGGCGTCGGCTGGTCCATCCAGGACGGCCGGCTCGCCCCGCGCGACGCCGCCTTCTCGCTCGCCGAGCTGTTCCTCGGCGGCGCACTGCGCAGACCGGACGCGCGGACGCCCGTCCCTGCCGCCCAAAGCGCCACCCCCAGCACCGTCGACCGCAGCACCACTGCCGTCACCACCCCCATCCACAGCACCGCCGACCACAGGCCGGACACCGATACACCATGAACACCCTGACCGCCCGCCAGCGCTGGACCGGCCTCGCCGTCCTCGTCCTGGCCGTGACCGTGGTCGCCCTGGACGCGACCGTCCTCTCCCTCGCCATCCCGTCCATCAGCGAGACGCTGCGCCCCAGCGGCACCCAGCTGCTCTGGATCGGCGACTCCTACTCCTTCGTGCTGGCCGGCCTGCTGGTCAGCATGGGCGCCCTGAGCGACCGGATCGGCCGCAAGAAGCTGCTGCTGGCCGGCTCCGCCGCGTTCGGCGCCGCCTCGCTGCTGGCCGCCTACGCGCCGAGCGCCGGCTGGCTGATCGTGGCCCGCGCCCTGCTCGGCGTGGCCGGGGCGACGATCATGCCCTCCACGCTCTCGCTGATCCGCGGCCTCTTCCCGGACGACCGGGAGCGGGCCACCGCGATCGGCATCTGGGGCGCGGCCGCCACCGCCGGGGCCGCCCTCGGGCCGGTGGTCGGCGGGGTGCTGCTGGAGCACTTCTGGTGGGGTTCGGTGTTCCTGCTGAACATCCCGGTGCTGATCCTGCTGCTGGTGTTCGGCGCCTGGCTGCTGCCGGAGTCCAAGGACCCGAAGCCGGGCCGCTGGGACGTGCTGAGCGTCGTCCTGTCGATGGCCGGCGTGATCGGCGCGGTGTACGCGGTCAAGGAGGCCGCCGCGCACGGCGTGGACCGCTGGGACGTGCCGGTCGCCTTCGTCCTGGGCACCGCCGCGCTGTTCGTGTTCGTCCGCCGCCAGCTGCGGCTGGAGACCCCGCTGCTCGACGTCCGGCTGTTCCGCGACCGGCGGTTCACCGCGGCCGTGTCGGCCTCGCTGATCTCCCTGATCGGGCTCTCCGGCGTGATCTTCGTGGTCTCGCAGTACCTCCAGCTGGTCCGCGGCTACCAGCCGCTCCAGGCGGGCCTGGCCGAACTGCCGGCCTTCGCGGGATCGGTGGTCGGCGGCCTGCTGACCGCCCTGATCGCCCGCCGCTACGGTGCCCGCAAGGCGCTGACGGCCTGTCTGCTGGCGATGGGTCTGGGCGTGGGCGCGCTCGGCTGGCTGGAGCAGGACACCACCTACCTGCTGCTGGCCGCCTCCTTCCTGCTGGTCGGGACGGCCGAGGGCGTGGTCTACACGCTCGGCGCCGACCTGGTGCTGAACGCCGCGCCCGCCGACAAGGCCGGCGCCGCCTCGGCGGTCTCGGAGACGGCGTACGAGCTGGGCACCGCGCTCGGCATCGCGCTGGTGGGCTCGGTGGTCGGCTCGATCTACGCGAACGGGCTGGCGGTCCCGGCCGGGACGGACCCGGCGGCCGCCGCCCGGGCGGGCGAATCGCTGGGCTCGGCCGTCGAGACGGCGCAGGGCCTGTCCCCGGAGCTCGCCCAGCCGCTGCTGGCGAGCGCCCGGGAGTCCTTCGTCCACGGCATGAACAGCGCCGGGCTGCTGGCCGCCGCGCTGCTGGTCGGCGCGGCCGTGATGGCCTGGCGGCTGCTGCGCGGGCTGTCCGAGCCGACGGCCGGGGCGGAGACGGGCGCCGGGACCGGCCCGGAGGGCGCCGTCGACGTGTCGGCCGCGCAGCCGAGCGTCAAGGCGTAACAGCGCACCGAGAACGGCCGTTCCCCCCGGGGGGAACGGCCGTTCTCGTGTACGGAACCACCGTTCCTTACGGGACCTACGAGACCCCGAACGGCAGCTCCAGCTCGGCCCAGACCACCTTGCCGTCCCGGGTGAGCCGGCTGCCCCAGCGCTGGGCCAGCTCGCTGACCAGGAACATCCCGCGCCCGCCCTCGTCCTGCTCGGCGAACGGGCGCAGCTGCGGGGTCTGGCCGCCGGCGTCGGCGACCTCCAGGGTGAGCACCCGGTCGCGGAACAGCCGCAGCCGGCGCGGGGCGTCGGCGTGCAGCAGGGCGTTCGTGACCAGCTCGCTGACCAGCAGTTCGGCGTAGTCGGTGAGCGCGGCCAGGCCCCAGGCCTCCAGGGTGGCGCGGGTGAAGCGGCGGGCCCTGCCGGGCAGCCGGCCGCCGCCGGACAGCGGCAGGGTGGCGACCCGGTCGGCGGGCAGCGGCAGCACCCGGGCCATGATCATCGCGATGTCGTCCTCGGTGCCGTCGGTGACCAGCGCCGCGAGGACGGCGTCGCAGTTCTCCTCCAGGGTCCGGCCGGGGCCGGAGAGGGTGCTGGCGAGCCGGTCGATCCCGGTGTCCAGGTCCTCGCCGCGCCGCTCGACCAGGCCGTCGGTGTAGAGCGTGACCATGCCGCCCTCGGGGATGGTGAACTCGATCGACTCGAAGGCCACCCCGCCGACGCCCAGCGGCACCCCGGGCGGCACGTCCACCCTGGCGGCGGTGCCGTCGGGGGCGACCCGGACCGGCGGCAGGTGCCCGGCCGAGGCGACCTGGACGGTGCGCTCCAGCGGGTCGTACACCGCGCAGATGCAGGTGGCGAACTGGCCCTCGCCGATTCCCGAGGCGGTCTCGTCCAGCCGGGTGAGGACCTGCTCCGGCGGCATGTCGAGGGTGGCGAGGGTCCGGGCGACGGTGCGCAGCTGGCCCATCGTGGCGGCGGCCCGGATGCCGTGGCCCATCACGTCGCCGACCACCAGGGCGACTCTCCCGCAGGAC
This sequence comes from Kitasatospora sp. NPDC058046, assembly GCF_042885595.1. Lineage (NCBI taxonomy): Bacteria > Bacillati > Actinomycetota > Actinomycetes > Kitasatosporales > Streptomycetaceae > Kitasatospora > Kitasatospora sp. NPDC058046. The sequence continues at coordinate 187,554 of NZ_JBHVRS010000007.1, forward strand.
AGCGGCACCACGTCGAACCAGTCGCCGCCGACCTCGCTGACCACGCTGCTGGGCAGGTAGCGGTAGGCGATCTCCAGGCCGAGGGTGCGGTGCACCTCCTGCGGCAGCAGGCTGCGCTGGAGGGTGAGGGCGGTCTCCCGCTCGCGGCGGTAGAGCCGGGCGTTGTCGAGGGCCAGCGCGGTGCGGGCGACCAGTTCCTCGGCGAGGGCGACGTCGGCGGCGGTGAACGGCTCGGGGTTGCGCATCCGGATGAACTCGGAGCCGCCGAGCACCATGCCCCGGGCGGTGATCGGCACCATCAGGTACGAGTGGATGCCCGCCGCCATCCCGGGGGCCACCCGGTCCTCGCTGGAGACCAGCCCGCGCAGCACGTCCTCGTCCACGTGGGTGCGCAGCAGCGGCTTCCCGGCGCGCAGGCACTGGGTGTAGCTGCGGTCGGGGGCGTACTCGGAGGTCTCGCCGACCACGTCCACGGCGTGCGCGAGGCCGCTCTCGTAGGACTCCCCGACGGCGACGGCGCGGAGCGTGACGTTCCGGTCGGAGGGGATCGCGGTGGGCTCGGCGCCGCGCAGCACCGGCTCCAGCAGGTCGACGGTGGCGAAGTCGGCGAACCGGGGGACGACGGCCTCGATCAGTTCCTCGGCGGTGCGCTGGAGGTCGAGGGTGGTGCCGATCCGGGCGGTCGCCTCGGCGATGGTGGCGAGCCGTTCCTGGGCCCGGGCGGCGCGGGCCTCGGCCTGGAAGCGCTCGGTGACGTCGATGATCGAGGAACAGACCCCGAAGATCCGGCCGGTGGAGTCCTCGAGCCGGAAGTAGGAGGCGGACCAGGCGCGGTCCCGCCGGGGGTCGCCGGGGACCCGGCCGTGCGAGCGGGCGTCGACGACGGGCTTGCCGGTCTTGAGCACCTGGCGCATGATCTGCTCGATCTCGGCGCTGTTGATGCCGGGCAGGACGGCGGATATCCGGCGGCCGAGGTGGGCGGCGACTGGCACCCCGTTCATCCGGGCGAGTGCCTCGTTGATCCGGATGTAGCGCAGTCCGGTGTCGTAGACGGCCATGCCGATCGGTGAGCGGCCGAAGATGCCGTCCAGGACCGCGAGGTCGGCCTCGACGGCGTGCAGGGCGCGGGTGTCGGAGGCGGTGGCGAGCAGCAGCAGGGTGCCGGCCGGGCCGGCTATCGGGTAGGTGCGGAACTCCAGCTCGACCTTGTGGCCGTCGCGGTGGCGCACCGGGAAGACGCCGGACCAGCCGCTGCCGGTCATGATCCGCTGGAAGAGGCCGAGCACCTCGGAGCGGTCGGACCCGTCGGTGAGCAGCTGGGCGGCGTAGCTGCCGACGGCCTCCTCGGCGGAGTAGCCGAGCAGGGCCTCGGCGTCCTCGCTCCAGTGCAGGATCAGTCCGTCGTCCTGGAGCAGCGCCGTCGCGAGCGGGACGAGCCGGTGGCCTTCGGGGTTCGCGCCCTCGGGACGTACCGGGGCACGGCCCGGTGCCGGGTCGGCGGCGGTCGCGTCCCACTCGTGTCCGTGCATGATCAGGCAGCACCCCGGTTCGGCTCGTGCCCGGCCGGGTGGGCCTCGCGGTCGGTGCCGGCCGGGATTCTTCTCCAGACTGCACGGACATCGGCCGCCCGGCGACCCCTTTGGTCAGGGGGCGTCCGGTCGCTCCGGGTGTACGGGCGTCATGGGCGTACCGGCCGCAGCGTACTCTCCAGAACGCCCGCCCACTGCCGGATCACGCCGGAACGTCGGTGGCTGTCGTCGGTGAGCAGGTTGGCGAGGCCCAGTCCGCGGGCGAGGTCCAGCGTGGCCTGCACGGATTCGCGCACTCCGGGGCGGCTCTCGTCGGCGTCCAGGAACTCGACGGCGGCCCGGTGGGCCTCCCGGCCGACGTGGCCCTCCAGCGCGATGATCCGCTCGCGCAGCGCCTCCTCGGTGGCGGCGGCGGTCCACAGGTGCAGGGCGGCGCGGAACAGCGGGCCGGTGTAGAGCCGCACGATCATGTCGACCACGGCCCCGGTGCGGTCGGGGCCGGCGGTCGGCAGCTCGTCCGCGTGGGCGCGGACGGCTGCCAGCCGCTCGGCGGTGACGTGCTCGACGGCCGCGGTGAAGAGGTCCTCGCGGGTCGGGAAGTGGTGCTGGGCCGCGCCCCGGGAGACCCCGGCCCGTTCGGCGACGACGGTGACGGTGGAGCCGTGCCAGCCGAGCTCGGCCAGGCAGTCCACGGCCGCCGCGAGCAGCCGGGCCCTGGTCGCTCGGCTGCGGTCCTGCTGCGGGGTGCGGGCGGCGGGGTGGCTGGTCATGGCGGCGGGCGGTTCCTGTTCCGGTCGGGGCGCGGCGGGTGCCGGTCGGGGCGCGGCGGGACGATCCTCACAGACGCGCCCCGGTCCCCGGCCGCCGGGGCGGCCCCGGCCGGTCAGCGGGCGGCGGCGCGCCCGGCCTCGCGGGCGCGCAGTTCGCGGCGCAGGATCTTGCCGGCCGCGGACTTGGGGACGGTGTCGACGAACTCCACCAGGCGGACCTTCTTGTACGGGGCGACCTGTCCGGCGACGTACCCGGTGACCTCCTCGGCGGTCAGGGTGCTGCCCGGGGCGCGGACCACGAAGGCCTTGGGGCACTCGGTGCCCTCGGCGTCCGGGACGCCGATCACGGCGGCGTCGGTGATCTGCGGGTGGCCGAGCAGGACGGCCTCCAGTTCGGCGGGGGCGACCTGGTAGCCCTTGTACTTGATCAGCTCCTTGACCCGGTCGACGATGTACAGGTAGCCGCGTTCGTCCACGAAGCCGACGTCGCCGGTGTGCAGCCAGCCCTCGGCGTCGACCACCGCGGCGGTCTCGGAGGGGCGGCCGAAGTAGCCCTTCATCACCTGCGGGCCGCGGATCAGCAGCTCGCCGGGCTCGCCGGGCCCGAGGTCGCCGTCGGAGCCGTCCAGGGCGGTGATCCGCAGCTCGGTGGAGGGGACCATCCGGCCGACCGAGCCGGGCGAGGGGTCGCCCTCGCGCGGGGAGACGACGTGGGTGACCGGGGAGAGCTCGGTCATGCCGTAGCCCTGGAGCAGGTGCGGCAGGCCCAGGCGCCGGGCGCAGGCGTCGGCGAGTTCGTGGTCGAGCGGGGCGGCGGCGCACAGCAGGTACTCGACCGAGGAGAGGTCGTACTGCTCGACGACGGGGTGCCGGGCCAGCGCGAGGGCGATCGGCGGGGCCACCACCAGGGCCTGCACCCGGTGCTCCTGGACGGTGCGGCAGAACTGCTCCAGGTCGAAGCGAGGCAGCACGACCACGGTGGCGCCGCAGCGCAGCGGCTGGTTGAGCAGCGCGGCCAGTCCGTAGATGTGGAAGAACGGCAGGACGGCGAGCACCCGTTCGCCCTCGGCGGGGCGGTAGAGGGCGTCGCACTGGGAGAGGTTGGTGGCGATCGAGCGGTGGGTGAGCATCACGCCCTTGGGCAGGCCGGTGGTGCCGCTGGAGTAGGGCAGCACGGCGATGTCCTCGCCCGGGTCGATGGCGACCTCGGGGGCGGGGCCGGTGGCGGCCAGCAGGTCGGCGAGCGAGCGGTGGCCCTCGGCGCCGTCCAGGACGACGGTCTCGGCCAGCGGGCGGCCCTGTTCGGCGAGGAGTTCGGCGGCCGCACGGGCGGTCGGCAGGAAGCGGGAGACGGTGACGAGCCAGCGGGCGCCGCTGTCGCGCAGCTGGCCGGCGAGGTCGGCGGGGGTGGCGAAGGACGAGACGGTGGTGACGGTGGCGCCGGCCCTGGTCGCGCCGTAGTAGGCCATCGGGTAGGCGGTCGAGTTGGGGCTGAAGAGGGCGACGACGTCGCCGCGGCGGACGCCTGTCTCGGCCAGTCCGGCGGCCACCCGCTCGACGGCGTCGGCGAGTTGGGCGTAGCTGGTGGTCTCGCCGGTGACGCCGTCGATCAGGGCCGGGCGGTCGCCGTACTTCGCCGCGGCGCCGAGCACCGCCTCGTGGATCGGCAGGTCGACCACGGCAACGTCGGGGAACTCGCTTCGGAACACCAAGGTGGGCCTCCAGTATGGAAGTTGACGTAGCAACAAAACCGGCTAGCAGTTCCGTGCGGGGCGCGTTCAGGAGCATACGGACAGTAGGGGGCCTGGCTCGGCCATTGTGGGGAACCCGTAATGGACCATCCGTGGCACGGTCGCTCCCGGGGGGCGCCCGACCGGAGGGCGCGCACCACGGCCGCCCGCCTCCGGCAGCGGCCCCGCCCCCGGAACTCCCCGCTGTGGGGCCCCTGTCCGGCCCCGTCCCGCTCCTGCCGCTCCGGCCGCGCCCGGTGGCGAGGGCTACGTCAAGGCCTGCGCCGGCACCACCCTGGCGGGCGACACCGAACGGGTGGCCGACCGGGGTGGCCTGTACGGCGGCGGCTGCTCAGGACCACCGGCGGCGGCCGCTCAGTACGACTTCGGCAGCCCGAGGGTGTGCTGGGCGACGTAGTTGAGCACCATCTCGCGGCTGACCGGGGCGACCCGGCCGACCCGGGTGGCGGTCAGCAGCGCGCCCAGCCCGTACTCCTGGGTCAGGCCGTTGCCGCCGAGGGTCTGCACCGCCTGGTCCACCGTCCGGGCGGCGGCCTCCCCCGCCGCGTACTTGGCCATGTTGGCGGCCTCCCCGGCGGCGAGGTCCTCGCCCGCGTCGTAGAGCAGGCCGGCCTTCTGGGTCATCAGCCGGGCCAGTTCGATCTCCACCGCGCACTGGGCCAGCGGGTGGGCCAGGCCCTGGTGGGCACCGATCGGGGTGGACCAGACGGTGCGGGTCTTCGCGTACTCGACGGCCTTGCCGAGGGCCTGGCGGGCGAGGCCGAGCGAGAAGGCGGCGGTGAGGACCCGCTCGGGGTTGAGACCGGCGAACAGCTGGAGCAGGCCCGCGTTCTCGTCGCCGACCAGGGCGTCGGCGGGCAGCCGGACGTCGTCCAGGAAGACCTGGAACTGCTTCTCCGGGGCGACGAGTTCCATCGGGATCGCCCGGTACTCGAAGCCGGGGGTGTCGCGCGGGACGACGAACAGGCAGGGCTTCAGCTTCCCCGTCCGTGCGTCCTCGGTGCGGGCCACGAACAGCACCGCGTCGGAGTGGTCGATGCCGGAGACGAAGACCTTGCGGCCGGTCAGCAGCCAGTCCTCGCCGTCCCGGCGGGCGACGGTGGATATCCGGTGCGAGTTCGAGCCGGCGTCCGGTTCGGTGATGCCGAAGGCCATCCTGCGGCTGCCGTCGGCCAGGCCGGGCAGCCAGCGCCGCTGCTGCTCCGGGGTGCCGTAGCGGGCGATCACGGTGCCGCAGATCGCCGGGGAGACGATCAGCATCAGCAGCGGGCAGCCCGCGGCGCCGAGCTCCTCCAGGACGATGGCGAGGTCGGTGATGCCGCCGCCCCCGCCGCCGTACTCGGCGGGCAGGTTGACGCCGAGGTAGCCGGCCTTGCCGGCCTCCGCCCACAGTTCGTCGGCGGGCTCGCCGGCCCGGGCCTTGGCGAGGTAGTAGGCGGAGCCGTAGCGGCGGCCGAGGTCGCCGACGGCCCGGCGCAGGGTCTGGCGTTCGGGGGTCTCCAGGAGCTGACTGCCGATGGACATGCGGGGTCCTTCCTCAGGCTTCGGTGGGCCGGACGACGGCCAGCAGGGTGCCGGTTTCGACCTGCCGGCCGGGGGTGGCGCGCAGTTCGACGAGGGTGCCGTCGACCGGGGCGACGACGCGGTGCTCCATCTTCATCGCCTCCAGCACCAGCAGCGGCCGGCCGGCGGTGACGGTGTCCCCGACGGCGGCGGCGACCCGGACGACGGTGCCGGGCATCGGGGCGAGCAGCGCGCCGGGGTCGGTGCGGACGGCGGGTTCGGGGAAGCGCGGCAGGGCGGTGAGCGCGGTGCCGCCGGCCGGGGTGTCGACGTGCACCCGGTCGCCGTACCGGGCCACGCGGTAGGTGCGGCGCAGCCCGCCCTCGGACAGCACGACCCGGTCCGGCGCGGCCTCGACGAGCTCGACGTCCGGGTGGTCCTCGGCCAGCAGTCCGGTGCGGGTGAGCCGGTAGCGGACGGCCGCCTCGGTGCCGTCCTCGGCCCGGTAGCGCTTGAGCTGCGGCTGGGAGGGCAGGTTGCGCCAGCCGGAGGGCAGCGCGCCGCGGCGGCCGGCGGCGTCGGCGAGGGCGGCGGCCAGCGCGGCGCGGTCGACGCCCTTGGTGTCCGGGGCGGTGAGGTCGGCCGCGTGCTCGGCCAGGAAGCCGGTGTGCAGGTCCGCGGCCAGGAAGGCCGGGTGGCGCAGCGCCCGGACCAGCAGCTCCCGGTTGGTGGCCGGGCCGTGGACGCGGGCGCGGGCGAGCGCGTCGGCGAGCCGGCGGGCGGCGGCCGCGCGGGTGGGCCCCCAGGCGATCACCTTGGCGAGCATCGCGTCGTAGTGCGGGGTGATCTCGCTGCCGGACTCCACGCCGGAGTCCAGCCGGAGGCCGGTGCCGGAGCCCGCTTCGGCACACGTGAACTCCTGGTACGGGAGCGTCAGTTCGAACCGGTTGAGGGTGCCGGTGGCCGGCTGCCAGTCCCTGGCCGGGTCCTCGGCGTAGAGCCGGGCCTCGATCGCGTGGCCGCCGGGCGCCGGGGGGTCGGGCGGCAGCTCGGCGCCCTCGGCGACGGCGAGTTGCAGGGCCACCAGGTCCAGACCGGTGACGGCCTCGGTGACCGGGTGTTCGACCTGGAGGCGGGTGTTCATCTCCAGGAAGAAGAACCGGCCGTCCCCGGCGAGCAGGAACTCGGCGGTGCCGGCGCCCGTGTAGCCGATCGCCCGGGCCGCGGCGCGGGCCGCCGCGTGCAGCTCGGCGCGGACCTCCGGCGGCAGGCCGGGGGCCGGGGCCTCCTCGATCACCTTCTGGTGCCGCCGCTGCAGCGAGCAGTCCCGGTCGCCGACCGCCCAGACGGTGCCGTGGGCGTCGGCCAGCAGCTGGACCTCGACGTGCCGCCCGGCGGGCAGGTAGCGCTCGCAGAACACCTCGTCCGAGCCGAAGGCCTTGGCCGCCTCCGCGCGGGCGGCGGCCAGTTCGCCGGGGAGGTCGGCCAGGCTCCGGACGACCCGCATGCCGCGCCCGCCGCCGCCCGCCGCGGCCTTGACCAGCAGCGGCAGGTCGGCCTCGGCAGGCTCGGTGAGCGCGCCCAGCAACGGCACCCCGGCCTCGGCCATCAGCCGTTTGGCAGCGGTCTTGGAGCCCATCGCGGCGATCGCGGCGGGCGGCGGGCCGACCCAGACCAGGCCCGCGTCCAGCACGGCCCGCGCGAAGTCGGCGCTCTCGGAGAGGAATCCGTACCCGGGGTGGACGGCGTCGGCCCCGGCGGCGAGCGCGGCGCGGACGAGCAGGTCGGCGCGGAGGTAGGTGTCGGCGGGCGCGGCGCCGGGCAGCCGGACGGCGGCGTCGGCCTCGCGCACGTGCGGGGCGCCGGCGTCCGGGTCGGAGTGGACGGCGGTGGTCGCGATGCCGAGCTCCCGGCAGGTCCGGAAGACCCGGCGGGCGATCTCGCCCCGGTTGGCGACCAGCAGGTTGGTGATCATCGTCTGGGGTCCCTCACATCCGGAAGACGCCGTAGCCACGCGCGCCCTCGACCGGGGCGTTGTGGATCGCGGACAGGCAGAGGCCGAGCACCGTACGGGTGTCGCGCGGGTCGATGACGCCGTCGTCGTAGAGCCGGCCGGACAGGAACACCGGCAGGGACTCGGCCTCGATCTGCTGCTCGACCATCGCCCGGATCGCCGCGTCAGCGTCCTCGTCGTACGGCCGGCCCTTCGCCGCGGCCGACTGCCGGGCGACGATCGACAGCACCCCGGCGAGCTGCTGCGGGCCCATCACGGCGGACTTGGCGCTCGGCCAGGAGAAGAGGAAGCGTGGTTCGTACGCCCGGCCGCACATGCCGTAGTGGCCGGCCCCGTAGGAGGCGCCCATCAGCACGGACAGGTGCGGGACGGTGGAGTTGGCGACGGCGTTGATCATCATCGCGCCGTGCTTGATGATGCCGCCCTGCTCGTAGTCCTTGCCGACCATGTAGCCGGTGGTGTTGTGCAGGAACAGCAGCGGGGTGTTCCGCCGGTTCGCCAGCTGGATGAACTGGGCGGCCTTCTGGGACTCCTGGCTGAACAGCACGCCCTGGGCGTTGGCCAGGACGCCGACCGGGTAGCCGTGCAGGCGGGCCCAGCCGGTGGCCAGGCTGGTGCCGTAGAGCGGCTTGAACTCGTCGAAGTCGGAGCCGTCGACGATCCGGGCGATCACCTCGCGCGGGTCGAAGGGCACCTTGAGGTCGCCCGGGACGATGCCCAGCAGCTCCTCCTCGTCGTACCTGGGCGGCTCGGCGCTCCGGTCCGGGCCGGGGCCGGGCTTGCGGTGGTCGAGCCGGGCGACGATCCGGCGGGCGATCCGCAGCGCGTCCGCCTCGTCCGCCGCGACGTGGTCGGCCAGCCCGGAGACCCGGGCGTGCATCTCGGCGCCGCCGAGCGACTCGTCGTCGGCCTCCTCGCCGGTGGCCATCCGCACCAGCGGCGGGCCGCCGAGGAAGACCTTGGCCCGCTCCTTGACCAGCACGGTGTGGTCGGACATGCCGGGCACGTAGGCGCCGCCGGCCGTCGAGTTGCCGAACACCACGGCCACGGTGGGGATTCCGGCGGCGGAGAGCCGGGTGAGGTCGCGGAACAGGGCGCCGCCGGGGATGAAGATCTCCTTCTGGCTGGGCAGGTCGGCGCCGCCGGACTCGACCAGGTTGACCAGCGGGAGGCGGTTCTCCAGCGCGATCTCGTTGGCCCGCAGGGCCTTGCGCAGGGTCCAGGGGTTGCTGGCGCCGCCGCGCACCGTCGGGTCGTTGGCGGTGATCACGCACTCGACGCCCTCGACCACCCCGATACCGGTGACCAGGGCCGCGCCCACCGGGTAATCGCTCCCCCAGGCGGCCAGCGGGGACAGCTCCAGGAACGGGGAGTCCGGGTCGACCAGCAGCTCGATCCGCTCACGGGCCAGCAGCTTGCCGCGCCCGCGGTGGCGCTCCACGTACCGGGGGCCGCCGCCCGCCAGCGCCTTGGCGTGCTCGGCGTCGAGCTCGGCGAGCTTGGCGACCATCGCGGCGCGGTGCCCGGCGTACTCGGGCCCGGCCGGGTCGACGCGGGTGGGCAGGACGGTCACAGCAGGACCTCCGGGATGTCGAGGTGGCGGGCGCGCAGCCACTCCCCGAGGGCCTTGGCCTGCGGGTCGAAGCGGTGCCGGGCGGCGACGCCCTCGCCGAGCAGGCCGGTGAGGGTGAAGTTGACCGCCCGCAGGTTCGGCAGCAGGCGCCGGGTGACGGTCAACTCCTCGGTCTCGGGCAGGAGTTCGCGCAGCTTCTCCACGGTGAGGACGTGCGCCAGCCAGCGCCAGCCGTCCTCGGAGCGGGCCCAGACGCCGAGGTTGGCGTCCCCGCCCTTGTCGCCGCTGCGGGCGCCGGCCACCAGGCCGAGCGGGGCCCGCCGGGTCGGGCCCTCGGGGAGCGGTTCGGGCAACTCGGCTTCGGGCCGGTCGGGTTGGGCCGCGTAGCCGGTGACGGGCGCCGGCGGGACGGCGATCCGGCGGCCGTCCGGCAGGACGGCGGTGTGCTCGACGGCCTTCGGGTCGACGGACACGGCGCTGAACACCCCGTACGGCGTGCCCGGTCCGGGCGGGGCGGTGAGGTGGAAGCCCGGGTACCCGGACAGCCCCGATTCGACGGCGGCCTTGCCTAGTTGGCGCCCGACCTTGGCCGGGTCCTGGTCCCGGGCGGTCAGCCGCAGCAGCGCGGAGGCGGTCTCCTCGGTGGCGGCGTCCGGGTGGTCGGTGCGGACGAGGGTCCAGCGCAGTTCGGCGGGGCGGGCGGCGGGCGGCAGGGCGTCGGCGAACTGCCGCCGCACCAGGGCGGCCTTGGCCTCGATGTCCAGGCCGGTGAGGACGTACACCACCTCGTTGAGGTGGCCGCCGAGCCGGTTGAGGCCCGCCTTCAGGGTGGGCGGCGGGGCCTCGCCGCGCACGCCGTCGATCCGGACCCGGTCCGGCCCCTCCTCGGTGAGCCGCACGGTGTCCAGCCGGGCCGTGACGTCCGGGCCGAGGTAGCGCGGTCCGCCGGTCTCGTACAGGAGTTGGGCGGTGACGGTGCCGGTGGTGACGGCGCCGCCGGTGCCCGGATGCTTGGTGATCACACTGGAGCCGTCGGCGCGCAGTTCGGCCAGCGGGAAGCCGGGGCGGGTCACGTCGTGCTCGTGGAAGAAGGCGTAGTTGCCGCCGGTCGCCTGGGCGCCGCACTCCAGGACGTGCCCGGCCACCACGGCGCCGGCCAGGGCGTCCAGGTCCTCCGGGGTCCAGCCGAAGCGGGCGATCCCGGGGCCGACGACCAGCGCCGCGTCCGTCACCCGGCCGGTCACCACCACGTCGGCGCCGCCGTTCAGGCAGGCGGCGATCCCGAACCCGCCGAGGTAGGCGTTGGCGGCCAACAGGCCGTCCGGCAAGCCGAATTCGGCTCGGCGCGGGAGCAGGTCGTCGCCCTCGACATGGGCGACGGCCGCCTCGACGCCGAGCCGCCGGGCCAGCGCGCGCAGCTCCTCGGCGAGCCGGGCCGGGTTGAGGCCGCCCGCGTTGACCACGATCCTCACGTCGCGCTCGCGGGCCAGGCCGAGGCACTCCTCCATCTGGCGCAGGAAGGTCCGGGCGTAGCCCAGCGACGGGTCCTTCAACCGGTCCCGGGCGAGGATCAGCATGGTCAGCTCGGCCAGGTAGTCCCCGGTGAGCACGTCCAGCGGCCCGCCGGTGAGCATCTCCCGCACCGCGGCGAAGCGGTCCCCGTAGAACCCCGAGGCGTTGCCGATCCGCAGTACCGCGCCGTCGCGCACCAATGCGCCTCCCCTGCCGGTGAGTTGGGCGCACCCTTCGACGGGCGCCACCGCCAGCAGCGTGGCACCGCCCGCAGAAAAAAGCAATCACGCTTGCTTGTTTTCTGCGATCCGGTGTACCCCGCCCACGGCGCGCCCCGGTGTCCGTCCCGCGCCGGGCGCGCCCGCGGCGGCGGCGCGGGCGCCGGGGCGCGTCAGGCGGGCTGCACGGTGATCGTGCAGAGGCGCTTGGTGGCCCTGGTCAGGGCCACGTACAGGCCCCGCTCCCCGCCGGGGCGGGCCGCGGTGATCTCCTCCGGGTCCACGACGAGGACCCCGTCGAACTCCAGGCCGCGCGCCTCGGAGGCCGGCACGACGCGCGCGTGGTGGGCGATGCCCCGGGCCGTCAGCTCGCCCACCCTGGTGTCCGCGCAGACCACTCCCAGCAGCTCGCCCGGGTGTGCGGCGCTCTGGGCCCGGAGTTCCCGGAGGACGGCGGCGGCCAACCCGTCCGGGGGCGTGGTCACGGTGCGGGGGCTCTCACCGGCGCGCAGCGACCGGGTGGGCTTCTGCTCCGGGGCGATCCGCGCGAGCAGGCCCCGGACGCTCTCCAGGATCTCCTGCGTGGTGCGGTAGCTGACGGTCAGGTCGTGCAGCCTGAACCGCGGTCCGACGTGGGGGGCCAGCGCCTCCTTCCAGTCGCGCGCCGTCGCGACCGGGCCCGCCTGGGCGAAGTCGCCGACCAGCGTCATCGCCCGCGCCGGGCAGCGGCGGACGATCATCCGCCACTGCATGGCGGTCAGTTCCTGCGCCTCGTCGACGACGACGTGCCCGTACGTCCGCTCCGGGGGGCCGTCGACCAGGCTCGCCGCCTCGTCCAGCAGCGGCACGTCGGCGTCGGTCCACGGGGCGTCCGGACCGCGCAGCAGCAGGGACCGCTCCTGCCCGGTCAGGCGGGGCAGCTGCTCGGCGAGGGCGTCGGCGTCCGTCAGGAGCGCCCGCACGAGGTCGCCGGGTGCCAGCCGCGGCCACAGCGCCTCGACCGCCCGGTCGAGGCCGGCGTCGTCGAGGAGATCGGCCCGGAGGGCGTCCAGGTCCAGCTCGTGCGCCGGACCCGTGTCGGCCGCGCCCTCGCCGCGGTGCCGGCCGGCCCCCGTGAACCGGTCGAGGTCCAGGCCCGTCATCGCGACGGTGTCGGCGTCGATCTGCTCCAGGACGTCGCCCATGTCCCGTTGCATCGCGTCGGTGACGGCGTCGACCAGGAGTTCCTTGAACACCTGGCGCGCGGGATTGTGCCCCGGTACGGCCGCCGCGGCGGCGTCGCGTGCCGTGGCGACCTCCTCGTCGGACAGGTGGACCGGCTCCCGTCCGACCCGCACGGTGAAGTCGCCGGCGGGGGCCTGGTAGGCGCGCAGCAGGCCGGCCAGGGCGTCGGCGAGCTCGGCGCCGCCCTTGAGCCGCGCCGTGTCGAACCGGTCCGCCGCGGCCGGCGACACTCCGGCCAGCTCCCGGCAGGTCGCCAGGACGACGTCGTTCTCGCCGAGCGAGGGGAGGACCTGGGAGATGTAGTCGAGGAACCGGGCGTTCGGGCCCACCACCAGGACGCCCTCCTCCGCGGCGCGCGGGAACGCGTACAGGACGTAGGCCGCCCGGTGCAGGGCGACCACCGTCTTTCCGGTGCCCGGCCCGCCCTGCACCACGGTCACCCCGCGGTGGGCGGAGCGGACCACCTCGTCCTGCTCGGCCTGCAGCGTGGCGACGGCCGCCTCCATCCGGCCCGTGCGCCGTGCCGACAGCGCCTCGGTCAGCGGGCCGTCCCCCACGACGTCCTCCTCGGTCGGGGCGCTCCCGTCCAGCAGCTCGTCGCTCACCGAGACGACCGTGCGCTCCTCCAGGCGCAGGTGCCGGCGCCGCCGCAGGCCCATCGGGTGGACCGGCGTCGCCTCGTAGAACGGCCGCGCCGCGTTCGCACGCCAGTCCACGAGTAGGGGCAGGTCGTCCTCCTCCCGGTGCAGTCCGATCCGCCCGATGCGCAGGGCCGTGCCGTCCGCCCAGTCGATCCGCCCGAATACCAGGCCCTTTTCGGCGCCCTCCAGCCGGCCGATTTCCCTGGCCAGCCGATCGGCGGCGATTTCCCTCTCGTACGCCTCACCGGCGCTTTCCGCCGGGGCCTTCAGCAGACCCGCCCGGTGCATTCGCGCCTCGGAAAGCCGCTCGGCGAGGAATTCATACAGGGCGGACACATAATCCCGCTCCGACGCAACCGCGCGCACAACGGGATCATTCGTATTCGACACGGGGGACTCCTTCGATTCGAGCCACACCATACGGTCAAAGCCCCTCGAAGGTAAGTCTTGACTTACCTGGTGAAGCCATGGCCTTACCTCTGAATCCAGGACGGCCGACCGTGCGGCGCATTACGCATTCCGCCGTTCCGCATATCGCCGATTTGCGTTCCCGATGCCCGTATGCCTTATGGGCGGGCCCGCCCCGGGCGCCGGTGATGTCGTGCCGCACCCGGGAAAAGGGGAAAGACCCGGCGCGGCGACCGGCGCCGAACGCCACGGACGGGCCCCGGCCCCGTTGACGACCGCGCCACACGCCTCTACAACGGAGCACAGGCCCCGGAGACGGTGGACCGTGCCCCGGCACGGCCCGCCCGGGGCAACCCGAGAGATCCTGAGGAGCAACACCATGGCTCCAGATCCAGACGTCAGCCGCTGCCCGGTGCTGGACATGACCGCCCGGGACCCGCACCGACAGAACGCCGAGCTCCGCTCCGCCGGGCCCGCCGTGCGGGTCGAACTCCCCGGCGGCATCATCGCCTGGTCCGTGACCCGCAGCTCGGTGATCCGCGCCCTCACCGGCGATCCGCGGATCTCCCGCGACCCGCGCAGGCACTGGCCCGGCCTGGCCTCGGTGCCCGAGGGCTGGCCGATGGGGCCGATCGCGTTCCAGCAGAACTTCTTCAACCTCTACGGCGGCGAACACCGCTCGGCCCGGCGCCGGATGGCGCCCTCGTTCGCGCCCCGCCGGGTGTCCGCGCTGCGGCCCGGCATCGAGAAGACCACCGCCACCCTGGTCGGCGCGTTCCGTACGCTCGGCCCCGGCGAGGCCGTGGACCTGCGCCACGCCCTCTCGCGTCCGCTGACCATGACGGTGATCTGCGACCTCTTCGGCGTCCCCGCCGACATGCGGCCGCCCATCGGCACGGCGATGGACACCCTGCTGACGACGACGGCCACGAACGAGCAGATGACGCGCTCCCGCGCGGAGATCAACGTGGTGCTGACCGAGCTGCTGGCGCTCAAGCGGCGCGACCCCGGCCCGGACCTCGCCAGCGACGTGGCGGCCGTCGACACCGGCGACGGGACCGGCCGCAGCGAGGAGGAGTCCCGCGACATCCTCTTCCTGATGCTCGGCGCCGGGTACGAGACCGCGGTCAACCTCATCACCAGCGCCGTCCAGGCCCTCCTCGCCCACCCCCGCCACCTGGCCGAGGTCCGCGCGGGCACCCTCGGCTGGGAAGCCGTCGTCGAGGAGACCCTGCGCTACGAGAGCCCGGCGATGCACCTCCCGCTCCGCTACCCGCTGGAGGACGTCGACCTGGGCGAGGGCGTGGTCATCCGGCGGGGCGAGCCGATCCTGCTCGGCTTCGGCGCGGCCGGCCGGGACCCGGAGGTCCACCCGGAGCGGCCGGACGACTTCGACCCGACGCGCCCCGACAAGGAGCACCTGGCCTTCGGCTACGGCCCGCACTTCTGCCTCGGCGCGCCCCTCGCCCGACTGGAGACCGAGGTGGCCCTGGAGGGCCTGTTCGGCGCCTACCCCGACAGCGCCCTGGACCCGTCCCGTCCGACGCCGGCCCGGCTGGAGTCCGCCATCATCAACGGCCCCGCCGAGCTCTGGGTCGTCCCGACGCCCGCCCTGGCCGCCGGGGTGTGACGGCCCGCCCCGGTGCCACCCGGGGGCGAGCAGCCCGACCCGGCGGCCGCTGCGGCACGTCCGCGCCGGGCTGCCCCCTTGTTGCCGGTAGTCGTGCCCGTGACCTGCACACCGGCAAGTGTGCGGACCACAGGAGGTATGGGGGACAGGACCATTGACCCGGAGTCAGCGGCTCCGGAAGTATTCGCGACCATGACTACGCGCGTAAACGTTCTGTCGCGGTGGCTGGTCGCCCCGCTGCGGTGGGCGGCCCTGCTGTCGCTGCTGGTGTCGGTCGGAGTGTTCTTCGCCGGTGCCGGCGCGGCCGAGGCGGCGCCCGCCTGCGGGGTGCTCTCCACCGGTGCGGCGCCGCAGGCGACCGCCGCCGTCCGCTCCGCCTGCGGGCTGATCGGCACCCCGTACTCGTGGGGCGGCGGCCACGGCTCGCGGCCCGGCCCGACGTACGGCCTCTGCGACCCCGCCAACGGCGCCCCCAACGACTGCAACGTCCGCGGCCTGGACTGCTCCGGCATGGTCCGCTACGCCTACGACCTGGCGGTCGGCGACGACGTCATCAACGGCACCACCCGGACCCAGTGGCCGACCTCCCGCGCCGTCGCCCGCTACTACCGGGCGGACGGGACCGCACCGCTGCTCCCCGGCGACCTGGTGTACTTCGGCAACACCGCCTCCACCATCCACCACGTCGCGATGTACCTCGGGCAGGGCTGGATAGTCGAGGCCCCCTACTCCGGCGGCTACGTCCAGGTGGCGACGCTCTCCTCGCACGGCGACTACTACGGCGCCATCCGGCTGTACGGCCCCGGCTCCACCACCCCGCCGCCGACCACGCCCCCGTCGAACAGCGGCCAGTACTGGGTGGACACCCTCGCCAACGCGCCGGTGTACGGCTCCCCGACCTCCACCACCAGCACCGGGACGCTGTACCAGGGCACGAACTACGTCTACTGCAAGGCCTGGGGCCGCGAGGTCTCCAACGGCAGCGCCTTCAACCACTGGTGGCTGAAGACCGACCCGGACTCCGGCCCCGGCGGCCAGTGGGTGTCCGCGTTCTACCTGTCCCGCTGGGGCAACGACACCGCCAAGGACAACAACGGCACGACCATCCCCACCTGCCCCGGCGGCGGCACCCCGCCCGCCACCGGCAAGTACTGGGTGGACACCTTCGCCAGCGCGAGCGTCTACTCCTCGCCGACCTCCACCAACGCCACCGGGACGCTGAACCAGGGGACGAACTACGTCTACTGCAAGGCCTGGGGCCGCGAGGTCTCCAACGGCGGCAGCGTCAACCACTGGTGGCTGAAGACCGACGCCGACGGGGGCCCCGCCGGCCAGTGGGTCTCCGCGTTCTACCTCTCCCGCTGGGGCAACGACACGGCCAAGGACAACAACGGCACGACCATCCCCGACTGCTAGGAACCGTGCTCCGACCCGCGCCGGCCGTCTCCCCCGAGGCGGCCGGCACGGTCGTTCCTCCCCGAGGAGCGCCGCGAGGAGCGCCACGGGGAGGGACGGGAAGCGATCAGGATTCGAGAAGCGCGCGGCCGGGGTGCGCGCCTAGCGTTGCAGTCATGAGCGACCTCACCATTCACTGGACCTTCCTCCCGCACACCGACCCCGAGGCCTCCCTCGCCTTCTACCGCGACCTGCTCGGCTTCGAGGTGCGCAGCGACGTCGGCGGCGGCCCGATGCGCTGGATCACCGTCGGCCCGGCCGGCCAGCCGGACGTCTCCCTGGTGCTGGAGCCGGCCTCCGCCGACCCGGGCCGCACCGAGGAGGAGCAGCGGACCATCACCGAGATGATGGCCAAGGGCACCTACGCCCGGGTCGTCCTGGGCACCCGCGACCTGGACGGCGTCTTCGACCGGCTGAAGTCCGGCGGCGCCGAGCTCGTCCAGGAGCCGACCAGGCAGCCGTACGGCGTCCGCGACTGCGCGTTCCGCGACCCGGCGGGCACCATGGTCCGCTTCAACGAGCTCAGCTGAGCCGGCTGGGCCGGGACAAGCCCGGCCCGGCCCGAGGGCGCCGGGGCCCGGCCCTCCCCGCCGTCGGCCGCACCCGAAAGCCGTTCGATCCCGGCCGGATCGATGGTTGGATCGAAGGGTTCGAGCACACCGACGGCGGCCGCGGGGCCGGGCCCGCCGGCCCCTCCCCCAGAGAGGCCTCAGAGAGACCCCCGAGAGACCGCCGAGAGCCAGGGAGCGAAGAGAACGATGCCCAAGCGGACGGACGCGCAGCCGCACGTCGCCGACAGCCACGACCTGATCCGCGTGCACGGCGCGCGCGAGAACAACCTCAAGGACGTCAGCATCGACATCCCCAAGCGCCGGCTGACGGTGTTCACCGGGGTGTCCGGCTCGGGCAAGAGCTCGCTGGTCTTCGACACCGTCGCCGCCGAGTCCCAGCGGCTGATCAACGAGACCTACAGCGCCTTCGTCCAGGGCTTCATGCCCACCCTGGCCCGGCCCGAGGTGGACGTCCTCGAAGGCCTGACCACCGCGATCATCGTCGACCAGCAGCGGATGGGCGCCGACCCGCGCTCCACCGTCGGCACCGCCACCGACGCCAACGCGATGCTGCGCATCCTGTTCAGCCGCCTCGGCACCCCGCACATCGGCTCCCCCAAGGCCTTCTCCTTCAACGTCCCGTCGATCAGCGGCGCCGGCGCCGTCACCGTCGAGCGCGGCGGCAAGACGGTCAAGGAGCGGCGCAGCTTCAGCATCACCGGCGGCATGTGCCCGCGCTGCGAGGGCCGCGGCAGCGTCTCGGACATCGACCTCAGCCAGCTGTACGACGACAGCAAGTCGATCTCCGAGGGCGCGTTCACCATCCCCGGCTGGAAGACCGACAGCTGGTGGACGGTCGGCGTCTACGCCAACTCGGGCTTCCTCGACCCGGACAAGCCGATCCGGAAGTTCACCAAGAAGGAGATGCAGGACTTCCTGTACCGGGAGCCGACCAAGGTCAAGGTCAACGGCGTCAACCTCACCTACGAGGGCCTGATCCCCAAGATCCAGAAGTCGATGCTCTCCAAGGACAAGGAAGCGCTGCAGCCGCACATCCGGGCCTTCGTGGAGCGGGCCGTGACCTTCACCGCCTGCCCCGACTGCGAGGGCACCCGGCTCAGCGCGGCGGCCCGGTCCTCGAAGATCGCCGGGATCAGCATCGCCGACGCCTGCGCGATGCAGATCAGCGACCTCGCCGACTGGGTCCGCGACCTCGACGAGCCCTCGGTGGCGCCGCTGCTCGGCACGCTCCGGCAGGCCCTCGACTCCTTCGTGGAGATCGGCCTCGGCTACCTCTCGCTGGACCGCCCCTCCGGCACGCTGTCCGGCGGCGAGGCGCAGCGGGTCAAGATGATCCGCCACCTCGGTTCCTCGCTCACCGACACCACGTACGTCTTCGACGAGCCCACCACCGGCCTGCACCCGCACGACATCGACCGGATGAACCGGCTGCTGCTGCGCCTGCGGGACAAGGGCAACACGGTGCTGGTGGTGGAGCACAAGCCGCAGACCATCGCGATCGCCGACCACGTGGTCGACCTCGGACCGGGGGCCGGTGCGGCCGGCGGCACGGTCTGCTACGAGGGCGACGTGGCGGGGCTGCGCGCCGGCGGCACGGTGACCGGCCGCCACCTGTCCGACCGGACGGCGCTGCGCGAGGCCGTACGGAAGCCCACCGGCACGCTGGAGATCCGCGGCGCGAGCACCCACAACCTGCGGGACGTGGACGTGGACGTCCCGCTCGGGGTGCTCACGGTGGTGACCGGGGTGGCGGGCTCCGGCAAGAGCTCGCTGATCCACGGCTCGATCCCGGTCGACGAGGGCGTGGTCTCGGTCGACCAGGGGGCGATCAAGGGCTCCCGGCGCAGCAACCCGGCCACCTACACCGGGCTGCTCGAACCCGTCCGCAAGGCCTTCGCCAAGGCCAACGGCGTGAAGCCGGCCCTGTTCAGCGCCAACTCCGAGGGCGCCTGCCCGACCTGCAACGGCGCCGGGGTGGTCTACACCGACCTGGCGATGATGGCCGGGGTGGCCACCACCTGCGAGGACTGCGAGGGCAAGCGCTACCAGCCGGCGGTGCTGGAGTACCACCTGGGCGGGCGGGACATCGCCGAGGTGCTGGCGATGTCGGTGACCGAGGCGGAGGAGTTCTTCGGCTCGGGCGAGGCGAAGCTCCCGGCCGCGCACCGGATCCTGGAGCGGCTGGCCGACGTCGGGCTCGGCTACCTGAGCCTCGGCCAGCCGCTGACCACGCTCTCCGGCGGCGAGCGGCAGCGGCTCAAGCTGGCCACCCACATGGCGGACAAGGGCGGCGTCTACGTGCTGGACGAGCCGACCACCGGCCTGCACCTGGCCGACGTCGAGCAGTTGCTGGGGCTGCTGGACCGGCTGGTCGAGTCCGGCAAGTCGGTCATCGTGATCGAGCACCACCCGGCGGTGATGGCGCACGCCGACTGGATCATCGACCTCGGGCCGGGTGCCGGCCACGACGGCGGTCGGGTGGTCTTCGAGGGCACCCCGGCCGAGCTGGTCGCCGCTCGCTCCACGCTGACCGGCGAGGCGCTGGCCCGGTACCTGGGCTGAGCCGTACCGACTCCGGGCCGCGCCTCCGCGGAGCCGGGGCCCTCCCGCCGGGCCGGTCAGTCCAGCGGGAGGGCCATCTCCAGGATCCGCGCCGAGGGGTCCAGCACGTACGGCGTGGACCCGCCGGTGTGGACGAACCCGCGCCGCAGGTAGAAGGCGGCGGCGCGGAGGTTGGCCTCGTGCACCCCGAGCAGCATCCGCCCGGCGCCGCGGACCCGCGCCCAGGCGAGCACCGCGTCCAGCAGGGCGTCGGCGACGCCGTGCCCGCGGCCGCGGTGCGCCGGGTCCACCCAGACGCCGATCAGGTCGAGCGCGCCGGGCTGCTCCCGGTTCGGGACGGACAGCATGGTGGCGACCCACTCCCCCGTGGCGTCCACCGCGACCAGGCCGAGCTTGTCGGGCTCGTTGACCCAGTTGCAGCGGGCCCGCCAGTTGCCCTCGCCCTGGTGGCTCGCGTACTCGTGGGTCTCGCCGAACGCCAGGGGCGTGTCGAGGAGTTGGGCCAGCCGTACCTTCCGCAGGCGCTGCCAGTCCTCGCGTCCGATCCGCTCGATCCGGTGGTCCATCGTCTCCCCGTCACACGGCGCTGCCTCCGCCGCCGGTGATCACCGGCGGCGGAGGCAGCGTAACCGGTGCCCGGACTACGGCTTGATGCGGACCACCTGCGGGTCGTGGTCGCTGGCCTGCTGGGCGAACTCGGCGTTGATGTGCACCACGTCGTACTTGGCGTAGCCGACCTCGGGGCTGACCAGGATGTGGTCCAGCACCTGCGAGTTGCCCTGGTAGACGTACGAGTACTGCTCGGTCTCCGGCAGCTCGTTCACCAGGTCGCGCAGCACGCCGTCCTTGGTGAGCGCGGCCAGCGCGGGCGAGAACTGGTAGTCGTTGAAGTCGCCGAGGGAGACGACCTTGGCCTCCTTGTCGGCGGCCAGCAGCTTGGCGACGAAGGACTGCTCGACGGTGGCCTGCTTGATCCGCTGCACCTCGGAGCTGCGGGTCGGCTGCTGGAAGCGGCTGTCGATGCCCTGGTCGCCGCCCTTGCTGTTGAAGTGGTTGGCGATGACGAAGACCTTCTTGCCGCGGAAGGAGAACTGGCCGACCAGCGGCTTGCGGCTGTTGGTCCAGGCCTCGTCGTTCGGCTCGATCCGGCCGGGCGAGGCGGTCAGCGCGGTGCCCGCGCCGGTGCCGGTCACGCCGACGGCGGTGGTGGCGCTGCCGCCGGGGATGTCGGTGAAGGACACCCGCTGCGGGTTGAACAGGAAGACCTGGCGGATGTTGCCGCCGGGCTCGCCGCCGTCCTTGCCGTCCTGCGGGTCGACCGAGCGCCAGTCGTAGGACGGGCCGCCGGCCGCCTTGATCGCGGCGATGAACTTGGCGACGGTCTGGCTCGCGTCCACCGTGCCGTCGTTCTTGTTGCCGTTGTTGTCCTGGATCTCCTCCAGGGCGACGATGTCGGGCGAGCGCAGGTTGGTGACGACGCCCTGGGCCAGCTCGGCGAACTTGGCGTCCGGGTTGCCCGGGGCCAGGTTCTCCACGTTGTAGGTGGCGAGGGTGAGTTCGCGGTCGCCGGCCTGGGCGGTGACCTCGCGCTGGAGGTGGTTGTCCTTCAGGGTGCCCATGGTGCCGGCGACCAGGGTGTAGCCGCCGAAGTTGTTGTAGTCCAGCGGGCCGGTGGTGGCACCGGTCAGCTCGTCGCCGACGTTGGCGACCGGGAACGGCCGCTGGTTCACCGGGGCCTGCTGCTGGATCATCAGCCGGCCGACGTTGGGCTCCTTGTACGACTCGTACAGCAGGCCGCCGCGCTTG
Source organism: Kitasatospora sp. NPDC058046 (assembly GCF_042885595.1). Classification (NCBI taxonomy): domain Bacteria; kingdom Bacillati; phylum Actinomycetota; class Actinomycetes; order Kitasatosporales; family Streptomycetaceae; genus Kitasatospora; species Kitasatospora sp. NPDC058046. The sequence continues at coordinate 208,722 of NZ_JBHVRS010000007.1, forward strand.
CTGCGCTGGTCCTGCTTGTCGGCGGCGACCCACAGCTCGTTGTACTTGTCGGTCGCCTGCACCACCCGGACGTCCTTGACCTGGACGAGCATGCCCTCCAGCGACTCGTAGAAGTCGAGGGTGTACTTCTCCGGCTGGAGCGTGCCGCCGTCGATGGAGCCGTCCGGGCCGGCCGGCGGGGCGTAGGTGCCGGGGATGTTGCGGGTGTCCACGACCACCGGGGCCGGCAGCGGGTTGCCGGCCGACAGGACGGTGATGCCGGGGGCGGTGATCTCGGTGATGGACTGCGAGCCGCCGCTGTAGTTCGGGTAGTACTCGGTGACCTTGCCGCTCACCAGCACCGAGTCGCCGACCTGCACGGTCGGGTTGCCGCCGGTGTAGACGAAGATGCCCTCGCTGGTGGCCGGGTCGGCGTCGGGGTTCGGGTCCTGGAGCCAGAAGCCCTTGACGCTGCCGTACGCGCGCACGCCGGTGACGATGCCGGGCACTCCGGTGACGGGCTTGCCGGCCTGCGGGGATATCCGGGTGCTGCCCTGGATGTCGTGGATCCGCAGCGGGCCGGCCTCGGTCGGGGCCGGGGTCGCGGGCGCGGCGGCGTTCGCCACCGGCAGCGGGACGAGCACCAGCGAGGCGGCCAGCGTGGCCGGGATCAGGGCGGCGCGCAGCAGGGTTCTGCGGGGGCGGGAGGCGGGGGCGGTGGTCACCGGGGCAGGGCTCCTAGCTCCGTCGTGCGGCACGGTCGTGGCACGGCGGTCCGGGCGGAGGCGCGCGTCGGGCGCGCGCTGCTCGCGTGGCGAAGAAGCGGAGGACGGTCTCCCGCCCCCCGCGGCGCCCCTCAAGATACGCGCGTAGAAAATGCCCCGACAAGACCCCGACGGTGAACGGACGGTTCCCCGCAGGTGACGTGACGGCCGCTCAGCCCGGGTTTCTCACAGCCCGCTCCCAGCGGACTCCCAGGAAGCCTCGATCCGCTCCACCACCAGCTCGCACAGCTCGTGGGTGCGCAGCGCGTCGTGGGCGTCCAGGGTGTGCCCGGCGCGGACGGCCGCCAGGAAGGCGAGCACGCACTGCTCGATGCCGCGCTGACGGGCCACCGGCACCCAGTCGCCGCGGCGGCGGACGGTCGGCTGGCCGCGGTGGTCGACCACCTCGGCCAGGTTGTGCACCTCGCGCTTGGAGTCGGCGCCTGAGACCTCCAGCACCTCCTCGGTGGAGCCGGAGACCCGGTTCATGATGCCGAGGGCGGTGAAGCCCTCGCCGCCGAGGGTGAGCACCACGTGCTCGACCAGCCCGTCCCGGGTGCGGGCGCGGACGTCCACGTGCTCGATCTCGCCGGGGGCCAGGAACCGCAGCACGTCCACGACGTGGATGAAGTCGTCGAACACCAGGGTGCGGGCCGCCTCGGCCAGGCCCTCGCGGTTCTTCTGGAGCACGATCAGGTCGCGCGGGCGCTCCTTGGCCTGGGCGTAGCCGGGCGCGTAGCGGCGGTTGAAGCCGACCATCAGCGAGCGGCCGGTGCGGTCGGCGAGGTCGACCAGGCGGCGGGCGCCGTCCAGGGTGTAGTCGAGCGGCTTGTCGACGTAGACGTCCACCCCGGCGGTGAGCAGCTGCTCGACGATCGGGACGTGCTGGTCGGTGGCGGCGTGCACGAAGGCGGCGCGGATGCCGCTGTCGATCAGCGCGCCGAGGTCGGTGAAGCGGTGCTCGGGGGCGATCCGGTGGGTCTCGCCGAGCCGGTCGAGCTTGGCCGCGTCCCGGGTCATCAGCCGCAGGTCGAGCCCGGGCAGCGCGGTGAGCACCGGCAGGTAGGCCTTCTGGGCGATGTCGCCGAGGCCGATCACCCCGACCGGGAGCGGGGCGTCGGCGGCTGGCGTGCTGGTCATGAGGCCTCCCGGCATGCGGACGATCATCGGCGGACCCACCTTACGCACCGGCCGGCCCGGGCACGCCACCGCCCGCCGTCCGGTCCCGTCCGTGAACTGCTGACCATCCGTCACCAGTGGCTGATCACAGCCCCTTCGGACAACATGACATTGTACTGTCACATTGTCTGGGGTACGGTGATCGAGCGCTGACACCGGGGGCCCGGTGTCACGGAACGGAGGGACGCGGCGGAAACCAGGGCTCCGAACGCCCCCGCGGCCGACCGCCCGTTCCACTCCTCGTGCCGCTCCACGCGTCCTCGCGGCCGAGACCCCCGCCGGACGTGTCCGCCGTGCCGCACACGCGTCACGGCACCGCCGGCGGCCCCTCCGACGCCTCCACCGCACCAACGCCCCGCTGAACGCCGGAGGCGCGCGCACAGTCCTGTCCCGTCGCTTTCCCAGGAGCACGCTCATGACCGCCACCGCGCACGTCGTCAGGTCGGCAACGAACGAGATCGCCACCGAACTCACCGCCCGGACCCTGCTCCAGCTGGCCGAGCGCGAGATCGGCGCGATCCACGTACGCGGCTACTACCCCGTCGAGATCGCCGAGCAGGTCGCCCAGAAGGCGATCAACCACCAGGCGCTCGGGCACTACCACAAGCAGTACACCAGCAGTGTCGGACGGGTGTACATGCCGCACATCGACACCAAGTGGGACGCCGAGCTGACGAAGCAGTACCACGACAGCGCCCTGCCGGCCATCGAGGACGTCCGCTCGATGTTCCACCCGTACCTCTCGCCGATCGACCGGGTGCGCCTGGAGCTGCAGGAACTGTGGCCGGCCGGCGCCAACCTGCTGCGGCTGCGCGAGCGGGCCTGCTTCGTCGGCGCCTTCCGCGTCTTCCAGCCCTCGACCTCGAAGTTCTACCCGCACAACGACGCGATCGACCAGGAGACCGACGCCCCCGAAATCGCGGGCGTGCTCAACCAGTTGGTCGCCAACGTCTACCTCCAGGTCCCGAAGAAGGGCGGCGACCTGCACCTCTGGCTGCGCGAGCCGACCCCGGAGGAGACCGCGACGATCCTCGACGTCGAGGGCCTGCAGCCCGACTCCGTGGAGCCCCCGGTCCACGTGATCCACCCCGAGGCCGGCGACCTGATCATCTTCAGCCCCCGGATGCTGCACGCGGTGACCAGCGGCGAGGACGAACACCGGGTCGGCGCGGCCGCGTTCATCGCCACCAAGGGCCCGAGGGAACCGCTCGTCTACTGGAGCTGACGCCGCTCCCGCCACAGCCTTCGAATCGACCGTCGACACGCAGAGAGGACTTCGGCATGCTCCCGGCGCTCGTCCGCGCACACGCGCGAACCCACCCGCATCGAACGGCCGTCGTCGTGGGTCGGGAACGTCTGACCTACGCCCGACTCGCTTCCAGGGCGGACCGTCTGACGGACCTGTTGCGGGCGTCGGGCATCGGTCGCGGCTGTCTGGTCGGCATCCATCTCGACCGCACGGCCGACGCCGTGGTCGCCCAGCTGGCGGTCCTCGGCGCCGGCGCGGCCTTCACCCTCGTCGAACCCACCGAGCCGGTCGCCGAGGGGGCGAACCGGCTCGCCCTCGCCGCCCCCGACCTCGTGCTCGCCGAGCCGCGCCACCACGGCGAGCTGCGCCGGTCCGGACTGCGGGTGGCGGACGGGCACGAGGCCGGCGGCGGCCTCGTGCCCCCGCCGGCCCCCGCCGACGGGCCTACGGAACCCGGGCCCGCCGACGACGACACGGCCTACGTGCTCTACACCTCGGGCTCCACCGGGGTGCCCAAGGGCGTGCAGGTCTCGCACGCCAACATCCGGCACTACACCGAGTCCCTGCTCCAGCGGCTCGACATCACCGAACCGCTCTCCTACGCGCACGTCACCACGCTCGCCGCCGATCTCGGCAACACCTGCCTGTTCCTCCCGCTGTGGACCGGCGGCACGCTGCACCTGGTGGACGACGCCACCCGGCGCGACCCGGCGGCGCTCCTGCGCTACCTCCAGGACCACCGGGTGGACGTCCTGAAGACCACCCCCTCGCACTGGAGCGTGGTCTTCCGGGCCTTCGGGCAGGACGGGACGACCCGGCCCGGGCTGCGTTTCCTGCTGCTCGGCGGGGAGTTGCTGGCGCTGCCGCTGGCCCGCCGGATCCTCGACTCCGGTGTCACCCGGAACCTCGTCAACCACTACGGGCCCACCGAGGCGACGGTGGGCGTCGCCGCGCACCGGCTGACCGCCGCGAGCGACCTCGACGCCCTCGACGGCGCCTCCGTGCCCATCGGCACCGCGCTGGGCCGCACCCAACTCCTCGTCCGCGCCGACGACGGGACCTTCCACGACCGGGACGCGGTGGGCGAGTTGTACATCGCCGGCCCGTCGGTGGCGCTCGGCTACCGGGACGACCCGCAGGCCACCGCGGCGGCCTTCACGGACGACCTCGCGCGGCTCGACCCGGCCCTCGGACGCGCCTACCGCACCGGCGACCGGGTGCGCGCCGACTCCCGGGGCGTACTGGAGTTCCTCGGCCGGGGCGACCGGCAGGTCAAGGTCAGCGGGTACCGGATCGAACTCGGCCACGTCGAGGCGGGCCTGCGCCGGCACCCGGCGGTCGCCGACGCGGTGGCCGTCCTGCTCACCAGGGACCGGGCGATGCTGGTCGCCGCCGTGGTGCCGGCCGCCGACGACCGTCCGGCGGTCCAACCGGCCACGCTGCGACGGGAGTTGCGGGAGCTGCTGCCCGCGCACATGGTCCCCGACCGGATCGAGGCCTTCGACGCCTTCCCGCGCAACGCCAACGGGAAGACCGACCAGGCCGCCCTCCGGGAGCTGCTCGAAGCACGGCTCGCCGAGCGCACGCCCCGTCTGTCCGACCCCGCCGCCGACGACGGCGACCCGGTGCTCGCCGACGTCCTCGCCTCCTGGCAACGGCACCTGGGCCACGGCGACTTCGCGGTCGACCAGGACTTCGACCAGGCCGGCGGCAGCTCGATCGACGCCATCCAGGTCATCGCGGACCTCCAGGCCAAGGGCTACCGGGTGTCGGCCGCGGCCTTCCTCGCCGAGCCGACGGCGGCCGCCCTGGCCACCCGGCTGCGGGAGGACCGCGGGGGCGACGACCACGGCCGCGCGTCCGCCGCCCGGGTCGTCGCGGACGACCGTGCGCTCTCCCCCGCCCAGACCTGGTTCTTCCGGCAGGAGTTCGCCCAGCCCGACCAGTGGAACCAGGCCCTGCTGCTGGAGACCGACAGCACGCCGCGGCCGGCCGAGCTGGCCGCCGCGGTCGCCGACGTGGTGGGCCTGCACCCCATGCTGCGCACCGCGTTCCGCCCGGGAGCCGACGGCCGGCGGCGCGAACTCGTCGATCCCGCCGACGCGTTCAGCTGGTCCCGGCTGCCCGAGGAGGACGGCCCGGCCGCCCGGACCGTCCGGGACGTCGCGGCCGCCCTCCAGCGGGAGATCCGCATCGCGGACGGCAACCTCTTCAAGGTGCACCTCTTCCTCGGCGACGGCCGGGCCGAACTGCTGCTGATCTGCCACCACCTGGCGATCGACGCGGTCTCCTGGCGCATCGTCGTCAGCGACCTCAGCCGCTGCTACAGCGAGCGGCTGCGCGGCGGCGAGCCCACCACCGCCCCCGGCCCGACCGGCTTCGGCCAGTGGGCCACCCACCTGCGCGACCGGGCCGCGCAACTGCGCGGGGACCTCGCGCACTTCGACTCCCTGGCCCGGCTGCCCGCCGTCGCACCACGGCCCGGCGCCCCCGGCGACAACCGCGAGGGCGACGCCCAGGCCCTCTGGTTCCGGCTGTCGCGCGCGCAGAGCGCCGCCCTGACCGAGGCCGCGGCCCGCTCCGGCATCCCCGCCCACGCGGCACTGCTGGGCGCCTTCGCCCAGGCGCTCACCGAGCAGCTCGGCACGGACGAACTCGTCGCGGACGTGGAGAGCCACGGCCGGATCTGCTTCGACGAGACACTCGAAGTCTCCCGCGTGGTGGGCTGGTTCACCTCGACGTTCCCCGTCAGCGTGCGCACCGTCGCCGGGGACCTCGCCGCCACCGGCAAGTCCGCGGCGGCGGCCCTGGCCGAGGTGCCCGCCCTCGGGGTCGCCTACGGCCTGCACGAGCAGCCGCAGCGGGCCGACGTCTGCTTCAACTACCTCGGCCCGTTCGCCCTGCCCTTCGGCGACGACCTGCACCTGCGGCCCTCGCGCCACCCGGTGGGGCCGGTCCGCGGCCCGGAGAACGACCGCGGCTACGGCCTCAAGCTCACGGCGCGCGTCCACGACGGGCAGCTGGTGGCCGACCTCTCCTACACGCCCGCGCGCCACGACCCCGAGCGGATGCTCGACCTGGCCCGCGCCACCCGCGACCACCTGCTGCGCGGCGCGGGGCTCCCGCCCGCCGACGGCCGGTTCGTGCTGGAGTCGGGATCGAGCACCGGGCTCCTCGCCCAGGTGCCGGGCGCCCTGGAGTGCGAGCCGCCCGCCGGGTCCGTCCGCGCGTACGGCACCGTCCTGCTCACCGGCGCGACCGGTTTCATCGGCGCGCACCTGCTCGACCTCCTGCTGACCCGCACCCGGTCGAAGGTGGTCTGCCTGGTGCGCGCGAAGGAGGGCCGGACACCCGCCGAGCGCCTGGCGGACGCCTACGCCTGGTACGTCCCGGACGGTCGCCTCGACGCGTACGCCGACCGGCTCACCGTGCTGGCCGGCGACCTCGCCGAACCGGACTTCGGCCTCGCCGAGCCGGACTACCGACGGCTGTGCCACGAGGCGGAGGCGCTCTACCACCTGGCCGCCGACACCAGGCTGTTCGGCGACCGCGAGTCCTTCGACCGGCAGAACACCGAGCCGGTGCGGGCAATGATCCGGCTGGCGACCACCGGCCGGCCCAAGGACCTGCACTACGTCTCGACGCTCGCGGTCTGCGGCGGCGGCGCGCCGGGCGAGCCGGCCGTCTTCTCGGAGGACAGCCTGGACATCGGCCAGGAGTTCCTCAACGAGTACGAGCGCAGCAAGTACGACGCCGAGCGCCTCGTGCAGGGCTTCGCCACCCAGGGCGGCAACGCGTTCGTCTACCGCTCCGGCAACGTCAGCGGCCACTCGGTGTCCGGCCGCTTCCAGCGCAACGGCGGCGACAACCGGCTGGTCCAGCTGCTGCGGGCGTCGGTGCGGATCGGCCGGGTGCCCCGGGTCGGCGCCCTGACCCTCGCGCTGAGCCCGGTGGACGTGGTGGCGCGGGGCATCCTGGAGATCTCGCGCAGCGCGCGGGTGCGGGGCGGCACCTTCCACCTCGACACCCACCACGAGGTGTCCTACGAGCGGCTCTTCACGGTCCTGCGCGACCAGGGGTACGCCCTGGCCGAGGACGGGGCGGAAGGCTTCGCGGAGCTGTTCGGCCGCTACCTCGGCGACGGCGGGGAGCAGCTCTCGCTCGCGCACTTCTGGGCCGGCCGACCGGACCGCAACGTGCGGTACGACCACACCCGCACCCGGCGGCTGCTGGCCCGGCTGGGGGTGGAGTTCCCCGAGGTGACGGGCTCCTGGCTGCACGCCTTCTTCACCGGCCTCGGGCAGCAGGGCGAACTCCCCTCCGCGGGCACCAGGTAACCGACATGGACGACAGACAGGGAACAGGCATGGACGAGAAGCGGGTCGCCGTGGTCACCGGGGCCTCCTCCGGAATCGGGCGCGCGATCGCCGCGCGCTTCGCCCGGCAGGGCGTGCGGGTGCTGGCCACCGGCCGCGACGGCAGGAGGCTCGCCGACCTGGCGGCCGAGTCGGACCAGGCCCCGGGGGCGGTCCGGCCCTTCCCGGGCGACGTGACGACGCCCGGGCACGCGCGGGAGCTGCTGGCCGCGGCCGCGGCGGAGTGGGAGGCGGCGAGCATCTTCGTCGCCTGCGCCGGGCACGGCCTGCCGGGCACCGTGCTCGGCTCGGACCCCACCCGCTGGGAGCGGCTGATCGAGGTCAACGTCCTCGCCGTCCTCCACCAGCTCCGGGACGCCGCGGCCGAGTTCGTGCGGCAGGCGGAGCTGGACGGGGGGCGGCGGGTCCGCGACATCGTGGTCATCGGCTCGACCGTCGGACGGCAGGTCTCGGCCGCGAACCCGGTGTACGGGTCGACCAAGTTCGCCGTCCACTCGCTGGTCGAGGCGCTGCGCCAGGAGGTCTGCGCCCACAACGTCCGGGTGACCCTGATCGAGCCCGGTTTCGTCCGCTCGGGCTTCCAGGACGCCGCCGGCTACGACAGCGCGTGGTTCGAGGCGGTCGCCGCCGAGAGCGGGCCGCTGCTGACCCCGGAGGACGTCGCGTCGGTCGTCGAGTTCGCGGTCGGCCGCCCGACCCACGTGCACCTCGACGACATCCGGCTCCGCCCCACCCGTCAGAAGGTCTGAGTGCCCCGCACCCCCCGGAGGAGCACGCCGCGGAGGCTTCCGCGCTGAGGCCGTCCGCCCGGCGGGCTCCGTCCGACCGACATGACGAGGAGGAACGTTGTCACAGCTCAGGCCGGTCGCCGTACTGGTCGACGCCTACACCTCCGGCGGCTACCTGCCACCGGAGTTCACCGCCCTGGGTGCGGATCTGGTGCACGTCCAGAGCACCCCCGGGCTGATGCCCTCCATGCCCGCCCCGGACCTGACCGTCTACCGGGCGAACATCGTCCACGAGGACCTCGACCGGACGGTGGCGGAGCTGGCACGGTACGCACCGGTGTGCGTGCTCGCCGGACAGGAGCCGGGCGTGCTGCTCGCGGACCGGCTGTCGGAGCGGCTGGGCCTGGCGACCAACGGGACGGAGCTCTCCGAGGCCCGCCGGAACAAGTACCGGATGATCGAGGTGCTCCGCGCCGCCGGCCTGCACTGCGCCGACCAGTTCAAGAGCGGCGACCCGCAGGCCCTGGTGGACTGGGCGCAGCGCGCCGGGCGCTATCCGGTGGTCGTCAAACCGCTCGACTCCGCCGCCGGCGACGGGGTCGTCGTCTGCGCCGACGCCGAGCAGGTGCGGTCCGCGGCGAAGGCCGTCCTGGACACCGAGACGATCTACGGCTCGCCCAACCGCGAGGCGCTCGTCCAGTCCTACCTGGAGGGGACGGAGTACGTCGTCGACATGGTCTCCCACGAGGGCCGGCGCTACGTGTGCGGCGTGTGGGAGTACCAGAAGCGCCTGCTGCCCTCGGGCCGCAACATCTACGACCGCGAGCGCCTGCTGTCGCCGGCCGAGCCGCCGGCGGCCGAGCTGACCGACTACGTGGACCGGGCGCTCGCCGCGCTGGGGGTCCGCCACGGGCCGAGCCACGCCGAGGTGATCGTCACCGCCGACGGGCCGGCGCTGGTGGAGGTCGGCTCGCGGATCGCCGGGAACATGCACCCCGGGTTCCACGACCGCTGCACCGGCGCCAACCAGGCGACGCTCAGCGCGCTCGCGTACCTGCGGCCCGAACGGTTCGCCGCCGAGTACGCGGGCCGCGGCTACCACAAGTTCGAGGAGGCCGTCTGCTGCACGACCTCCACCACGCTGTCGGGCGTGGTCGAGAGCGTCGACGAGCGTGCGGTGCGGCGGATCGCCGGGCTGGAGAGCGTGTTCGGCCTGAACCTGAAGCTCGGGCCCGGGGACCGGATCCGGCCGACCGTCGACCTCTACTCCAGCACGCTCAGGATCTTCCAGTGCGCCGGGACCGCGGACGCGATCCACCGCGACCACCGGCGCATCGAGGAGCTCAAGGACCAGGTCTACCGGTTGTCCGACACAGAGTCAGGTGAGAGATGAGCACCGTCGTCGTCGCTGTCGTCCCGGGCGCGGCCGTCGGCCCCGCCGCCATCGCCGCGGCGGTCCGGGCCCGCGGCCTCCGCCCGGTCTTCGTGGCCGTCGCCGGCGCCCTGGGGGCGCCGGAGCGGGCGGCGTACGAGGGGTTCGGGCCGGTCGTCGAGTGCGAGCCCGACGCGCCGGAGCCGGCGCTGGCCCTGCTGCGTCCCCACCGGCCCTGCGGCATCACCACGTTCAGCGAGCCGCTGGTCCCGCTGACCGCGCGGCTCGGCGACGGGCTGGGGCTGCTGTTCCACGAGGCCGAGACGGTCACCCTGCTCACCGACAAGCGGGCGCAGCGCGGACGGCTGGCGCGGGCCGGTGTGGACGCCGTCCGGTCGATCCCGGTGACGAGCCGGGAGGAGGCCCTGGCGGCGGTACGGGAACTGGCCGGTCCGGTGGTCGTCAAGCCGGTCCACAGCCACAGCAGCCGCGACACCCATCTGGTGGCGGACGCCGAGGGCTACCCCGCGGACCTGACGCCCACCGCCGAGCGCCCGTTCGTGGTCGAGGAGTACCTGCGCGGCCGGGACGAGGGCGACTTCGGCGACTACGTGTCCGTGGAGTCGCTCGTCGCCGACGACGCGGTCCACACGCTCGGCGTCACCGGCAAGTTCCCGCTGCTCGACCCGTTCCGCGAGCAGGGCCAGTTCTTCCCCTCCCAGCTGTCCCCCGCCGAGAGCGGCGAGGTCGCCCGGCTGGCCACCGAGGCGGCCCGCGCCCTCGGCATCCGGCGGGGCCTGGTGCACACCGAGATCAAGCTCACCGCGCGGGGCCCGCGGATCATCGAGGTCAACGGGCGGCTCGGCGCCTTCATCGCCGACCTGCACCGGCGGACCACCGGCCTGGACCTGCTGGAGCTGGGCATCGCGGTGGCCTGCGGACAGCCGGTCGAACCGTCGGCACCCGCCCCCGGGGACGTCGCCTTCCAGTACTGGAACCTGCCGCCGCTGGCCGGCGGCGCGCTCCGCCGGGTGGACGGGGTGCGGGAGGCCGAACGGGAGCCGGGCCTCGTCGACTACGTCACCCGGGTGCCGGTGGGCAGCGAGCTCGAACCGAGCGTGATGACGATGCGGCTGGACTTCCTGCGCGGCGGCGCGGCGGACCACGCGGCGATGCTCCGGGCCCTGGACCGCTGCCTGGCCCCGCTGCGGTTCACCTTCGGGCAGCCGGACGGCACGGCCCGTACCTGGCAGGCCTCCCGGGGCGGGCTGTGCTCGCCCGCGTAGCGGCGGCGGCCCGGGTCAGGCCGCCCGAGCGGACCGGTGCGCTGCTCTCGGCCACGCTCGTGCTGTCCGTCGGCAAGGGCGCCTTCCTCGCCACCGTGATGGTCTACCTGCTGCAGATCGTCGGGCTGACGCCGCTGCTCGCGACGGCCGGCCTGACGCTCTGGGGGGCGGCCTCGGCGGCGGTGGCGGTCCCGACCGGACTGCTCGTCGACCGGGGCCGGGGCCGCGCCGTCGGCAGCGTCGCCGCCGTCTGCGCGGCGCTGCTGGTCCCGCTCTCGGCCCGGGTCCACACGCCGTGGGCCCTGCTGCTCGTGCTCTGCGTGGCCGGGGGCTTCGACAGCGCGGGCAACGTGGTCCGCCGCGCGATGCTGGCCGGCGCCGGAGGCGACAGCGTCAAGGCGCTCGCCTGGGCGCGCACCGTCACCAACATCGGGTTCGCCCTCGGCGCGCTGTGCTCCGTACGGCTGCTGGCCTCCCGTTCGCCGTCCGCCTACGAGACCGCCTACCTGCTGATCGGCGGCGGCTACCTCGTCATGGCGGCGTGCTTCGCCACCACCTCGCTCGGCGCCGGCCGGCGCGGCTCCCCCTCCGTCCGCGCACCGGGGGTGGTCGGCGCGCGGAGTCTGCGCACCGCCGGCGCACTGGCCGCGGCGACGGGGATCCTGACGGTCCACACGACGCTGCTCAGCACCGTGCTGCCGCTCTGGGTCACCCGGCACGCCTCGGTGCCGGTGTCCGTGCTGGGCTGGCTGGTGATGCTCAACTCGCTGATCGCCGTGGGCGGTCAGCTGGCCGTGAGCAGGCGCGCGGCGACGCGCGAGGGAGCGCTGCGCTGCTTCCGGAACTCCGCGGTGTGGACCGCGGGCTGCTGCCTGCTGCTCGGCCTGGTCCGGTTCGCGCCGACCGGCTGGCAGGTGGTCCTGCTCGTCGCGGCCACGATCGCGCTGACCGGCGGCGAACTGCTGGAGGCCGCGGGCGAGTGGGGCCTGTCCGCCGTGCTCGCGGCGGCCGACGAGCACGGCTTCTACCAGAGCGCCTGCGTCCTCGGCGAGACCACCCAGGGCGCCGCCGGCCCGCTGCTCGTCGCCGGCCTGGTCACCGCCGCGCCGGTCGCGGGCTGGATCGTCCTGGTGGCGGTGCTCGGAGCCGGCCGGTACATCGCCGGGTTCACCACGCCGCCACCCCACAAAGCCATCGCCATCGACTCATGACACGTCTCAGGACACACGGAATCGGGAGCGGACGATGAAAGGCTCACCCAGCGTCAACCACCCGCGTTTTCGGGCCGTCACCAACTGGATCTTCCTGCGCGGTGCGGGCGGCGAGGGCCGCCCGCGGATCATCCCCCCGCGCACGGTCTTTCCCGAGGTACGCGCCCTGGAGGCCGTCTACCCCGCCGTCCGGGCGGAGGTGGACGCGCTCCTGAGCCGCACGAGCATCCCGACCTACGGGACCTTCGACCCCGTGCGCGCGGCCCAGGTCTCGGAGGACTGGCGCCTCTACTACGCCTACATGTACGGCCGGCCCAACGAGCTGGCCAGGAAGGACTGCCCGGCGCTGCTCGACTTCGCGATGTCCACGCCCAACGTGGTCAACGCGTTCATCTCGATCCTGGACCCGGGCGTCGGCCTGCCGGCCCACCGGGACCCGTACGCCGGTGTGCTGCGCTACCACCTCGGCCTGCGGATCCCGAAGGACAACCCGCCGCGGATCAGGCTCGACCGCGACTACTACACCTGGCGGGAGGGCGAGGGAACGGTCCTGGACGTCTCGTTCGAGCACGAGGTGGAGAACCACAGCGACGAGCCCAGGGTCATCGTGATCGTCGACTTCCGCCGCCCGATGGGGCCGTTCGCCGACCTGCTCAACCGGTACTGCCTGCGCCTGAAGCAGAAGTGGGCCCCGCAGTTCGTCGAGGCCTCGAAGTACGACGTGATGCACAGCTGAGCGGCCGGCGGCGGCGCCGCGGGTGCGGGGCGTCGGCCTGGCCGGCGCCCCGCACCCGTGTGCCCGGCGGGCGGGGTGCTCAGCCCGACGGGCGGTGCAGGGCCGCGAGGAAGGCCGCGCCCGCGGGGAGCAGCGGGGGCAGCGGGGCGGCGGCCGGGTGCCAGGGCGCCTCGTACTCCCAGCAGACCCAGGTGTCGGGCGGCAGCAGGCGCAGGCAGTCGGCGATCGGCAGGACGCCGGCGCCGAGCGGGAGCGGGGTGCGGTCGTGCGGGCCGGCGATGTCCTTGACCTGGACGTGGCCGAGGTACGGGGCGAGCGCCGCGTGGGTCCCGGCCGGGGTCTCGCCGGCCAGGTGGGTGTGCATCAGGTCCCACAGGGCGCCGACGGCCGGGTCGGCGACCCGGGCCAGCAGCCCGGCCACCGCCCGTCCGCCCCGGTGGGAGTCGTGGGTCTCGACGAGGACCCGCACGCCCAGCCGCCGGGCCTCCTCCGCGACCTCCGCGAGCCGCCGGACGGCCCGGTCGTCGGCCTCGGCGCGCGGGCCGTCGCCGCCGCGCGGGAAGACCCGCAGGCCGGCCGCGCCCAGGTCGGCGGCGAGCCGCAGGTGGGCGCGGAGCGCGTCGGTCACCGGGCGGTCCGGCCCGGGGGCGGCGACGCCGACGTAGCAGGCGAGCGCGAGCGGGGTGAGGCCGTGGGCGCGCAGGACGCGGGCCGCGGTACGACGCTCCCCCGGGGTCATCGCCGGGTGGACGGACTCGCCCTCGGCGCAGCGCAGTTCGAGCCCGTCCCAGCCGTGCTCGGCGGCGAGCCAGGCGGCCCCGGCCAGCGGGAGCCCGGGGAGGCCGAGCGTGGAGAGGGCGAGCGGCACGGCGGCTCCGTCGTTCGTCGGGCGCCCCGGGCAGGGCAGGGCGGGCAGGGCAGGGCGGGCACGGCGACCCGCGCGGGCGAGGAGGGCGGAGCGGGCCGGGCCAAGGATATATTCAAGCTGAGACAAAGTCCTGACCGTCCGGGCCCGGCCCGGTCCGAGGAGCGCGCGATGCCCCCGAGCCGTACCCCCGCCACCGCCACGACGCAGACCGTCGCCCAGGTGAACCAGACCGTCCTGCTGGAGGTGCTGCGGCGGCACGGCACGCTGTCCCGGCAGCGGCTGGCCGCCGAGAGCGGGCTGAGCACCGCGACCGTGCACCGGCTGGTGGAGGTGCTGCGGGCCGAGGGGCTGGTGGAGGTGGAGACGGAGCGGGCGCCGTCCAGCGGCGGCCGGCCGCCGCAGCTGATCCGGTACAACGCCCGCGCGCAGACCGTGCTGGCGATCGCGGTGCGCCCGCGCCGGATCGTCGGCGTGGTCGCCGCGCTGGACGGCACGGTGCTGCACGAGGCCGAGCACCACTGGGCGTTCCCCGGCCCGGACCGGCCGCGGGAGATCGCCGCCGACGAGCTGACCGGCCCGCTGCTCGCGCTGGTGGACGGCCTGCGGGACTGGGCCGGGCGGCACGCGGGCGCCCCCCGCGCCCTGGTCGTGGGCGTGCCCGGGGTGGTCCGGGACCGCACCGGGCTGGTCGAGTTCGCGCCCGCGCTGGACTGGCCCGGGCTGCGGCTGGGGGTGCTGCTCCAGGAGCGCTACGGCGTCCCGGTGGCGGTCGAGAGCAACGTCAACCTGGTCGCGCTGGCCGTGCGGGAGTCGCCCGCCGCGGCCGGGGTGGGCGACCTGGCGGCCGTCGTGGTGGGCATCGAGGTCGGCGCCGGGATCGTGCTGGACGGCCGGCTGCACCGCGGCCGGCTGGGCGCGGCCGGGGCGCTGGGCCACCTGATGGCCGGGCACGCGGCGCTGGACCGGCCGCTCGGGCGGACCGGCGACACCCAGGCGAGGATCGGCGACCACGCGGTGGACCGGCGGATCACCGAGGCCGGTCTGACGGTGTCCGGCACCCCGGCCGAGCGGGTGGCGGGGCTGTTCCGGCTGGGGCGCGAGGGCGACCCGGCGGCGGTGCGGCTGATCGGCGAGCTCACCGACGACCTGGCGCTGCTGGTGGCCAACCTGAGCACGGTGCTGGCGCCGGAGCTGATCGCCCTCGGCGGGCGGCTGTTCTGGGAGAGCGGGGGCGAGCTGCCGGCCGCGATCGAGAGCCGGCTGCAGGGGCGGGTGCCGGTCCTGCCGCGCCTGGTGGTCGTGCACAGCACCACCACCGAGCTGGTCGGCGCGGCCGCGGCGGCGGTCCGGCTCGCGGACGGGGCGACGTTCATCACCCGCTGAGGTCCGGGGCCCGGCCGGCTCCACCGGCTCCCCCTACTATTTCTCACTATGATAGAAACTCCTTGTGCGCCGGCGGTCCGCCGTGCCCGCCCGCGACCCGAGGAGAACCGGATGCCCACCGCCGCCTTCGCGATGGACCCGGAGCGCTTCCCCGACGTCTACGGCCCGCGGGCCCGCGCCCGGGTCGCCGCCCGGGCCGAGGTGCTGGCCGACCCGGCCTCGCCCGACGGGGTGTGGAGTGCCGAGCGGCTGGCCGCCGCCGCACCGGAGGCGCTGCGGGCCGTCGAGGTGCTGTTCACCGGCTGGGGCGGACCCGTCCTGGACGCCGCCGCCCTGGCCCGGCTCCCCCGCCTGCGGCTGGTGCTCTACGCGGCCGGCTCGGTGCGCCGGATCGCCGGCGAGGCGTTCTGGGCGGCGGGCGTCCCGATCGTCACCGCCGCGCACGCCAACGCCGTCCCGGTCGCGGAGTTCGCCGTGGCCCAGATCGTCTACGCCCTCAAGGGCGGCTGGCGCCACGTCCTCGACGCCCGGGCCGCCCGCGCCGCCGTCCCGGCCGCCCGCACCCCGGGCGGGTACGGCTCCACCGTCGGCGTCCTGTCGCTCGGCGCGGCCGGGCGCCTGGTCTGCGAGATGCTGCGCGGCTACGACGTCGAGGTCCTCGCGCACGACCCGTACGCCCCGGTGCCGCCCGGGGTGCGCGCCGTCGGCCTGGACGAACTCTTCGCCGCCGCCGACGTGGTGAGCGTGCACACCCCGCTGCTCCCCGCGACCCGAGGCCTCGTCGACCGGCGGCTGCTGACCTCGATGAAGCCCGGCGCCACCCTGGTCAACACCGCGCGCGGAGCCGTCCTGGACGAGCCCGCGCTGCTGGCCGTCCTCGCCGAACGCCCGGACCTCTTCGCCGTGCTGGACGTCACCGACCCCGAGCCGCCGCTGCCCGGCTCACCGCTGTTCACCCTGCCCAACGTGGTCGTCACCCCGCACCTGGCGGGCAGCCGGGGGCTGGAGCGCCGCCGCCTCGGCGACCTGGTCGTCGGCGAGTTCGAGCGCTGGCTGGACGGGGCCCCACTGCGCCGGGCGCTCGACCCGCACACCTACGAACGGATGGCCTGACCCGTGCCGGATCCACAGAGCCCCGACGTCGTCCTGATCCTGACGGACCAGCAGACCGCCGACGCGATGGGCGCCGCCGGGAACCCGTACCTGCGCACCCCCGCGATGGACGCGCTGGCCGCCGCCGGCACCCGCTACCCCAACGCCTACTGCGCCCAGCCGCTCTGCACCCCCTCCCGAGCCAGCCTGATGACCGGCCGCCTGCCCAGCACCGTCGGCGTCACCGGCAACACCGGCGGCCCCGAGGACCCGCTGCTCGGGCGCCTGTTCACCGAGGCCGGGTACGACTGCGGCTACGGCGGCAAGTGGCACCTGCCGGAGCTCGACCTGCCCGCCGACCGGGGCTTCCGCCGGATCCACCCGGCGGGCGGGGACGACGCCGGACTCGCCCGCGCCGCCGCCGGGTTCGTCCGCGCGCCGCGCGAGCGGCCGTTCCTGCTGGTCGCCTCCTTCCTGGAGCCGCACGGCATCTGCGAGTGGGCCCGCGGCCAGGACCCGCGCACCGGCCCGCTCCCGCCCGCGCCGCCCGTCCCCGAACTCCCGCCGCTGCCCGCCAACTTCCCGGTCGGGCCGTACGATCCGGCGCTGCCCCGGCTGGCCCGGCTGGCCCAGCCGCACACCCACCCGACGGAGCACTGGCGGGAGGACGACTGGCGCCGCTACCGGCACGCCTACTACGCCCTGGTGGAGCGGGTGGACCGGCACATCGGCCTGCTGCTGGCCGCGCTGGCGGAGCGCGGCGGCGACCGGGAGGCCGTGGTGGTGTTCAGCTCCGACCACGGCGACGGCGCGGGCGCCCACCGCTGGAACCAGAAGTGGGCCCTGTACGAGGAGTGCGTGCGGGTGCCCCTGGTGGTCACCGGCCCCGGGGTGGCCGCCGGCGCGGTCGACGAGCGGCTGGTCGCGGCCGGGCTGGACCTCATCCCGACGCTCTGCGACCTGGCCGGGATCGAGGGGCCGGACGGGCTGCCCGGCCGCAGCGTCCGCACGCCGCGGCCGCACGACAGCGTGGTGGTCGAGACCCGCTGGGAGATCCCCGGCTTCAACAACGCCCTGGGCCGGATGGTCCGCGCCGGGCGGCACAAGTACGTCTGCTACGCCTGGGGCGACCACCGGGAGCAGCTCTTCGACCTCGCCGCCGACCCCGGCGAGCTGGTCAACCTCGCGGTCGACGCCCGGCACGCGGCGCTGCTCGACCGCTTCCGGGGCCTGCTGGCCGGGCACTGCGCGGAGGTCGCCGACCCGTTCGCGCGCTTCGTGCCGCACGCCGCGCGCTGACGCGAAAGGGGCCGGCCCGCCCGGGCCGGCCCCTTCCCTCGCGGTCGTTACGGCCGGACGGCGATCAGCTCGCGCCCGCGCAGCGTGTAGAGCACGCCGTGCTCGTCCGCGGCCAGCCGGGCGCCGCTGTACCACTCGGCGTCCAGCCCGACCAGCACGGTGGCGGCCAGGGTGTCGCGGTCCAGCCGGAACAGGCTGCGCTCGCTGACCCCGTACAGGGCCCCGCCGAGCGCCAGCAGCCGCGGGTTGGCGCCGGACACCGCCCCCAGGTCGGCGCGCCGCCCGATCACCGGCACGAACCCGGGCCGCCGCGAGCCGCACAGGTCGACGGTGAACGCCCGGCCGTTCACGGTCAGGCCGTACAGGGTGTTCCCGAGCACGGCGAGGCTGCTGACGCCCGCGCCGAGGTCGGTCGCGGTGCGCCACAGCTCGCGGCCGGCCACCGGGTCCCAGGCGGCCAGGTCGCCGCGCGGGCCGGTGGGCCGGGCGTTGTCGCCGCCGAGGAAGGCCTGGCCGTGCCCGGCGGCGACGGCGCGCACCAGCTGCTCGGGGCCGAGCGGGTCGGTGTGCACGGTGGGCCGGCCGCTGCCCGGGCGGTAGGTGACGAAGGAGCCGCCGCCGGTGGTGTCGGCCTGGACGCCGAGCAGCAGCAGGCCGCTGTCCGGGTCCCGGCGGATCACCTGCGGCCGGTTCTGCTCCTGCGGCAGCGCGGCCTCCTTGACGGGTGCCGGGTCGCTTCCCGGCCGGTAGCGCCAGATGCCCTGCGAGGAGTAGACGCCCAGGTAGAGGGTGCCGTCGTCGAGGACCACGGTGTCCTTGGCCTCGCCCGGCACCGGGAGCTTGCGGACGGTCCCGGCGGCCAGGTCGTGCAGGGCGAGCGAGCCGTTGCCGCCGACGTAGACCCGCCCGGCGCGGGCCGCGACCGACATGCCGAGCTGGGCGGCGGCGGGGGCGCCCGCCTCGACCAGGTCCCGGGTGGCGACGGCCCCGGTGCCGAGGTCGAGGGTCCAGACGGTGCCGCCCTCGGTGACGCCCGCGAGGGTGTCGCCGAGCCGGCCGAGGCCCCAGGAGTTGCCGTCCGGCACCGGCACGGCGAGCTGGTCGAGCGCGCCGGTGGCGAGGTCGTGGCGCCACAGCACGCCGTGCTCGGTGGAGGTGAACCAGAGGGTGTCCCCCCGGCGCTGGAAGTTGGTGACGCTCTTGGTGCCGGGGACGGCGAAGGAGCGCAGTACCCGGTGGTCGGCCGGGTCGAGCAGCGCCACGTGGGCGGGCGCGCCCTCGGTGGACACCGCCAGCAGGTCGTCGCCGAGGACGGTGATCCGGCGGATGATCGTGTCGCCGCGCAGGTCGGGCGGGGTGATGTCGGTGACGGCGCCGGTGGCCCGCTCGACGGCGTACAGGCTGGCCCGGGTCGCCCCGCCGCCGCCCGCGAGGTTGCTGCCGACGCCGAGGTAGGCGTGGGTCGCGGTGGCCGCGACGGCGCGGCCCTGGGTGGCGTTCGGCGCCGGGGAGGCGACCTCGGTGACGGCGCCGGTGGCCGGGCTCCAGGCGTACAGGCCGGGACCGGCGGCCCGGCCCTTCTGCCGTCCGGTCGCGTAGACCGTCCCGTCGGGCGCGACGGCCACGTCCCGCACGTCGGCGCCGGGGACGCTGCCGAGCGCGGCGAGGGTGCCGTCGAAGCGGTAGAGGTTGGCCGCGCCCGGGGCGTCGGTGACGCCGAGGTGGAGCACGCCGCCGTGGGCGGCCGAGCCCTGGACGAAGTTGCCGGTGGGCAGGTCGACGGTGGCGGTGACCCGGCCGGTCGGCAGGTGGTAGCCGATCACCCGGGCGGGGGCGAGGTTGCGCGAGCCGATCCACAGGGTGTCGTCGATCAGTGTGGCGCTCATCAGGGGGAAGTCGCTGTTCCCGGGGCCGAGTCCGGTCACCTCGGGCTCGCGGGCCGCGGGCGCGGCGGGGGCCGCCGCGGCGGCGGGCGGGCCGAGCACCGAGAGCGCGGCCACCGCGCCGGTGCCGAGCAGGAGTTGGCGGCGGGAGGGGTTCACGGCAGGCATGGGGCTCCAGGGTCCGGTCATGGGCGGGGCGGTTCGGGCGCGCCGGCGGCCGCCAGCAGCTCCCGGGTGTACGGGTGGGCGGGCGCGGCGAACAGCTCGGCGGCGGGCGCCCGTTCGACCACCCGGCCGTGCCGCAGCACCAGCACCTCGTCGCAGAGGTGCCGGACCAGCGCGAGGTCGTGCGAGATGAACACCAGCCCCACGCCGTGCTGTTCGCGCAGGTCGGCGAAGAGGTTGAGGATCTGCGCCTGGACCGAGACGTCCAGCGCGGAGGTCGGCTCGTCGGCGACCAGCACCTGCGGGCCGACGGCCAGCGCCCGCGCGATCGCGACCCGCTGGCGCTGGCCTCCGGAGAGCCGGTGCGGCCGGGCGTCGAGCACCGCCTCCGGCAGGCCGACCAGCTCGCACAGCCCGCGCGGGTCGCGGTCCCGCAGCCCGTGGGTCGTCAGCGGCTCGGCCAGCGCCTCGCGCACCGTCATCCGGGGGCTGAGCGAGGCGTACGGGTCCTGGAAGACCAGCTGTACCCGGCGCCGCAGTTCGCGTTCCTCCGCGCGGTCGGCCCCGGCCCAGGACCGGCCGTCCACCCGGACCGTCCCGGCCTGCGGGCGCACCAGCCCGAGCAGCGCGCGGGCCAGGGTGGACTTCCCGGAGCCGGACTCGCCGATCACCCCGACCGCCCGGCCGGGCGCGGCGCCCAGGCTGACGCCGTCCAGCGCGGGGGGCCGGCGGCGGGCGTAGCGGACGGTGAGGCCCTCGGCGACCAGGACGGGCTCGGCGACCCGCTCCGCCCGTCGCGCCTCGACGATCTGACGTTCCGTCACCACCGCCTGTGCCACCGGGAGATGGCAGGAAAAGCCGGAGTCGCCGGTGTCGGTCCAACCCGGCGCCGAGGTCGTGCAGCGGTCGGTGGCGGCCGCGCAGCGCGGTGCGAAGGCGCAGCCGGTCAGCACCTCCCCCGCCGCCGGCGGGCGTCCGCCGATGACGGTGAGCGGCGCGCCGGGCGGGCCGTCCAGCCGGGGCACGCCGGCCAGCAGCCCGGCGGTGTACCGGTGCCGGGGCGCGGCCAACAGGCCTGCGGTGGGCGCCCGTTCGACGATCCGTCCGGCGTACATCACCTGGACGGTGTCGCAGCTGCGGGCCACCACGCCGAGGTCATGGGTGATCAGCAGGACGGCCGTGCCGGTCTCGTCGCGCAGCCGGACCAGCAGGTCCAGGATCTCCACCCGGGTGCTCGGGTCGAGCGCCGTGGTCGGCTCGTCGGCGATCAGCAGCTCGGGCCGGTTGGCCATCGCCATGGCGATCAGCACGCGCTGGCGCATGCCGCCGGAGAACTCGTGCGGCCGGTCGCGGTAGCGGCGCGCGGGCTCGGCGATGCCGACCAGGTCGAGGAGTTCGAGCGCCCGGGTCCGGGCTTCGCGGCGGCCCGCGCCGTGCACCAGGGCGGCCTCGGCGAGCTGGCGGCCGACCGGCATCCGGGGGTTGAGGTGGGCCAGCGGGTCCTGGAAGACCATGCCGATCCGCCGGCCGCGCACCGCGCGCACGGCGGGCTCGGGCAGGGCCAGCAGGTCGGTGCCGTCGAACCGGACGGTGCCGCCGGTGCTGCGGCAGCCCGGCGGCAGCATCCGGTTGACGGCCAGCGCGGTGAGCGTCTTGCCGGAGCCGGACTCGCCGACCAGGCCGAGGATCTCGCCCGGCCGCACGGTGAGGTCCACCCCGCGCACCGCCTCGCCGCCGCCCGCCGTGACGCGCAGGCCGCGCACCTCCAGCAGCGGCGGGCCCGGCACGGCAACGGCGGTCTTGGCCCGGGCCGTTGTGAGGGCATCGGTCGTGGTCACCGCAGTCTCTCCCGGTTGAACGAGTCGGCGAGCAGGGTCAGGCCGAACACCAGCAGGCCGAGCAGGACGACCGGCGCCAGGGCGTAACCCGGGTGGAGGAAGAGGTACTTGGAGCCGGTGTTGATCATCGTGCCGAGCGAGGGGGCGGGCGGCTGGATGCCGAGGCCCAGCACGCTCAGGCCGCCCTCGGTCTTGACGGCGTGCGCCATCGCGACGGCCAGCAGCGCGGTGGTGGCGTCGACGACGTTCGGCAGCACGTGGCGGCGCAGGATCCGGCCGCGCGGCACGCCGAGCACCCGGGCCGCCACCACGTGGTCGCGGGCCAGCTGGGCGAGCAGGGCCGCCCGCGCCTGGCGTCCGAAGGAGGGCAGCGCGCTGAGCACGATGGTGGCCACCACGGTGCCCAGCCCCGGGCGCACCAGCAGGGCGAGCGCGAGGCCGAGCAGGACGCCGTGCAGGCCGAGCAGCAGGTCGAACAACCGTTGGACGGCCTCGCCCAGCAGCCGGTTCAGCCCGCCGAGCAGGCCCAGCGCGGTGCCGAGCACGGCGGCCGCCGGGACGGCCAGCAGGCAGACCAGCAGTTCGGTGCGGATCCCGGCCAGGGCCCGGGCGAGCAGGTCGCGGCCGACCTCGTCGGTGCCCAGCAGGTGGGCCGCCGACGGCCCGGCCAGGGCGTCCGGGCCCTGCCGGTAGGGGTCGGCGGCGAGCAGCGGGCCGAGCAGCCCCAGCAGCACCACCAGGAGGACGAGGAGCGCGCCGGTGCGGCCGCGCCGGGTGCGCAGCGCGGCCGGCAGCGCGGGCGGGGCGAACCGGCGGCGGCGTACGGCGAGGGTGCTCGTCACCGGTCCTCCCCGGTGCCGGCGCGGGCGATCCGCGGGTCGAGCCGGCCGACCAGCAGCTCCGAGCCGAGCTGGACGAGTACGGCGACGGCGACGGCGAGCATGATCAGGGTCTGGGCGACCGGGTAGTCCCGCTGGTTGATGGCGTCCAGCAGCAGCTGGCCCAGGCCGTGCCGGGCGAAGAGCTGTTCGGCGACCACCGCGCCGCCGAGCAACTCGCCCAGGTGCAGGCCGAATTCGACACAGAACGGGGCCAGGCTGTTGGGCAGCACATGGCGCGCCAGGACCCGCCGGGGCGAGGCCCCCTTGGCGACGGCCGTCAGCACGAACTCCTCCTGCCGGGTGCGGCGCAGCTCGGTGGCGAGCAGCCGGGCCAGCACCGCCGCCCCCGGCAGCGCGAGCGCGACGGCGGGCAGGGCGAGGTACTGGACGGCGAGGTCCGGCGCGGTGAACAGGTCCCGCTCGCCGCCGGCGGGCAGCAGGCGCAGCAGGACGGCGAAGACGAAGACGAAGAGCACGGCGGTGACGTACACCGGCAGCGCCAGCAGGGCGGTGGCCAGCGGGTCGAGCACCCGGGCGAGCCGGCCGCGGCGCTCGGCGGCCAGCGCGACGCCCAGCAGCAGGCCGAGGACCAGCATCAGCAGCCCGGCGACGAGGGCGAGTTGGACGGTGCTGCCGACGCTCTGGCCGATCAGCCGGGTGACCGGCTCCCGGTAGTGGAAGGAGCTGCCCGGGTCCCCGGTGAGCAGTCCGTGCAGCCAGCCCAGGTACTGGACGGGCATCGGCCGGTCCACGCCGAGGCTGCCGGCGAGCCGGTCGCGCTGCTCCTGGTCGGCCTCGGCGCCGAGCGCGGCGGAGACCGGGTCGCCGGGGGCGAGGCGGAGCAGCAGGAAGACGGCGACGGAGGCGAGCCAGAGCGTGGCCAGCGCGCCGGCCGCCTTTCTGGTCCAGTAGGGCACGGGGGTACTCCAAGGGGGTCGGAGGAGCCGCCCCAGGGCGGTGGGGGTCGCCCTGGGACGGCCGTCAGGCGGTGCGTCCGACGATGCGGCGCGGCGACGGCGCCCGTCGGTACGTCCGGCGGTGTGTCAGGCGGTGCGCCGGGTGTCGTCGAGCCGCAGATAGCCGAGCGCGCTGGTGGCCACGCCGCGCACCGAGGAGGCGAGGGCGTAGGTCTCCCAGGCGTGCGCGAGGGTGATGTGGAAGGACTCGGCGAGCAGGTACTCGGACAGGTCGTGGTTGACCTCGGCCCGGGCCTGCTCGCCGGCGGCGGCGAAGGCGCGGGACTGGAATTCGGCGTAGGCGGGGTCGGTGACGTGCGAGGTGTTCCGGCCGACCTGGAGCGGGCCGGAGACGGTGATCCCGCTCAGCGGGGAGACGCTGACCATGCCGTGGTTGGCGATGAACAGCCCGTCCAGCGTGCCCTGTTGGATCTTCGGCTGGAGCGCGGCGTTGTCCAGCAGCTGGACGTCGACGCCGAACCCGGCCTGCTCCAGGTCGTACTTGACCAGTTCCACGAGGGAGGCGAAGACCGGCGAGTTGGCGGCGGTGAGCGGCACCCGGGTGCCCTCGGCGCCGGCCTCCCGGAGCAGCCCGCGGGCCTTCTCCGGGTCGTGCGGGTAGCGGGTGACCTGGTCGGGGGTGACGCCGGGGGTGTTGGAGGGCCAGGGCAGGCTGCTCGCCTCGGCGTGGCCGCCGTACACCTGGGCGACGATGCGGTCGCGGTCCACCGCGTACTGGAGGGCCTGGCGCACCCGGCGGTCGCCGAAGGGCCCGCTGGTGACGTTCACGCCGAGGAAGGCCTGCTGGTAGGAGGACCTGGCGGACTGCACGGTGAAGGCCGGGTTCCCGCCGAGCACCTTGAGGTCGCGCCCGGGCACCGCGCCGATCAGGTGGGACTGCCCCGACTGGAGGGCGGACAGCGCGGCCTGGCTGCTGGTCACCGACCGGACGGTGATCCGCTCGAAGTGCGGCCGACCGCTCTGCCAGTAGTGGTCGTAGCGGGCCAGGTCGAGCTGGTTGCCGCCCTTGAACGCCTGCCAGGTGAACGGCCCGGTGCCGTTGACCCTGTCGGCGGCCTTGCCGTCGACGTACGTGCGGGCGTCCACCACGGGGTTGAAGGCCAGCGCGTCGAACAGGTTGCTGGTGGGCTTGGCGAGGGTGAGGGTGACCTCGTTCGGGGCGCTCGCCCGGATGTCGGCGAGCCGTTCCAGCAGCGGCTTGACCTGGGAGGACTTGGCCGCGCCGGTGAGCGAGAAGACGACGTCGTCCGGGCTGAGCGGGCGGCCGTCGTGGAAGGTGACGTCCTCGCGCAGCTTGAGCACGAGCCTGGTGCGGTCGGCGCTCCACTCCCAGGAGGTGGCGAGCCAGGGCACGGGCTGGAGGGTCTGCGGGTCGAGGTCGACCAGCCGGTCCAGCACCAGGTTGACGAACACCGGGGTGTCCGGGCCGCGGTGGAGCAGCTGGGTGGGGTCGGGGGCGGCGCCGTAGACGATCTGGAGGTCCGGCGCGGAGGCGGTGGCGGGGGCGGCGGCCCCGCCTGCGGCGTCCTCGGTGGCGGAGCGGCAGCCCGCCGCCAGCAGGACCGCTCCGGCGCTCAGGCCGAGGAAGCCTCTTCGGGGCAGGCCGTGGTGGCGGGCCGCGTCGCTCATGGTGGTGCTACCTCTTCGGTTCTCGGGGTCTCGGTCGGCGGGTGCGGTGTCAGTACCTGGTCACGACGACGCTGTCGCTCCAGGCCACCACGTCGGGGCCGCCGGTCGGGTAGGGGATGTTCTTGGCCGGGTTCCAGTTGGCCCGGTAGATGCCGGTCTTGAAGTACGGCGACTGGTTCTGGTGGTAGTTGTTGAGGCCGCTGTACGCGCCGACCTGCGCGCCGTCCCGGTAGACGGTGACGGCGCCGGGGGTGGTGTCGGTGGACCAGGTGATGTCGAAGGCCCACTGGTTCCAGTGGCCGAACTGCACGTCGCCGAGCGGGATCACCGCCTCCTGGACGGTGCTCGGGTCGGTCAGCCAGTGCACCTTGAGCCGCCAGCTGCCGTCCTTGACGGTCAGCGCGATCGGCGGCTTGGTGTCGCTGCCGTCGGCGAGCGGGTAGCCGTGCCACTGGGCGAGGATCGTCTCGGTGGACGTCCGCACCCAGTCGGCGGGCAGGTAGTCGGCGAGGGCGAAGCGGTAGCTGCCCCAGCCGAGGGAGTTGACGGCGACCTCGGAGCGGTAGGAGGCGCCGTCGTTCGGGACGCTGAAGCGGGCGGCCTGGCCGGTGCCGCCGGCGGGTGCGGGGGCCACGGTGATGCTGCCGTTGCCGTCGACGCGCTGGCGGGTCCAGGCGGCGAGGGTGCCGGATTCGAAGTCGTCGGCGAAGACCTCGGTGGCGGCGGTCACGGCCGCGGGGGCGGGTGCGGGGGCGGCGGCGTGGGCGGGAGCGGCGGCGGTCACGGCCAGGGCGGCGGTGAGCACGGCGCCGGCGAGGCGGCCGGGGAGTCGGGACACGGGTTCTTCTCCATCTCGGGTTCGGGTACGGGCGACCGGTGGTCGGGGCCGGCTGACGGGATCAACCGGCCCTAGCGACAGGAGCCGGCCGGTCCCACCCAGGTCGGGCTGGACCAGGCCCACTGGTCGTTCACCTGTCGTACCCTCACGTGGTAGAAGTCCCCGTCGCCGCCGGGGCGTTCGTCGGTCAGCTCGAAGTCTGCGGTGGTCTCCCGGTCGGGCACGGCCCGGTCGAAGCGGTAGGCGCCGGAGACGAACCCGCCGGTGAAGCCGGTCCGCGCGCCCGCCAGCAGCTCGCCGACGGCGTGGGCGGTCTCGACGCCGTTCACGACGGCGACCAGCCTGGTCCGCGCGTCGCCCTCGATCCGCAGCGAGAAGCCCTGGGTGCTGTCGGTGGCGGTGTTGGGGTTGCCGTCGGTGACGGTCCGCAGCCGGACCCCGCCCGGCCCGGTGCGCTCCCAGTGGGACGGCCGGTAGGTGTCCGGCTCGGCCTCGGCCGGTGCGACCGTCTCCGGGCCGCGCAGCCGGGGCTGGACGTCCAGCAGCCGCCCGCCCTCGATCCGCAACTCCACGTCCCAGTGCACCGGTTCGCCGCGCCGGCCCCAGCCGACGGCGAAGCCCAGGGTGCCGGTGAAGGTGTCCTCGGCGGCGGCGCGGGCGAGCAGTTCGGGGCGGCTGACCCGGTGGACGGGGACGCCGTTGCGCAGCAGTTCGACGTGGTCGAGCGCGTCCCGGCCCTGGACGGTGACCTGGATCCGGCGCCGGTCGGCGGAGGGGGCCTCGGCGCCCATCGGGGCGCCGTTGACGGAGGTGGCGAGCAGGATGCGGTCGCCGGTGATCGCGTAGGTTCGGCGCTGCTGGACGGCGGTCCAGATCCCGTCGCGGGTCAGCTCCGGGGCCCAGACCGCGACCCGGCCGTGCCCGTGGCTGCCGGGGAAGGCGCTGTGGTGGTCGGTGGAGCCGATCAGCCCGAAGCGGTGGCCCAGCCGCAGGCCGTGGACGGCCGTCCCGGCGGCGGCGCGCGGGCCCATGGTGTGCAGGTAGCCGCGCGGCGCCTCGTCGGACTCGGCGCAGCCGTGCATCGACACCATCTCCACCACCGGGGCGAACTCCTCGGTGTAGGAGGCCCAGTCGATGCCGCGGCGGGCCGGCCCGTAGCCGATGTGGTGCGGCAGGGCCCAGGTCCGTACGCCCTGGGCGGCGAGCTCCCGCAGCCGGGCGCGCAGTTGCTCCAGGTCCGCCGCCCGGATGATCTCGCCGCGCGGGCCGTCGAAGTACACGCAGTGGTCGCCGTACGCGAGGCTGTGCCACTCGAAGGACTGGAAGGTGACGAAGCGGCCGTCCTCGTGGGCGGCGGCGGTGACGTCCTGGACGTGGTCCCAGAGCCGGGCCAGCCGGGCGAAGCCCTCGGTGTGGTAGTCGACCAGGCTCGCCAGCTCGGGGGTGCGCTCGGGCAGGTCGGGCCACCAGCCGTGGCCGGTGACGCTGGCGAAGTCGAGCTGGAGCCGGGCGTTGGCGTAGGCGTCCTCGATGCTCCCGTGGCCGTAGCTGATGCCGCAGTGGTTGTGGAGGTCGCCGACGTACAGGCCCAGACCGGCGTAGCCGGGCGCGTCGGTGGTGGGGGCGGTCATCGGGGCGGGGCTTCCTCGGGTCGGGGTCGGCGGTGTTTGATCGACTCTGAGAAGAAGCTAGCCGTGATCTCCGGGGGCCGGTCAAGGCCCAGCCGGTCGGTGTCGTGCGATCGCCATCGGGCGAAACATCGGCTTCACAGACATCCGGCAGGTGGGAGCGGGAAGACGCAGGCCAGCCGACCGGGCCCGGCCTACCGCGAGCCGCTCGGACTTTTGATCGATCTGATAGAAACTCTTCTCATCCCCTCCCGACCCCTTCGAAGGACGGTCCCGTGCCGCACCCCGCCGCCTTGCCCGCCGCGCCCGACCTGAGCGCCTCCCACCTGGTCCGCGCCCCCGAGCGCCCCGAACCCGGCTACTGGGCCGGCTGCCCGGGCGTCCGGTACGAGCCGGACCGCGACCGCTTCCTGCTCACCTACCGCGAGCGCCGCCCGCGCGGCGCGGCGGGCGGGCCCGACCGCGGCTGGCGCTGCGCCGTCGCCGAGAGCACCGACGGCATCGCCTTCCGGGACCTGTGGTCCGTCCGGAGCGACGAACTGGGCTCCCCCTCGATGGAGCGCCTCGCCCTGCTGCGCCGCGACGGCGGCTACCTGCTCCACCTCAGCCACGT
This sequence comes from Kitasatospora sp. NPDC058046, assembly GCF_042885595.1. Classification (NCBI taxonomy): domain Bacteria; kingdom Bacillati; phylum Actinomycetota; class Actinomycetes; order Kitasatosporales; family Streptomycetaceae; genus Kitasatospora; species Kitasatospora sp. NPDC058046. Next base: position 236,696 of record NZ_JBHVRS010000007.1, read on the forward strand.
CGACCCGGCCGACAACCGCTGGCGCATCGACGCCCTGAGCGCCGACACCCCCGACTCCTTCGACCCCGGCGCCCGCACCCCCGTCCTGACCGCCGCGACCACCGGCACCGAGGGCGTCAAGGACCCGTACCTGCTCGAAACCGACGCCGGCGTCCACCTGTTCGCCACCGTCTCCCGGGCCCGGCCGTTCACCCCCGAGGAGCGGGCCCGCGCCCACGCGAGTGCCGACATCCACACCACCGGCCTCACCGTCCAGCCCACCGCCCTCGCGCTCTCCCCGGACGGGCTGCGCTTCACCGCCCCGCCCGGCCGCGCCGCCGAGGCCCTGGACGTCGGCCCGGCCGGCGCCTGGGACGGCTACGAGTCCCGGATCACCACCGTCCTCCCCGACGGCCGGGGCGGCTGGCTCGCGCTCTACGACGGCTCGGCGGACGCCGCCGGCAACTACGAGGAGCGCTGCGGCCTGGCCGCCTCCGCCGACCTGCGCGCCTGGCACCGCCTCACCCCGGACGGCCCCTGGCTGGACGTCCGGTACGCCGACCTCGTCTCGGCCCGCGGCCGCTGGTACCTCTACTACGAGCGGACCCGCGCGGACGGCGCCCACGAACTGCGGGTGGCCGTCCTGGACGAGTTCGCCGGGGTCCGCCCCGACGGCGGCCCGGTGAAGGCCCGATGACGCCGGACCGCGACTGAGACGCCCGACTCACGCGCCCGCGGCGGCCGCCTCGGCGAGGGAGTCCAGCACCGGCCGGACCAGCGGGTGCCCGTCGGCGCCGGCCCGGACGGCGGCGAAGACCCGGCGGGTGGCGAGCTCGCTGTCCACCGGGCGCACCGCGACCTCGCCGAGGTCGACGCCGCGCAGCGCCGAGCGCGGCACCAGCGCCACCCCGAGGCCGGCCGAGGCCAGCGCGACCACGGCCCGGAAGTCGTCCGAGGAGTGCAGCAGCCGGGGCTGGAACCCGGCGTGCTCGCAGGCCAGCAGCACCACGTCGTGGCAGGGGTTGCCCGGGTACGGCCCGATCCACGGCTCGTCGGCCAGCGAGGCGACGGCCAGCGGGCCGGACTCGGCGGCCAGCCGGTGGCCGAGCGGCAGGACGGCCTCGAAGGGCTCGGCGTACAGCGGCACCCTGGTCAGCCGGGCGTCGTCGGCGCGCGGGGCGCCCCGGTACTCGACGGCCACCGCGAGGTCGGCCCGGCCGTCCAGCACCATCGGCAGGCTGGCGTCGCCCTCGGCGTCCAGCACCTTGAGCCGCACCCCGGGCGCGCGCCCGGTGAGCAGGCCGACGGCCGGGGCGAGCACGGAGGCGATGGCGGTCGCGAAGGAGGCGACCGTCACCTCCCCGGAGACGCCCGCGCTGTACGCGGCGAGGTCGGCCTCGGCGCGCTCCAGTTGGGCGAGCACCACGTCGGCGTGGCCGAGCAGGATCTCCCCGGCGGCGGTCAGCCGCACGCCCCGGCCCTCCCGGGCGAGCAGGTGGTGGCCGGTCTCCTGCTCCAGGGCGGCCAGCTGCTGGGAGACCGCGGAGGGGGTCAGGTAGAGGGCGGCCGCCGCGGCGGTCACGGTGCGGTGGTCCGCCACGGCCCGCAGGGTCCGCAGCCGTCGTGCGTCGATCACGGACCAATTCTGCCAGCGCGGCACGGCGCACCCGACCGGAGCACGGTTCCACCGGGTCCGCCGACGGCCGCGCGGGCCGGTCGGGACGGCTCCCGTTCGTCGGCCACCCGCCCCGTACGGCGGGACGGTTGTACCGGCGTGGGAGATTTCGGCCGGAGATACGACCGGTGAGGTATTTCCGGACGAGATCGCTCCTGTCCGTTGACCGGACACCCGCACGGCGCTTGGCTCTTCCCCAACCGGGCCACGGGGGTGTCGACGGCCCGGCACCGTCATCAGGGGAGGATGATCCATGACCACCGCACGCACCCGCCGCCGACTGGCCCGTACCGCCGCCGTCCTGGTGGCCGTGGCCGTGGCCGGCGCCGCGACGCCCGCCGCCGAGGCCCGCCCGCCCAAGGGCGACACCGCCCGGGTCAGCGAGGGCGCCAAGGGCGAGCCGCTGAACGGCACCTCCCTCGCGCTCGGGCTGAGCGGCGACGGCCGCTACGCCCTGTTCTCCTCGGCGGCGACCAACCTGCTGCCGGGCGGCGCCGGGGTCCTCGGCGACGTCTACGTGCGGGACCTGCGCAACGGCCACACCGAGCGGGTCAGCGTCGCCGACGACGGCTCCGCCCTGGACAACGGCAGCAACGACGCGGCGATCAGCGGCAACGGCCGGTACGTGGTGTTCAGCAGCTACGCCTCCAACGCGGTGCCCGGGCAGCCGAAGCACCCCTCGGACGTCTTCGTCCGGGACCGCTGGACCGGCCGCACCGAGCTGCTCTCCGCGGGCGACGGCGTCTCCGGCGCGGGCGACGACCAGAGCATCCGCAACGCCTTCAACGCCGCCATCAGCGCCGACGGCCGCTACGTGGTCTACTCCTCCGACCGCACCGACCTCGCCCCCGGCGTGCGCCGCGGCAAGTTCAACGTCTTCCTCGCCGACCGCTGGACCCACACCACCCGGGTGGTCAGCACCGGCGCGGACGGCACCCCGGCCGACAACAACTCCTTCCGCCCGACGATCAGCGCGAACGGCACCGTCATCGGCTTCACCTCGCGGGCCGGCAACCTGCTCCCGGCCGAGCAGACCCCGCCCGCGCTCGCCGCCGCTTCCGCCGCGGCCGCCGCGGCCGCCGCGGACCCCGCCGACGGCACGGACCTCGCCGAGGCCGCGCGGGCCCCGCGGACCGCCTCCGCCCGCGCCGAACTGGCCGCCATCCGCGCCTACCCGTACTACGTCTGGGACGCCCGCACCGGGAAGATCACCGGCGCCAGCTACAACGAGGCCGGCGAGTTCGTCAACAGCGGCAACGACGGGCGGATCAGCCCCTCCGGCCGCTACGCGGCCTACACCGTCTTCGAGGAGGGCGGCCGCCCCGGCTCGCACGGCCGCCACCAGGACGTGTACGTCCGCGAGCTGGCCACCGGCACGACCACCAAGGTCAACAAGCCACTGTCCGGCACCACCCCGCGCGACTCCTCCTACGACCCGGTGATGCCGATGAACGACCGCTGGGTGTATTTCGTCTCCGACGTCGCCGACCTGGTGCCCGGCGACACCAACGAGCAGGCCGACGTCTTCCGCACCGACCTGCGCAGCGGGCACACCGAGCGGGTCTCCCTCGCCCACGACGGCTCCCAGAGCACCACCTCCGCCGCCTTCCCGCAGGTCGACGCCGACGACACGACGCTGCTGTTCAGCGCCCAGGACGGCAACCTGGCGCCCGTCGTCGACAGCGACCTCACAGACGTCTTCCGGCGCCGCCTGTGACGCCCCGACTCCCTCGGTGACGCCCTGACTCCCGTGCCGGATACGCCTGTTGGCGTATTTCGCGGCGGGACCACCCCCGGCCGTTGACCACCGGCCCTCCCGACGGTTGGCTCTGCGAAAGCCCGCCGCCGGGAGGGAGCCCGGCCGGGCGATCCCAGGGGAGGAAGACCTCATGCCCACCGCACGCACCCGCAGGTGGCCGGCCCGGACCGCCGCCGTCCTGGCCGCCACCGCCCTGGCCGCCGGCGCCGCGCTGCCCGCCGCCGAGGCCAAGCCGCCCAAGGGCGACACCGCCCGGATCAGCGAGACCGCCAAGGGCGAGCAGCTCGACGGCCCCTCCAGGGCGCTCGGGCTGAGCGAGGACGGCCGCTCCGCCCTGTTCACCTCCGCCGCCACCAACCTGCTGCCCGGAACAGGCACCCCGAACTCCGACGAGGTCTACGTCCGCAACCTGCGCAACGGGCACGTCGAGAAGGTCAGCGTCGCCGACGACGGCTCCCCGCTGAACGCCCCCACCACCGACGCCTCGATCAGCGCCGACAGCCGGTACGTGGCCTTCAGCACCACCGCCACCAACGTGGTGCCCGGCCAGCCGGCCCACCCCAGCGACGTCTTCGTCCGCGACCGCTGGACCGGGCACACCGAACTGGTCACCGCCGCCGCCCTGCCGGGCACCGAGGACCAGAGCGGCTTCGGATCCACCAGCCCCAGCATCAGCCGGGACGGCCGCTACGTCGCCTACGTCTCCAACCGCTCCGACCTCGCCCCGGGCCCCGTGCGGCGCGGCAGGAACAACATCTACGTCACCGACCGCTGGACCCGCACCAGCCGCCTGGTCACCGTCGGCGCGGACGGCGAGCCCGCCAGCAACTACTCCCTCGATCCGATGATCAGCGCGGACGGCTCCGCCGTCGCCTTCACCTCCCGGGCCGGCAACCTGCTCCCGGAGGCTCCGGCCACCCCCGCCGGCCCCGGTTCCGACGAGAACGGCTCCGACGCCGGGTCGCCGGGAGTGACCGGCGGGCCCATGCACCACCCCTCCTACGTCTGGAAGGCCGCCACCGGCACGATCGTCGCCGGCAGCGTGGACGGCACCGGGCAGCTGAGCGGCAGCAGCGACGGCCGGATCAGCCCCGACGGCCGCTACGCCGTCTACAGCCTCGCCGTCTACGGCACCGGCCTGCCCGGCCACGGCGGCGTCCGGCTGGACGTGTACGTCCACGACCTGGCCACCGGCAAGGTCACCGAGGTCAGCGCCGGCCTGCCGGGCACCACGGCGAACGGGTCCTCCTCCGGCGCCGTCATGACGGCCGACGACCGCTGGGTCTACTTCGACTCCTCCGCCGGCAACCTGCTCCCCGACGACGTCAGGAACCAGAGCAGCGTCTACCGCCGCGACCTGTGGACCGGCCGGATCGAACGGGTCAGCCTCACCCGGGACGGCGCGCCGAGCACCTCCCCCTCCTACAGTCCGTCCGTGGACGCCACCGGAGACGCGGTGCTCTTCACCGCCGACGACGGCGACCTGGTCCCGGGGGACACCAACGCCGTCACGGACGCCTTCCTCCGTCGCCTGTGACGGCCCGACCGCCACTCATCTCCCTTATGGCATACGACCGGTGGCGTATTTCCGCCCGAGATCGCCGCCGGTCGTTGACCGATGATCCGTACGACGCTTGGCTCTCCTCAAACCGGGCCGCGGGGGTCGTGGGCCCGGGACCGCCACCAGGGGAGGACGATCCATGACGCACACACCCGCCCGACGCCGGCTCGCCCGCGCCGCCGCCGTGCTGGCCGCCACCGCCGTGGCCGCCGGCGCGGCGCTGCCCGCCGCCGAGGCCAAGCCGCCCAAGGGCGACACCGCCCGGATCAGCGAGACCGCCAAGGGCGAGCAGCTCAACGGGGACTCCGTCGCGCTCGGACTGAGCGAGGACGGCCGCTCCGCGCTCTTCACCTCGACCGCGACCAACCTGCTGCCGGAACCCGGCACCCCGAACTCCGACGAGGTCTACGTCCGCGACCTGCGCAACGGGCACGTCGAGAAGGTCAGCGTCGCCGACGACGGCTCCCGGCTGAACGCACCCACCAGCGAGGCCTCGATCAGCGCCGACGGCCGGTACGTGGCCTTCAGCACCAGCGCCACCAACGTGGTGCCGGGCCAGGTGGTGCGCAGCAGCGACGTCTTCGTCCGCGACCGCTGGACCGGGCACACCGAGCCGGTCGGCCCGGGCGGCTCCCCCGACGGCGCGTTCTCCGCCGAGCCCTCGCTGAGCCGGGACGGCCGCTACATCGCCTACACCTCCAACCGCACCGACCTCGCCCCGGGCTCGAATCCGCGCTACTTCAGCGTCCTCGTCACCGACCGCTGGACCGGCACCACCCGGGTGGTCACCACCGGCGCGGACGGTGAGGCCCCCAACAACTCCTCCTACGGTGTGACGATCAGCGCGGACGGCTCCACCGTCGGCTTCAGCTCCCGGGCCGGCAACCTGCTCCCGCAGGACCCGGCCGCCACCGAACCGGGCGCCGGCACCGACGGCACCGACGCCGGTGCGCCCGGACTGGCCAAGCCCCGCTTCTACCCCTACTTCGTCTGGAAGGCCGACACCGGCAAGGTCTCCGGCGCCAGCGTGGACGACCAGGGCTACCTGCGCGGCACCAGCATCGGCCCCCGGCTCAGCCCGGACGGCCGCTACGCCCTCTTCGGCCTGCCGGTCCACATCGGCCGGCCCGGTTCCTACCGCTACCGGATGGACCTGTACGCCCGGGAGCTGGCCACCGGCAAGCTGACCTGGCTCAACGCCTTCCTGCCCGGCACCACGACCACCGAGGGCGCCCACTACCCCGCCATGACCTTCGACGGCCGCTGGGTCTACTTCGACTCCAGCGCCGACAACCTCGTCCCCGGCGACACCAACGGCGTCAGCGACATCTTCCGCCGCGACCTGAGGACCGGGGCGATCGAACGGGTCAGCCTCACCCGGGACGGCGGGCAGAGCAGCACCGGCTCCACGGCCCCGTTCGTCGACTTCGCCGGCGACACGGTGCTCTTCACCGCCGGTGACGGCAACCTGGTGCCGGGCGACACCAACGGCGCCGCGGACGTCTTCCTGCGCCGCCCCTGATGGCCTGATTCCCTTGCGGCATACGTCTGTTGACGTATTTTCAGCCGAGATCACCCGAGGACGTTGACCCCCCTGCCCTCCCGACGGTTGGCTCTGCGAAAGCCCGCCGTCGGGAGGGAGCCCGGCCGGGTGATCAGAGGGGGGAAGACCTCATGTCCCGTACCACCCGGACGACCCGCAACCGGTGGCTGGCCGGTGGCGGCGGCATCCTGGCCGCGGCCGCCGTGCTCGCCGTCACCGCCGCCCCGGCCCAGGCCGCCCCACTGCCGCGCGGCACCACCCAGGTCAGCGTCGGGCCGAACGGCGCGGCGCCCGACAACCTGTCGACCACCCAGGGCATCAGCGCCAACGGCCGCTACGCCCTGTTCACCTCCCGGGCCACGAACCTGCTGCCCAACCCCCCGGTGGGCTGGAGCAACGCCTATGTGAAGGACCTGCGCACCGGCCGCCTCGAACAGGTCAACCTGTCCGACGCGGGCGGAGCGCTGAGCGGCTCGACCGACCAGGCCGGGATCAGCGCCGACGGCCGCTACGTCGTCTTCGACAGCGAGGACGAGAACGTGGCGCCCGGCGCGCAGGTCAAGAACCGCACCGAGGTGTACATCAGGGACCGCAGGACCGGCCGCACCGAGCTGGTCAGCGACAGCCCCACCAACACCGACGCCGACCAGTACCACGGCTCGTACAACGCGCAGGTCAGCGGCAACGGCCGGTACGTGGTCTTCGTGTCCTCCCGGAAGGACCTGGACCCGACCGTCGTGGAGGAGCCGGAGCCCGACTCCGGCACCGCCCCCTCGCTCGCCAGGCCCTACACCTGGAAGATCAACGTCTACCTCACCGACCGCTGGACCCACACCACCCGGCTGGTCACCCGCGACGTGCACGGCAAGCCGGGCGAGAGCACCTCCTTCCGGCCGACGATCAGCGCGGACGGCCGCACCATCGGCTTCGGCTCCATCTCCAACCTGCTGCCGGACGAGCAGGCGCCCGGACTCGCCGCCGCGACCACCGCCTCGGCCGCCGCTCCCGCCGACGTGGACCTCACCCCGAGCGCCGCCGAGGCCGCGCGCCAGAACGTCCCGCAGAACGCGGCGCAGCCGACCCTGGCCCGTCCGAACGCCGCTCCCTACTACACCTACGACGTACGGTCCGGGAAGATCACGGCGGTGAGCGCGGGCCTCGACGGCCAGATCGGCAGCGCCAGCTTCGAGGCGACGATCAGCCCCGACGGACGGCACGCGGTCTACACCCTGGCCGAGCCCGGCGGCTCGACCGGCGGCCACCGCTCCCACACCGTGCTCTACGTCCGGGACCTCAAGAAGGGCACCGTGACGAAGGTCAGCGGCGGCCTGCCGGGCACCAGCTCGGTCGGCTCCTCCGACCACGGCTCGATCACCGCCGACAACCGCTGGATCTACTTCGAGTCCGCCGCCGACAACCTGGTGCCGGGCCCGCAGCACCCCGGCTGGGACGTCTACCGCCAGGACCTGCGCACCGGCCGCACCGAGCGGGTCTCCACCGCGCCGGACGGCTCGTTCGGCAACGGCTCGTCGCGGGACCCGGTCGTGGCCGCCTCGGGCCGGACCGTGCTGTTCGACTCGACCAGCGGCAACCTGGTCGCCGGCGCCGACGGCCCGGCGGCGGAGGAGAACACCCAGGTGTTCGCCAAGCCCGCGGGCCGCCACCAGGGCCTCGACGCCGCCCAGGACGACGACGGCCAGGGCGACGACCAGGGTGACGGTCAGGGCGAGGGCTGGGACGACTGACCGGCCGCCGCCCGAAAACCGCGACGGGGGCGGGACGTCGGCTGGGCCGGCGTCCCGCCCCCGCAGCGGGAGGGTGGGGCAGGTGGTCTCTGGCGTACGGCACGGGGCGGATCGATTCGCCTGCGCCGCACGGCGGTTGGTGAGCCCGTGGGCCGGTCCGATTCCGAGCGGTCCGGCCCACGGGCGGCCTGGGTGGAGGTCAGTCCTCCAGGGCGGCGCGCGCGTCCACGAAGGCCGCGACGGCGCGCTCGACGTCCTCGGTGGAGTGCGCCGCGGACAGCTGCACCCGGATCCGGGCCTGGCCGTGCGGCACCACCGGGAAGGAGAAGCCGATCACGTACACGCCGCGCTCCAGCAGCAGCTCGGCGAGCCGGCCGGCCTTGGCCGCGTCGCCGATCATCACCGGGGCGATCGGGTGGTCGCCGGGCAGGATCTCGAACCCGGCCTCGGTCATCTTCGCCCGGAACAGCGCGGTGTTGGCCGCCAGCCGCTCGCGCAGCTCGGTGGACTTCTCGACCAGGTCGAGCACCTTGAGCGAGGCGGCCGCGATCACCGGGGCCAGCGAGTTGGAGAACAGGTACGGGCGGGAGCGCTGGCGCAGCAGGGCGACGATCTCCCGGCGGGCGGCGACGTAGCCGCCGGAGGCGCCGCCGAGCGCCTTGCCGAGGGTGCCGGTGATGATGTCCACGCGGTCCGTCACGCCGTGCAGCTCGGGGGTGCCGCGGCCGTTCGGGCCGACGAAGCCGACGGCGTGCGAGTCATCCACCATGACCATGGCGTCGTAGCGGTCGGCCAGGTCGCAGATCTCGCGCAGCGGGGCGACGTAGCCGTCCATCGAGAACACGCCGTCGGTGACGATCAGGCGGCGGCGCGCGTCCTGGGTGTCCTGGAGCTGCTTCTCCAGGTCGGCCAGGTCGCGGTTGGCGTAGCGGTGGCGGCGGGCCTTGCTGAGCCGGATGCCGTCGATGATGCTGGCGTGGTTCAGCGCGTCGGAGATGACGGCGTCCCGGTCGTCCAGCAGGGTCTCGAAGACACCGCCGTTGGCGTCGAAGCAGGAGGAGTAGAGGATCGTGTCCTCCTGGCCGAGGAACGCCGAGAGGCGGTCCTCCAGCTCCTTGTGGACGTCCTGGGTGCCGCAGATGAAGCGGACCGAGGCCATCCCGTAGCCCCAGCGGTCCAGGGCGTCCTTGGCGGCGGAGAGCACCTCGGGGTGGTCGGCCAGGCCGAGGTAGTTGTTGGCGCAGAAGTTCAGCACCTCGCCGGGCAGGCCGCCGGCGGTCACGGTGACGGCGGCGCTCTGCGGGGTGCCGATCACCCGCTCGGGCTTGAACAGCCCGGCCTCGCGGATCTCGTCCAGGGTGGCGGCGACGTCGGCACGCACGTTGTCGAACACTGCGGTCTCCTCAATCAGTTCGGCGGGGCGGTTCGGCGGGTTCGGCGGGGGAGCTTCGGCGGGGCTGAGCCGGGCTCAGGCGGTCCAGTCGAGGATGATCTTGCCGCAGTTGCCGCTCGCGGCGTCGTCGAAGGCGGCCTCGAAGTCGGTGGCGGCGTAGCGGCCGGTGATCACCGGAGCGAGGTCCAGGCCGCCCTCCAGCAGCACGGACATCGCGTACCAGGTCTCGAACATCTCCCGGCCGTAGATGCCCTTGATGGTGATCATCGAGGTGACGATCGAGGCCCAGTCCACCGGGAACTGCTCGGCGGGCAGGCCGAGCATGGCGATCTTCCCGCCGTGGGTCATGTTGGCGATCATCGACTGCATCGCCTCGGGGCGGCCGGACATCTCCAGGCCGACGTCGAAGCCCTCGCGCAGGCCGAGCTTCTGCTGGCCCTCCTCGATGGTGTGCTGCGAGACGTCCAGCGCCAGCGTCACACCGACCTTGCGGGCCAGGTCGAGGCGGTACGGGGAGACGTCGGTGATCATCACGTTGCGGGCGCCGGCGTGCTTGGCGACGGCGGCGGCCATGATGCCGATCGGGCCGGCGCCGGTGACCAGCACGTCCTCGCCGACCAGCGGGAAGGACAGCGCGGTGTGCACGGCGTTGCCGAACGGGTCGAAGATCGCGGCCACGTCCAGGTCGACCGGCACCCGGTGCACCCACACGTTGGAGGCGGGCAGCGCCACGTACTCGGCGAACGCGCCGTCCCGGTTCACGCCCAGGCCGACGGTGTTGCGGCACAGGTGGCGGCGGCCGGCCTGGCAGTTGCGGCACTTGCCGCAGACCAGGTGGCCCTCGCCGCTGACCAGGTCGCCGACCGCGATGTCCGTGACGCCGGCACCCAGCTCGGCGACCTCGCCGACGAACTCGTGGCCGAGCACCAGCGGGGTCCTGATGGTCTGCTGCGCCCAGCCGTCCCACTTGCGGATGTGCAGGTCGGTGCCGCAGATGCCGGTCCGCAGCACCTTGATCAGCACCTCGCCGGGGCCGATCTCGGGCATGGGGACGTCCATCAGCCAGAGCCCGGGCTCGGCCTGCTGCTTGACGAGTGCCTTCACGGCGGCTCCTGACGTGCGGGTGGGACGGCCTGCGGGTACGGGGGCAGGCCGAGGAGGCCCGGTTCGGCCGCTCCTGGCGGACGCGCTCCGGGCAGGCAGAAATCTGCCTGGTCGGAGGGGGTGCGGTCCATCGAGGAATTCTTAAGGGCGGCCACAGCTGGGCTGAACGATCGTGCCCGAGCGGTGGTCGGCGGCGGGTGCGCGGGCGGGCGCGGCGTGCCGGTGCTCACCCGTCCGGCCGAGCGCGGGGCGGGCTCGGCGCGGGGCGGGGCGGGGCGCCGCGACCCCGCGCGGCGGCCGGCCGGCCGACCCGCCCCGGGCCCGTACTCGACCCTCGGAGTGGACGACCACCGGCCGCCAGCCGGGCGGGGCACTCGGCTGACGGTGCTCCCGTTCGGTCCAGTCGGCCGCCGACCCGCGCGCGGCGGTACGAAGCGGGTGCTTACGGTGACGACGTTCCCCCACGGCCCCGTGGAGCAGCGCTCCGGCCCGGCCGAGCCGCGCTCCGGGGCCCTTCGCCACGGGGCCGTCCGCCCCAGAGAGGCGCCTGCGCCGATGACCGACACCCGACGGCCGCGACCGTCCGTTCCCCGCTCCGTTCGCGTCCCCCGCTCCGTCCGGGCGGCCTCCGCCGTACGGGTGGCCTCCGCCGCCCTCGCGCTGACCGGCCTGCTCGCCGTCTCCGCCTGCTCCGGGGAGTCGAAGCCCGCACGGCAGGCCGGTCCGGCGGTGACCGCCGAACCGGCCGCGCTCAGCCCGTCCGCCACGCCGGGCGGCAGCCCCTCCGGCGGGGTGGTGCCGCTCACCACGGCCGTCACGACCCAGCTGGACGACGCGATCAAGCAGGTGATGGGCCAGGTTGCCATCCCCGGGGTGATCGTCGACTACGCCACCCCCGACGGCAGTTACCAGCGCGCCTTCGGCGTCGCCGACAAGGACGCCGGGACCCCGATGACCCCCGACCTGTACATGCGGATCGGCAGCGTCACCAAGACCTTCACCACCACCGCCGTCCTGCGGCTGGTGGACCAGGGCAAGCTGGGCCTGGACGACCCGGTCTCCAAGTACGTCCCGAACGTGCCCGGCGGCGACGGCATCACCCTGCGCCAGCTCGGCGACATGCGCAGCGGCCTGTTCAACTACACCCTGGACTCCGACTTCCAGCAGGCCTTCTTCAACGACCCGAGCCGCCCCTTCACCCCGGACCAGCTGCTCGCGTACGCGTTCAAGCACCCGGCGAACTTCCAGCCGGACGCCCAGTTCGAGTACTCCAACACCAACCTGATCGTGCTCGGCCTGGTCGTCGAGAAGGTCGGCGGGCAGCCGCTCCAGGACTTCCTGAACCAGCAGGTGTTCACCCCGGCCGGGCTCACCAAGACCAGCCTGCCGACCGACGCCGCCTTCCCCGACCCGCACGCCCACGGCTACACCAACCAGACGCTCACCGGCGCGGTCGAGGACGCCACCACCTGGAACCCGTCCTGGGGCTGGGCGGCCGGCGCCGCCATCTCCACCATCGCCGACTTCCGGACCTGGTCGAAGGTGCTGGCCACCGGCGAGCCGCTGCTCAAGCCCGCCACCCAGGCGGAGCGGCTGAAGACCAAGGCCACCGGACCGACCCCCGACCTCGGCTACGGCTTCGGGGTGTTCACCACCCACGGGTGGATCGGCCACAACGGCTCACTGCCCGGGTACGAGAGCGTGGTGCTCTACCTGCCGCAGGCGCAGGCCAGCCTGTCCATCATGCTCAACACCGACATCCTGCACGACGGTTCGGAGCCCTCGACGTTCGTGGCGCGGGCGATCACCCAGATCGTCTCGCCGAACAACGTCTACACGCTGCCCACCCCGCCCGCCTCGGGCTCGGCCTCCGCCTCCGCGTCCGCGTCCGCGTCTCCCACCGCCTCCCCCACCGCTTCGCCCTCGGTTTCCCCCACGGCCTCCCCGACCGCCTCCCCCACGGCCTCGCCGTCCCCGACGGCCTCGCCCACCGCGGGCGCCACCGCCACGCTGCACATCTCCTGACCACCCGCGCCGACCGTACGGGAGGCCCGGCCCGGCTCACCGGGTCGGGCCTCTGTCACGTCCTCGGCCTCCCGGTCCTCAGATCCCCAGCACCCTGCCGAGGTCGTACGAGACCGGCTCCTCCAGCTGCGCGTAGGTGCAGCTCTCCGGCGTGCGGTCCGGGCGCCAGCGGCGGAACTGCGCGGTGTGCCGGAACCGGGTGCCCTCCATGTGGTCGTACGCGACCTCGACCACCCGCTCGGGGCGCAGCGCGATCCAGGAGAGGTCCTTGCCGCCGGTCCAGCGGCTGACCGCGCCGGGCAGCCGGCCCTCGGCGTGCGCGGCCTCGTCCGCCCAGCCGCCCCACGGGTGCCGGGACAGGTCGTCCATCCGCAACGGGGCCAGTTCCTCGGCGAGTTCGCGGCGGCGGGCCATCGGGAAGGCGGCGCAGACGCCGACGTGCTGCAGCCTGCCGCCGTCGTCGAAGATGCCGAGCAGCAGCGAGCCGACCACCGGGCCGCTCTTGTGCTCGCGGTAGCCGGCCACCACGCAGTCGGCGGTGCGCTCGTGCTTGATCTTGTACATGCTCCGCTCCCCCGGCCGGTACGGCTGCTCCAGCGGCTTGGCGACCACCCCGTCCAGCCCGGCGCCCTCGAACTCGGCGAACCAGGTCCGGGCGAGGTCGAGGTCGGTGGCGGCGGGGGCGGTGAACACCGGGTCGGCGGCGTCGGCGAGCGCGGCCTCCAGGGCCGGGCGGCGCACCGACAGCGGCTCGTCCACCAGGCTCTCGTCCCCGAGGGCGAGCAGGTCGAAGGCGACGAAGGAGGCCGGGGTCCGCTCGGCGAGCAGCTTCACCCGGCTCGCGGCCGGGTGGATGCGCTCCAGCAGCTCCTCGAAACGCAGCCGGCCGTCCCGGGCGATCACCACCTCGCCGTCCAGCACGCAGCGCGGCGGCAGCTCCCGCCGGAACGCCTCGACCAGCTCGGGGAAGTACCTGGTCAGCGGCTTGCCGGTACGGCTGCCGAGCTCCACCTCGTCGCCGTCGCGGAACACGATCGAACGGAAGCCGTCCCACTTGGCCTCGTACTGCATCCCGGGCGGGATCTCGGCCACCGACTTGGCGAGCATCGGCGCCACCGGTGGCATCACGGGCAGGTCCATGCGAACGATCCTCGCCCGCTTCGCCCCGGGGCGCGCGCCGGGCGCCCGGCCCTTAGCGTGAAGGGCATGGGCTCAGCCGTGGAACTGGAAGTCGCCGGGCGCACCGTCCGGCTGTCGAACCCGGACAAGGTGTACTACCCCGAGCGCGGCTTCACCAAGCTGGACGTCGCGCAGTACTACCTGGCCGTCGCCGACGGGGTGCTGCGCGGACTGCGCGACCGGCCGACCACCCTGCAGCGCTTCCCCGACGGGGTGGACGGCGAGTTCTTCTACCAGAAGCGCGCGCCCAAGGGCCTGCCGGAGTGGCTGCCCACCGCCCGGATCGAGTTCCCCAGCGGCCGCTCCGCCGACGAGATCTGCCCCACCGAGCCGGCCGCCGTCCTGTGGGCCGCCAACCTGGGCTGCCTCACCTTCCACCCCTGGCCGGTGCGGCGCTCCGACACCGGCCACGTCGACGAGCTGCGCATCGACCTCGACCCGCAGCCCGGCACCGACTTCCACGACGCCGTCCGCGCCGCCCACGAACTGCGCGCCCTGCTGGAGGAGTACGGGCTGCGCGGCTGGCCCAAGTCCTCCGGCGGGCGCGGCCTGCACGTGTACGTGCCGCTGGTGCCCGAGTGGACCTTCACCGACGGGCGGCACGCGGTGATCGCCCTCGGCCGGGTCCTGGAACAGCGGATGCCCGGGAAGGTCACCACCGCCTGGTGGAAGGAGGAGCGCGGCGAACGGATCTTCGTCGACTACAACCAGATGGCCCGCGACCGCACCATCGCCTCCGCCTACTCCCTGCGCGCCCGCCCCCGCGCCACCGCCTCCGCCCCGCTGCACTGGGAGGAGCTGGACGACGCCGCCCCCGAGGACTTCGACCTGCGCACCCTCCCCGCCCGCTTCGCCGAACTCGGCGACCTCAACGCCGGGATGGACGGCCAGGCCTTCCGCCTGGAGCCCCTGCTGGAGCTGTACGACAAGCAGCTCCACGACGAGGGCCTCGGCGAACTCCCCTACCCGCCCGACCACCCCAAGGCCGCCGGCGAACCCACCCGGGTGCAACCGAGCCGGGCCAAGAAGAAGTAGGACGCTCCGTCCGCTCCGGAGCCTCAGCCCCGCGCACCCACCGGCGCCAGCTCGGCGACGATGCGGACGGCCTCGGCGATCTGCCCGTCCGTCAGGTCGCCCCGGGCGGTGAGACGCAGGCGGGAGATGCCGTCCGGGACGGACGGCGGGCGGAAGCAGCCGACGGCGAGGCCCGCGCGGCGGCAGTCGGCGGCCCAGGCGACGGCGGCCTCCGGGCCCGGGGCGCGGACCGAGACCACCGCGGCCTGCGGCTCGCAGGCGTGCAGCCCGGCGGCGGTGAGCTGCCGGGCCAGGGTGCGGGCGACCTCGCGGGCGCGCTCGGCGCGGGCCGGCTCGGCGCGCAGCAGGCGCAGCGCGGCGAGGGCGGCCCCGGCGGCGGCCGGGGCGAGGCCGGTGTCGAAGATGAAGGTGCGGGCGGTCTCGGTGAGGTGCCGGATCACCCGGCGCGGGCCGAGGACGACGCCGCCCTGCGAGCCGAGCGACTTGGACAGGGTGGCGGTGGCCACCGTGTCCGGCTGCCCGGCCAGCCCGGCCGCGGCGAGCGCCCCGGTGCCGCCGGGGCCGAGCACGCCCAGCCCGTGCGCGTCGTCCACCAGCAGCGCGGCGCCGTGCGCGCGGACGGCCTGCGACAGCGCGGGCAGCGGGGCCGCGTCGCCGTCCACCGAGAACACCGAGTCGGTGACCACCAGCGCCCGCCGCCGCGCCCGCCCGGCGAGCACCTCGGCCACCGCCGCCGGGTCGCTGTGCGGGGCCCGGTGGACGTCGGCGCGGGAGAGCCGGCAGCCGTCGATGAGGGAGGCGTGGTTGTAGGCGTCGGAGACGATCAGGGTGTCCGGGTCGGTGAGCGCGGTCAGCGCCGCGAGGTTGGCCGTGTACCCGGAGGAGAACACCAGCGCGGCCTCCATCCCGCAGAACTCGGCCAGCTCCTCCTCCAGTTCGCTGTGCAGCGCCGTCGTCCCGGTCACCAGCCGCGACCCCGTCGAGCCCCCGCCCCACCGCAGCGCCGCGTCCGCCGCCGCCCGGGCGACCACCGGATGCCTGGTCAGCCCCAGGTAGTCGTTCCCCGCGAGGTCCAGCACCGCGTCGTCCGCCCCCCGACTGCGCAACGTCCGCGTCAGCCCGGCCTCCGCCCGCATCGCGGCCGTCTCGTCAAGCCAGTCGAAGACGTGCGCGGGGGCGGGAGCGGCGAGGACGGAGGGGCGCGGCTCGGCCGCGAGCGGATGGTTCATGCCCGGCACTCTGGCATGCCGCCGCGTGTCGGGCAATGTGCGGATCGGCACATATCGACGCGCTGATCCTGTCGCGATTTCCTCGGGTGATGTCGCCGGTCATCCACTCCAGCGGCTGTTCGGGAGTGCTCCCGAACAGCCGCCGGAAGAGGCGGTCAGAGCGGCAGGCTCTGCCAGGGGCCGAAGGTGGTGGGGGTGGTGGCCGTGCGGAGGTACACCCGGCCGTCGGTGCCGATGGCGAAGAGGTGGAGGACGCCGGTGCCGTCGGTGAGGGCGGCCGGGTGGTCGAGGACGGTGCCGCCGAGGTCCTGCCAGGGGCCGTAGCCGTTGTCGGGGGCGGTCTGGGCGGTGGTGCTGACGCCGCCGGCGGCGTTGCGTTCGAACAGGACGACGCGGCCGGCGAGGGTGGCCGTGGCCGGTTCGCCGACGCCGCCGTGGCCGCCGAGGGGGGCCGGGGTCCGGCTCCACGGTCCGCCGGGCCGGGTCTGGTAGCTGACCAGCACCGCGCCGGTGCCGACCTCGCGGTAGGCGAGTTCGATGCGGCCGTCCTGGTCGAGGGCGGCCTTGGGCGGGCTGGCCGGGCGGGCGTCCGGGATCGGGTCGGGGCCGGTGAGGGCGCCGTTCGGGGTGCTCTGGTGCCAGCCGAGGACGGCGGTGCGGGTGGCGGCGAACACCTCGATCGCCCCGGCGCCGTTGCGGATCGCGGTGACCGGGTCCTGGAGGTCGGTGCCGCCGAAGTCCGTCCAGGTGCCCGTCCACACCCCGCCCGGGGTGGTCTGCCAGATGCCGCTGAGGCCGCCGCCGCCGTTCTTGACGAAGAGTTCCAGCCGCCCGTCCAGGGAGTTGGCGACGGCGGGTACGCCGACCTGGTCCTCGTTGCCGAGCCCGGTGTTGGGGTTGCCGTGGTCGGCCCAGCTGTCCCACCAGCGGCCGTTGGGCACGGCCTGCGGCAGGGAGAGGAGGTGGTGGTCGGTGAGGCGGCGGGCGAAGACCTCCAGCCGGCCGTCGGCGTTGGTGCCGACGGCGATGCCGGGGGCGATCCGCCCGCCGGGGTCGGCCATCCGGAGCGGGCCGCCCCAGCTGCCGTCGGCCTGGCGCCAGTAGGTGTGGAGGGCACCGGCCCGGACGACGAAGACCTGCGGGCGGCCGTCCTGGTTGAGCCCGGCCCAGGAGGTGCCGCGCGACCAGCGGTAGTACATCCGGGAGAACCAGAGGGCGGAGTAGTTCCCGTCCGAGTGGTCATGGCCGGCGTACTCGGAGAAGAACACGCCCTTGGCGCCGGCCGTCGCCGGGTCGAGGTTCACCGGGGCGTCGCCGATGTTGTAGTCCCGGTAGTTCACCTGGATCAGGTTGCCGCCGTAGAGGCCGGCGGCCTGGCCGGCGAACTTCGCGGCGGCGACGTGGTCGGAGTGGTCGCCGGAGTAGCGGCGGTCCGGGAGTTCGTCCTGGGCCCGGAGCACGGTCGGCCGGTAGGTCGCCATCAGCTGGCGCAGTACTTCGACGACGTCGGCGGCCGTGTAGGTGGACGGCCCGGACAGCGGGCTGTCCTTCGGGACGACGGTGGTGTCGGTGCCGCCGGCCAGGACGCCGCCGAGCCGGGCGTCGTGCAGGTTGAGGAAGATCAGGTGCACCGGCCGGCCCTTGAGGACGTACCGTTCGACCTGCTTGCCGGCGACCGTCCAGGCCTCGGCCGTCCAGTGGCCGACCTCGTCGGTGGCCGGGTCGGTGTCGCCGACCCCGGTCATCCGGGAGTAGGCGTTGACGGCGCCCATCTGCCGGTTCCAGGTGCGCAGCGGTTCGCCGGCGGTGTCCCAGCAGACGGTGGCGCAGGGGTCGCCGGTCGCGTTCCCCGCGGTGACGAAGACGGTGACGGACGGCGTGCCGTCGGCGAGGGCGTTGGAGAGGTCCGGGTTCATGAAGAGGATGTCGTCGTCCTCGTGCGCGACGATCTGCATGAACAGCGGTCCGGAGCCGGTGGCCGCGGCTCCGGGTACGGGTACGGCTGCGGCTCCGGGTTCGGCCGCGGCCGCGCGGGTCGCCGTCGCCTTGGTCAGGACGGGTGCGGCGAGGGCGGTGAGCGCGACGGAGGCGAGGAGTTGTCGTCGTCCGATTGCCATGGGATCCCCCAATTCGAGATCGGGACGTGAGCATGCCAGAAGGAGGTTAACCCATCCCCGGGTCCACAATGCCGTGCGCCGCAATCCGTGAACGTGTCGTACTGGAAAGACAGTTGACGCACGCTCAAACGTCTTCGCCCACTTCCTTCCCGGTATCCTCGTTTCCGGACGAACCCGTTCCTCCGTCGGGCCGCGCACCCCGGCCGACCACGGCGTTTCCCCCGTTCCCGCCGGTTTCCCTCCGCTTTCCCGCCGGTCCGCCGCACGGTTTCCCGCCGGCTTCCCACCGGTTTCCCCCTGGTCCACCGCGCGCTTTACCGCCGATCCGCCGCGACGCCCCGGAGCGGGACGGACGCCCCGCCGCCGTCCCGCACCGCGTGATCGACGTCCGCGGAACCCCCTCCGGCCCTCCCCTCGCGGCACCGGGCTTTGCCCGGGGTGGCGGCGAGCAGGCAAGATAGCCGGGTGACCCTCCTTGATCTGATGCCGAAGCCCGCCACCCCCGACGCGCTGTACGAGACGTTCGCAGCCTGGTCGGAGGAGCGCGGGATCACGCTGTACCCGGCACAGGAGGAGGCGCTGATCGAGCTGGTGTCGGGGAACAACGTGATCCTCGCGACGCCGACCGGGTCGGGCAAGAGCCTGGTGGCGGCGGGGGCGCACTTCGCCGCGCTGGCGGAGGGGAAGCGGACCTTCTACACCGCGCCGATCAAGGCGCTGGTCTCGGAGAAGTTCTTCGACCTGGTGAAGATGTTCGGCACCGAACAGGTCGGCATGATGACCGGCGACGCGAGCGTCAACCCGACCGCGCCGATCATCTGCTGCACCGCCGAGGTGCTCGCCCAGATCGCGCTGCGCGACGGCACCCGGGCGGACATCGGCCAGGTGGTCATGGACGAGTTCCACTTCTACGCGGAGCCGGACCGCGGCTGGGCCTGGCAGATCCCGCTGCTGGAGCTGCCGCAGGCGCAGTTCCTGCTGATGTCCGCGACGCTCGGCGACGTCCGCCGCTTCGAGGAGGACCTGACCCGCCGCACCGGCCGGCCGACCACGGTGGTGCGCAACGCGACCCGCCCGGTGCCGCTGTTCTACGAGTACCGCCGCACCTCGATGCACGAGACCCTGGAGGAGCTGCTGCAGACCGGCCAGGCGCCGGTCTACGTCGTGCACTTCACCCAGAAGGAGGCGGTGGACCGGGCCCAGTCGCTGATGAGCATCAACATGTGCTCGAAGGCGGAGAAGGAGGCCATCGCCGACCTGATCGGCGGTTTCCGCTTCACCACCAAGTTCGGCCGCAACCTGTCCCGTTACGTGCGCCACGGCATCGGCGTGCACCACGCGGGCATGCTGCCGAAGTACCGCCGGCTGGTCGAACGCCTCGCCCAGGCGGGCCTGTTGAAGGTCATCTGCGGCACCGACACGCTCGGCGTCGGCGTCAATGTGCCGATCCGCACGGTGCTGTTCACCGCCCTGTCCAAGTACGACGGGCAGCGCGTGCGCATCCTGCGCGCCCGCGAGTTCCACCAGATCGCCGGCCGGGCCGGCCGGGCCGGCTTCGACACCGTCGGCCAGGTGGTGGCCCAGGCGCCGGAGCACGTGATCGAGAACGACAAGGCGATCGCCAAGGCCGGGGACGACCCGAAGAAGAAGCGCAAGGTCGTCCGGAAGAAGGCCCCGGAGGGCTTCGTCGGCTGGACCGAGGAGACCTTCGACAAGCTGATCGGCGCCGACCCGGAGCCACTGGTCTCCCGGTTCAAGGTGAGCCACGCCATGCTGCTGTCGGTGATCGGCCGCCCGGGCAACGCCTTCGAGGCGATGCGCAAGCTGCTGACCGACAACCACGAGGACCGGGCCGCGCAGCGCCGGCACATCCGCACCGCGATCGCCATCTACCGCTCGCTGCTGGAGGGCGGCGTGGTGGAGCGGCTGCCGGAGCCGGACGCCGAGGGCCGGATCGTCCGCCTCACCCTGGACCTCCAGGAGAACTTCGCGCTCAACCAGCCGCTGTCCACCTTCGCGCTGGCCTCCTTCGAACTGCTCGACCCGACCTCGCCCTCGTACGCGATGGACGTCGTCTCCATCGTCGAGGCGACCCTGGACGACCCGCGCCAGATCCTCGCCGCGCAGCAGAACAAGGCCCGCGGCGAGGCCGTCGGCGAGATGAAGCGCGACGGCATCGAGTACGAGGAGCGGATGGAGCGGCTCCAGGAGATCACCTACCCGAAGCCGCTGGAGGAGCTCCTCACCCACGCCTACGAGGTGTACCGCCGGGCGCACCCGTGGATCGGCGACCACCAGCTGCAGCCGAAGTCGGTGGTCCGCGACCTGTACGAGCGGGCGATGACCTTCTCGGACTACGTCGGCTTCTACGAGCTGGCCCGCACCGAGGGCATCGTGCTGCGCTACCTGGCCGGCGCGTACAAGGCGCTGGAGCAGACCGTCCCCGAGGACGTGAAGACCGACGACCTCAAGGACGTCATCGCCTGGCTCGGCGAGCTGGTCCGCCAGGTCGACTCCAGCCTGCTGGACGAGTGGGAGCAGCTGGCCAACCCGACCGAGCCGCAGGCCGCCGAGGTGCGGCTGGACGACAAGCCGGCGCCGGTCACCGCCAACGCCCGCGCCTTCCGCGTCCTGGTGCGCAACGAGATGTTCCGCCGGGTCGAGCTGTGCGCGCTGGAGCACTACGAGGAGCTCGCCGACCTGGACGGCGAGTACGGCTGGGACGCGGACCGCTGGGCGGACGCCATGGACGGGTACTGGGAGGAGTACGACGACCTCGGCACCGGCCCGGACGCGCGCGGCCCGAAGATGCTGCTCATCGAGGAGGAGGACTCCTCCTGGCGGGTCCGGCAGATCTTCGACGACCCGGAGGGCGACCACGACTGGGGCATCAGCGCCGAGGTCGACCTGTACGGCTCGGACGAGGAGGGCCGCGCGGTGCTGCGGGTGACCTCGGTGGACCGGCTCGGCGGCTGAGCCGGGGCCTGAACCGGCTGTACGTCGACGCCCCCGGAGGCTTCGGCTTCCGGGGGCGTCGTCACGTCAGGACGGGCCGCTGTCGCGGCCGGGGAGCGCCGTCACATCCAGGCGAACGGCGAGCCCGCCGCGTAGGAGAGCGCCCGGGTGGCCTCGTCCAGGGTCTGCTCGGTGCTGGGCGCCGCGCCGGTGGCCGGCTGGCCGGGCGTGGTCGGCGCCCCGGTGCCGCTCGGGGCGGAGCCCGCCGGGCGGCCGTCGCCGGGCCGCGAGCTGGTGACCGTCACGTAGTGCCCGACCGCCTCGACCCGCGGGTCGCCGCCCTGCTTGGCGCCCGGGGCCTGAACGGGGCCGGTGGTCGTGTCGGCGAGCATGAAGGCGACCGCCCCGGGCTTGGTCCGCAGGGCGTCGGCGGCCCTGGCGGCGGAGGGCTGGTCGGGGAAGCGCAGCAGGGTGACGCTGCTGAGCACCGGGTGGTCCTGGCCGCTGAAGCTGACGGTCAGGTAGCCCTGGCAGCCGGTGTCCTTCAGCGGGTCCTGGCCGCGGTCCTGGAGCACCTCGACGCAGTTCTCGCCCTGCCGGACGCCGTTGCGCCGCGCCTTGAAGGCGCCGACCTCGACCGGCCGCTGGGCGGGGAAGAGGTTGTCGACGTTGAGGGCCTCGGGGTCGGTGCGCGGCGGCGGGGCGCCCACCACGCGCGGCGTCGCGGACGAGTCCTTGGTGGACGGGCCGAGCCCGGGTATGTAGTCGCCGGGCATCGGGCGGGTGATGAGCCATCCGCCGGCCGCGACCACTCCGACGACGACGATCCAGCCGGCCGCTCGACGGCCCGTCAGCCGGCGGCCCCGCCTGAGGTCCGTCCCCCCGTCGGTGTCGGCGCCCCCGCCGGTCCGCTGCCCTGCCCGGTCGTCCCGGCCTTCTCCCGGAGTCGGGGTGTGCTCCCCCTGCGTGGTCATGGCGCAGATTCTAAGCACCCCCGGCGTGGCGTGGATCACGGGGTCGGGGGTTGTGGATCATCGTCCGCCGGAGCCCGCCACCGGCCCGCCGCCGGTCGGCCGCCGGCCGTCCGGCACCCCGCTCGCCGTCCCGGTCGCTACCGGCCGGTAACCGGAGGTCCGGCCCCGCGTCAAGCTCGTGACCAGCGGCGGAGCCGTGACCTTCGACACTGTGGCAATCGGCACATCCTCACACCGATCTTCTGGCGGGTTTGCTCTGGCGCCGCTCGATCGCCACCAGGCAGGATCGCCCCATGGATCTGCTCGATACCCTCACCGCCAAGGGCCTGCGCGGCGAAGTCCCGACCCGCGAGGAGGCCCTGGCCGTCCTCGCCACCACCGACGACGAGCTGCTCGACGTGGTCGCCGCCGCCGGCAAGGTGCGCCGCCGCTGGTTCGGCCGCCGGGTCAAGCTCAACTACCTGGTGAACCTGAAGAGCGGGCTCTGCCCGGAGGACTGCTCGTACTGCTCGCAGCGGCTCGGGTCCAAGGCCGAGATCCTCAAGTACACCTGGCTCAAGCCGGACCAGGCCGCCGACGCCGCCCGCGCCGGGGTGGCCGGCGGCGCCAAGCGGGTCTGCCTGGTCGCCAGCGGCCGCGGCCCGACGGACCGCGACATCGACCGGGTCACCGACACCATGGCCGCCATCAAGGACGCCGACCCCGAGGTCGAGATCTGCGTCTGCCTCGGCCTGCTCTCCGACAACCAGGCGGAGCGGCTCAAGGCGGCCGGCGCCGACGCCTACAACCACAACCTCAACACCTCCGAGGGCACCTACGGGACCATCACCAAGACCCACACCTACGCGGACCGGGTCGACACGGTGCAGAAGGCGCACGGCGCCGGGCTGTCCGCCTGCTCCGGCCTGATCGCCGGCATGGGCGAGAGCGACGAGGACCTGGTCGACGTCGTCTTCGCGCTGCGCGAGCTGGGCTCGGACTCCGTCCCCGTCAACTTCCTGATCCCGTTCGAGGGCACCCCGCTCGCCAAGGAGTGGAACCTCACCCCGCAGCGCTGCCTGCGCATCCTGGCGATGGTCCGCTTCGTCAACCCGGACACCGAGGTACGGATCGCGGGCGGGCGCGAGGTGCACCTGCGCTCGATGCAGCCGCTCGGCCTGCACATCGCCAACTCCATCTTCCTCGGCGACTACCTGACCAGCGAGGGCCAGGCCGGGCAGACCGACCTCGACATGATCAAGGACGCCGGCTTCGAGGTCGAGGGCGCCGGCGAGGCCACCCTGCCGCGCCACCGCGCGGACGTCGCCGAGGCCGCCCAGGCCGGCCACGCCTCCGGCGGCTGCGGCAGCGCGGCCTCCGCGTGCGGCAGCGGCGGCGGCTGCGGGCCGTGCGGCGGGCACGCCCACGGCCCGGCCGCACCGGCCGGGGAGGCGTCCGAGGCATCGGACGACGAGCTCCGCGGCGACCTGGTGAAGGTCCGCCGCCGCGGCGCCGGCACCGAACTCGCGCCCAACGCCTGACAGTTCCGACTCCTCCGGAGAACGCACCATGCTCCAGCCGCCCGTATCCGCGACCGACCTGCTCGCCCTCGACCGCGCCCACGTCTGGCACCCGTACGGGCCGATGCCCGGGACCGCCACCCCGTACGTGGTCGAGTCCGCCTCCGGGGTCCGGCTGCGCCTGGCCGAACCGGTCGCGGGCGGGCGGCGCGAGCTGGTCGACGGGATGTCGTCCTGGTGGGCGGCGATCCACGGCTACCGGCACCCGGTGCTGGACGAGGCCGTGCGCGACCAGCTGGGGCGGATGAGCCACGTGATGTTCGGCGGGCTCACCCACGAGCCCGCCGTCCGGCTGGCGGCCACGCTGGTGGAGATCACCCCGGAGCCGCTGCGGCACGTCTTCCTCGCCGACTCGGGTTCGGTGGCCGTCGAGGTCGCGATGAAGATGTGCCTCCAGTACTGGCAGTCCACCGGGCGGCCGGCCAAGCGCCGGCTGCTCACCTGGCGCGGCGGCTACCACGGGGACACCTTCCACCCGATGTCGGTGTGCGACCCGGACGGCGGGATGCACCACCTGTGGGGCGGGGTGCTGCCCGGCCAGCTGTTCGCCCCCGAGCCGCCGGCCGGGTTCGACGCCCCGCTCGACCCCGCGTACGCGGAGCGGTTCGAGGAGTTGATGGCCCGGCACGCCGACGAGCTGGCCGCCGTCATCGTCGAACCGGTGGTCCAGGGCGCCGGCGGGATGCGCTTCCACTCGCCGGCCTACCTGCGGATGCTGCGCGACCTGTGCGACCGGTACGGGGTGCTGCTGGTCTTCGACGAGATCGCCACCGGCTTCGGGCGCAGCGGCGCGCTGTTCGCCGCCGACCACGCGGGCGTCTCGCCGGACGTGATGTGCCTGGGCAAGGCGCTGACCGGCGGCTACCTGACGCTGGCCGCCACGCTGTGCACGAGCGAGGTCGCCGACGGGATCAGCCGCGGCGAGGTGCCGGTGCTCGCCCACGGGCCGACGTTCATGGGCAACCCGCTGGCCTGCGCCGTCGCCAACGCCTCGCTGGAGCTGCTGCTCGGGCAGGACTGGTCGGTGGAGGTCAAGCGCATCGAGTCCGGACTGGCCGAGGGCCTCGCGGCCGCGGCCGGACTGCCCGGCGTACAGGACGTACGGGTCCAGGGCGCCATCGGCGTCGTGCAGTTGGACCACCCCGTGAACGTCCCGGCGGCGACCGAGGCGGCGGCGCGCGAAGGCGTGTGGCTGCGGCCCTTCCGGGACCTGATCTACACCATGCCCCCCTATGTGACGGAGGACGAGGACGTGGCACGCATCGCCGCCGCCGTGACCGCCGCGGCGGTGTCCGGATGAACGCGCGCATCCTGTTCGTGACGGGGACCAACACCGACGTCGGCAAGACCGTCGCCACCGCGGCCGTCGCCTCGGCGGCGCTGCGGGCCGGGTTGAAGGTCGCGGTGCTCAAGCCGGGGCAGACCGGCGTCTCGCCGGAAGAGCCCGGGGACGCGGCCGAAGTCCGACGCCTGGCGGGCGAACTGACGATCCGTGAACTGGTGCGCTACCCCGAGCCGCTGGCACCCGACACCGCCGCCCGGCGGGCCGGGATGCCGTACCTCTCCCCCGCCGAGGTGGTGACCGAGGTCGCCGAACTCGCCGCCACCCACGACCTGGTGCTGGTGGAGGGCGCGGGCGGACTGCTGGTCCGCTACGACGACGAGGGCCGCACCCTCGCCGACCAGGCCCGGGCGGTGCTCGACGCCGGGCTCCCGGCCGAGGTGCTGCTGATCGCCTCCGCCGGACTCGGCACGCTCAACATCGTCTCCCTGACGGCAGAGGCCCTGGCGGCCCGCGAACTCCCCCTCGCGGGCGTGCTCGTCGGCTCCTGGCCTGCCGAGCCCGGCCTCGCCGAGCGCTGCAACCTCGCCGACCTGCCCCGCTCCGCCGGCGCCCCCCTCCTCGGCGCCCTCCCGGAACGCGCGGGCCGCGCCGAGGACTTCGCCGCCCTCGCCGTCACCGCACTCGCCCCCGAACTCGGCGGCACCTGGAATGCCGAGCAGTTCGCGCACGCCCACCGGCCCGACTAGGCCGGGCCTCGTCGAGGGCGCGAAGCCGATCCCGGAACCTCCCGCGGTCCGGCTGTCGGTCCAGTGCCGCTCCAGTGCGCCACCTGCCCGATCACAAACCCGTCAGTTCCGTCAACGAGGCGATCACCCGGATACCCGCGTCCACGGCACCGGGCCCTCGGGAAACCGAGCGGTCCAGCCAGACGGCCCGCAACCCTGCGTCCCGCGCTCCGACCGCGTCCTTCTCGTAGTCGTCACCCACGTAGGCCACCTCGGCGGGCGCCAATCCCAGGGCCTCGCAGCCCGCCAGGAAGATGCTCGCCGCCGGCTTGGCGGCACCGTGCTCCTGGGAGCAGACCAACGGCTCCGTGAAGTAGCCGAGCAGCCCGATCGCTTCCAGCTTCGCGCGCTGGTGCGCGGTCACCGAGTTCGATACGACACCGAGTCGGAATCGACCCGCCAACGCGCCCAGCGTCGGTTGAGCATCGTCGAACGCCCGCCGGACCGCGTCCCTCCGTATCGCGTAGCTCGCGAACCACGCCGTAGCCGCCTCGTCCGTCACCTCGAGTGCGCCGACCACCCCGGCCTGGGCGAGGAATCGCCGTATTCGTTCGGCCTTCTGGGCGGCGAACGTCAACTCGCCGCTCAGGAAGCGCGGGTACTCCTCCTCCCTGACTTCCCGCCACACACGCAGCGCCTCCGCCGGCGACTCGAACCGGTCGGAGAGCTCTTCGGCCACCAGGTGTTCGTGAAGACCGAACTCCTCGGCCTTCTCGTAGTCGTACAGGGTTCCATCGACATCGAACAGCACTCCACGGATCGTCATGTCGATCATTCTGGCGGAACGGGCGGGCCACGCCGAGGACTTCGCCGCCCTCGCCTGCACCTCGCTCGCCCACGCGCTGGGCGGCGGCTGGGATGCGGAGCACTTCGAGGGCGCGTACCGGCCCGAATAGGGCCCGCTTCGCTCGAAGGGGTGATCCCGGCTTCCGCCACTGTCGGAAGCCGGGATGGCTCAATACCGTTCTTCCATGACAGACGGGCTCACCGCAGACGAGGCCCTGCGGGCCTTGGCCGCCCTGGAGGCGGCGTTCAAGGACGACGACGAGGCACTGACCGCCCTGGCGGCGAGCGGGCCCGGTGAACGGCCGCTCCCGGCGCTGGTCGCCGCGTACGGCGAGCACGCCATGGACACCCTGATGGCGCTCGCGTTCGGGCTGCGCGCCACCATGAGCGACGAGGAGATCGCGGAGATCTCCGACGCCGTCAGTTCCAACATCGGTGCCCGGATGAGCGCCCTGCTCACCCAGACCCTCAAGGCCTGGGGCACCCTGGCGCCGTCGGAGGACCTCCCCGTCATCAAGATCATCGCCCACACGGTGATCGACGCGATGCGGGCCGTCACCGAGGACCCGAGCAAGACCGAAGTCCTGCCCCTGCTCGCCACGTTCCGCAGCTACGCCCTCAACGGCACCTGAGGGACGGGGAATTCGGCGCGGGCTTCGAGACGACTCGAAGCCCGCGCTGCTATGCACGTACTCTCATCCAGCCCGCCACGAGCATGCACGCGCCCGTCGAGGCGGCGAGGAAGACGAGGACGAACACCAGGGCGCTCGCCACCGGAGGCACGCGCTCGGGAATCAGCAGGAGGACCGATGCCGCGAACACGAGGCTTCCGGCGGTGATGACACCGGCTCCGGCTACGGCCGCATACCTCTGCGAAGGACGACGACCAGCCGCTCGATGACGTCCGGCCGGGCGGCCCCGAGGTCGATCAGGATGACGCCGGTGGCCTTGGCCGAGCGCCAGTCGATGCCGAGGGACGGGAGTTTCACGTCGGCGGCGTTCAGGACGGCCTGGAGGTCGTCGAGGACGTCGGCCGCGGCGCGACGGTCCTCCGCCGTGATCTTGTCGATCATGCTGCTCATGGGGCATCTCACTGTTCGGTGTCGGTGAGCCAGCGCGCTTCGGTGTCCCACTCGATGCCGCCACCGAGCGGGACGACGAGGACAAGATCCGTTCCCTGTCAAGGGTTTACGATTGGCTCCAGGCCCAAGCCCTCTCATGTGCGGACTCGCTGGCGCTCATCCGCACCCGGCTCAAGGAGTTCCAAGCCATGTTCCCCATCGCGACGGTCAAGCCCGCCTCCTGGTTGAAGTCCTCGTACAGCAACGGTGGTGGTCAGTGCATCGAGGTCGCCCCCGGCCTCCCGGGCGTCCTCCCCGTCCGCGACAGCAAGGACCCTGACGGCCCGCAGCTCGCCTTCGGTACGGACGCCTGGCAGTCCTTCATCGCGGGCGTCAAGTCCGGCGAGTTCGGGAGCGTCTGACTCCCTCGCCGCCCTGCCGCTTCGGCAGGGCGGCGGCACCACTGCTCAGCGGGCCCCGGCGACGAGGAAGCGGCCGGAGCGCCAGTGCAGTCGGGCCGGGCCACCGGTGGGCCAGTCGTGGTTCAGGTGGCGGCGGTCGCGGCCGAGGGCGCCGAGGGCGTGGGGGCGCAGGGTGCCGCTCCTCAGGCCGGTGGCCTCCTCAGGGGTCACCGGCATGATCGTCACGTACTGGGCGTCGTCCCCGCCCATCCAGTCGACGACCTCGGTGAAGATCCACACGAACCGCTGCGAACACCCCAGGCAGCGCCGCAGGTTGACGGCGAAGCGCGAGCCGTCCACCACTTCCGCCTCGTGCTCGAAGCCCTCCCGCTGCCGCCCCCACACCGCCCGTTCGTCCTCGCCGTAGCACTTCGCGCAACCGAACTCCGCCATCGGCCTACCCATCGGTCGACTCCCTGTTCCGCGACGTCCCGTGTCGCGGCCCATGATGCCCGCAGGGCCCCACCGACCGGCCGCACCGTCACCCGACCGGGGAACAATTCACGGGCCGTTCCCGCGCAGTTCGCGCCCCAGGGCGGACATCCGCACGGCGGGTTGACGCACCCGGGGCCCGGCTCGGCCCGGTTCACCCCGGCTCCAGCTTCGGGCCGCACACCTCGGAGTCCAGGCCGACCGCCCTCGCGCCCGAACGGGCCTTCACGGCGAAGGGTGGCACGGGCATGTCCCAGATTTCTGGGATTCTCCTCGCCCACCGACCTCGCACAGAATCGGCGTCAGGCACCCAGGTGAGCACGGGAGCCCGCCGAGTCACCCATCGGAGAGGGGAGTTGATCAGCGATGTCACGCTCCTTCAAGCGCGCCGATGACAAGGCCTGGCGGACCCGCTCCCGGTCGCTGACGCTCGGCTGACGAACGGCTCTGACCCCGCACCCCACCCCGCCCGGCGCGCCGCCTCCGCGGCCGCCGGGGGGATCAGGGTCAGGGCAGGGGGCGCGCCGGCCGGAGCCTCGGCCAGCCGCCCCCGTCAGTCGGTCTCCAGCAGGAGGGCCGGGAGCTCGGCCTCCCGCACCAGATCACGCAGCAAAGTGAGGCCGAAGTGGCGGCCGAGCACCTCCAGGCAGGTGCGGTGGAGGTCGTCGCCCGCGCGGTCGTGGTCGGGCAGGCCGACGGCGGCCAGCTCGGCCGTCAGGGCGGCGGCGGTGGCCGGCTCGCCCTGGACGTCGCCGGGGCCCCAGGAGGGGTCCAGGTGGAGGTTGAGGGAGCAGACCTCCCGCCCGTCCCGGTGGGCGCTGAAGAACGGCGGCACCGGCTTGCCGTTCTCCTCCTCGAACTCCAGGTGGTAGACCTCGGCGCCGCCGCGCGAGACCTCCGGCCGGACGCTCAGCTCCCCCTGCCAGTAGCCGTACGCCACCGCGAAGGCGAGGTCGCCGCTGCGCCCGTGGTGCAGCGCGATGTCCTCGATGCCGCCGGCGAACTCCAGCTCGTACTCCTCCACCAGGTCCTCGGCGGTGAGTTCGTCGAGCGGCCGCGTGGTGCGCTCCGGGAGCCCTTCGGCGAGCCGGGCCGCCAGTTCCTCCGGCTCCAGGCCGCGGGCGAGCACGACGCTGTAACCTCCGTAGGCGATCGATTCGGGTTCGGCGAGCCAGGTGAGTGCGTCCGTCATGATGATCATCCTGCCGCACCCACCCGCTCGTTCGGTATTCCGAACGATCCGACCGTCCATCGAACCGCCCGCCGAGCCGGCCACCGAACCGCCCGCCAGGCCGTCCGATACCGGAGCCCCGGCGCCGGAGCGTCAGTGCCAGAGCCCCCA
This sequence comes from Kitasatospora sp. NPDC058046, assembly GCF_042885595.1. Classification (NCBI taxonomy): domain Bacteria; kingdom Bacillati; phylum Actinomycetota; class Actinomycetes; order Kitasatosporales; family Streptomycetaceae; genus Kitasatospora; species Kitasatospora sp. NPDC058046. The sequence goes on from NZ_JBHVRS010000007.1 coordinate 266,680, forward strand.
CGCGGCCGGCCGGACCGGCGAGGCCTCGGCGAGGTGGCCGTGCTGCTCGGCCCGGTACTGCAGCACCAGCACCGAGCGGACCGGCTCGCCGTCCAGCGCGGTGTAGGCGTGCGGGAGCGCGGCGTCGAAGCCGATGTAGTCGCCCGGTCCCAACTCGATCTCGCGGCCGTCCACCCGCACGCCCAGCCGGCCGGCCTGGACGACGGTGTGCTCGGTGCCGGTGTGTCCGCCGGACTCCTGCGCGGCGCCGGTGCGCACCACCTGGTCGTAGAGCTCGAACACGGTGTCCCCGGACTCGATCCGGCGCAGCGGCCGCAGGTCGACGCCCCGCCCGCTGAGCACCTCGGCCTCGGCCGCCCGCACCACCGTCACCTCGCCGGCCGGCCGGGCCTCGACCAGGTCGGAGATCGGCACGCCGAGCACCCTGGACAGCCCGAGCACCGTCTCCAGCGTCGGGTTTCCGGCCCCGGACTCCAGCTGGGAGAGCGTCGCCTTGCCGACCCCGGCCCGCCGGGACAGCTCGGACAGCGACAGTCCGCGCTGGGCCCGCACCCGCTTCAGGTTGGCGGCGAGGACGCCCCGGACGGATTCCTCGGCGTCGTTCACGCTGGGCCTCTTCTCTTGCGGCAGTGTTCGATATACCGTACGGGACGCACACCGACGGACGGGGCAGCGTAGCGAAACACCCCGCTGCCCTCACCCTCACCAGGAGACCGCAGTGACCGAGCCCGCCGAGACCACCGAGCCCGCCGAGACCATCAAGTACCGGAAGAACGGCCTGACCCGCGGGGTCACGGACGAGCTCGCGGAGAGCATGAAGCAGGGCTGGGCCGACACCGAGCGCACCGCCCTGGAGCCCGTCCCGCAGGCCGCCCACACCGCCCGCCGCCGCGCCGCGCTGTCCGCCGCCTTCCCCGGCGAGCTGCTGGTCGTCCCGGCCGGCAACCCCAAGGTGCGGGCCAACGACACCGACTACCCGTTCCGCCCCTCCTCCGACTACGCCTACCTGACCGGCGACCAGTCCGAGGACGGCGTCCTGGTGCTCGCCCCGACCGGGGACAGCGGCCACGAGGCCGTGCTCTACCTGCGCGACCGCTCCCGCACCGACAACGGCGAGTTCTGGCTGGACGGCCACGGCGAGCTGTGGGACGGCCGCCGCAACAGCCTGACCGAGAGCGAGCGGCTGTTCGGCCTGCCCTGCCGGGACGTGCGCACCGCCCGCGCGGACCTGCGCGCCGCCACCGGCCCGGCGCGCGTGCTGCGCCGCCACGACGCGGGCGTCGAGGAGGCCCTCGCGGACCGGATCACGGCCGAGCGGGACGAGGAGTTCGAGGTCTTCCTGTCCGGGCTGCGCCTGGTCAAGGACGCGTTCGAGATCGAGGAGCTGCGCTTCGCCTGCGCCGCCACCGCCCGCGGCTTCGAGGACGTGGTCCGCGTCCTCGGCACCAACTCCGAGACCGCCGAGCGGCTGATCGAGGGCACCTTCTTCGTCCGCGCCCGGGTCGAGGGCAACAGCGTGGGCTACAGCACCATCGCCGCGGCCGGCCCGCACGCCACCACCCTGCACTGGGTGCGCAACAACGGCCACGCCCGCCCCGGCGACCTCCTGCTGCTCGACGCCGGCGTGGAGACCAACCACCTCTACACCGCCGACGTCACCCGCACCCTCCCGGTCAGCGGCCGCTTCACCGAGCTCCAGCGCAAGGTCTACGACGCCGTGTACGCGGCCCAGGAGGCCGGCATCGCGGCCGTCCGGCCGGGCGGGCGGTTCCGCGACTTCCACCACGCCGCCCAGCGCGAGCTCGCCGAACACCTCACCGCCTGGGGCCTGTTCGGCGACCTGAGCGCCGACAAGGTGTACGAGCTGGGCCTGCACCGCCGCTTCACCCTGGCGGGCACCGGCCACATGCTGGGCATCGACGTCCACGACTGCGCCCACTCCCGCACCGAGGAGCACGTCGACGGCCCGCTGGAGCCGGGCATGGTGCTCACCGTCGAGCCGGGCATCTACTTCCAGGAGAACGACCTGACGGTGCCGGAGGAGTACCGGGGCATCGGGGTGCGGATCGAGGACGACATCCTGGTCACCGAGGACGGCAACGAGAACCTCTCCGCCGACCTCCCGCGCCGCTCCGACGAGGTCGAGGCCTGGCTGGCCCGGCTGCGCGGCTGAGCAGCGGAAGAGCGGCACCGGGGCGTACCCGGTGCCGCTCGCCGTACGACTACCTGAGCCGCTTGGGCCGCTCCGGCTACTTCAGCTGCTGCAGCGCCACGCCCACCCGCCGCACGGCGGCCTCGACGTCGTCGGGCATCCGGCTGGTGAAACAGAGCCGGAAGAAGCCCGGCTCCGCGTTGTGCATGGTCCCGCCGGGCAGCAGGGAGACCTCGGTGGGCTTGGCGGCGAGGTAGCGGAACAGCCACTCCTCGTTCGGGTCAAGCCCGTCCGGCCCGATGGCCGGCAGCCCGTTCACGTGCTCGCCGGGCGCGCGCTTGCCGAGGTACCTGGTGAGGTCGAGCCAGAAGAACATCGCGGCGTTGTCGCCGTCCTGGTGGACGTACTCGATCCCGGCGGCGTCCAGGGCGTCCTTGGTCCTGCGGAAGCTCGCGCTCAGCAGCGTGCGGTACTCGCGCATCGCGTACACCGGGTAGGGCTCCCCGTCGACGGTGGCCTTGAACAGCTCCCCGATGACGTAGGTCTTCAGCGAGTCGAACGGGGTGAACCAGGGCAGTGCGCGGGTCTGTTCGGCCGGGTCGTCGCTGCCGAGCATGGCGCGGTGCACGGCCTCGTTCTTGGAGATGACGAACCCCGTGCGGAAGCCGGACAGCCCGAAGTCCTTGGCGAAGCCCCAGACCAGGTGGACCCGGTCGGCGTGCTCCTGGTACGCGTCCAGGGCCACCGCACTCGTGAACGGCGTCGTCCCGGTGTCGAGTTGGGAGTGGCAGTAGATCTCGTCGGAGATGATGTGGAGGTCGGTGTGCGCGAGCGCCCAGCCGTAGATCTCGTCGAGCAGTTCCTTCGGGTAGTTGACGCCCAGCGGGTTGTGCGGATTGGTGAGGACGAGCAGCCGCGGGTTGTGTCCGGCCTCCTTCCGCGCCTCGTAGGCGTTCACGATCAGGTTCAGGGTGAGCCGGTAGCGGTCCTCCCCGTGGGTGGGCAGGTGCACCGGGACGCACTTCAGCTTGGGCCGTTCCTGGAACGACCAGTTGAAGCCCTGCCAGTACGGCGCCGGGATCAGCACCTCGTCCCCCGGCTTGAGCGGCACACCGCCCGTCCCCTGCCGCCGCATGAGCCCGTAGGCGATGCACTCCAGCGCGGAGGAGACCCCGGCGCAACCGAAGACGTCCTCCATCACGACCGTGCGGCCGAACGCCCGGGTGAGCAGGTCCGCCGCCTGCTGACGCAGCCACGGGATGCCGACCGGGGCCATGTACTTGATGTTCAGCTCGGGGATCAGCCGGATCTTCTCGAAGACGTCCTGCTGCATCGAGTCGTGGTAGAGCAGGACGTTCTCCGCGACGGACAGGTCGACGGCGGTGTCCGGCGCCAGGTGCTGGTGGTAGAAGGCGAGGGCCTGCTCGAAGTCGGGCAGGCCGGCGTGCAGGTCGGCGATCGCCTGGGGCGAGGCGATCCTGAGTCCGTTCTCGGTGATGGTCATGGTGGGTCCCCTGTCGGGTGGGCGGGTCCGGCAGCGCGCCAGCAAGGGTGCCGGAAGGGTGCCGAACGGCGCCGGACACGGCCGGACGATGCCGTTCGCACACGCATCGGCCCCAGCCGACCACGCCCCGGAAGCGGCCGCCAGCGCTCGGCGGCCGTCCGGACGGCGGGCGCGCCCCAGCCCGCCGTCCGGACCGGGAACCCGCTTCAGCCCGTCGCCCGTGATGCCGGTGCCCTTGGCCGGTCAGCCCAGTCGCCACACCGTCGTGGTCTTGACCGCGGTGTCCTCCAGGTCCGCGACCACCGGCACCTGGTACGCCGCCACCGCGGTGAACCGGTCCCGGGGCAGGTAGGCCCGGCCCGGGTCGCCGACGACGACGGTCGCGCCGCGCGCCACGGCCCGCTCCAGGAAGGGCAGGAAGCGGGCGGCCATGGCCCGTTCGTAGAAGACGTCGCCCGCCAGCACCACCTCGGCGGGCCCGCCGTCGCCGTCCACCAGGTCCACCAGGGCGCCGTCCACCCGTACCCCGTTGGCCTCGGCGTTCAGCCCGATCGCGGCCACCGCGTAGGCGTCGATCTCGGCGGCGCGCACCTCCGTCGCCCCGCGCAGCGCGGCGGCCACCCCGACCAGCCCGGAGCCGGCCGCGACGTCCAACACCGTACGGCCGTCGACCAGTTCGGGGTGGTCCAGCACGTAGCGGGCGACCGCCACCCCGCCCGCCCAGGCGAAGGCCCAGAACGGCGGCGGCAGCCCGGCCCGCCCGCGCGCCCGCTCGGTGGTCTCCCACAGGGCGATGGCGTCCTCGGCCATGTGGAGGCTGATCTCGGGCACGAAGGGGACGGGCTTCAGCTCGGTCTCCCGCCGGATGAAGGCGAGGTCCTCGGCGGTCCGAGGATCGGACTGAGGATCGGGCTGAAGGGCGGGCGGGAGAGCGGATCGGAGAGTGCGCAGCTCACTCGGCATGTCCGCAGCATAGGGCCCGCGCGGGGGTGCTCCCCGCCACCCGTCCGGCGGGACGCCCCCACCCGTGTGCCCGACCGCCGGGTTCACCCCCTCTCACTCAACCCCCGCTCGTCCACCACCCGCTTGATCTTCCCGACCGAGCGCTCCAGCGTGTACGGGTCCACCACCTCGGCCGCGACGGTGATCCCGACCCCGTCCTTCACCGCCCGGACGATCTCCGCCCGCGCCGCCTCCCGCTGCTCCGCGGGGGCCTCCGGCCGGGCCTCCACCCGGACGGTCATGGTGTCCAGCCGCCCCTGCCGGCCGAGCCGCAGCTGGAAGTGCGGCGCGACGCCCGGGGTGCGCAGCAGGATCTCCTCGATCTGGGTCGGGAAGACGTTCACCCCGCGCAGGATGATCATGTCGTCGCTGCGCCCGGTGACCTTCTCCATCCGCCGGAACGCCGGCCGCGCGGTGCCGGGCAGCAGCCGGCTGAGGTCGCGGGTGCGGTAGCGGATGATCGGCAGCGCCTCCTTGGTGAGCGAGGTGAAGACCAGTTCGCCGCCCTCCCCCTCGGGCAGCACCTCGTCGGTGAACGGGTCGACGACCTCCGGGTAGAAGTGGTCCTCCCAGATGTGCAGCCCGTCCTTGGTCTCCACGCACTCCTGGGCGATGCCCGGGCCGACCACCTCGGAGAGGCCGTAGATGTCGACGGCGTGCAGGTCGAGCCGCTCCTCGATCTCGCGCCGCATCTCCTCCGTCCACGGCTCCGCCCCGAAGATGCCGATCCGCAGCGAGGTGCTCCGCGGGTCGACGCCCTGCCGCTCGAACTCGTCGAGCAGGGTCAGCAGGTAGGACGGGGTGATCATGATGATCTCGGGCTCGAAGTCGAGGATCAGCCGCACCTGGCGGGCCGTCATGCCGCCGGAGGCCGGGATGACGGTGCAGCCGGCCCGCTCGGCGCCGTAGTGCGCGCCCAGGCCGCCGGTGAACAGGCCGTAGCCGTACGCGATGTGCGCCTTGTGGCCGGGCCGGCCGCCGGCCGCGCGGATCGAGCGGGCGACCACGTCGGCCCACATGGAGAGGTCGTCGTCGGTGTAGCCGACCACGGTCGGCAGTCCGGTGGTGCCGCTGGAGGCGTGGATCCGGCGGACCCGCTCCATCGGGACGGCGAACATGCCGAAGGGGTAGCCCTCGCGCAGGTCGGCCTTGGTGGTGAAGGGGAAGCGGGCGAGGTCGTCCAGGGTGCGGCAGTCCTCGGGACGGACGCCGGCCGCGTCGAACTTGCGACGGTAGAGCTCGACGTTGTCGTACGCGTGCCGCAGGGTGGCCCGCAGCCGGGTGAGCTGGTGGGCGCGCAGCTGGTCCGGACCCATCCGCTCGCCGGCGTCCAGGAGCTCGGGCGGTAGCGGCTCCCCGAGGTGTCGGCGCGGGACGGGTGCGGTGCCGGTCATCGTCGCTCCTTCGCTGCTCTGCCGATTTCGCGCTGCTCTGCCGATTTCGCTGCTCTGCCGAGGTTCGCCCGCATCGAGGACGCTCAGGCCGAGATCGCCGACCGATCGTTCGGTCAGCCCCCCTGCGCTCCATTGATCCAGTACCCGAACCACCTGTCAAGGGATCGCGCGGACCTTCCGGAATGTGAAGTTCCGACCGCTTCGCGGCGACTTCGTGTCGAGAGCTTGGCTAGCCGATATGAAAATCATTACAGAAGTTTGACTTGCTTCCGCCCTTCACCGCCCCGCCCCCATGGTTCAGTAGTGCGGTTTCTGTCCCGCACCCCGGAGTGATCACCGTGCCCACGACTCCCGCCCTGGTCAGCGCGCTGCGCGAACTCGGCGACCGACCCGCCGTCGTCGCCGACGGGCGCGCGATCAGCGGCATCGGCCTGCTGCTCGGCGTCTCCCCGCCGGGCGGACTCCCCCAGGCCCTCGCCCGCCGCATAGCCGAGCACGCCGCCCTGCCGCCCTCCGCCGCCCGGGCCGCCGAACAGCGGCTGCGCTACTGGGCCGGCGTCCTCGGCGCACCCCCGATCCGGCACACCGTGCTGCACCCGGTCACCGACCTCGCCGTCGACCTCGCCCTCGCCACCCTGCTCGCCGGCGGCACCGTCCACTGCGGCGACCCCGACCAGCGGCCCGAACAGCAGCTCGAAGCCGTCGCCACCGCCCGGGCCACCCACCTCAGCCTGCCCTCCGCCCTGCTCTGGCGGCTCAGCGGACAGCCCGGCCTCGCCGCCCACGACCTCGCCGCGCTGCGCCTGGTCCTGCACGTCGGCCCCGAGCCCCGGCAGGAGGACGTGTACGCCGCCGTCGACGCGCTCGGCGCCGTCCTCGCCCACGTCCGCGCCCCGGACAGCAACGCCGAGGCCGCCGACCGCCGACTGCGCGCCGACGCCGCCAACGCCTCGGCCGCCGCCTGGAAGTACGGCATCGGCGTCACCGCCGAGCAGGTCCACGACTTCGGCGCCCAGCTCGACCGGGCCGTACTCGCCGCCCTCCTGCACACCCTCCAGCAGAACGGCGTGCTCACCGACCCCGCCCGCGGCTACCCCGAGGCCGAGGTCCTCGCCGCCGCCATGGTCACCCCCGCCCAGCGCCCCCGGGTCGTCCGCTGGCTGGACGCACTCGCCCGGCACGGCCTGCTCACCCGGCACGACGGCGGGGCCCAGGGCCCGGTCTTCCACGGCCGGCCCGGGCCGGACGCCGCCGAGGTCCGGGAGGCCTGGCGCCCCGCCGCCGAGACCTGGGCCGACGGGCTCGGCCCGGCCGCCGCCCTGGACCGGGTCCGGCGCGGTGCCCTGCGGCTGCCCCGGCTGATCACCGGCCAGGAGGCCCCCCGGCCGGACGCCTCCCCCGTCCGCTGGGCCGCCTCCCGCGGCTTCCTCGGCGCCGCCCTCGGCGCGCTGGTGCGCGGCACCGCCGAGGCCCACCAGGGGCCCGGGCCGCTGCGCGTCCTCGAACTGGACGCGGAGGGCGGCGAGCCCGCCGTCGCCCGCGCCCTCGCCACCCGGCCCCGGCCGAACACCGAGCACCACTCGGCCCCCGACGGCGGGCGCTACGACGTCGTCATCGCGAGCGCGGGCGGGGGCGCGGTGGCGGGCGCGGGCGGGCTGGCGGTGGAACCGGTGCAGGACGTCCCGGCGCTGGTCCGGCTGCTCGCCCCCGGCGGCCGGCTCCTGCTGCTCGCCCCCACCACCGAACAGCTCGACCTGCTGATCACCGGCGACGCCCACGGCCTCACCGCCCTCCCGGCCGAGCAGTGGCGGGCGGCGCTCACCGCCGCGGGCTGCCCGACGGTGCTGACCCTGCCGGAGGACGGACATCCGATGGGGCTGCTGGGGCAGCGACTGTTCGCGGCCCGGGTGGACTGACGGGCGGGCGGGGGTGTGGCTGGCTACGCTCAAAAGTCATGACCACTTCCGCGCGTCCGGCCCGGCCCGCCCGCGGGTCCGTCGGCTCCCTCCGCTCGATCGGCTCCATTGCGTCCGTCCGGTCGACCGGCTCGATCGGGTCGGTGCTGTCGACCGGCTCGATCGGATCCGCCCTCTCCCTCGGCTCGATCGGCTCGGTGCTGTCCATCGGCTCGATCGGCTCGGTGCTGTCCATCGGCTCGATCGGCTCCGTCCTCTCCCTCGGCTCGATCGGCTCGGCCTGGTCGACCCTCGGCGTCCTGTCGGTCGGCTCCCGGCGCGGTCTCGGCCCGCTGCTGTCGGAACGTTCCCTCCGGTCGGTGCTGTCCCGGCGGCTCCCCTACCGGCCCGCCGTGGCCGGGCGGTGAAGTCCGGATCACGCACCGCCACCCGATCCGTACCATTTCGATACCGAAGCCTGGATGAGCTGCGGAGATCCTCGCCGCCCGGGCCCGTCCCCGGGTAGGCTCCGCTTGTCCTCCGGCCCTCGCGCAGGCGGCCCCCTGCCGCCCTGCCGCGTTCTCCGGGGGCGCACCCCCGCGGGCCATTCGGTGGGCACCGCGCACTCGACACCGCGCGCCAGGGCAGTCGCGCGAACGGCGAAGGGCATCGCATTGGCGGATCGGCTCACCGGAGGAGACTCCTCGCTGCTGCGGCGGATCAACGCGGCGGTCACGCTTCGGGCGCTGCGGAACGGCCACTCCGTGACCCTCACTCAGCTCGTCGGCGAGACCGGGCTCTCCCGCCCGACGGTCGAGGGCGTGATCGAGGGCCTGGTCGAGACCGGACTGGTCGCCGAGGTCGAGCAGCCGAGGGAGGACGGCCAGCCGGGCACCGGCCGCCGCGGCCGCCCCGCCCGCTGGTTCCGCTTCCGCGCCGAGGCCGGGCACATCCTCGGCATCGAGATCGGCGTGCACGACATCCGGGTCATCCTCGCCGACCTCACCGGCGAGGTGGTGGGCAGTCACTTCAAGCCGGTGGACGAGACCCTCGACGCCGAGGACCGGCTCGCCGCCGTCCGCACCGCCGTCGCCGAGGTGCTGCGCAAGGCCGGCATCTCCCGCGACAACCTGTGGGCGGTCGGCATCGGCACCCCCGGCATCGTCGACCGCGAGGGCACCGTCCAACTGGGCACCGCGATGCCCGGCTGGACCGGCCTCGACCTCGGCGCCAAGCTGCGGCGCTCGTTCCGCTGCCCGGTCCTGATCGAGAACGACGCCAACCTGGCCGCCATCGCCGAGCACTGGCAGGGATCGGCGGTCGGCGCCGACGACGTCGTCTTCGTGATGGCCGGCCTCAGCCCGGGCGCCGGCTCCCTCATCGGCGGCCGGCTGCACCGCGGCTTCGGCGGCGCGGCCGGCGAGATCGGCGCCCTGCACCTGCTCGGCCAGGAGGTCACCCCCGAGCGCCTGCTGTCCACCACCGGAAAGCCCCTCAACCCGCTGGACGAGGCCGCCGTGGCCCGCGTGCTGCGGCTGGCCCGGGAGGGCGACGAGGTCGCCAAGGTCGCCATGGACCGCTTCCTCACCCGCCTCGTCCAGGGCGTCGCCGCGCTCGTCCTGGCCATCGACCCCCAGCTGGTGGTCATCGGCGGCTGGGCGGCCGGCCTCGACGGCGTCCTCGACCCGCTGCGCGAACGCCTGGCCCAGTTCACCCTGCGCGCCCCCGAGGTCGCCCTGGCGGCCCTCGGCTCGGAGGTCGTGGCGATGGGCGCCCTGCGCGTCGCCCTCGACCACGTCGAGGAGCAGCTCTTCGCCGTCGACCCGCCCCGGGCCTGACGCCGCGCTCAAGGAGCGGGGGTCACCTCAGGGCGCGAAGTCCGGGTCGGTCAGGTCGAGGGTGAGCGTGCTGCCCCAGTCGTTGACGAAGTGCGCCAACGGCCAGTCGACGGACGCCCCGACGAACGGGTTGCCGGTCGACGTGGTCAGGAGCCATCGCAGTCCGCGGTCCGGTCCGAGCCGACCGATGAAGCCAAGGTGCCCGAGGCCGCTGTCACCGTGGACCACGTAGCCCAGCCCGTCCGGCAGTTCGACCTCGTCGATGACCTCGACGCTGCCCGCGTCCCACGGCGGATCGGCCACCAGAGCTGCCACGTCCACCGGCCCGCCCAGCTCCAGCCGGAGGTGCTCCGGCCTCCGCCGCTGCCGCTCGGACGCTATCAGGCGCCCCGACCGAGGTCGCCTCAGAGCCCCCAACGGCAAAGGCCCGGACGCCAGTTGGCGCCCGGGCCTCGACCTGAGGGTTTCCGGAAAATGGTTCAGGGGTTCAGGGGTTCACGGGTGGTGCGTCAGGAGGCGGTACGGACCTCGGCCGTCGCACCGACCGGGGTGACCTCCACGAGTCCGGCCTCGCCGAAGGTCAGCTTGCAGGTGTCCGCCCGGTAGGTGGCCACCGCCAGCGCCACCAGCCGGCCGGCCGAGGCGTACTGGGTGGTCATGACCAGGACGGGCGCGCCCGGCGGGCGCTCCAGCAGGGCGGCCTGCTCGGCCTCGGCGACACCCAGCTCGACCGAGCGGGACTCGCCGTCCACCTCCAGGCGCTCCAGCTGGCGCAGCACCGAACGGGCGCGGTCGCTCTCGGCACGGAAGCCCGGCAGGTGCGGCAGGGCGGCGGCCGGGACGTGCAGCGACTCGCTGGCCACCGCGCGGCCCTCCACCAGGCGGACCCGGCGCACGGTGTGCACGGTGGCGCCCTCGGCGATGCCGAGGCCCTTCGCCAGCTGCGCGGAGGCGGGGGCGGTGGTGCAGTCGACCGTCCGCCAGGCCTGGTTGCGCGCGGTGCCGGGCCAGCCCTCCTCCTGCCGGTTGACCGGGACGCCGACCCGCGGGGCGGCGATCAGGGTGCCGATCCCCCGGCGGCGCACCAGGCGGCCCTCCAGCTCCAGCTGGTCGAGCGCCTGACGCAGCGTGGCCCGGGCGACGCCGAAGCGGGCCGAGAGCTCGCGCTCGTTGGGCAGCACCTGACCGGTGGAGAACTCCGAGTCGATGGCCCGCAGCAGCACCGTGCGCAGGTGCCAGTACTTCGGCTCCGGCACCGCCGAAAGCTGTCCTGTCGTCCCCACCGCGTCCTCCACCCGTGAGTTTGTCCGCCCTGCGACAAGGAGGGCGGATCCCGAGCCCACTGTCCGCAGTCGCGGCAGGTGGGAGAGCGGGCCTTTATCCGTCCTTCTTTATTAAAGGTCCTTGCAGTAAGTGACCCTAGGTGCTCCGTCCGGAGATGGTCAAGACCAATGGCGGGGCTCGATGGGACTGCCGCACATCTTCATGCCGCGTTCACGACAGCTCCCGTCAGCCGCTGTCACCACCATCGACACCCTCCGACGGGACCCGCCCGACCCCGCGCGTCACGGTTCGGGCCGGGAACGCCCAGTCGGTAGGCTGCTCGGGTGATCGTGGTGACGAGTGTGAACGTGAACGGAATCCGGGCGGCGGCCAGGAAGGGCTTCGTCGAATGGCTGGCCGGCACCGAGGCAGACGTGGTCTGCCTCCAGGAGGTGCGCTCCGAACCCGAGCAGCTACCCGTCGAACTGCGCGACCTGGACGGCTGGCACGCCGTCTGGGCCCCCGCCGCCACCAAGGGCCGGGCCGGCGTCGCCGTCCTCTCCCGCGCGGAGCCGCAGCGCACGGCGATCGGATTCGGCTCGGACGAATTCGACAATTCGGGCAGGTACGTCGAAATCGACCTGCCCGGCCTGACCATCGCCAGCCTCTACCTCCCCTCCGGCGAAGTCGGCACCGAGCGCCAGGAGGAGAAGGAACGCTTCATGGCGGAATTCCTCCTCCACCTCACCGCCCTGCGCGCCCGCGCCGCCGCCGACGGCCGCGAGGTCGTCGTCTGCGGCGACTGGAACATCGCCCACCGCCCCGAGGACCTCAAGAACTGGAAGGCCAACCAGAAGTCCGCCGGCTTCCTCCCCGAAGAACGCGCCTGGCTCTCCCGCGTCTACGACGAGGCCGGCTACGTCGACGTCGTCCGCGCCCTCCACCCCGACCGCACCGGCCCCTACTCCTGGTGGTCCTACCGCGGCCGCGCCTTCGACAACGACTCCGGCTGGAGGATCGACCTCCAGGTCACCACCCCCACACTGGCCACCCGCGCCACCGACGCCCGCGTCGAGCGCGCCGACACCCACGCCGAGCGGTGGAGCGACCACGCCCCGGTCACCGTGGCCTACGACGTGGACAACTAACCGGCTTGTCACACCACTTGGACAGCCCAGAGGTGCCCCGGCGCGCGGTTGTACCGCACACCGGGGCACCTCCTCACCCCGCCGTCCCCAAGCGTCTTCGACCCGGGAACCTCCACCGTGCCCCTGGTCAGCGTCAGCCCGCCTGCGAAGTCCCGCTCGCCACTTGCCATCCAGCCCACCATCACCACAAGGCCAGCCAACTCCACCACCAACAACCCATGAGCTCTACTATGGATAGCCAACCGAATCGAACTGAATCAAATAGCGCTCGCTGAAGCGAATCACCGCAGGTCAGCAAGCGTCGGCCCCGCGCTCGCGGGGGTTGCTCCCGCAGCTCAACGTCACCGATGCCGCAGATATTGTCGGCCCCGCGCTCGCGGGGGTTGCTCACCATCAGCTCTTGGGGCCCTTCTTTGGGCTGCGTCGGCCCCGCGCTCGCGGGGGTTGCTCATCCCGCTCGACATCCTCGACCGGCTCCGACAGGTCGGCCCCGCGCTCGCGGGGGTTGCTCCTCCGGCCGCGGGCCCGCCTCGTGCTCGATGAGGTCGGCCCCGCGCTCGCGGGGGTTGCTCGCCCGGCTGCGTTCCTTCCCCACCCACAGGACTGTCGGCCCCGCGCTCGCGGGGGTTGCTCCCCGGCGTCGGCGATCAGCAGCACCATGTCGTCGTCGGCCCCGCGCTCGCGGGGGTTGCTCCAGCTTCTTCACCTTGGAGCTGACGACCTTTCTGTCGGCCCCGCGCTCGCGGGGGTTGCTCCGGGAAAGACCGGAGCCGAACAAGAACGGCCCTGTCGGCCCCGCGCTCGCGGGGGTTGCTCCTCAGCGGTGAGCGAGCCGACAACCGTCAGCCCGTCGGCCCCGCGCTCGCGGGGGTTGCTCCGAGAACGGCTCGCTGGTCGTGCGCTACGACGAGTCGGCCCCGCGCTCGCGGGGGGTTGCTCCGAGCCGATCCCGCCGCTGAACTGCACCACGTGGTCGGCCCCGCGCTCGCGGGGTTGCTCTCTGGCGGCCCTCGCCGCCCAATGCGGTCCGGTGTCGGCCCCGCGCTCGCGGGGGTTGCTCCCTGACATTCCAGGTGAGTGGCAAGCCCGTCATGTCGGCCCCGCGCTCGCGGGGGTTTCTCCCGGCTTACAAGGGCGTCCATGTCCATGTGCGCGTCGGCCCCGCGCTCGCGGGGTTGCTCCGTGTCCCACGCATGCTCGTTCAGGTCGCGGATGTCGGCCCCGCGCCGCGGGGGTTGCTCCGGGTAGAGGATTCCGGTTCCGTCACGGAATCAGTCGGCCCCGCGCTCGCGGGGGTTGCTCCCGCTGCCAGTGCCGGGGCGCCTGCGGCAAGGCGTCGGCCCCGCGCTCGCGGGGGTTGCTCCGGAAGCGCCCCCGCCTGTTGAGGCGGGGGCGTCGGCCCCGCGCTCGCGGGGGTTGCTCTGCGATACCGACATCGGGGCTTGACTCCGATATGTCGGCCCCGCGCTCGCGGGGGTTGCTCCCGGTAGCGGTCCACGATGGTGATGGATTCCCGGTCGGCCCCGCGCTCGCGGGGGTTGCTCGGTCGAGCCGATCCCCGACCACCGGCCGGTGCTGTCGGCCTCGCGCTCGCGGGGGTTGCTCCTCGCGCCTCCTCACGGAGGCCCAGGCGCTTCGGTCGGCCCCGCGCTCGCGGGGGTTTCTCCCCGGGCTTGGCCTGGCGCCGGTTCGAGGCCTGGTCGGCCCCGCGCTCGCGGGGGGGGTTGCTCCATGTCCACATCGACGTTTCCGGCGTTCGATGCGTCGGCCCCGCGCTCGCGGGGGTTGCTCCGGTCTTCGACGTCAAATGATCCGCACGTCGCGGGTCGGCCCTGCGCTCGCGGGGGTTACTCGGCTGGCTCACCCAGCACGAAGTGCGACCCGCCGTCGGCCCCGCGCTCGCGGGGTGGCTCCACAGCACCCACGCTCGCCGACCACGAGCGGCGCCCGGTCGAAGGTGAGCGCGCCCGTACTGCGGCCGAGGAAGTGCCGTAAGCGGACCGGTGACAGGTGCGCAGCCCGGTGTCCTCGGTCGTCGGGATCGTCTCGGGGCTGCTGGCCGCGCTGGTGGCTGTCCTCGCTGGGCTCTGCCTCTGAACTACCGCGCCCCCGCTCGGCTTCGGCCGGGCGGGGGCGCGTTCGTCGTGTGGTCGGTCGGCAACTACCCGAACGGCAACGTCGCGGTGCTGCGGGCCGTCAGAGTACGCGAGTACTCGGCTGCCGAGGCTGTCAGGGACCGGTAGTTGATCACCGGGTCACCTGCGGCGACCAGGGCGGTGGCGCACCCCAGGCACCACGGCCGAGGGGGGTCCACGTCCAGGTCCTCGATGACTGCATCCGCTGTGCAGCACTCGGCGCAGATCGGCATGCTGCCGTCCTCCTGCTTGCTCAGGCCCAGGTCGAGCCGCACTGGGTGCAGCCCCACCGGCCGTCCATGGTCTGGTAGGTGGCGCCCGACCCGCACATCGGGCAGGCCATGGCGGCCGCGGGCTGGTCGCTGTGCGGCAGGCTACCGGGCTGCGAGGTGTGGTGGGCCGGGTTCTGCACCTCGGGGTGGTCGGGCAGAGCTTCACTCGTGACGGACTCTGTGGGCCCTGTTGAAGGCGTCCCGCACGCGGCACGGATCGCCCCGGAGCGGCTGCCGACACCAGAGCGCCGGGCCCGGTACGGCACGGACTGCACGCGCATGTGACACCACCTCGGCGAGCATCGCCACACGGTCGCAGCCTTGACGTTCACCGAGCAGGTCGCCCCGGAGGAGGTCCGCCGGCCAGCCCTGCGGGCAGTGACGGCAGACCTCCTGTACTCGGATCAGGGGAGGCGTCCGGCTAGCAGTGGGCCACCTCGGAGGTGTACGCCGTGATATCCCTCAGGACCGGGCCCCTGACCCATGTCCAGCAGCCAGTGCACAACCCCCACTCATCCTGTGCCCCGCCAGGCATCCCACCGACGGCGCTCACTCGTTGCCCTCGCTGATCACCATGGCTACGGCAACCGCTCGGAGCCAGAGCTCCTGACCGGCGTCGACGGGAACGTTGCCCCCCAAGTCCAGGGTCCGCCGCCCGTCCCTCCGTACGGCCCGGGCCTGGTCGAGTTCCGCGGTGATCCAGGCAGAGGACGCATCCGCGTCGCCGGTCACCACTTCGCCTCCGTGTCTCGCTTCAGGCACCCGACGTGGTCGGCGATCCAGTCGTAGAGGCTCGCGCCGAGTTGCCCGTCGTAGGTACCGAGGCCGTACCGGCCGCAGGTGCGGCAGTGACCGCACACCCGTTCGCCAGGGTCGGCCGGGGCTTGGGTGTCGACCTGGCTCTGTGTCTGCTCCGTCACTGGTCCTCCATCATGCGCTCCCGCGCGTCCGCGGCGGCGGGGCACGGCCACGGCACGTCGCAGCGGGGGCAGCCGCCGGCGACGGACCGGTGCTCGTCTCGCCGCATCCGGGCCCAGGTCGCGTCCGCGTCGCTCGGGGGCGCCGCGCGGGGCGGACGACGAGCGGCTGCGGGCTGAACGGTGGGCAGGTGGAAGGTCACTGCTCCTCCATGCAGCTCAGGTGCGCAACTACGGCCCAGCCGAGCGGAGCCGAGGTAGCACTGGTCGGGGTGTAGACGTGACCGGCCGCGATCAGCGGCGGCTCAGGGGAGCCGCACCGTACGCACGCCTCGCCATGGAGACGTGCAGGGCTGATCGTGGCCGGGTCCACAGCGATCTCGTTCGGTGTCCCTGTCACACGGACCACGATCCCCGGCCACTGCCCCCAGAAGTGCCACAACCTGTGGCACCCCGGCTCTCTACACGGCCCGCGCCCACCGGGCCAGCGCCATCACCCGGGCATCGCGTCCGCGAGTCAGCCGGACCATCGTCGCCAGCTCGGTCCGTACCTGCCCGTGCTCTCGGACGTGCTGCGGCGCAATCTGCCGGGCCACCAGGAGGCTGTCGGCAGCGTGCTGCGGTCGGCCCAGCTGTACCTGGGCCCTTCCGAGGTCGATGTAGTAGTGAGAGCGGCGCTCGGCAGGCAGGTCCCACGGCGGCGCCCACCGTGTCGCGGCATCCACTGCCTCCCGCAGATCACCCGGCTCACCCAACTCCACCGCCACCGCCAGGCGGTGGATCTCCAGGCTGTCCGGGCCCACGGCGGTGCCGTCGTACAGCTGCTCCCTCACCCGGGAGGCCAGCGCCTCGGCATCCCTCAGGTGCTCTCGGGCATCGTCGGGCCGCCGCATGCGGCCGGCCACCACCGCGGCCCGCATGTGCAGGGCCGCTGCGGCAGCCATGAGCGGCTCCGTACTGAGCGGTGGCACCCGATCGATGGCGGCCCTGAGCGACCGCAGGCCGGGGTCGAGCTGGTTGGCAGAAAAGAAGGTTTCCATGCGAACGTAGGCAGCTGCGGCTTCAAGGGCGGGATCAGCGGCCAGCGCGGCAGCCCACCGCATCAGTTCAACCAGCCTGGCCGACAGATCACGGTACCCGTACTTGTAGGCCACCGCGTCCGCTGACCGAATGGCCAGCACGAGGCAACGGGCGGCCTGGGCGTGGTCGGCGGCGAGTGCCTGATCGACCGCACGGAACAGCTCCGCCAGCAGGCCCGGCACGTCCTCAGCGAGCCGGGCGTACTGCGACTGCACCCGGTCCTCGACCGCTCGGTCGACGGCCGCCGCCAGCTCCGGAAGGGGGCGGACCAGGCCGTCCTCTGGCAGGTCGTACGCAGCGATCGCGCGCTGCAGTGCGGGGACGGCCGCGTGCACTCTGCTGTCGGTACGGCCGGGGCCGTCCAGGAGCTCCTCCGGGGTGCGGCCGAGTACGTGGGCCAGTGCCTCCAGGATGCCGTCGCCTGGCCACCGTTCGGCGCGCTCGACCTTGCGGATGGTGCTGTACGAGACGCCGGACAGCGCTTCCAGTTGACGACGCGTCAATTTCGCTGAGTGCCGCGCTGTTTCGATCCGCAGGCCCAGGGCGGTGATTTCGGGCACAGAGTGGCTCCGTTCCGTGGTCGCACTCGGAACGGTACCGGCACCCCTCCGGCGCCGGACTGGATCGCCTCGGCGGGCACGCCGCCGAGGCGGTTCTGCTACTGGCCGATCAGCGCGTCGGCCAGCTCGGTCAGCGAGTTGACCGTCCAGTCTGCGGCAGGCGCACTGGTCGTGAGCCCGATCGGACCGCGGCGAAGGTGCGCGGTCCGAAGGCCGACCGCCCGGGCCGGAGTGATGTCGTTCGCCGGGTGATCACCGACGTACACGATCCCGTCAGGCTCACCAGGCGCCCACTCGATCACCCGCTCGAAGAACTCCGGCGAGGGCTTGGAAACGCCCCACTCGGCAGAGGTGGCGATGGCATCCGCCGGCAGGTCAAGGCCGCGCAGCAGATCCGACACCACCGAGTTCTGGTTACCCGCGATGCCCACCCACAGCCCAGCCTCGCGCAGTCGGGCCAGCGCCGGACGGACGTCCGCGTACAGGTCTGACTCGTCGAGATAGTCCCCCTGTCCGGCCGCCTGCCGGTCCCGCCACTCGGCGGCCACATCCACGCCCGGCCTGATGATCCGGATCGCGTCGGCGTTATCGCGGCCCTCGGCCAGCACGGACCCGACCAGCGCGGACATCGTGTGAGTGGGGACGCCGAGCCACCGGGCCCAGTCACCCCAGTACCTGGTGTCGCTGGTCAGGGTCTCGCCGATGTCGAACACCACGGAACGCATGTCCGCAGCCTACCGACCCGTCCTCGCCGTCGGCGTGAAGTGCGGCTCGATCGCGCCGGGGACCCGCGCTCGCGTCGAGGCGGGCAGGTCCTGCGCGACGATCGCCATGCGGCCGAGGTGCATGGCGAGGGTTGGCGACAGATCGATCATATCTCCCGCAACTACAACAAACCGCCACCTCACGGCTTTTCCGAAGGAGAGCCGAGAGGTGGCGCGATGGGAGCCATCCCCGCGCGTGCGGGGCCGACGGCAGGCGCGAAGTCGAGATCCGGTTGGCCGCGGAGCCATCCCCGCACGTGCGGGGCCGACAGGCCGGCGGCCTTGACGACGCCGGAGACGGCGGAGTCATCCCCGCACGTGCGGGGCCGACACTTCGTGACCTGCGGGTCTATCGGCGGGAGCGGGCCGAGAGGATCAGTCCGTCGAAGTCGACGGGCTTCCAGCGGTCTTTGCCCGCCGTGCGGACGGTCCAGCCTTGTTCGTTGGTGGCGGGCTCTACGAGGACGGCTTGGCCGTCGCCGATGCGGGTGGCGAGGAGGTCCCAGAGGCGGTCGCGGATGCGGCGGCTGGGGGTGCCGACGAAGACGCCGGCGCTGACTTCGACCATCCAGCGGGTGAGGTGGCCGCGGAGGCCTTCGGGGGCGGCGATGAGGAGGATGACGGTCATGGGCTGCTCGTGTCCTGGGTGAACTCCGGGCCGATGATGGCCAGGTGGTCGTCGCCCATGCCCGGGTCGGAGGCGGCGGGGACCGGCGGGCCTTCGGTGCCGGACCAGTTGACGCCGCCTTGGACGGTGCCGACGCGTTCGTCCCAGAGTTCGTTGACCTCGACGTCGGGCATCTCGGTGCCCTCCGGGCTGAGGAGGGTCTTGACGTCGTTCACGATGCGGCCCAGCAGCTTGTCCTGGGCGATGCGGTCGCGCAGGCCGAGGCGGGCGTCGCGTTCCTCGGTGTGGCCCTGCTGGGCGAGGTCGAAGGCGAGGGGGATCGTGTACTCGGCCTTGTAGAGGTCGGCGATGTCGAGGACGAACGAGGTGGCCAGTCCGGTGTGGACGAAGCCGAGTCCGGGGCTGGCGCCCAGGCCGGTGATGACCGCGTGGCAGATCCCGTAGAGCGCGGCGTTGGCCGCCGACAGGAGGCGGTTGAGGTCGTCGCCCGCGGCGTACGCGTCGCCGGCCTTGTAGACCCGTCCGTTCCAGGGGACGCCGGTTCGGCGGGCTTCGGCCTGGTAGAGCTTGCGGATGCGGGCGCCCTCGCGGCCGCGAAGTTGCTGCATGGTGGCGGTGCTGACGTCCTCACCGGGGAACCGCATGCGGTACATGGTCCGTGCGACGGCCAGGCGTTCCTTCGTCCGACTCACCAGCCAGGCCTGCCGGTTGAGGAGGGCCGCGCCGCGGCTGGGGCCGAGGCCGGCGGCGTACATGCGCACGCCCTGCTCGCCGACCCAGCACACGGTGGTGCCGGAGTCAGCGAGGAGGTTGACGGCGCCGTGGGTGATGCGGGTGCCCGGGCCGAGGAGCATGACGGCGACCATCGCCGCCGGGACGCGGACGGTCTCGCGCTTGTTGATGACGACGACGGCGTTCTCGTCGCGGTCGATGTGGCTGCGCTCGACGTAGACGCTGGAGACCCGGTCGGCGAGGCGGTGCAGGTCGTGGGGGTGGGCTTTCCACCAGATGTCGGCCATCGGTCAGCGGGCTCCGGCGGGCAGCGGCGCGAGGGTGAGCAGGCCGCAGCCGTAGGCCTTGGACGGGCCGATGCCGCCGAGGAGCGCCGTCTGCAGGAGCGCGGGGTCGCTGATGCGCAGGCGGCCTTCGAAGGTGGCGGTGGTGAGCGTGACGGCGGTGCGGGTACCGGGTTTGGTGAAGGTGCTGCGGCTGCGGTCGGTGATCCGCACCTCACGGGCGGGCCGCGCGTCGGCGGGGGCGTCGGAGTCCGACGGTTCAAGGCCCGGTGCCGGGTGGTCGGTGCGGGCCTCGGGGACGGTGAAGCCCCAGCGCTCGGTGCGGTCCAGGAACCAGGCGAGCTGCTGGGCGGCGGTGCGGTGGGCCAAGCGGTAGGAGCGGTGGTGGAGTTCGGCGGCGCTCTTGGTGTGGTGAGCGCTGGGCTTCTCGGGCTTGGAGGTGTTCTGGACGGGGCTGGCCTTGAGGCGGAAGGCGAACTCGCGGCCGACGGCGAGCTGGCCGAGCAGCGGGCTGTAGTCGCGGATCGCGTAGTGCTCGCCGTCGGCGTCGGGCCATCCCGCTTGTTCGACGATGTGGGTCCAGTCCGGCTTGGAGGGGGTGAGGACCAGCAGCATCGGGCGGCGCGGGTGGTCGGCGTCCAGGCGCCACAGGATCCGGTCGCCGGGCTCGGTGTCGGGGATGCCGGCCGTCACGGCGCCGTGCAGGGCGCGGGGGTTGGCGAGCAGGGTGCGGCTGGCGGCGCGCAGCGGGTTGATACGGACGCGGGAGAGGTAGGTCATCGGGTCACCAGCCCAGCAGGGCGAACGGGTCGTGGCCGGCGGAGGCGGCGGCGGACGGTTGCGCGGTCGTGGTGGACGGGGCGAGGCCGGTGGGGACGGTGAGCCAGGCGTGGCGGATCCGCCGGGTGGAGAAGCCGCGTTCGCGGGGGTCGAAGGAACGCGGGACGTCCTGGAGGGTGTCATCGCCCGAGGGGTCGTCGAAGGTCGCGGCCAGGTCGATCCGGTGCGGCGAGAACGGCTCCGCGGCTCGCTCGGCCCGCCGCCGGTAGGCGCTCTTGGCCGCGTCGCCCGCCTGCCAGGGCTCGTCGGCGAGGACGTCCTCCAGGGTGCCGTCGCGCACGGCGCCGAGGGTGATCGGCTGGGTGGGCACGCAGGAGCGCCGGCCGAGGGCGAGTGGGAAGGCGGGGCGGCGGATCGCCTCGGCGAGCGTCTCGACGAGGGCGGCCGGGCCCTGGACGGCGGCGACGAACACCGCGTCCTGGAGGTAGTAGCGGTGGGTGACGTGGGTGTCCTTGGCCGGGGAGGTCGGCTTCTGCACGCCCTTGGCGTTCACCCCGGCCTGCGGCAGCGCCCGGCCCCGGTAGTCGCTGACGGTGTGGTAGTCGCGCAGCAGGGTGCCGGGCTGGTCGATGCGCACGCCCAGGCGCAGGCCGACCAGGTCGGTGATGTCCGCTTCGCGCGGGCGGCCCGCGGCGGCCGCGAGCAGGCCGACGACACCGGACTTGGTCGGCTGGGGCCGGCTGTCGCGGCGGTTGAACGCGCTGCGGTCGCCCCAGGACTGGAGCGGCCCGGCGAGGCGCAGCACGAGGACCGCCTGCGCCTCGTCCTTCGGGACCGTCGTGGGGGTGGGGTCGGCGGGCATCAGTTGTCGTTCACCCGCTCGATGAGCGCGGTGCGCAGGCCCTCGCGCAGCTCGGGGAAGGTGCGGTTCGCGCCGAAGGCCTCCGCCAGCTGCTGCCCGGTCTCGTCGGCGTCGGCGGTGCCGAGGGTGTGGCAGATGCCGACGTACAGCGGGGTGTCGCCCCACTGCTCGGTGGCGGTGGCGAACTCCCCCGCGAGGCGGCGCGCGGACTCCGCGACGATGCCCCGGCTCGCCGGGACCGGGTTCTCGTACGCGGAGACGAGGTTCACCGGCTGGTCGGCGCGCACGACGACGGCGACCAGGCTCGGGCGGGTGCGGTGGGCGAAGGAGTTGCCGTAACCGGTCGGCATGGAACGGGCGAAGGAGTCGACGAACAGGTCGACGGCGTCGACGGTGGCCTTGTCGTCGCCGAGGTTCTCCCGCAGCTGGTGCAGGCCGACGGTCGCGTAGCGGTAGAGCGTGGCCGAGTTGAAGCCGATGGTGCCGATCATTCCGGCGCCCGTCTCGTCGGCCGCGTTCTCGTCGTCGACCGCCGTGTAGTAGTCGAACTCGAGCTCGGCGGCGTGGGTCGAGATCGCGTGCGCGACCTGCGTCGCGGCGTCCACGTTCAGCCCCGGGATGTCGGCGACCATGCGGCCGAAGAGCGCGACGTCGGCCGGGTGGCCCGTCTGCAGCTGCTCCTTGACCGGCAGGGCCTTGACCGCCTCGTCGAGGGCCTTGGCGTCGAGGGCGGCGAGGTCGGCGGCCGTGTCGGCGACGAGGGCGGCGATGGCGTCCAGCTGGCGGCGCCCGTAAAAGAGCAGGTAGGCGGTGTCGCCCTCCTTCTTGCCCGCGGAGATCCCGGTCGACTTGATCAGCGCGTCGGCGATCCGCTGCGCATCCTCGGCGGCGAGGCCGGTGCGCTCGGCGATGGCCTTGGCAAGCTGGGCGGCGATCCGCTTGGTGCGGGTGGCGAGGTCCTGCCGGTCGCGGCTCTCGGCGAAGTGGATGCGGGTCGCGCGCTTCCAGGCCTGGGAGGAGACGCGGGAGCGGCGCTTGCCGCCGAAGTAGGCCTCCTTCGGGTTGCCGTTGTCGTCCCGGTTGAGGTTCGCCGGCGGGACGGTCTGCAGGATGTGCACGTCGATGTAGAGGCGGTCGGTCATGCGCTGCTCCTCGAAAGGTGGCGGTCCGGGCGTAGGTCGGCGGGCGATCGGTCGGCGGGCGATCAGTCGGCGGGTGCCTTGTCCTTCCAAGCCTGGTAGCCGACGGCCCACTTGAGGCGGACCTGCGGGCGCCGGTCGGTGTGGTGCCAGGCCTGGATGTCGGCCATCAGGTGGTCGTAGTCCAGCGGCTGTCCGACGGTGCGCAGCTGGGTGACCAGACCGCGCAGGTGGACCAGCAGCGCGGAGACGCTGGTGGCACCGGCGAGTTGGGCGACGCGGGTGTCGAGCGCCTCCTCGCTGAACTTGCCGCTGCGGCGCAGCGCCCGCAGGGCCTCGCCGAGCTTGACGCCGCGGCGGTGCATCGGCCTGGACTGGCTCTGCTGGTGCAGGCCGTAGAGGGCGAGGGCGGCGTGCTCGGCCTTCTGCTCGTCGGAGACCTCGTCGCGCAGGGCGAGGACGTCGTTGACCTCGCAGCTGTAGAGCGGCCACATCTTGGGGCTGTCCATGACGGGGCGGCCGAGGCCGGAGCGCATGGCCGCGAGGTCCTCGCCGGGGGGTCGGCGCGGCTGCTTGGTGCGGGGGTCGAGTCGCCAGGTGTGGTCGGGGGCGGTGTGCTCGTCCCAGTACCGGCGCTGCTTGGCGGTGGTGGTGTGCTCAGTCGTCAAGGTCCGCTCCAGGGGCGGGATCGGGTTCGAGGGCGCGTCCGGTCCCGGCGGCGCGGGCGGCGGCCGCTTCCCGGACGGCGTCGGCGTACCGGGGAAGGATCTCGTCGAGCCGGTGCCGGAAGTTGGCGCCGGCGGTGCCGAGCTTGTAGGTCTGCGACTTGCCCGACTTGCCTGCCGGGGTGACGGTGCGGCCCGTGAAGGTGGTGGCCGGGGCGGCCAGCAGGAGTTCGTTCGCCGCGTCCCGTGCGCGGTGGTGGGCGACTTCCTCCCAGGCGAGCCTGCCCCGCTCCAGGACCTCGTCGTCGGCTCCGGCGTCGCGGACGCCCGCGAGCAGACGGCGCACCAGGGGGTCGAGGGTGTGCAGGAGGAGGTCGCCGGGGCGCTGGCCCTTGTCCCAGGGGATGGGGTCGGCGCCGGCGGCCCGGCGCAGGTCAGCGGAGAGGTTGTTGACGGCCTTCGCGAGCTGCTCCGCCTGCTCGGCCACGTCCAGGAGGAGCTGGTGGGCCTCGCTGTCCTGGTGGAGGGCGAGCAGGGGCAGGGGGATGGCGTCGTGGATGACGTCCTCGACGATGGCGGACTGGGTGCCGTAGACCATGCCGAAGGTCTCGACCTGCAGCGGGTAGTCGGCGGGGAGCCGGCCGTCCTCCCGCAGGGCGCTGACCTCGTCGAGCAGAACGCTGGTCTCGAAGGCGCCGTCGGAGCTCTGGCGGGTGGGCGCGAGGAGGGCGTCCAGGCCGCGCCAGGCGGCCTTGCCCTGGGTGTGGCGGCGCGGCCTGCGCTCGGGCAGGGCGGCGGCGGGCTTCTTGGCGGGCGCGGTGAACGCCCAGGCGGTGTGCGGCTCTTGCTCGGACATCGGCGTGAGCCGGTCACCGGCGCTGACGACCACCCGCGCAACCCTCGGCCGACCGGTCTCGTCCTGGTGCGGGATGAGGCGGATCCGCCGCGCCTGCCACGTCCACAGATCGAGGAGGCCCTCGGCTTTACGGGGCTTCCAGGCGGGTTCGTGCGGGCCGCGCATCCACTGCGGGACGCCGAGGACCTCGGGCGGGGTGATGGGGAGGTTCAGCAGGAGGGTCTCGTACAGGGTGCGCCCGGTGGGGACGATGACGCCGAGCTGGCCGAGCGGGCCGGTCGGGTTGCCCGTGGTCTTGCCCGCCTTGACCTGGTCGTCACCGACGACGCCGGTCTTGATGGCGGCGGTGTCCCAGCAGTGGGCGTTCAGGAGCCAGTGGGCGGCCTGGGCCGGCGTCAGGTCGAGCGGGTCCGCGTCGCTGCGGTTGGCGAACAGCGGGACGTTGTTGCCGCTCGCCGCGGTCGCCACCAGGGCGGCGGAGCCCTTCGTCTCGTCCTTGGCGGTCCGCAGTCCGGCGACCTGCGCGAAGGGGGAGACCGGGTCGAAGAGGTCGAACTGCGCGCGGTGCTTGTCGAAGTGGGCCTGGAGCCTGTCCAGTTCGTCCTGTGTGAACCCGTCCTTCTGCGCGAGCCGGTCGCCCTTGTTCCGGAGGGTCGCGGGTGCGCCAGTGGCGTGGGCGACGACGGGCAGCAGGACCTGGCGCAGGACGGCCGGCAGCTGGGTCGAGAACTCGACGACGAGGCCCTCCAGTTCGTGGGCCCGGGCCAGGGCCTCGGCGATCCCCAGCTCCACGGGAGGCCCGCCGCCGACGGGGCGCACCGCCAGCCACGGTTCATCGACAAGGTTGTACCCAGGCACGCACTGGTCTCCCAACTGGCTCTGTCTAGCTCGCCGCTGATTCATCGTGGCATCGGTGAAGGTCTGCTGTAGGGCGAATGCTTGAATTGCTCCTCGGCCCCGCAGGATCTTGTGCGCGGGGATGGCCCCTGGCTCTGTCTGCGAGCCGGTCCCGGCTGCAAGTAGGCCCCGCGTTCGCGGGTTTGGAGTCGTGTGGGCGGAGCGGCACTCTGTCTCTCCTGCCCACACACCCCGCTATCGGTACGGTCTTCCTCCGCTCACCACGAGGCCGAGCAGGTCGTCGTAGCGCAGCCGGAAGTCGCCAATGACCGCTTCGCCCTGTCCGTCGAGCTCCAGGGCCAGGCTGTGGCGCAGCCATGGATGGTCCCGCCAGCCCGACAGCGGACCGAGCGCCTGCTCGGCCGCTTCGGTCAGCCTGGCGGGAAGGCGTACCGTGCCGGAGAGCACGTCGTCCACCACCTCCGCCGCGACCTCGCCGTTCGGGCCGAGGCTTCGGCCCGTCACTGCTCGGACGTCGTCCTCCCCGAGACGGCGCACCAGGACGACCTCCGCGCTCGGGTCGCCGTCCCGGACGAGCGCCTCGAACTGCCCCTCGGCCAGCTTGCCGAGGGCGCCGTAGTGCAGACCCGCTAGCGTCTGGGCCCCGTGCTCACCGGCACGGGTCAGCAGGTACCCGGCAGCCTTCGCTCGACGCTCGGTCTGCCGTTCCTCCCACTCCTGCCAGCCCTGCGCCTCGGCCTCGGCCCAGGCCGCCGGGACGACCGGGTCCGTGCCGTAGACCCGGGCGACCAGGTCCGGCACCTGGCCAGGGATGCTCCATGCGCCTTCGTCGGACGTCGCCGCCCGCCCGACCTCGGCGGCCGTGCGCAGCAGGAGGTAGCGGCCGTAGATCCCCTCGGAGGCCCGCAGGATGTACGGCGCCCTGTCGCCGTCGAGGCCGATGCCGGTGACGACGACGGTGGGCTGGGACAGCGCGTGGGGGCGCTTGACGCCGTCGTGGCGGTGGAGGCGGCCGATGCGCTGGAGGAGCAGGTCCATGGGCGCGAGGTCGGTGATCAGCAGGTCGGCGTCGACGTCGAAGGACTGCTCCGCGAGTTGGGTGGCGACGACGATCAGCCTGCCGGGGCGGTCGGATCCTTCTCTCGGCGGGCCGAGGAGTTCCAGCACCTCCTGGGTGCGGTCGGCCCGGTGGCCTGCGTGCAGGCGGGCATGCAGGAGCCGCACGTCGGCGCCGTACTCCTTGTGGAGGGCGTCGAACGTGGCCTGGGCGCGGGCCACGGTGTTGCGGATGATCAGCACGCATCCGCCGTCGGTCAGCCGCTCCCGCAGGTAGTCGGTCACGGCGGCGTCCGCCGGCCCGGTGTCGTCGTCCGCGGCCTGGGCATCGGTCGCCGGCTGCTCGTGGAGCACTTCGATCCGTACCTGGAGATCGTGGCGCCATGACTCGGTGCTCTCCACGAGAACCTCTGGCTGCCCGTCCCGCCCCGGCCAGACCGCCGTCACGCTCGGATAGCCCTGCGGCTCGGGAAGCTCCGGCGCCGCCGGGGCCTCCGCGGACTGCGTGCCGGCCAGGTAGGCAGCGGCCAGATCACGCCGCTGCTCGGGCGGCAGAGTCGCCGAGAGCAACACCACCGGCACGCCGGCCTGTCCGAGCCACCACAGGCCCTCCAGCAGGAACTGCGACATGTAGACGTCGGCGGCATGGACCTCGTCGAGGATCACGACCTTGCCCATCAGGCCGGCCGTACGCAGCATCACGTGCTTGGTGCGGGTCGCGGCGTACAGGAGCTGGTCGATGGTGCCGACCGCGAACGGGCTCAGCAGACCTCGGCGACGGCCCAGGAACCACTCGGCGGGGACCCTGCGCTCCCCGCCCTCGCAGCCGTCGAAGCAGTCGGTCGACATCCCGAACTCGTCTTCCCCCACGGACGAGTAGTAGGAGTCGGCGTCCTGCCCCCACTCACCGGTGCCCTCCAGGAGGGCGCGCCACTGCTTGTTGACCATACGCTTGCCGTGCAGCAGCGCGACCTGGTCCTCCAGGCCGTCGCCGACCTCGCGCAGCCACGACCGGACCTGGGTGAACATCGGGTCCGCGGTCGCCTGGGTCGGCATGCCCAGGAACACTCCGTCCGCGCCGTGACGGGCGGCCATCAGCTCGGCCGCCGCCAGCGCCGCCTTCGTCTTCCCCTCCCCCATCGGAGCCTCGACGATCACCAGGCCCGGCCCGCCCATCCGGCGCACCACGTCAAGGACCAACTCCTGCGAAGGCCTGGGCCCGTGGCCGAAACGGTCCCGGAACGCCTCCGGACCGGGCAGTGGCAGCGCTCCCCACCCACCACGCAGTCCGAGCCGCGCCCACGCTGCCGCAGCCCGCTGCCGCGCCTGCGGCATCGTCACCCTCGCCAGATCCGACACGCCCGTGAAGTGCCGCTCGTCGCTGGCGATCCAGTCCGCCATCACCACGAAGCCGGCCAGCTGGAGCTGCACCGCTCGGCTCGGCACCTCCAGAGGTTCGACGGCGGCAAGCGGCGCCTCGCCCTCGTAGCCGAGCTCCCGGGAGAAGACCTCCACCAGCGCCGACTGCGCGAGCTTCCAGGGCCGGCTGTTTCCCTGCAGCCTCTCGTTCCTCTTCGGCGGGCTCAGCTGCCCCAGGGTCGGGACCAGACCGTGGTGGCCGGCGACCAGCGGCCAGACCCAACCGACCTGCTCCTTCGACCACGTCGCTTCGGTGAGCAGCGCCCTCAACACGCGGGCACCGGCTTTGTCGTGCCGCCAGGACACCCCCTTCACCGCGTACTTGTCCCAGCTCAGGCCCGCCTGGCGGACCGCGGCCTCGCCAGCGGGGTCGAGGCACTGGAACACCGGGGTGGCCTTGCCGCAGTCATGGATCCCGCACAGCCAGGCGAACAGCCGTCGCCCCTTGCCCGGCCCGCCCGCGACGGCGTCCAGACGCCGCCGCGTCACCGGGGGCAGGTATCGGTCCCAGACGATCTCCGCCACGGCAGCGGTGTCCAGCATGTGCGACAACAACAGGTTGGCCGTCCCTCCGGCCCGCCCGGCAGACTTGCCCCACAGGGCACCCAACCAGCCCTCTACCTCAGGCGGGTACCACTGCCAGCGGTCATCGACCATCGCCTCGACCTCCATGTCCGAGTACGCTTCGGAGCCTAGGTCGGGGCACTGACAATCCACCCTGGATTCACAAAGAGACAACGATCGGCGCATGAGGTCTGCTATGGGAAGCCAACCGAATCGAACTGAATCAACCGGCGCCAGTTGACGCAGATCACCGCAGGTCAGGAAGTGTCGGCCCCGCGCTCGCGGGGGTTGCTCCAGCTTCCGCAGGTGCTCGTAGTTGTTCAGGTCGTCGGCCCCGCGCTCGCGGGGGTTGCTCCCCCTCTACGTGGGCTTTGAGCTGCGGGTTTGCGTCGGCCCCGCGCTCGCGGGGGTTGCTCCCCTGCTCATGCCCACCGCCCCGCACCCCAGTGGTCGGCCCCGCGCTCGCGGGGGTTGCTCCCAGGTCACGTACGACATCGACACGCGCCACATGTCGGCCCCGCGCTCGCGGGGGTTGCTCCGGGTCGCCGGTGCTCAGCGCCCCCGTCCGCGCGTCGGCCCCGCGCTCGCGGGGGTTGCTCCTCCCGACCCGGGGCCGCACCGAGTTCCTGGTCGTCGGCCCCGCACTCGCGGGGGTTGCTCTTCGAGTTCGGTCGGGTAGTCCAGCCCAGCCGGGTCGGCCCCGCGCTCGCGGGGGTTGCTCGTCGAATGCCCAGCTGATCGAGGCCCTCACTGGGTCGGCCCCGCGCTCGCGGGGGTTGTTCCCTGGCCTTACAGGCACTCGTAGAAGGAAGTCTTCGGCGTGCGTCGGCAGGCGGGTGTAGAGGTCGCGGTGCAGGCTCTCGGAAGGTGCCGGTCGAGAGCGCGTGTCGGGGCCGGACGGCGGCCGCAAGGAGAGAGGTTCCGTGCAGGCGACGCTCGGCACCGTACGGGTGGGCGTGGCCGGTGGGGCGGGGTGGCTCAGTGGTGGGGTGGGCGAGGGTGGCGAGGTGCGACGCCACGGCGGTCGGGCTTGGCATCGCTGCTACTTCGGTGCTGAGCTCGCGGGTGGCGCGGGTCAGGGCGTCGTCATGAAGAGGCGGTGGGGCAGGGCCGGGGTGATCTGCTCGGCGGTCGCGCTGAGGTCGGTGGTGGCGTAGGTGCGTTGCGGCTGGCGGCCCCGGTCCGCCATGGCGCTGTGGGACTTCGTCCGGACTCCGCGGCGGGCTTCGGCCAGCGCGGGCAAGGCGGTGTCCAGGCGTCACACCTGCGGGGGACGAGGCCGTGACCGATCCCGGCGGGTCGGAGTTGCAGGGGCATGAGCAGTGCGTTCTCAGAGTGGGGTGCGTCATGACCACCAGCCCGGCGAATCCGCGCGAGGTTTCCGACCGTGACTCCGACGCGCCCGGCCAACCGACGTTCTCCGCCTGCCCGTTGATCTTCGATCCGCAGTGCCCGGAGCTGCCCGAGGACGTACTCGGCGGACTGCGGGAGCAGGCGCCCGTCGTGCGGATCACCCTGCCCGGCGGGCTGCCGGCGTGGATGATCACCCGGTTCGACGACGTTCGGGCCGGGCTCGGGGACCCGCGGCTGGTGCAGTCCCCGCTCTCCGTGCCGGGGTTCACCGGCGAGGACCCCCGCATGGCGCAGATCCGGTGGCTCGGCCTGCCGGAGCGGATGAACCAGTACCTGCTGCGCGCCCTGCTGGACCTCGACGCGCCCGACCACACCCGGCTGCGCAAGGCGGTCACGCCGCACTTCACCGCGCGCCGCATCCACGCGTTGCGGCCCCGGGTGGAGCAGATCACCGACCGGCTCCTGAGCGAGCTGCCCGGACGGGCGGCCGCCGACGGCAGTGTCGACTTCATCGAGGAGGTCGCCTTCCCCCTCTCGATCACGGTGATCTGCGAGATGGTGGGCATTCCCGAACAGGACCGCCCGCTGTGGCGCCGTTGGGCGGACGACCTCAACGGCCTGGACACCGACCTCGTCCGCGACTCCGCGCCCGCCCTCGTGGACCACGTGCTCGCGCTGATCGAGGAGCGTCGGCGCACCCCCGGCGACGACCTCATCAGCGCGATGGTGACGCCCTCCCCGGACGGTGAACCTCCTCTCCCGGAACGGGACATCGTCACGATGACGATGCTGGTGACCAACGTCGGCTACGAGAACACCGCCTACTTCCTCGCCAACGGCCTCGCCGCCCTGCTCGCCCACCCCGACCAGCTGGAACTGCTGCGCGACGAGCCCGTCCTGCTCCCCTCCGCCGTGACGGAGCTGCTGCGCTGGGGCGGCTCCGTCCCGGCGACCCGGCCGCGCTTCGCCGCTCAGGACATCGACCTGTACGGCACCCGCATCCGGGCCGGCGAGGCCGTCGTCCTCTCCCTCCTCGGCGCCAACCGCGACCGCCGGTACCACCCCGACGCCGACCGGCTCGACATCACCCGCTACCAGGACGCGCAGGACGACCACGTCGCCCTCGGCCACGGCGCCCACTTCTGCCTCGGCGCCGCCCTCGTCCGCCTGGAGACGCAGGTCCTGCTGGGCGCGCTGACCGCCCGGTTCCCCGGCCTCCGGCTGGCCGTCTCCCCGGACCGGCTGGAACGCGTCCACGTGCCGGGCGTGGGCCGCCGCCTCACCCGCCTCCCGCTTCACCTGTGAGCGCCCGGCGGGCCCGGGCCCTGGACGTCCTTCGCCTCCCGGGAAGCCTCCGCCGCAGAGATGTCCGACCGCCTCAGAGGTCCGACCAAATGCCCGGGGCACCGGGCCGGCCCGGAAAGGGACGACGCACGATGCCGAACGACCAGGCGGTAGCATCGCCGGCACCCGTACCAACGCCGGTACCTGCACCCGCACCCGTACTCGCCGAGCACGCCGGCGGGTGTCCGGTCCGCGAGAGCCGGATGCCCGACGGGTCCATGGGCTGGGTGGCGTCCGGCTTCGCCGAGGTACGCGACGTCCTCACCGACCCCCGCCTGACCAGCGCACCCTCCACCCTCGCCGCCGACGGCTCCCCCGACCCGCGCATCGCCGGCCTGACCGCGCTTGGGCTACTGCCGGAGACGCACCACTACTTCCTCAACGCCATCGTCGACTTGGACCCCCCCGCGCCACACCCGCCTGCGCCGGCTGGTGTCCCGCGAGTTCACCGCCCGCCGCATTCAGCTCCTCGCCCCGTCGATCGAGCTGATCACCGACCGGCTGATCGACGAACTGCCCGACCACCGTGACGAGTTCGGCGTCGTCGACCTCGTCGAGCACTTCGCCTACCCGCTGCCGGTCGCCGTCATCTGCGAACTGGTCGGCGTCCCAGAGCCCGACCGGCACCTCTGGTCCGACTGGAGCCGGAACCTGACGGCCGGCCACACCGAACGGCTGCGGACGGCGACACCCGCCCTGGTCCGGCACGTCCGGGAGCTGATCGACCGCCGCCGCGCGGAGCCCGGCAGCGACCTCATCAGCGGGATGCTCCAGGCGCGAGACGACAGCGCGGACATCGGCCCGAACGGCGGCCCGGACGGCGGCCCCTCCAACGCGGCAATGAGCGAGGACGAGATGGTCAGCATGACCCTCATCCTCGTCCTGGCCGGCCACGAGACCACCGCCCACCTGATCGCCAACGGCACCCTGGCCCTGCTCACCCACCCCGAACAGCTCGCCCTGCTGCGCCGGGACCGCGCGCTGCTGCCGCACGCCGTCGAGGAACTGCTGCGCTGGTGCGGCCCGGTGCCCTCCGCGCGCCTGCGGTACGCCGACCGCGACCTCGTCCTGCGGGGCGTGCAAATCCGCAGGGGCGAGGCCGTCCACCCCCACCTCGACGCCGCCAACCTCGACCTGCGGCACCACGACCGCGCCGAGCGGCTCGACCTGACCCGGAAGCGGGCCGCCCAGGCCGACCACCACCTCTCGTTCGGGTACGGCATCCACTTCTGCCTGGGCGCGGCGCTGGCCAGGCTGGAAGCGGCCATCGCCTTCGGGCGGCTCCTCGACCGCTACCCCGGACTGCAACTCGCGGCCGACCCCGGCACCCTGATCCCCGGCGACCGCCCGGTCGGCTGGGAGCTGAACCACCTGCCGCTGCACCTGGGGCGGGTCTGACGGACCGTCCGGTGACGGGCGGTGGGCCCCCGGATCGGTCGGCGCTGGGCGGCGTCCGGACGGAGGGGGGTTCCGTGCGGACGGCGGCCGGCGCCGGGGGCGGGGGGCTCAGGTGGTGGGGTGGGCGAAGGTGGTGAGGTGCTTCGCCACAGTGGTCGGGCTGGGCATCGCCGCGATTTCGGTGCTGACTTCGCGGGCGGCGCGGGTCATGGTGTCGTCGGTGAGAAGGCGGTGGAGCAGGGCCGGTGTGATCTCCTCAGCGGTCGCGCTGAGCCCGGCTCCGCGCTGGTGTACGGCGGCCGCGGCGATGAAGCGGTCCGAGCCATCAGGCAGGATGAGTTGGGGGATGCCCGCGTCGAGTGCGCCGAGGGCGGTGCTGCTGTCGCCGGGTACCACTGCCAGCGGTCACCGGCCATGCCTCGACCTCCATGTCCGAGTACGCTTCGGAGCGTAGATCGAGGCCCTGACAATCCGTCCTGGATTCACGAAGAGACAACGATCGGCGCATGAGGTCTGCTCTGGGAAGCCCACCGAATCGAACTGAATCAACCGGCGCCAGTTGACGCAGATCACCGCAGGTCAGGAAGTGTCGGCCCCGCGCTCGCGGGGGTTGCTCCCTCTCGGCGTGCTCCATGACGTCCTTGGGGCCGTCGGCCCCGCGCTCGCGGGGGTTGCTCCCAGAAGACCGCCGAGACCTACCTCCCGCAGATGTCGGCCCCGCGCTCGCGGGGGTTGCTCCGGGACCCGGACGAGGATCAGGACGGTGATCCCGTCGGCCCCGCGCTCGCGGGGGTTGCTCCTCGGTGTGACCAGACAGACCAAGTGGGAGCAGGTCGGCCCCGCGCTCGCGGGGGTTGCTCCCGGCGGTACCGTCAGGGGCTCCCGCCAGGACGGTCGGCCCCGCGCTCGCGGGGGTTGCTCCGTCCGACTCCTGCTGCCGGACGCCAACGGCGGGTCGGCCCCGCGCTCGCGGGGGTTGCTCCTCGGTCTCGACCTCCGCGATGCCCTCCGCCCTGTCGGCCCCGCGCTCGCGGGGGTTGCTCTCCGATGGATTATCGGGATATGTACCGGTGGGAGTCGGCCCCGCGCTCGCGGGGGTTGCTCTCGCTTCGCGGTGTCCACCTGGTTGGGCAGCGTGGTCGGCCCCGCGCTCGCGGGGGTTGCTCCCCCACCGGCTACACCGGCCGGTACCGCATCGTGTCGGCCCCGCGCTCGCGGGGGTTGCTCCCCGTTCGCGGACCAGAAGATCCCCGCGACCCCGGTCGGCCCCGCGCTCGCGGGGGTTGCTCTGACGGACAGTGCTGCACGCTTCAAAAGTCCCAGTCGGCCCCGCGCTCGCGGGGGTTGCTCCGGCACGAGCCCGTGGACCGGCAGCGTCGTCCCGTCGGCCCCGCGCTCGCGGGGGTTGCTCCTCGAGATCCCGGTCATCGCGCTCTCCCAGCTCGTCGGCCCCGCGCTCGCGGGGGTTGCTCAACGCCCACGACCACCATCCTCGGCTGGGTGGCGTCGGCCCCGCGCTCGCGGGGGTTGCTCCGGTGATCGTTTCGCTCTGCATCGGGTTCCTCCGTCGGCCCCGCGCTCGCGGGGTTGCTCCCTGAGCGCGGAAGTCATGCGCCTTCCAGTGCTGTCGGCCCCGCGCTCGCGGGGATTGCTCCCGGGTCAGGTCCGGGGCAACCCGGACCGCGGCGTCGACCCCGCGCTCGCGGGGGTTGCTCCACGGTGTACGGCCGCCTCGACTCCCTGGTCACGTCGGCCCCGCGCTCGCGGGGGTCGCTCCTCGCCCGGCGCCCAGATCCCCGGGTAGTCGTCGTCGGCCCCGCGCTCGCGGGGGTTGCTCTGCATCACCCCGGCCCCCGTGCAACCCCAGGAAGTCGGCCCCGCGCTCGCGGGGGGTTACTCCGTGGCCTGATCGACATCGCTCTCTGGCCGTACGTCGGCCCTGCGCTCGCGGGGGTTGCTCCCGGAGGGACGCCAACCGTCTCGGCGTGATCCTGTCGGCCCCGCGCTCGCGGGGGTTGCTCCCTTGCCTGACAGACCTCGCAGAAGGGGGCCTTCGGCGTACGTCGGCAGGCGGGCGTAGGGGTCGCGATGCAGGCGCTTAGAAGGTGCCGGACGGGAAGGCGCGTTGGCGCCGGGCGGCATCCGCACAAAGGGGGTTCCCCGTGCGGACGGCGCCGGGCGTCGGGCGGACTGGCTCAGGTGGTGGGGCGGGCGAGGGTGGTGAGGAGCTCCGCCACGACGGTCGGGCTGGGCATCGCCGCGATCTCGGTGCTGACCTCGCGGGCGGCGCGGGTCAGGGCGTCGTCGGTGAGGAGGCGGCGGAGCAGGGCCGGGGTGATCTCCTCGGCGGTCGCGCTGAGGCCTGCGCCACGCTGGTGCGCGGCGGCTGCGGTGATGAAGCGGTCGGAGCCGTCGGGCAGGATGAGTTGGGGGATGCCCGCGTCGAGTGCGCCGAGGGCGGTGCTGCTGTCGCCGGGTACCACTGCCAGCGGTCATCGGCCATGTCTCGACCTCCATGTCCGAGTACGCTTCGGAGCGTAGATCGAGGCCCTGACAATCGACCTTGGATTCACAAATAGACAACGATCGGCGGATGAGGTCTGCTCTGGGAAGCCCACCGAATCGAACTGAATCAACCGGCGCCAGTTGACGCAGATCACCGCAGGTCAGGAAGTGTCGGCCCCGCGCTCGCGGGGATTGCTCCACCAGGGCGCTGGGCAGGCTGGCCCGGGTGCTGTCGGCCCCGCGCTCGCGGGGGTTGCTCCTCTACCTGGTAGGCCCGCGCAGAAAGGGAGCCCCCCGGCGCGTGCCGGGGGGCTCTCATTGTGGCGTCTCGGTGCTGACCGAGTGGGCCCCTGTCTCACGGCGGCCAACTGGTGTGGGGATCTCGGGGCAGGCTCTCGGGAGTTGCCGGGCGGGGTGGCTCAGGGGGTGCGGCGGGCGAGGGTGATGAGGTGAGACGCCACGGCGGTCGGGCTGGGCATCGCCGCGATTTCGGTGCTGACCTCGCGGGCGGCGCGGGTCAGGGTGTCGTCGGTGAGGAGGCGGTGGAGCAGGGCCGGGGTGATCTCCTCGGCGGTCGCGCTGAGGCCGGCTCCGCGCTGGTGGACGGCAGCCGCGGTGATGAAGCGGTCGGAGCCGTCGGGCAGGACCAGCTGGGGGATGCCCGCGTCGAGGGCGCCGAGGGCCGTGCTGCTGCCGCCGTGGTGGATGGCGGCGGCGCAGGTCGACAGCAGGGCCTGCCAGGGGACCCAGCCGTACGGGCGGACGTTGTCCGGCAGGCTGCCGAGCGTGCCGAGGTCGAGGTCGCCGGTGGCGAGGACGAACTCGGCGTTGATGTCGGCGGCTGCCGCGATGACGCGCTCGATCCTGGTGAGGCCGTCGGTCTTGGGCGGGACGGTGCCCAGCGTCACCGCGATGCGCGGGCGGTCGGCGGGTGCGGCCAGCTGGGCGGGGAGTTCGCCTTCGCCGTTGTAGGCGACGGGCCGCATCGAGGAGCCGTACCGCTCGTCGCCGGCCATACTGGGCGGCGCGAGGTCGATGGTGTCCGCCGGGTCGGGCAGCCGGTCGATTCCGTGCCGGGCGAAGGTGTCCGCCATTTCGGCGAGCATCAGCGCGCGCAGCTTCGGGGTGCGGGCGAATCCGAGGTCGTGCTGGACGGCGGGCACGCCGAGGCGGGTCGCCGCGAGCAAAGCCACCGGGAACTGGTACTCGTACACCACCAGGTCCGGCCGCCACTGTGCGGCGAGTTCGACCGTCTCGTCGGCGACCCGGCTGTTGACGTGGGCGGCCAGTGGGACGAAGGCCTCGCGGTCGGCCGAGTTGCTCTCGACCACCCGCCGCATCAGGTCGGGCCGCCGGGTGCGGCCGGCCTCCCTGATCTCCTTGCGCCAGTCGACCCCGGGCGCGATGGGCAGGTACGGCAGCCCGGACGCGGCGACCCCTTCGCCGCCGTCCATCGAGGCCACCGCGACCTCGTGGCCGAGCTCGCGCATCGCCCTGGCCAGCGGGACCAGCGGGAAGAGGTGGCCCAGGCCGGGTGCGCCGGCGAACAGTACACGCATGATGGAACCTCGGGGAGAAGGAGAAAGAGGGAGAGGGAGGGGATCGGAGGAGGAAGGGGGTCAGGAGGCGGCCCGGTGCAGGGCGGCTTCCATGCCGTTCAGCACGGCGTTGCAGTCGCGCTGCAGGGTGGCGGCGTCGACGGCGCTGAGCAGGTAGACCCCGAGCCAGTTGCGCGAGCCGGCGGACGGGTCGAAGGCGGGGACGGGTCGGCCGGCGGGCATCGCGAAGGCGGGGACGGCTTCGATGGTGCTGCCCGGGGAGAGCAGGCTCTGCCAGTCGACGGCCTGCGGGTTCCAGAGCGGGGTGCTCTGCCAGGGCACGCCCGAGGCGTCGGCCGGGACGACGGCCAGTGACGCGGCGGCCCGGGTGCCGGTGGTGGGCATGGCCTCGGGGTAGTCGACGCGCTCGCCGAGCAGTTGGCGGACCAGCATGCCGATCGGGTCGAGTCCGAAGACCTCGTGGACCTGCCTGGTGGTGAGCAGGCCGCCGAACCTGGCCGCGGTCTCGATGACGACCAGTTCGCCGTCCTTCATCAGCTTCAGCTCGGTGTGGGTGCCGCAGTTCTCCAGCCCGAGCGCGTCGACGGCCTGTCGGGAGACCTCCTCGATCCGGCGCTGGACCGGCACCGTCATGACGGAGGGCGAGGTGCTGGCGACCTCGACGAAGGACGGTACGGTCGGCAGCTTGGCGGTGATGGCCAGGGGGCGGTAGACGCCGTCCGCGACGATCCCCTCCACGCTGACGTAGTCGCCGTAGCCGGGCTCCTCGTACCAACCCTCGGTGGAGCCCTGGGCGATCTCCTCGACGAGGCGGTCGTGGTCGGTGTCGGCGGCGTAGAGCTCGTTCATGCCGACCCGGCTGCCGGCCTGGAGTCCGCGCTCGATCTCGGCCCATGCCGGGGCGGCGTCCTCGGGCTTGTCCAGCACGATCTGGGCGACCGAGCCGGCACCCCAGGCCGGCTTGAGCAGCAGCGGGGGTGTGAACTCGGCCAGCGCGGTGTCCAGGTCGGCGAGGCTGTCGACCCGGCGGAACGCGGGTATCGGCACCCCGGCGGCGGCCCAGGCCTCGCGCATCAGCCGCTTGTCCCTGGCGCGGACGATCCCCTCGCCGGGGCCGGCCAGGTTGAGGCGGATCGCGGCCTGGGCGACGGCGAGGACCGCGAACTCCGAGAGGGTCAGCACCGCGTCGGCTCCGATGGCCTTCGCGTACTCCACGATCAGCTCGACCAGGTCGTCCCCGCGCGGCGCCTCGGGCACCAGCTCGATGCTGGTGCAGCTGGGCCGCCACACGTCCTCCCCGGACGCGGGCAGCGGCGCCAGTGCGAGGACGTGCAGCTCCCCGCAGGCGGCGATGCGCGGGAAGGCGTACTCCAGCGGGGCGCCGCCCTTGACGTAGACGTACAGAATCCGGTTCAACGTACTTGCTCCTGAGGGAAGTTCACTCGTGGGCGGCCGCGGGAAAGGGCGCGGAGGGGCACACGGGCGCGCTCGTGCGCGGGCCCGTGCGGTGTTCCGGCGACATCAGCCGACGGTGTCGGCCGGCCACGTCAGCCGGCGGTGCGGAAGGGGCGCAGCTGCAGCAGGCTGATCTGGTCGCCCTCGATCGCCCACTCGATGTCGACCGGGGTTGCGTACGTCTCGTCGGGCGAGAAGTGCGACTGCAGCAGCCTGCTGATCAGGGCCAGTCGGCGTACGAGGTCCTTGGTTCCGGCGTCCAGGTCGGTGCCGGCGGTGCCGAGCGAGACGGTGCGGCTGCCGCCTTCCATGGTGTTGCACAGGTACTGGAGCGGGGCGCCCCGGCCGGAGACCACGTCGGTCACGGAGCGCGGCGAGATGTTGAGGTAGACGTTGCGGAAGTCCTGCGGGCTCAGCGGGTTGCAGGTGACCAGGACGCCGCCGACGGTGGCTCCGACCTGTTCCTGGACGATCACGGCCATCCGGCAGTGGTCCAGGGGGATGCCCGCCTGGCGGCGCAGCAGGACCGCGCGGGGTGAGAACAGCGAGGCCCAGACCTCGCGGACCGCGTCGAGGACGGCGTCCGTACCGCTGGCGTCGGCCACCGATTCGTAGAGTCCGGCGGCGGAGAAGCCGGCCAGGTCCTCGGCGTTGGAGGAGCTGCGGACGACCTGGACGCGGGCGCCGTACAGGTGCCGGTCGATCGCCCGGTCGATCTCGGTGCGGATCGGGTCGGGCAGCGGGGTGTCGCGGATCAGCCGCTGGGCGTCGAGGCAGAGTTCCTCGATCCGTTCCTCGATCCGCGTCCCCTCGTGGAGCGAAGTCCCGTCCCGGAGGACGGAGTCCAGCCGGTCGACGGCGGTGCGGAGCTCCGCCGAGGAGTCGAGGAAGCGCTGCTGGAGGGAGAACGGCAGCACGATGCCGCGCGGCACGTGGGCGTACTCCTTCACCAGGAGCTGCGCGGCGGCGTCCAGTTCGGTCCTGTCCGCGTCCTCCGGGGCGCCGAGTTGCCGGGCGAGGTAGCGCAGCAGGTTGTCCCGGGGCGGCCGGGGCACGCTGTAGAAGCCGAGCCAGCGCGGTGAGCCGTGCTGGAGCAGGTGGGTGAGTTCGCCGAGGTTGGCGGCCTTGGTGCCGAACCGGACGTGGTCCCCTTCGCGCAGTGCGGACAGCGGGGTGACCGGCGTGGGCGTGAGGTCGGGCAGGTCCACGGCGACGCGGTCGGCCGGCGGGGTCGGCGGGGCTTCCTCGCGGTCGCCGGGCCGGGCGGCTTCGAGGAGGAGCTCTCCGCCGTCGGCTTCGACGCGGTAGTGCACCCAACATCGGTCGCGCAGCCCGGCGCGGTCGATGCGCTCGGCGGCTTCGACGCCGACGGCGTTGGGGATGCGCCATCCGGCGGCCATCACGTTGATGTGGGAGAGCGGTGTGGTGTGCTCGGTGTGGATGATGCCGGAGACCCTGGGGATGTCCTCGGGCACCCGGGGCATCACCACGATGTCGCGCCACTCCAGCGGCTCGGGGTCGGCCCGGTACTCGTCCTCCGAGCCGAACACGCGCAGCCGTCCGTGGGCGGTCCCGGCGTTCAGCGGTACGTAGGAGGCCGCGGAGTAGAGCTCGTGGGACAGGACGCGCGGTATCTCGGTCTCCGGTATGCGGGCGAGGTAGCCCTCCTGCTCGTGACCGGCCGGCTTGAGGACCAGCGGCAGCGACGGGTCGATGTGCTCGCGCACCCGGTGGTAGAAGAACCGGAGCATGTCCTGGGACATGGTGTCGACGTCGACGGTTTCCAGGGACAGGAAGGTGTCGGCCTCGTGGCCGTTTTCCGCGGCGCGGCGGGTGTGGCGGGCGAGGGTGCCGAGATAGAAGCGACGGTCGGGATTCCGGTACACGTCGTCATTGAACGAATCGAGTCCGCGCGCCAGTTCGTCGATCGACATGCCGAGGATCTCGCACGCGATGTAGCGGACGTGGAGGGTGCCGTCGGCGCTGTCGATGAAGTGGAGCACCGACTCGTCGCGGTCGAGTACGACTTTCACATAGGGATAGCCCCCGACCTGGCCGGCGAGCTCGGAGAACTCCTCCAGAGTGAGCTTTTCGCCGGCGAGGCGGGGCCGCGTGGTCGCGTCGTTGCGATCCGAACGGGTCATGCGCACAGTTCAGCCATTCTTCGTCGTGTACACGATCAGTACACCTGGTGCAGAAGGGTCGGTACGACGGCGCCCACATTGCCATTCGATTTCAATGTTTGACGAATGGTCATGTCACATCAGGCCATCATGGAACGATCCGGCCACGGGAATCCGATAGGGGAATCCGCCCCGCCGCATCAAGCTGTGGTAAAGGTCACAACAAGGGGTGACCGGTGCTTGGTGAGCGATCGAGCATTTCCGGAATCATTGATTCCTGTACGACCTCAGGAGGGCGCGCGCACTCCTCGCGCACCCTCCCCGCGCACCCCGATCGGAGCCGGCCGACGGATCCGGCGGTCCCGGCAGCCTCGGCTGCACACCGGGGCAGGACAGGGCGTACGACCCTCCAGTGCCAGTGGCATATTGCCCGGAACGGCCCACTCCCGGATGCGGCGAAAGTGCGTAGATCCCTTGTATTTCAAGGGAGTTGACGCATACCGAGGGGTACGGTGAGGTGGGCATGACGCTCCGGTCGGCGTCGCGTCCCGGGCTCGGGCCCGGGCGGGTCGGCCGTAGCTGCCATCGGCGCGAAGGGGGAGCTTCCTGATGGCATACGCGAAGGGTTATGACGTCTCCGACTTCCAGTCGGGCATTCCGGGGGACGCGGAGTTCGTCTTCATCAAGGCCACCGAGGGCGGCCGCACCGGCCAGTCGGGGTACACCGACAAGCTGGCGGACGCCCGGGGGCGGGGACTGGTGGTCGGGCACTACCACTTCCTGCACGCGGAGAACCCGGTCGACGGCGAGATCGAGCACTTCTGCCGGGTCGTCGGGCAGGTGCCCGCGGGCGAGCTGCTGGTGCTGGACTTCGAGCCGTACGGGCAGTCCGTCGCCGACGGCGACGCGACCGCGGCGAAGAACCAGTGGCTGGCGGCGGTCAAGCAGCGCTACCCGGACCACCTGGTCGGCCTCTACACCAACCGGGACTACTGGTTCCGGACGGACGACAACGCGGGCGACTTCCTGTGGATCGCGGACTACGTGTCCCCGGGTTCGCCGCGCGTCCAGGCGTCCTGGCGCTTCCACCAGTACAGCGACGACCCGCTCGACGCGGACGTCTTCAACGGCTCGCTGGACGAGTTGAGGGCGTGGGCCGGCAGCGGCCAGGCCCCGGCCCCCGACACGCCCGCGCCGACGCCGACGCCGAATCCCACGCCCTCGGTGCCCGACTGGCCGGGGCTGCAGCTGGTGAGCCGGGACCAGTGGGGCGCGCGGGCATGGCGCGAGCCCAACGGTTCGATCCCGTACGCCGGGGCGCGCGCGGGGGTG
Organism: Kitasatospora sp. NPDC058046; assembly: GCF_042885595.1. Lineage (NCBI taxonomy): Bacteria > Bacillati > Actinomycetota > Actinomycetes > Kitasatosporales > Streptomycetaceae > Kitasatospora > Kitasatospora sp. NPDC058046. The sequence continues at coordinate 307,516 of NZ_JBHVRS010000007.1, forward strand.
AAGGTGCACTACCTGGGCACCCGGTACGCCTTCGACACCCACGACACCTGCCCGGCCTACGTGCGGCGCCTCCAGGCCTCGCACATGAACGACGACGGCTGGTCGGACATCGGCTACAGCTTCGTGGTCTGCGAGCACGGCTTCGTGTACGAGGGCCGCGGCCTGAACCGGCGCAACAGCGCCAACGGCGACGTCCCGCTCAACGAGGCCCACTACGCGGTGTGCGGGCTGGTCGGCTCCTCCGGGTCGACGGAGCCGACCCCGGAGCAGCTCAACGGGCTGCGGGACGCGATCGAGTACTGCGAGCAGCAGGGTCCGGCGGGCCCGGAGATCAAGGGGCACCAGGACGGCTACTCGACCGACTGCCCCGGCCCGGCGCTGTACGCCTGGGTGCGGTCCGGTGCGCCGCGCCCGTCCGGGACGGTGGTCACCCCGCCGTCCCAGCCCGCGCCGCAGCCCGACCCGACGCCGGCCCGCTACCAGAGCAGCGTCGGCGGCCTGTCGTACGGCTACGGCGCGCACGGTCCGCAGGTCACCATCGTCGGCGAGGCGCTGGTGGCGGCGAACTTCGGCTCGCACTACACCCAGGGCCCCGGCCCGGACTGGACCGACGCCGACACCCTCAACTACGCCGACTACCAGCGCAGTCTGGGGTACTCGGGCGGGGACGCGGACGGCGTGCCCGGCGAGGCCTCGCTGCGCCGGCTGCTGGGCGGGGCCGTCCCGCTGGCCGAGGTGTCGAAGTCCCGGGTGGTCGCGGCCGCCCGCCAGGACCCGGACGCGGCCCAGGGCGCCACCACGTACCCGGACGACGTGTACACGGTGGAGCAGGCGCTCCGCGCCGAGGGGCTGCTCGACGGGCAGTGGGTCGACGGCTCGTTCGGGACCAGCACCATCGACGCCTACGCCGCCCTGCAGCGCCGGTACGGGTACAGCGGGCAGCAGGCGGACGGCATCCCCGGCATCGACTCGCTGACGCGGCTCGGCCAGGCGCACGGCTTCACGGTCACCGGCTGATCGACGGCCACCGGCCGATCCACAGTCACTGGCTGATCCACGGCCACCGGCCGATCCGCGGTCGCCGGCTGTTCCGCAGTCACCGGCCGACGTCGTCCGAGGAGGATCGATGTACCAAATCGCCCTGTCCCTGTGGCGCACCTGTGTGCCCTACATCGTGGCGTTCCTGGCGGTGCAGGCGGCGCGGCTCGGCCTCCACCTGGACAACGCCTCCGTCACCTCCGCCCTGGTCACCGGCTTCGGTACGGCCTACTACGCGGTGTTCCGCTTCCTGGAGCACCGGTTCGGCGCGACCTGGGGCTGGTTCCTGGGGGCCGCCAGGCCCCCGTCCTACCAGCCGCCGGCGGCCGCCAAGCCGGTAGCGGCCACGCCGACCACGGCGGCCACCGCACCGGCCGCACCGACGGCGACCGAGTCGCCCACGCCGCCACCGGCCGCCCGCCCCGACTACCGGAACCTGCCCGAAGGCGGCTGACCGGCCGGACGGGAGACCGACCCGGGGTTGCGGAATTCCCTGCTCCGCAACCCCACGAAATAGGCGCAGTAATACAATTAAGTTTCTCAGTTCAGGCCTTGACGAATAGTCACCCGATTATGAAACTGAGCCTGCCACCACTGCATCGGGCACCATCGGTCCCTTGATGCACGAAGTGAACGGAGGGGGAATTTGCCGACGATACCGACCTACCCCGGCGTCTACATCGAAGAACTTCCCAGCAGCGTCCGTACCATCACCGCGGTGAGCACCTCGGTGACCGCCTTCGTCGGGGCCACCCGGCGCGGCCCGCTCGACCAGCCGGTCACCATCACCAGCTTCGCGGACTTCGAACGCCGTTTCGGCGGGCTCGCGGCGCAGAGCCCGGTCAGCTACGCCGTCCAGCAGTTCTTCCTGAACGGGGGCTCGGTCGCGGTCGTCGTCCGGGTCGCGGCGGCCGGCACCGGCGCCGCCGCGGCCGCCACGCTCACCTCGACGCAGACCTCCACCGCGACCCCGGTCCTGGACGTCACGGCCGTCGAGCCGGGGCTCTGGGGCGGGACGCTGCGGGTCGCCGTGGACTACCGGACGCCCACGCCCGGCGACACGTTCAACCTCCAGGTGTTCGACACCTCGGGCGCGGTCCGGGAGTCCTTCGCGGACCTGTCGGTCCAGGACGGCAGCCCGCGGTTCGCCGAGACGGTGGTGAACAGCGGCTCGGCGGTGGTCCGGGTGAAGGTCCGGGCGGCGAGCCGGCCGGACCCGGTGGGCACCGTGTCCAAGCCGTTCGCGGCCGCCCTGCCCGACCTCACCCACGAGGTCCAGGTGAAGATCGGCGACGTCACGCGGACGGTCAGGATCCACGACCCGGCCGTGGACGGCGCCGCGCCGACCACCGTCACCGAGCTCGCCCTGCTGCTCGAACGCAAGCTCCGCGCGCTGCCCGACGCCCCGGGCAGGCGGGTCTTCGCAGGCACCCGGGTGACCGCCTTCGGCCGGCAGCTCCAGGCCGTCGCCGGCTCCACCGACCCGGCCGACGTGGTCCGCTTCCTCGGCGAGGCGGCCAACAACCTCGGCCTGGAGGGCTCGGTCAGCCCGCCGGTCTTCGCGCTCGCCGGCGGCCAGGACGGCGGGGCCCCCGGGCTGACCGACCTGATCGGCAGCGAGGCGGGCAAGACCGGCATCCAGGCGCTGCGCGACGTGCAGGACGTCAACCTGCTGGTGCTGCCCGAACTGGCCGGCTACGCCGACGTGGACGACGCCGTCACGGTGGTCTCGGCCGCCCAGGCGCTCTGCGTGGAGAAGCGGATGTTCCTGATCGTCGACTCGCCGCAGGCGTGGACGACGCTGGACGCCGCCCGGGCCGGCCTGTCCGCCTTCGACTCGGTGCGCGGCGACCACGCGGCGCTGTACTTCCCGCACCTGGAGCTGGTCGACCCGCTCACCGGACGGCTGCGCGCCTTCCCGCCGTCCGGCACCGTCGCCGGGGTGATCGCGCGCACCGACGGCCAGCGGGGCGTGTGGAAGGCCCCGGCGGGCACGGAGGCCGGCCTGCCCGGGGTGCGCGCCCTGACCGTCCCGATGACGGACCGGGAGAACGGCCTGCTGAACCCGCTCGCGGTGAACTGCCTGCGGACGTTCCCCGTGGTGGGCCCCGTGGTGTGGGGGGCCAGGACCCTGGCCGGCGCCGACGTGCTCGGCTCGCAGTGGAAGTACGTGCCGGTGCGGCGCCTCGCGCTGATGCTGGAGGAGAGCCTCTACCGCGGCACGAAGTGGGTCGTGTTCGAGCCCAACGACGAGCGGCTGTGGGCGCAGATCCGGCTGAACGTGGGCACGTTCCTGCACTCGCTGTTCCAGCAGGGCGCGTTCCAGGGCACGTCCGCGCGCTCGGCCTACTTCGTCAAGTGCGACCGGGACACCACCACCCAGGACGACGTCAACCGCGGCGTGGTGAACGTCGTGGTCGGGTTCGCGCCGCTCAAGCCCGCGGAATTCGTGATCGTCAAAATCGAGCAACTCGCCGGACAGTTCGAGGTTTAGGATCTCCATGGTCGAGTTCACCGTCAATCCGCACCGGTTCGATCCGTACAAGAACTTCAAGTTCCTGGTCGTCTGGGACGGACGGGTCGTCGCCGGAATCAGCAAGATCAGCCCGCTCAAGCGCACCACCGAGGTGGTGAAGCACCGCAGCGGGGGCGATCCGAGCGCGCCGCGCAAGTCACCGGGCCGCACCGACTTCGAGGCGGTCACCCTGGAGCGCGGGGTCACCCACGACCCGGAGTTCGACCGCTGGGCCAACAAGGTCTGGATGGTCGGCGCGGGCCGCGGGGCGGAGGTCTCGCTCCGGGACTTCCGCAAGGACCTGGTGATCCAGGTGCTCAACGAGGCCGGCCAGGTGGCGGTCGCCCACAAGCTGTACCGGGCCTGGCCGAGCGAGTACCAGGTGCTGGGCGAACTGGACGCCAACGCCAACGCGGTGGCCATCCAGAGCCTCAAGCTGGAGGTCGAGGGCTGGGAACGGGACGAGGAGACGCCCGAGCCGGAAGAGCCCTCGTTCCAGCAGCCGGCCTGAGGGGCCTGAGCGCGATGGAACTCGCGGGGGAGGCGGCCCTGTTGGCCACCTGGGAGGCCGGGGTGGCGGCCGGCCGCAGCGGGCGGGCCCTGCTGCTGCACGCCGTCGCCCGGCCCGCCGCCGGGCCGGAGGAGCTGCTGGCCGTACCGGTCGGCGAGCGGGACGCCGAACTGTTCGGCCTGCGCGGCGAGTTGTTCGGCGAGCAGCTCACCGTACGGGTGGGCTGCCCGGACTGCGCCGAGGAGATGGAGTTCGACTTCGACGCCGGACAGGTGGTCGGTGCCGGTCGACCGGCCGCCGGGCCGCTGCGGGTGGAGTCGGACGGCTGGCGGGTCGGCTTCCGGCTGCCCACCACCGGCGACTTGGCCGCCGCCGAACAGGCCCCCGCGGGCGAGGCCAGGACCGTCCTGCTGGAACGCTGCGTCCTGAGCGCCGAGCACGACGGGGAGGCGGTGCCCGCCCGGCGGCTCCCCGAGCCGGTCCAGCGGCAGGTGGCCGAGGCCGCCGCCGCGGCCGACCCCTGCGCGGACGTCCGGCTCAACCTCGGCTGCCCCGACTGCGGCCGGCAGGCCCTCGCCGAACTGGACATCGCCTCCTACCTCTGGGAGGAGCTGGACGCCTGGGCCCGCGCGACCCTGCTCGACGTCCACCTGCTGGCCACCGCCTACGGCTGGAGCGAGCCGGAGGTCCTGGCGCTCAGCCCGCTGCGGCGCCGCTACTACCTGGAGCTGTGCGCAGATGCCTGACTACTTCGACCGCCTGGTCGCGAAGGGCGGCCCCGGCGGGGACACCGTCCGCGTCCGGCCGCGCCTGCCGGGGCCGTTCGAACGGATCGAGACGCTCGGGGCGGCGCCGCCGCCCGTCGGGGAGGCCGCCGCGTCGGGCCGGGAGGCCGGACAGCCCGGGCCCGCGCCACTCCCCCGGCCGTCGGCGGCACCGCGTCCGCTGCCGTCCGAGGGGCCGCTCCGGCCGGCGCTCCGCGAGGCGCCGCCGACTCCTCCGGCCGCGCTCCCGCTGCCGCGCACGCCGCTGCTGGTCACGCACCCGCTCGCGCCCGCTCGCGTCGCGCCGGCCGCGGCCGCCGGGCCCGGGACGGAGGGTACGGCCGCCCGCCCGGCGGCCGTACCGGCGGTCACCGCACCGGTCCGGCCGCCGGGCCCGGAACAGGCGGCAGCCCCGCCACCGGCCACGGGACGGCTCGGCGTCGCGCCAGCCGCCCGGCGCCCGGCCGCCGCGGGCGCTCGGGCCGCCGCTCAGGCGGCGCGTGGCCGGCAGCGGCCGGCCGAGCGGGTGGTCCGGGTCCAGATCGGGCGGGTGGAGGTCAGGGCCGCGGAGCGCGCCCCGGCCGGCCCGCGCCGGGCGGCGGCCGCCCGCCCCTCCCCCGCGCTCGACCTGGGCGCGTACCTCGACCGGGAGCGGCCATGACCAGGCGAGTGGGCCTGCGGGCCGTCACACGTCGCGCACGGGCACACGCCCCTGCCGGGCGAAGCGAGGCGGGCGCATGAGCAACCACCTCGCGATCGCCACGGTGACCGAGGCGCTGCGGCTGCTCGTCTCCCGCGCGCTCTCACCCGACATCCCGTTCGCGGTCGAGGTCGGCACCCGCAAGCCGCCGACCGAGCCGCCGGCCGACCCGACCATCACCGTGTTCCTCTACCAGGTCACGCCCAACGCCTCGCTGCGCAACCACGACGCGCCCACCCGCGCGACGGACGGCACCGTGCTGACCCGGCCGGCCGCCGCCCTCGACCTGCACTACCTGATCAGCTGCTACGGCGAGGAGTCCCAGCTGGTGGGCCAGCGGCTGCTCGGCTGCGTGGTCCGGACACTGACCGAACAGCCCGCGCTGTCGCGGCAGTTGATCGAGGAGGCGGCCGCCCAGCCGTACCTCGTGGGGACGGACCTCGCCGCCTCGCCGCAGCGGGTGCGATTCACCCCCACCACGATGGACGTCGACGAGATGTCCAAGCTGTGGAGCACGCTGCTCCAGACCCCCTACGCGCTGTCCGTGACCTATCAGGCCACCGCCGTGTTCGTGGAGGGCAAGGTCGATCCGGTGGCGGGCAAGCCGGTGCTGCGCCGCACCGTCCGGGCCGTGCCGTCCCGCGGGCCGGTCGTCGAGCGGGTGCTGTCCCGCCCGGCCGGGTCCACCGGCGCGCCCGAGGAGGGGCCGGTGACCAGGGACCGGGAGCTGGTCGTGGTCGGCTCCGGTCTGCGCGCGGAGCTGGTCGTGGCCCGGCTGGGCGGGCGCCGGGTGCCGGTCGCCCCAGGCGGTGTGCGGGACGACCGGCTGGTGGTCGCCGTCCCGGCGGACCTGCCGCCCGGCGTGTACCAGTTGCAGGTGCTGCACGGCCTGGCGCTGGACGGCCGGCCCGCCGCGGAGCACCTCGCCGTGGAGTCCAACGCGCAGACCTTCGCCCGGCAGCCGCGGATCGCCGCGCCGATCGGTACGGCGGACCGTACCGACGGACCGGCCGGGGTCTCGGCCCAGGTGGACGTCCGACTGGACCTCCCGCTCCGGGACGACCAGCAGGTCCTGCTGCTGCTGGACGAGTTGAGCCCGCCGACCGGGCGCACCGGGGCGAGCTACCAGTTCCGCGCGCCCGTGCCGTCGCAGCCGCGCAGCGACCCGTACGCGGTCCGGGTGCCGGTCACCGGCGTCCGGCCGACGGTGTACCTGGCCCGGGTCCAAGTGGACGGCGTGCCGAGCGAGTTGACGGTGTCCGGCGACGGGGCCTTCACCGGTCCCGTGGTGGACCTGACGCACTGACCACAGGACGCACCGACACAACGGACGGGACGGAGGGAGAGATGGCAACGCGCCGCAGGCAGGACCGCGAAGGCCTGGCGGACGAGTCGCACCGGCAGTCGCTGTCGGCCGCGGTCGCCGCCGTGCTCGCACGGGTCGACGCGCACGCGGCCGGCCGTACCGCCGAGCCGGCCCCGCCGTCGACCCCTGGCACGGGCCGTACCGCCGAGCCGCCCGCCCCCGGCACCCGCCGCACCGGTCGGCGGCAGCCCGCCACCGCCCTGGACGCGCTCGCCGCCTCCTTCGGGCTCACCCCCTTCGAGCGGGACGTCCTCGTGCTGGCCGCCGCCCCCGAGATCGACCCCACCGCCGCCGCCCGGTGCGCCGCGGCCGGCGGCGACCCCGGGCGCGGGTACCCGACCTTCTCGCTTGCCCTCGCCGCCCTGGACCGGCCGCACTGGAGCGCGCTCACCCCGGTGGGCCCGCTGCGCCGCTTCCGGCTGATCGAGCTGGACGACGAGACGGCGATCACCGCCTCCCGGCTGCGGATCGACGAGCGGGTGCTGCACTTCCTGGTCGGCGTGCCCTACCTGGACGTACGGCTGCACGGCCTGCTCACCCGGGTCGGACCGCCCGGCGAACTGCCCGAACCCCACGAGCGGTGCGCGGCCGAGCTGGCCCAGGGGTGGTCCGCGGCCGGGCTGACCGGCCCGCCGCACGCCGAGCTGAGCGGCGCCGACCGCCGCACCCGCTGGGAGATCGCCTCGGCGGCCGCCCACCGCTCCGGCCTCGGCCTCTACGTCGCGCACCGCGAGGACCTGCCCACCGAGCCCGCCGAACGCGAGCAGCTCGCCCGGCTGTGGCAGCGGGAGGCGATCCTGATCCCGGCCGCGCTGCTGGTCGAGGACGGGGAGCCGGCCCGGGAGCAGCCGCGGTCCCCGAACGGCGCGGAGGCCTTCCTCGCGAGCCTGGCGGTGCCGCTGGTGGTGTCCGGCGACGAGCCCCGGTCGGCCGGGGCCTCCGACCGCGCCCGGCTGACGGTGCCCACGCTCGGCCCCGAGGAGCAGCTGGGCATCTGGACCGAGGCGCTGGACGGCGCGCCGGGCATCGCCGAGGACGAACTCCGGGCACTGGCCGCGCAGTTCTCCCTGCCCGGCCATGTGATCCGCTCGGCCGCCGCAACGGCCCGGCGGGCGGCCGAGAAGGACCAGGACGTCGGCGAACTGGCCTGGCACGCCGGACTGGTGGAGGCCCGGATGTCCCTGGACGAGCTGGGCCGGCGGGTCGAGCCACGGGCCGACTGGGAGGACCTGGTCCTGGAGGAGCGCCAGCGCGCGACGCTGCGCGAGATCGTCGCCCACGTCCACCGGCGGGGCACGGTCTACCATGAGTGGGGCTTCGAGTCGGTGCTGCGGCGCGGCCTGGGGGTGACCGCGCTGTTCGCCGGCGGCTCGGGCACCGGAAAGACGCTGGCGGCCGAGGTCGTCGCCGGGCGGCTCGGGGTGGACCTGTTCGTCATCGACCTCTCCCAGGTCGTCAGCAAGTACATCGGCGAGACCGAGAAGAACCTCCGGCGGGTCTTCGACGCCGCCGAACGCGGCGGCGCGCTGCTGCTGTTCGACGAGGCCGACGCACTGTTCGGCAAGCGCAGCGAGATCAAGGACAGCCACGACCGCTACGCCAACCTGGAGGTCAGCTACCTGCTGATGCGCATGGAGGCCTACCGGGGCCTGGCCGTGCTCACCACCAACATGAAGAAGGCGCTGGACCCGGCGTTCATGCGGCGGATCAGGTTCGTGGTCGACTTCCCGTTCCCCGGGGTGCCGGAACGCGCCGAGATCTGGCGGCGGGTCATCCCCCCGCGGACCCCCAGCGAGGGCCTCGACCCCGAGCGGCTCGCCCAACTCACCGTGGCCGGCGGCTCGATCCGCAACATCGCGCTGTCCGCGGCCTTCCTGGCCGCCGACGAGGGCTGCCCGGTGCAGATGCGGCACATGCTGGCCGCCGCGCGCACCGAGTACCTGAAGCTGGAGCGCTCGCTGTCGCCCTCGGAGGTCGGCGGATGGGTGTGAACGCGCGGGACGGAGGCGGGCCGGGCGCCCCCGAACACCCGGCTGCCGGGCGGATCGAGGTCGAGATCGGCGAGCTGGTCCTCGACGGCTTCGACCGGATCGACCACGAGCGGCTGACGACGGCGTTCCGCGGCGAGCTGGCCCGCCTGGTCGAGACGCGCGGCGTACCGCTCGCGGCGGGCGGCGACCGCGCGCTGGACCTGCTCTCCGGCCTGCCGCCGCTGCCGGCGGGCGCCTCACCGCAGCGGCTCGGCGAGGCGCTCGCCCGCGCCGTGCACGCCGGGCTGTCGGGTACTGGTCAGCGCTCGGGTGGTGGGCGGCTCTCGGGTACCGGGCGGCACGTGGAACGGGGGCGGACGTGACGCAACTCAAGGCCTCCGTACGGGACTCCGCGCAGGACACCAAGCAGGGCGGCCAGGCCCGGCGCAAGACCCGGGCCCCGAAGGCCCGTACCCCCGAGCCGAAGGAGATCGTCTCCGGCGCGGGCCAACCGCTCGACCCGGGCGTGCGCCGGGAGTTGGAGGCGCGGCTCGGCCACGACCTCAGCCGGGTCCGGGTGCACACCGACCGGGACTCCGCCGCGCTGACGGAGCTGATCGGCGCGGACGCCGTCGCGGTCGGCCCGGACCTCTTCTTCCGCGAGGGCAAGTACCGGCCGGCCGCCGAGGACGGTCGCCGGCTGCTCACCCACGAGCTGCTGCACACCATCCAGGCCCCGAACCCGCTCGGCGCGCTGCGGGCCGGCCGCGACCTGGGCGCGGTGAGCCTGCCGCAGGACGCCGTCGAACGCGAGGCGGAGCAGGGCGCGAGCGGGGACCGGCCGACGACGGCGACGCCCAGCGCCACACCGGGCTGGCTCCGCTACGCGACCGTCGACGCCGACCGCTTCCGCACCGAACGGCTCGACCCGGCCACCCTGGTCGACCGGCTGGCGTCCGGCATCCTGCGCTCGCTGCGCGGCGACCCGACCGACTCCTCCGGCCGGGTACGCCTCCAACTCGCCAGATTCGCGCCCGAGTTGCAGTCCTCCGTCCTGGACCGGCTGGCGGTCCTGCTGCCCTCCTCCGACTACACCCGGGTGCTGGAACTGGTCGAGGCCGCCGAGCACCGCCCGGCCGACGTGGACGCCGCCCAGACCCCCGAGCCGGTGACCGATGCCGCCGACCGGACCACCGACGACCGCGACCGGACCGACCAGGAGGACCGCGAGGAACGGGACCGGAAGCAACAACTCGACGACGAGGCACGGCAGTCGGACGACCCGAAGGCTCGCCGCAAGCACCGGAAGCACCGCAAGGGCCACGGCGGCAAGGAGGGCAGGAACGACAAGGACGACAAGGACGGCGGCGAGGAACGCCCGGACCAGCAGGACGGACAGCAGGCGCCACCCGCGGAGGGCGAGGCCGCGCAGAGCCCACCGGCCGCACAGCCCGCCGCGCAGCCGGAGGCCGGTCAGGCTCAACTCCCCACGGAGGCGCAGCCGTCGGCTGTCGAGGAGGCGCCCGCGGCAGGCCCGGAACAGGCGCCCGTACCGGCCGAGGAGGGCGCCGCCCAGCCGGTCGCCGCCACCGTACCCAGATCGCCCGAGGCCGAGCAGCAGGGCATCGGCACCCGGCCCTCGGCCGGCACGAAGCCGCAGGAGCCCGCCGCCGGGCTTCTGCCGCAGACCGCGCCGGTCAAGCCCGAGCGCCTGGACGCGATCGCGCGGGCCGAGGACAGCCCGCTGGCCCGGCACGGCCTGCTGGAGGGCGACCACCGACAGGGCGAAACCCCTGACGAGGAACGGCCGTTGGGCATGGAGCCCGGCGCCGACTCCGAGGTCCACGACGCGCCCGCCGCGGGCGAGGACCGGCAGTCGTCGGCCGTCCCCGGGCCCGAGCTCAAGCCCGGGGACTTCCTGCCCTCCGCCGACCTCGACGTATCCGCCGTCCCGACGGCCGATCAGCTCACCCTGTCGGCGGACGGCACGCCCCCCGCGCAGGCCGAGGCGCCGGAGTTCCCCGAGCCGCCCGCGACCAAGGCCGAGCAGGTGCAGGCCGAGCGGGACAGCCGCCCGGAGGACGACGCGGAGGCGGCCCCGGCTCCCCCCGAGCAGGCAGAGCCCGGGGCGGCACCGCAGGCCGCCCCCGAGCCGACCCCCGCCACCGAGGCCGAGGACCGGAGCGCCCGCGACCTCCAGCCGGAGCAGCCGGTCGAGCAGGAGATCGGCCCCGAACCCACCGCGAACCCGGCCGCGGCCCCGGCGCCGGCCCCTGCCGAGCCCACGCAGCCGGAGGCGCCGCAGCCCGAAGCGCCCGCCGAGGCGGCGCGCGAGGCCGAACCCGCACCCGAGGCGGCCCCCGAAGCGGCCGCGTCGCCCGAGCCGAGCGGCCCGGACCGTACCGCCCCCGCGACGCCGGGACCGGTCGGCGGCAGCGGGCCGGTCGGCGGGGACGGTGCCGTCCTCGACAGCGCTCCCGGGGCAGCGCCCGGCGCCACCCCCGACACCGCCCTGGACGCCGCCCCCGGCCCGGCCGCCGAGCAGGCCGACGCGCCCGGCGGACTCACCGCCCAGGCCGCCCCCGACGCCTCGCTGGAGGCGGGCGGCGGCGCCTGCGCGGGCCCCCAGCAGCCCACCACCGAGGCGGAGCAGGACGGCACCGGCGGCGCCGGCGGCGGCTGTGCGGCCGGGGGCGGAGGCGCGGCCGCCGCCGGGGGCGCCCAGGGCGGGCAGGAGCAGCAGCAGAAACCGGCCGCGCCCGACGTCTCCGGCCAGGACCCGCAGAGCGCGCTGGCCACCGCCGCGAGCCTGCCGCCCGATCAGATGGCCACCACCCTGGACGGCGTGGACGGCTCGGTGGACCGTACGGTCGGCGAGCAGCACGCCCGGCTGCAGGCCGCCCCGCCGACCACCCAGCGCCCGTCCGGGGCACCGCAGACCCAGTCCGGCGCACCCGAGGCCGCGCCGCCCGCCGAAGCCGTGACGGAGCGGCTGGAGCGGGTCGGCCCGGAGGGCGCGGACGGCGGGCAGCGGACGGCCGACCAGAAGAAGGTCGAGGGCCGGAACCCCGGCGACCGGGTCGCCCCGCCCAATGTCGCCGACGACGCGGGCAACCAGGTCTCGGCGCAGGAGGTGCAGCAGGCCCAGGTCGCCGTCGACGGCGTCCCCTCGACCGACCCGGCGCTGAACACCACCGTCGGCGCCGCGCCCAAGGTCGAACTGACCGGGGAGAGCGACCCGGCACGCACCGACCGGCAGGCCGCCAAGCTCAAGGAGAGCTCCGGCAGGATCCTCGGCGTCGGCCGGGAGGACACCGCCAAGCCGATGGGCGAGGACCGGATCTACCCGGACGTCCCGAAGGAGACCCTCACCGCCTCCGTCCCCGGTGGCGGCGGCAAGCGCGGGGGTGCCAGGGCAGGCGGCGCCGTCGACACCAAGCCGGGCATCGGCATCGTCACCCAGCAGGAACGCGGCCCGCAGATCCAGGCCGCGGTCGGCGAGGGCCAGGGCCGGCTGGGCTCCGAACAGGCCAAACAGAAGCAGGGCGAGGCCGACGCCCGGCGGCAGAACCAGGCCGAGGTCGACCAGGCGGTCGCCGACAACGCCCAGGCCCAGGCCGGGGAACGGGGCGACGCCGCCGAGAAGGTCAAGGCCGAACGCGAGCAGTGGCGCACCGAGCAGGACGGGAAGATCACCACCGCGGACCAGGACGCCGGGGCCGAGCACACCGACAAGACCGGCCAGATCGACAAGAAGCGCGCCGGGGCCGACAAGGACGTCCAGGACCGTCAGCAGCAGGACAACCAGAAGATCCAGGACAAGCGGAAGGAGGCCGAGGAGAAGGCCCAGAAGGAGAAGGACCGCAAGAAGGAGGAGTCCGAAGGCTGGTGGGGCTGGGTCAAGTCCAAGGTCAAGGCGGCCTTCGACGCACTGGTCGAGGCCGTCACCAAGGTCTTCGACTTCTTCCGCGGCCTGATCAACGACATCATCGACGGCTTCCGGAAGTTCGCGAACTGGGCGATCGACCAGGCGCGGAAGTTCGCCGTCGAGCTGATCGACAAGCTCGCGGACGCGCTCATCAAGATCTGCGACGTCCTGCTGGCGGCCTTCCCCGAACTGCGGGACAAGTTCCGCAAGAAGATCGAGGAGTGGCGCGACAAGGCCATCGCCAAGGTCAACGAGTGGGCGGACCGGCTCAAGAACGCCGTCAACAAGCTCCTCGACGCGCTCGCCGCCGGGCTGAACGCACTGCTGGACGCGCTGGAGGCAGGACTCAAGGCCGCCATCGAGGCGGTCCGCAAGGCCGTCATGGACGCGATCGACTTCGTCCAGAAGGCGATCGCCGTCTTCGGCGAGTTCGCGGCCCTGATCGGCGACATCGCCCCCGACCCGGGCGGCTGGCTGAAGAAGCTCGGCACCGCCGCGGTCGACGGCATCCAGCACTACCTGTGGGGCGCGATCAAGAGCGCGGTACGGACCTGGTTCAACGAGAAGGTCGAGTCGGTCGTCGGGCTGACGTCCACGATCGTCAACGTCCTGGTCAAGGGCTGCATCTCGATGGCCCAGATCGGCCGGATGGCCTGGCAGGCGATCGTCGCGGCACTGCCCGGGATGATCGTGTCGATCGTCGTCGAGAAGCTCGTCTCGATGATCGTGCCGGCGGCCGGTGCGATCATGACGATCATCCAGGGGCTGATGGCGGCCTGGAACACCATCAGCAAGATCATCGCGGCGATCGGGAAGTTCGTCGCCTTCCTCAAGGCCGTCAAATCCGGATCGGCCGCCTGCCTCTTCGCCGACGCCGTCGCGGCGGGCGTGGTCGCGCTGCTCGACTTCATCTCCAACTTCCTGCTCAGCAAGCTCAAGGGAGCCGGCAAGGCGGTCGGCACCAAGCTCAAGGGGATCGCCCAGCGGATCCTCAAGGGCCTGGCCAGGGCGGGTCGCGGTGCCCGCAAGGCGGCGGGCCGGGCCGTCAACAAGGCCCGCGCGAGCCTGCGCCGGGCCACCCAGTCCCTGCGGCGCCGGCCCGCCCCCGGCCGTCCCGCCCGGCCCGCCCGCCCTGCCCGCACCGGCCCCGCCCGGCACACCGTGCAGCACGCGGAGCGCCCCGCCCAGCACCGCCCGACCGCCACCCGCCCCAAGCCCACCACCCCGCGCCGCCCCACCTCCCCCGTCGGCCGCGCCCTCAACTCCTCCCGCCAGACCGTCAAGGCGGCACTCAACCGGGTACGGACGGCCGCCCGCACCCTCGGCCGCAAGGTCCTCAACAGCAAGCTGGGCCGCGCCCTCACCAACGGCGCCCACAGGATCCGCGACGCCTACCGCAAGCAACGCGACCGCCTCCGCACCTGGCACCAGAAGCGCCAACAGCAACGCGCCCAACGCCGCAAGCGCGAGAACTCGCCCGAGGCGAAGCAGCAGCGCCTGGACCTGATCGTCGCCAGGATCAAGCCGAGGCTTCAGCGCTTGCTGGGCCGGGGCGTCGGCCACCGGATGCACAAGGCGGTGCTGGCCAGCCTACGGGTGTGGTACCGCCTGACCGAACTGGATTCGAGCGGCACCGGATCTTTTGCCGACATCGCCAGGATCAACCCGCAGAAACTGGTGCTGAACGGGGTCTCCCTGGACCCCGAGCCTGTTCTGGTATTTATTCGCGCCGTCGAGCAGGACATACGCGGTCAAGTGAAGGTCGGGCGTACCGCCAAAACGAACACCGAGGGCGAGCTCACGATTGGCGAAAACGAGCACATGATGCAGGTGAGCGATTCCCTGACCGAGAGTTTGGGTCGGCCCTTCCAACAAAATATCATCAGGTTTGAGGGGGATGGCGGCGGACGGGTCGAGCACCGAAAGCTGAGCGGTCTCCCGAATGATCAGGGACGCCACTTCCTGACCAAGATGAACGAGAACGGCACAACGGACGATAGCGGGCGCTATGCCGATTCCGTGGAGAGGGTCATAGCCAGCGGAAAGTCCCAGGAGACCGCGCGAGCTCTTTCGACATTCCAGAGCTCACGCGCCGAGGACTTCGGGGCCGACCCGGGGGAGGTTGCACTGTTCGGATTCCTCGCTCACGATCTCGAGGGGAGGAGGAATCCCGGCACGAGCGTTCTGTCCGTTCTCCACTCGGATTTCTACAAGCTGGTCGCACAGGAGCCGGACAAGGAGAAGCGGGACCGCCTTTTCCGGGAAGTGGTCAATATGCACAACATGGTGCCGGAGGGATCGTCGAGTGCGGCCACCGCATTGAAGAAGGAACTGAAAAGGAAGCCGGGCGCACTGGATTCGTCAATAGCAAGGAGAATCAATAAACTGACGAGCCAGGGAGCGCCTCCCGAGTTCCTGCAGGGCGACTTGCGGAAAAATCAAGCCTGGCGAAAGAGAGAAGAGGAGGCGAAAAATGCCAAGAAGCCGCTGGATCAAGCCGAGATTGCACTCTACAAGGCAAGGAAGGCCAAGGACCCGGACGCGGAATCGAGCGCCCGGGAACAGCTCAAGAGCGCCCGGGCAACATACCGCAAGGAGCATGGCACGACGGAGTTCAACTCCCTCCAGAAGCTTCAGCAGCAGCAGGATGCGAACAACTTGGCCGATCGCGAGATAGAACTCATACGACGATGGGTCTCCACGTTCGGAGAAATCGATCTCGAGGAATCACAGGGGAATGCCGAGGCGACGCGCCGGAAAATATATGAGAGCATCGTGCGGCGATTGCAGCAGGAACTGCCCTGGTGGAATCCTGACAAAGGACTCGTGAAATGAACGTGATCAAGCGACCCGGCGGTCACCGGTCTCGGCGCTACATCTTCCGGAAACAGAATTCGCTGCCGGTCATGGAGCTGATCACAGAATGGCCCTCGTGGGACCAGGTGGCGTACCGGCCGGCGGATGCCGAGCGCGGCACCCCTTTGCAGGCCACCTGGGAGATCCTCCCCGGATTGACTGTCACCTACATCGAGGAGGACACGATCCGCAGTTCCTTCGCCATGGTGACGAGTCGCCTCGGTCCTGAGACCGCCGGCATGGCAGTGGCAGTCTTCGAGGTTCATCCCGAGGTCGTCACAGTCGACGAACTGATCGCGGAGCTGGATTCGGCGCGTGGGACGAACGACGAGGCCGTGGCAGTGGCCCGTGCGGGTCTCGGTGCACCGCTCGAACCGGACGAGCGTCTGGTCCAGCGGATCTCGAGCTCCTTGCGGTCCGCCGACGACGTGATCCGCGAAGGGGCACTGTGGGCGGTTTCGTATTCTGAATGGCCAATTTTCCGGAAGGCTGTTCGACAGCTAGCAGAAAGCGATCCCAACACTTTCATCAAGGAATTCGCGGCGGGTGTTCTCGACGCATTCGATCGATTCGGCCTGGAGGATTCGTGACGGGATACACGGATGCGCCGAAGCCGATCAGGGCCGGGCTGGTCGTCGTCGATCCGCTGCGGGGGACGCCGCAGCGGATCGTGGTGCTGCAGTTCAATCCGGACAGCCTTGAACGGTCGTTGGCGCCGCAGGTGGCAGGAGCGGACGGCACCGGGGACCGGACGGAGGCGTTGCGGTTGAAGGGGCCGGCTGTCGAGACCTGGAAGTTCACGGCGGAGTTGGACGCGACCGACCAGCTGGACCTTCCGGCGCCGAACGGGATTCATCCGCAGTTGGCGACGCTCGAGCTGCTGGTGCAGCCGACCAGTGCCCAGGTGCGGGCGAACCAGGCGTTGGCCTCGCTCGGGACCTTGGAGGTCACGCCGATCGAGGCGCCGCTGACGCTCTTCACCTGGGGTGGGAAGCGGATCCTGCCGGTGCGGCTGACCGAACTGACCATCACGGAGGAGGCGTTCGACATCGACCTCAACCCGATCAGGGCCGCTGTCGCGATCGGGCTGCGCGTCCTGACCGTCAGTGATCTGCCGACCGGGCACCGCGGGGCGGAGCTGTATCTCGCGCACCTGGCGCAGAAGGAGCGGCTGGGCGGTGCCGCGGCCGACGGCCGGTTGGGCGCGCTCGGGGTGGGAGGGGGGTTCCAGTGACCGTCGACCCGCTGAACGCGCTGCCGGCGCCCTCGCCGTACCCGTTGACCAGCCGGTACCACGGTGTCCCGGTCGCGTTGCACACGGAGCCGGACGGGCGTCAAGTCCCCTATCTCAGACGACGGTTGCTGCCGAGTGCGGAGGGGCTGACCCCGCTCGCCGAGCACACCGTCAGTGCAGGCGACCGTCCCGATCTGCTCGCCTACCGCTACCTCGGCAGCGCCGACCAGTGGTGGCGGATCGCCGACGCCAACCCGGTGCTCGATCCACGGGAGTTGACGGCGACGCCGGGGCGGCGGATCACGATCGCGCTGCCCGGCGCGGTGCCGGGGGCGGGGCCGGGGGTGGGGAGTGGTTGACGCCTCGGCGGTGACGGGGGGTGGGGCGATCGGGTCGATCCACCTGAGCCTGTTGATGGGGCCGCAGATTCCGGTGCCGGTGCCGCAGCCGGTGACCGACGCGCTGCTGTCGGCGCAGGTGACGGTGGCGTCGGGGCAGCGCAGCGGGTTCCAGTTGGCCTTCGACCTGTCGAAGAACGGGCTGATCAACACCGCGCTGCTGCCGGGCGGTTTCTTCGACCCGAAGATCAGGGTCGTGCTGATGGCGGTGGTCACGGGGACGCCGGCCGTGCTGATGGACGGGGTGATCATCCGCCAGGAGGTCGGGATCAGCAACCAGCCCGGCCAGTCCACGCTCACCGTCACCGGTGAGGACCTGACGGTGCTGATGGACCTGGAGGAGCAGGCCGGCGTGCCCTTCCCCGCGATGTCCCCGGCGGCCCGGGTCGCCGCGATCATCGGCAAGTACGGGCAGTACGGCATGGTGCCGCTGGTCGTCCCGGAGCTGGTGCCGCAGACGCCGATGCCGACCCGGCGGATCGACTTCCAGAAGGGCACCGACCTCGGCTACGTCAACGAGCTGGCGAAGGCGAACGGTTACGTGTTCTACCTGGACCCCGGGCCGGTCCCGGGGATGAGCCGCGCCTACTGGGGGCCGGAGGTCCGGCTGGGCGTCCCGCAGCACGCGCTGAACGTGAACATGGACGCGCTGTCCAATGTCGACCAGCTCACCTTCGCCTTCGACGGCACCGCCCGCGAGGAGCCGGAGGCGCGCATCCAGCTGCCGGCGACCAAGGTGTCGACGATCCTGCCGGTGCCGGAGGTCAGCATCCTGCGGCCGCCGCTCGCGCTCAGGCCGGCGCCGGCGTTGAAGAAGAAGGTCATCGCCGACACCGCCAAGAAGGACACCTCGCAGGCCGTCGCCGAGACGATCGCCAAGGCGATGCAGTCGGCGGACGCCGTCTCCGGCTCGGGCCAGCTCGACGTCGTCCGGTACGGGCACGTGCTGCGGCCGCGCGAACTGGTCGGCGTCCGAGGGGCCGGGATCACCTACGACGGGCTGTACTTCGTCAAGAGCGTCACCCACAACCTCAAGCGCGGCTCGTACACCCAGAACTTCACGCTGGCCCGCGAGGGCCTGATCGCCCTCCAGCCGACCGTCGTCCCGTAACACCGAAGTCCCGCAGCACCGCACCACCAAAGCACCGCAGCACCGCAGCACCGCAGAGCGTCGAAGTCCCGCAAGGCCGCCCCGACCAGCAGGAGTTGCCAGCATGGCCGAACCGACCCGCTACCTCGGCAAGTACCGGGGAACGGTGGTGACCAACACCGACCCGCTCGGGATCGGCCGCATCCAGGCCCAGGTGCCCGACGTCCTGGGCGACGCCGTGTCGACCTGGGCGATGCCGTGCTTCCCGGTGGCCGGCCCGGGCATGGGGCACTACGCCGTGCCGCCGGTCGGGGCGGGCGTGTGGCTGGAGTTCGAGCAGGGCGACCAGAGCTACCCGATCTGGACGGGCTGCTGGTACGGCTCCGCATCGGAGGTCCCGGTGGAGGCGACGACGGGGCCGCCGGGCGTCCCGAACATGGTGCTGGAGACCTCGGGGCGGCGGGTGATCGTGCTGTCCGACGACCCGACCACGGGGATCACGCTGCGCATCCCGAGCGGGGCCTCGATCGTGATCAACGACTCGGGCATCCGGATCAGCAACGGCCAGGGCGCCTCGATCGCGCTGGTCGGCGCCACCGTGACCATCAACCAGGACGCCCTGAGCGTGACCTGACGGGGGGAGATTGTCTTGTCCGGAAAACTGCTGCACGTCAATGCGACGGTGATCTGCCCGCACGGCGCCCAGGCGACGGCGGTGCCCGCCCAGGGCCGGGTGCTGGTCGCCGGGCAGGCCGTCACCAGCACGGCCGACCTGTACACCGTGACCGGCTGCCCGTTCACCGTGGCGGGGAAGCCGCAGCCCTGCGTCACGATCCGCTGGGTGCTGCCGTCCGCCCGGATCCGGGTGAACGGCTCGCCCGCGCTGCCGCAGTCCGCCACCGGGCTGTGCCAGAGCGCCGAGCAGATCCCTCAGGGGCCGCCGGTCGTCACCGTCGTCCAACAGCGGGCGGAGGGGGTATGAGCACCACGCGATCCACCCAACAGCCCGTCAGCGGCACCGAGTTGATGGCACCACCGCCAGGGCCCGCCCGGACGGACCTCGCCTTCCCGTTCCGGATCGACAGCCGCGGGCGCACCGCCGGGGCGGCGTACGACGACCATGTGCGCGACCTGATCGAGCAGTTGCTGTTCACCAGCCCGGGCGAGCGGGTCATGCACCCGGACTTCGGCTGCGGGCTGCTCGACCTGGTCTTCGCGCCGAACAGCCCGGAGCTGGCGGCCACCCTGCAGCTGTCCGTCCAGGCGGCGCTGCAGCGGTGGCTCGGCGATGTGATCGAGGTCGTCGCGCTCGACGTGGAGAGCGAGGACAACGTGGTGCGGGTCGAGCTGGCGTACGTCGTCCGCCGGACGGGCACCCGACGGCAGGACGTGTTCGAGGGCGGGGTGGCGGCATGACCGGCCAGACGGAATTCCCGACCTCACAGTGCGGCACGGAGCTTCGCCGGGCCGACGTGCGCGCGGCGCGGCTGCTGGGGCTGGACGGCGCCGAGCCGAGCGACGACGGGCGCACGCTGACGGTGACCTTCCTCGGCCGGGCGCCGGACGAGCTGGGCCCGGAGAACATCCGGGTCGACGGCGGCCGCCGGATCACCGGTCTGCGCGCCCTCGCGGTCGACATCGAGCGCGCGGACGACCCTGAGCTGGACGACCGGATGCTCGTCACCCTCGACCGGGCGGGCGACACCTCCCGCTACCGGCTGAGCGTGGTCCTGGCGGACGCGTACGGCCGGCCGGGCACCCGCCCGTTCCCGGGCTTCGACCCGCGGTACGCGCACACCGGGTTCTCCTTCGGCGCCGACCGCCCGTCCCCGTACGACTGCCGCACCGACGAGGGCTGTCCGCCCGCCGTCCGGCCGGCCCCGGTCATCGACTACACCGCGCGCGACTACGAGAGCCTGCGCCGGCTCGTGCTGGACCGGATGAGCCTGACCGTCCCCGGCTGGACCGAGCGGCACCTGCCCGACCTCGGCGTCACCCTGGTCGAGCTGCTCGCCTACACCGCCGACCAGCTCTCCTACCAGCAGGACGCGGTGGCCACCGAGGCGTACCTCGACACGGCCCGCCGCCGGGTGTCGGTGCGCCGGCACGTCCGGCTGGTCGACTACGCGGTGCACGACGGCTGCAACGCCCGGGCGTTCGTCGCGCTGGCGGTGGACCGCTCCGTCACCCTGCGGTCCGGCACCTTCCGGTTCGCCGCCGTCGACGTCGGCCGGCTGGGCCCGCAGGAGCGCCCGGAGCTGTCCACGGTGATCCCGGACGAGGACCTGGACGTGCTCGCCCGCACCGCCGCCGTGGAGGTGTTCGAGCCGCTCGGCGGGGCGGACCTGGTGCTGCACCCCGCGCACAACACCATCCGGTTCTGGACCTGGGGCGACCAGGACTGCGTCCTGCCCCGGGGCGCGACCTCCGCCACCCTCCGCGACGACCGGCCCGACACCGACCCGTGCCCGCGCGAGGACCGGCCCGGGGCGGCCCCGCGCGAGGACACCGCCCCGCCCGGCGACCGGCCCGGCACCGACAAGCCCGAGCCCCGCACCCGCCACCTGGCGCTGCGCCCCGGCGACCTGCTGGTCATCGAGGAGGTCCTCGGCCCGCGCACCGGCGCGCCCGCCGACGCCGACCCCGCGCACCGCCAGGCCGTCCGGCTCACCTCCGTCACCCCGCTGGTCGACGAGCTGTACGACCAGCCCGTGCTGGAGGTCACCTGGGCGCCGGAGGACGCGCTCGCCTTCCCGGTCTGCCTGTCCTCCCACGGCGGCAGCGACTGCGGCCCGATCGCCGACGTGAGCGTCGCCCGCGGCAACGTCGCCCTGGTCGACCACGGCCGTTCGCTCACCTTCTGCGGCGGCGCCCCGGAGGCCTTCCCGGTGCCGCCGGAGCCGGTCCGTACGGCGCCCTGCGGGCCGGGCGGGTGCGGTTGCGAGGACCGCGCCGAGGGCAGCCCGGCGGCGGAGGCGATCCGGGAACTGCTCGACCAGGCCCGCGACGGCCGCCAGCTCGGCCCGGAGCAGGTCCGCGCCCTGGACGCGCTGCTCGGCGAGGCGGCGGTGCGGCGGGCCGGGCTGAGTGTGCTGCTCGCGCCCGGCGCGACCGCGGAGGGTGAGGACGGCGAGGGCGCGGTGGTGGAGCCGCCCACGGCCGACGCCCAGGCGGCGGCGCTGGAGACCCTGCTCGACCAGACCCGCTACCCCGTGCTGCCGCAGCCCTTCCGTCCGCTGCTGCGCTACGCGCCGGTGACCCAGGCGGCCGCCTACCCGGACCGGGCGCACGTCTGCGCCGGGCAGGCCGCCCTGCTCGCCGGCGTTCCGGAGCGGGTCCGGCTGCGGCTGGAGGGGCTGTGGCACCGGGCGTGCGACGGCCACCACCTCTCCCGGGCCGAACTCGCCGAACTAACCGTGCTGTTCGGCGCCCGGGTGGTGCAGGAGCTGCGGCTCGCGGAGCGGCCCGCCGCCGGGCTGCGCGAGCTGCTGGCCCGCCGCACCGGCCTGCTCGCCGCCAAGCTGCGCCGCCTGGAGGTGCTCACCGCGCGCGCCCGCTCCGGCGGGGTGCTCGGGCGGCCCACCGTCTGGGAGGTGGCCCAGAGTTGGGGCGCCCGGTACGCCGCCGGGCTCGACCCCGACTCCCCCGCGCTGGCCGGCCCCGCGGCCGGGATCGCCGTCCAGGACCCGCGCGCCGCCCTGCCCGAGGTCCGGGCCGCCTCGGCGGGCCAGGAGTGGACGCCCCGCCGGGACCTGCTCGCCGACGGCCGCCGGGACCGGCACTTCGTGGGCGAGCTGGAGGACGACGGGCGCCTCGCGCTGCGCTTCGGCAACGGCCGCCACGGCCTGCCGCCCGCACCCGGCGGCACGCTGGAGGTCGCGTACCGGATCGGCAACGGCACGGCCGGGAACGTGGGCGCGGAAGCCGTCAACCACCTGGTGGTCTGCCGGGACCGGCCGCCCCAGTCGAACCGGCGCGGCGCCGCCGCCCGGCCGCAGGAGGCGGTGCGGCTGGTCCGCAACCCGCTGCCCGCGACCGGCGGGGTCGAGCCCGAACCGGTCGACCAGGTCCGCCGGCTCGCCCCGCTGGCCCTGGGCCGCACCAGGCTGCGCGCCGTCACGGCCGCCGACTACGCGGAGCTGGCCGCCGCCCTGCCGGGCGTCCGGCGGGCCGCGGCCGCGCTCCGCTGGACGGGCAGTGTGCAGGAGGTGCACGTCGCCGTCGAGCCGTTCGGGCAGGCGGTGGCCGGCCCGGCCCTGCTGGAGGCGGTCGGGCACGGTCTGGAGGCGTACCGCCGGATCGGCCACGACCTGGTCGTCCGGCCCGCCCTGCTGGTGCCGATCGACCTCGAACTGCGGGTCTGCGCCGCCGCCGGCTACCAACGCGGCCACGTCCTGGCCGAGTTGCGCCGGGTGCTCGGCAACCGCGCCCTGCCGGACGGCCGGCTCGGCTTCTTCCACCCGGACGCGCTGGGCTTCGGCGAACCGGTGCGGGTCTCCAGGCTGGTGGCCGCGGCGGCCGCCGTGCCGGGCGTCGTCAGCGCTGAAGTGACCAGGCTGCGGCGGCAGTTCGGACGGGAGGACGGCGAGCTGGACGACGGGCTGCTGCGGCTCGGCGCGCTGGAGATCGCCGCGTGCGACAACGACCCCGACCGGCCGGAGAACGGCCGGCTCTCGATCGTCCTCGGAGGTGGCCGATGAGCGGCCAGTGCACCTGCGGCTGCGCGGGCACCGCCACCGCGACCCCGGTCCCGGTGTTCAACCCGCCCGGACTGGACGCCATCGGCTACCGGGTCGGCCGCTACGGGGAGTTCCTCGACAGCCTGCTCGCCCGGCTGTCCGGCCCCGCCTACCCGGCGCTGCGCGACCTGACCGTCCGCACCCCGGACGACCCGGCGATCGCGCTGCTGGACGCCTGGGCCGTGCTCGCCGACCTGCTCACCTTCTACTCGGAGCGGATCGCCAACGAGGGCTACCTGCGCACCGCCACCGAGGAGGACTCGCTCGCCCTGCTCGGCCGGCTGGTCGGGCACCGGCCCCGGCCCGGCGTGGCCGCCGACACCTACCTCGCCTACTCGCTCGACCACGACCCGAGGGCGGCCGAGGACCCGACCGTGGTGGTCCCGCGCGGCGCCCGCAGCCAGAGCGTCCCCGGCCCCGGCGAGGACCCGCAGTCCTTCGAGACCGCCGAGGACCTCCCCGCCCGCTCGGCCTGGAACGAACTGGCCGTGCTGCGCCGCCGCCCGTACCAGCTGACGCCCGGCCAGCTGAACCCCGGCGGACGCGCCGAGCTCTTCGCCGCCGGCACCGCGAACAACCTGCGGCCCGGCGACCGGCTGCTGTTCGTCTTCAGCGCCGACAAGGCCGCCGACCCGGTCCACCGGATGCTGCGGCTGGTGCCCGAGGTGCGGCTCGACCGCGACAACGACGTCACGGTGATCGGGCTGCCCCGGGACCTGCGCACCCTCAAGGACCTGCGCGCCGAACTCGCCGACTGGATCACCGTCTCCGAGTCCGCCCCGAACCCGAGGCCCGGGCACAGCCGGATCGTCCGGGACTTCGACGAGCAGGTGCTCGCCCCGCTGCGCGCCGACCTCGACCGGCCGTCCGGCCCGCTGGGCACCCCGGCCGAGTTCGCCGACCGGCTCGCCCCGGTGGTCGACCGGGCCGCCGAGGCCGCCGAACTGGGCCACGCCCAGCAGCCGGTGGCCGACTGGTTCGGGCACCTCGGCGATGAGCTGACCGGCCTGCGGGACCGCGCCCACCAGCTGGAGCCGCCGCAGGCCCCCGACAAGCCCGGGCCCCCCGGCCCCGGCACCGCCGACCCGGCCGTCCGCGGACTCGGCTCGCTGCTGGCCGCGCTGCGCACCGCCCCCACCCGGCCCCCGCTCAGCGCGCGGGACCTCGCCCGCGACCCGCAGCGCCTGTTCGCGCCCGGCTCGGACCTCGGCGCGCAGCTGCTGTCCGCGCTCGACCCCCGGCTGCGCGACGGCCTCTACCCCGCCTGGCGGCAGGTCGACCTGACGGCGCCGCTGGCCGTGCACGAGATCCAGGCGATGCGGGTGGTCGCCACCCCGTTCGGCGCCACCGCGCCGCTCAAGCCCGTCTACGGCACCGACGGCCGGATCGACCGCTACGTGGACTGGCCGCTCTCCGGCAGCACGCTGGTCAGCGTCCGGATCGCCTTCGACGACGCCGGCGCCGTCCCGAAGACCGCCGACTTCACGTACGTCGAGGCGGGCAGCCTGGTGCACAGCGGGTTCTCGCTGCCGTGGGACCACACCTTCCCGTTCGGGCCGGGCCAGGTCAAGATCGTCACCACCGAGCCGACGGCACCGCCCGTACCGCCGCCGTCCGCCCTGCGGACCACCGTACCCGCGCCCGCCCCGGAGCCCGGCGTCAGCGCCCAGCTGCTGGCCGAACTGCCGGAGCGCACGGTCTTCGTGTCCCGCCCCCAGGCCGACGGCCGCGTGCACGTGAAGGTCGAGGGCGGGCCCGGCCCCGCGCTCGACTACCAGCTCGACCCAGGCCAGGAGCGGACCGGCGAGTCCGGCGAGCTGAACGTCCGGGTGCACCGCTACGCCGGCACCGACCAGTCGGCACCGGCCGTCGAGGTGGCCCTCACCACCAAGCTGCAGCCGGTCTCCGGCACGGTGCTCACCCTCGACGCCGTGTACGACCAGATCGCGCCCGGCAGTTGGGTGGTGATCCAGCGCCCCCGCAAGGGCCTCGACGGCGGCATCCCGGGCAGCCGCGACCTCGCCGAGGTCATCACCCGGGTCACCGACGTGCGCGTGGTCTCCCGCGCCGACTTCGGCATCACCGGGAAGGTGACCGAACTCTCCCTGCAGCAGCCCTGGTTGGACGACCAGGACACCCAGCTCTCGCACCTGCGGGACGCCACCGTCTACGCCCGCGGCGAGTCGCTGCGGCTCGCCGACGAGCCCGTCACCGAGGACGTCCGCGGCGACCGGATCGAACTCGCCCGGCTCTACGACGGGTTGACCCCCGGCCGGTGGATCGCGGTCAGCGGCGAGCGGACCGACCTCCCGCACACCACCGGCGTCCGCGGCACCGAACTGGCCATGATCGCCGGCGTCGAGCAGGGCGTCGACCCGCTCCTGCCCGGGGACACCGTCCGCACCACCGTCACGCTCAGCGCCCCGCTCGCCTTCCGCTACCGGCGCGAAACCGTCCAGGTCCTCGGCAACGTCGTCCGCGCCACCCAGGGCGCCACCCGCGACGAGGCGATCGGCAGCGGCGACGCGGGCGTCCCCGGCCAGCGCTTCACCCTCTGGCAGTCGCCGCTCACCTGGCTGGCCGCCGACACCCCCGGGGGCGCGCGCAGCACCCTGGAGGTCCGGGTCGACGGGGTGCTCTGGCACGAGGTCGACAGCCTCACCGGACGCGGCCCGGACGAACGGGTCTACGTCACCGCGACCGCCGCCGACGGCCGCACCACCGTCACCTTCGGCGACGGCGTGCACGGCTCGCGCCTGGCCACCGGCCGGGAGAACGTCCGCGCCCGCTACCGGATCGGCATCGGCGAGAGCGGCAACGTCGGCGCCGGCCGGATCACCCAGCTCACCACCCGCCCGCTCGGCGTCTCCGCCGTCGTCAACCCGCTGCCCGCCACCGGCGGCGCCGGACCGGACGGACCGGGCCTGGCCAGGCGCACCATCCCGCTCGCCGTCACCGCCCTGGACCGGCTGGTCTCGGTGCCCGACTACGAGGACTTCACCCGCTCCCGGGCCGGCATCGGGCGCGCCAGCGCCACCCGGCTCTCGGACGGCCGGCGCGAGCTCGTCCACGTCACGGTCGCCGGGGTGGACGACATCCCGCTCGCCGCCGACTCCGACCTGCTCCGCACCCTGCGGTCCTCGCTCACCGCCTACGGCGACCCGCGGCTGCCCGTCCGGGTCGCCGTGCGCGAGCTCGTCCTGCTGGTCGTCGCCGCGGGCGTCAAGGTCGCCCCGGACCACTCCTGGGACCTCGTCGAACCGGCGGTGCGCCGCACCCTGCTCGACCGGCTCGGCTACGCCGGACGCCAACTCGGCCAGCCCGCCCACCTGTCCGAGGTGCTCGCCGCCGCCCAGGCCATCCCCGGCGTGGACCGGGTGGACGTCGACGCCTTCACCGGCGTGCCCGGCAGCCTCACCCCGGACGGCCTGGAGAACCTCGCCGCCCGGCTCGCGCGGCCGCAGCCGACGGTCCCGGCCCGGCTCGCCCGCTACGAGGAGCAGCGCTACCGGGTGCGGGACGCCGCCGGCGAGACGCTCACCGACATCGCCGCCCGCAACGGCGTCCCGCTCGCGGAACTGCTGCGCCTCAACCCGGCCGTCACCGACACCCGCCCGCTGCCGGCCGGCCGCGTGGTGACGGTGTTCCGCGGCATCCGGCCGGCCCAACTCGCCGTACTGGCACCGGACCTGCCCGACACGTTGATCCTCAAGGAGATCCGCGGATGAACCAGCGCATCCATCGGAGGTGGGCATGACCAGGGACCCGGACGGGCTGCTGGAGCTGCTGCCCCAGTGGCACCGGCTGCGGGACGCCGACGCGGGCGAGCCGCTGCGCGCCCTGCTGGCCGTCATCGCCGAACAGGTGGACGTCGTCCGCGGCGGCGTCGACCAGGGCTACCAGGACTGGTTCGTGGAGACCGCCGCCGACTGGGCCGTCGCCTACCTCGGCGACCTGGTCGGCTACCGGATCCTGCCCGGCTACGAGGAGGTGCTCGCCACCGGCCTGCACGGCGAGGCCTCCGCCGAGCGGATCGCGGCCCGCGACCGGCTCGCCGCCCGGCTGGCGCCCCGCCAGGACGTCGCGAACACGGTCGCCAACCGCCGCCGCAAGGGCACCCTCGCCCTGCTGGAGGAGCTGTCCGCCTCGGTCGCCGACTGGCCTGCCCGCGCCGTGGAGCTCTCCCGGCTGCTCGCCGGCACCCAGCCGGTGCGGCTGCTGCGCCCGGACGAGGAGCCGGCCGACCGGCAGCGGCTGGGCCGGGGCCGGCTGGTCGACGTCCGGCGCGGCGCGGCGCTGGACCTGCTCGGCGGGCCCTTCGACGGCCAGGCGCACACCGTCGACGTCCGCCGGGCCGCCTCCCCGCGCCGCCAGGGCGGCTACACCCCGGCCGGTGTCGCCCTGTACGTGTGGCGGCTGAAGCCGTACCCGGTGACCCGGGCGCCGGCCTACTGCGTCGACCGGGCCAGGAACCTCTTCACCTTCTCGGTCCTCGGCAACGACGCCCCGCTGGTCACCCGGCCCGAGCCGGGGCCGGCCGGCGCGCACCCCGCGACGGCCGACACCGTGCCGGCCCCGATCCGGCGCCGGCAGCTGGCCGAGCGCACGGCCGACTACTACGGGCCCGGCAAGAGCTTCGCCATCTGGCGCGACGGCTCCCCGGAGCCCGTCCCGCCCGCCGAGATCGTGGTGGCCGACCTGACCGACTGGACCTACCGGCCCAAGCGCGGCCAGGTCGCCGTCGACCCGCTGCTCGGCCGGATCGCCTTCGGCGCCCGCTCCGCCCCGCGCCGCGGCGTCTGGGTCGACTACCACTACGCGTTCGGCGACGACACCGGCGGCGGCGAGTACCCGCGCGACCGCCCGGAGGCCCGGCACCGGACGCTCTACCAGGTCGGCCCCGGCCGGCCGTTCGAGCGGATCAACGACGCGTACGAGCAGTGGCGCGCCGACCAGCGGGACGGCACCGCGGGCGGCTCCGCCGTCATCGAGATCACCCACAGCGGCGCCTACCAGGAGCAGTTGGACTTCGACCTGGAGGCCGACGACCGGCTCGAACTGCGCGCCGCCGAGGGCGCCCGGCCGGTGATCCGGCTGCTCGACTGGTACAGCAACCGGCCGGACGCGCTCAACGTCCGGGGCACCTGCGCGGGCGGGCGGCTCGTCCTGGACGGCCTGCTGGTCACCGGTCGCGGGGTCAACGTCACCGGGCCGCTCGCCTCCGTCACGCTGCGGCACTGCACCCTGGTGCCGGGCTGGTCCCTGGAGCCGCACTGCGAACCGCACGCGCCGCAGGAGCCCAGCCTGGTGCTGGACCACACCACGGCCTGCGTGCGGATCGAGCGCAGCATCCTGGGCACGATCCAGGTCGTCGGCGACGAGGTGGACGACGACCCGTTGGAGATCCACCTGGCCGACAGCATCCTGGACGCCACCGGGCCGGACCGCCCGGCGCTCTCCGGGCCCGACTGCGAGCACGCCTACGCGGTGCTGCACGCGCACCGCTCCACGGTGGTCGGCGAGGTGCACACCCACGCGGTGCGGATCGCCGAGGACAGCGTCTTCACCGGCCGGATGCGGGTGGCCCGCCGCTCGCTCGGCTGCCTGCGGTTCTGCTACGTGCCCCCGGGCTCGCGCACCCCCCGCCGGTACGAGTGCCAGCCCGACCGGGTGCGCTCGGCGGTGACCGAGCTGGTCGAGCGCGGCGAGCTGGACCCGGCGCGGGCCGAGCGGCTGCGCGAGACCGAGGCGCAGCGGGTGCGCCCGCTCTTCACCAGCCTCCGGTACGGCACGCCCGGCTACGGCCGGCCGGCCGCCGGTTGCGCGCCGGAGATCACCCGCGGCGCCGAGGACCGCTCCGAACTGGGCGCCTTCCACGACCTGTTCCAGCCCCAGCGCGAGGACAACCTGCGGGCGCGGCTGGCCGAGTACACCCCGGCCGGCACCGACGCCGGCCTCTTCTTCGCCACCTGACCGACCCCTGACCGACTCCCAACCGACTGAAGACCGTTGACTGTGAGAGGGACCCCGTGCACGCAGACTTCTCGCGCCTGACCTTCCGGCCCGGCAGGCACTACTCCGCGGTGCTGACCCAGCAGGGCCGGGTCCAGCTCGACGCCGACGCCAACGAGCAGGCCGCGATCGAGCGCCACCAGCTGCGCACGCTCGCCACCGACCTGATCGGCCGGCGCGGCGGGCCCGCCGGCGCGGCCGGGTTCGCGATCGGCTACCTGCCGGGCAACCACGACCTGGACGACCTCGCCATCGGCGGCGGCCGGTACTACGTGGACGGCGTCCTGTGCGAGGCCGACCGGCCCGGGCCCGGCACCGCCGTGCCCGACGACGGCGTCTGGGGCGCCGAGACCCGGGAGGCGCCCGCCGGCTGGACGTACTGGGACCAGCCGGACGCCTACCGGGACCAGGAGCGCCCCGGCGACCGGCTGCCCGACGCGTTCCCGTTCCTGGTCTACCTGAAGGTCTGGGAGCGCAGTGTCACCGCCGTGGAGGACCCGGAGATCCGCGAGGTCGCGCTCGGCGCGGCGATGCCCGACACGGCGGCCCGGGCCAAGGTCGTCTGGCAGGTACTGGCCCTTCCCGCCTCGGAGTTGAACGTGCCGGACGGCGGTCCGTCCCGGGTGCTGGAGGCCTTCGACGCCTGGGCCGCGCCCCGCGAACGGCCCTCCTCCTGGCTGGCCGCGCGGGCCCGGCGGCCGGAGCGGGCCGGCGAGGACCCGTGCCTGGCGCACCCCGAGGCCGGCTACCGGGGCCCGGAGAACCAGCTGTACCGGGTGGAGGTCCACCACGGCGGTTCGGCCGAGGGCGGCGCCACCTTCAAGTGGTCCCGGGAGAACGGCTCGGTCGTCCTCCCGATCGCCTCGGTCGAGGGCGTCTGGGTCGCCCTGGACACGCTGGGCGACGACGACAAGCTCGGCCTCTCGGTGGGCGACCGGGTCGAGGTCGCGGACAGCGCGTACGTCAGCCGGGACGAGGCGGCGAACCTGCTCCAGGTGGAGGAGATCGACCTGCCGGGCCGCCGGGTGCGGCTGTCCGCCGAGCCGGTCCCGGGGGTCGGGCGGCTGTCCGAGCTCCACCCCTTCCTGCGCCGCTGGGACCACCGGGAGGCCCGCGGCCGGGACGCCCTGCCCCTGGCCGGCGGCGCCCTGCAGCTCGCGGAGGGCGCCTGGCTCGACCTGGAGGACGGCGTCCAGGTGTACTTCCGGCCCGGCGGCGCCTACACCCGGGGGGACTACTGGCTGGTCCCCGCCCGGACCGCCACCGGGTCGGTGGAGTGGCCGCGGAACGCGGCCGGCGAGGCGCTGCTCCAGGAGCCGGCCGGGGTCCGGGTGCACCACGCCCCGCTCGCCTGGGTGAAGGGCCCGACCACCGTCGTCGACCTCCGCCAGACCTTCGCCCCGCTGACGGCCACCGCCCGCTCCGAGATCTGATCGGCCGGGGCGCGACGGCGGGCGCGGCAGGGCCGTCGGCGTCCTCGAGCCGAGGGCCGCGGGCCCGGGTGGGGGCGTCGACGGCGAAATGTGAACCGGCCACGCCCCCCACCCGCGCACATCGGCCATCCCACCGATACGTCGCGGACATTCCCGGTGTTCGCGGTGTTCGTGGTGTTCCCGGTGCCCCCGGTGTTCGCGGTGTTCACGTGTTGTCCGAATGGTGGTCGGGCTTTTTGACATCCTCCTTATCGTCATACATTCTTCTCGGCATGTCTGACCGTCACCCGATCACGTGCGCCGCCATCGAGCTGGCGCTGATCGGCGTGGCCGCGCACTGCGTTTCCGACAATCTCTGTCGCTGAATCCTCCCTGTCCCGACGCGTTTAGCGGTGATCGCCGCGTCGGGGCGTCGCCCCCTGCTGCGGGCGCGGTGCCGCTCACTTCCCCAGGCCTCACTGTCGCCCGCCTTCCTCCGTACACCATCGGTAGCGAAAGGCCCCCTTTCCGATGTCTCGAACCACCACCTTCACCCCTCGCCGCCTCGCCACGGCGACCGTCACCGTCGCACTGGTCGTCGGGCTGGCGGCGTGCGGACCGAAGGCCGACGGCGGTGGAGGCTCCGGCAAGGACGCCGCGCCGCAGCAGGGCGGCACCCTCACCGTCCTCAACCAGAACCCGCAGGACCAGTTCGACCCCGCGCGGCTCTACACCTCCGGCGGCGGCAACGTCCCCTCCCTGGTCTTCCGCACCCTCACCACCCGCAACCGGGCCGACGGCGCGGCCGGCACCAAGGTCGTCCCGGACCTCGCCACCGACACCGGCACCCCGTCGGAGGGCGCGACGGTGTGGACGTACCACCTCAAGGACGGCCTGACGTTCGAGGACGGTTCGCCGATCACCACGGCCGATATCAAGTACGGCATCGAAAGGTCATTCGCCCCCGAACTCTCGGGCGGTGCACCGTTCCTGAGGGACTGGCTGGTCGGCGCCGCGGACTACCAGGGCCCGTACAAGGACGCGCGCGGTCTGGACGCCATCGAGACGCCGGACGAGAAGACCATCGTCTTCCGCCTCAACAAGCCCGAGGGCGACTTCCCGTACCTCGCCACCCAGACGCAGTTCGCCCCCGTCCCGAAGGCCAAGGACACCGGGACGAAGTACCAGGAGCACCCCGTCTCCTCCGGCCCCTACCAGGTCGTCAAGAACGAGAACGACGGCGCCCACCTCGTCCTCAAGCGCAACCCCAACTGGTCGGCGGCGACGGACGACCAGCGCAAGGCGTACCCGGACACCATCGACGTGCAGTCCGGGCTCGACCCGGCGGTGATCAACCAGCGGCTCTCCGCCGGCACCGGCGCCGACGCGGCCGCCGTCACCACCGACACCAACCTCGGCCCCTCCGAGCTCGCCCAGGTGAAGGACGACAAGTCGCTCGCCGCGCGCGTCGGCACCGGCCACTTCGGCTACGTCAACTACCTGGCGTTCAACCCGAAGGTCAAGCCCTTCGACGACCCCAAGGTCCGGCAGGCCGTCGCCTACGCGATCAACCGCACCTCGGTCGTCAACGCGGCCGGCGGCTCCTCGCTCGCCGAGGCCGCCACCACCTACCTGCCCGCCCAGGAGACCTTCGGGCACACGCCGTACGACCCGTTCCCGGCCGGTGCCACGGGCAACCCGGCGAAGGCCAGGGAGCTGCTGAAGGAGGCCGGCTACCCGGACGGCCTGACCATCACGCTCACCCACTCCAGCGCCACCGGCAAGGGCTACGGCCCGGACCTGGCCGCCGCCGTCCAGGACGGCCTGAAGGCCGCCGGGATCACCGTCCAGCTGGAGGCCCTGGACTCCACCCGGTACTCCAAGACGATCCACACCGTCGGCACCGAGCCCGGCCTCTTCCTCTCCGGCTGGGGCGCCGACTGGCCGTCCGGCGGCCCGTTCCTGGCCCCGATCTTCGACGGCCGGCAGATCGTCACCGACGGCTACAACTTCAACTCCGCGCAGCTGGACGACCCTTCGGTGAACGACGAGATCGACCAGATCAACAAGATCACCGATCACGCCGAGGCCGCCAAGCGCTGGGGCGCCCTGGACAAGCGGATCGGCGACCAGGCCCTCACCGTCCCGCTGTTCCACCCCGTCTACAAGCGGCTGTCCGGCAAGGACGTCCGCAACATCGTCATCAGCGACTGGACCGGCGTCCTCGACATCTCCCAGGTCGCGGTCAAGTAGCGGACGGGACCGGACGGATCGATCGGACAACCATGGCTCCACAGCAACCCCGAGCCGGGGAGGCCCCCGCGGCCTCCCCGGCCGCCGGGGGACCACAGGTGTGGCGGCGGCTGCTCGCGCGGCGCGCCGCCCTCACCGCCGGCCTCGTCATCGTCCTGCTCGTCCTGATCGCCGCGGCGGCACCGCTGCTCAGCGCGATCGAGGGCCAGGACCCCACCAGCTACCACAACGACCTGCTCGACTCGGCGGCCGGCGGGGTGCCCACCGGCTCCTTCGGCGGCGTCAGCGCCGAGCACTGGCTCGGCGTCGAACCCGGCACCGGACGGGACGTGTTCGCCCGACTGGTGCACGGCGCCCGGATCTCGCTGCTCGTCGCCGTCGGCGCCACCCTCGTCCAGGTCGCGATCGGCGTCCTGCTCGGCCTCGCCGCGGGCCTCGGCAACCGGTGGCTCGACCAGCTGATCGGCAACACCACCGAGGTGATGCTCGCGCTGCCCACGCTGGTCTTCGCCATCTCGCTGATGGCGGTCGTGCCCCCCGGCTTCCCCCGCCCGCTGCTGCTGACCCTGGTCATCGGGCTGCTGGGCTGGGCCGGCACCGCACGGGTAGTCCGGGCGCAGACGCTCAGCCTCCGGCAGCTCGACTACGTGGCCGCGGCCCGGCTGGCCGGCGCCACCCGGTGGCGGATCGCCCGCCGGGAGCTGCTGCCGTCCCTGGCCGCGCCGGTCATCACCTACGCGGCGGTGCTGCTGCCGTCCAACGTGGTCGCCGAGGCCGGGCTGTCCTTCCTCGGGGTGGGCGTCAAGCCGCCGACCTCCTCGTGGGGCCAGATGCTCTCCGGGGCGACCACCTGGTTCCGCGCGGACCCGATGTACGTGCTGCTCCCCTCCGCGCTGCTGTTCACCACCGTGCTCGCCTTCACCGTGCTCGGCGACGCCGTCCGCACCGAGCTCGACCCCCGTGCGGCCTCCCGGCTGCGGGTCGGTACGGCGCGCGGCGGCTCCGGTCCGTCGAAGGCCGGCCCCTCGGGTGCCGTTCCGTCGAGCGCCGGTCCGTCGAGCACGGGCCGGGGCCCCTCCGAGGAGGCCACCGCATGACCCGCTTCCTGCTCCGCAAGGCCGTCGGCATGCTCGGCGTCCTGCTCGTCCTCTCCCTGGTCGTCTACGCGGTCTTCTACATCGCCCCCGGCGACCCGGCCCAGCTCGCCTGCGGCGAGAAGTGCAGCCCCGCCCAGGTCGCCCAGGTGCGCGAACGGCTGGGCCTCGACGCGCCCGTCTACCTCCAGTACGCCCACTTCCTCCAGGGCGTCGTCGCCGGCCGCGACTTCAGCGCCGGGACGGGCCTGCTGCACTGCCAGGCGCCCTGCCTGGGCATCTCCTACCGCAGCGGCGAGCAGGTCACCGACATGATCACCGCCCGGCTCCCGGTGACGGCCTCGCTGGCGCTCGGCGCGATGGTGCTCTGGCTGGTCCTCGGGGTCGGCACCGGGCTGGTCTCCGCGCTGCGCCGGGGCCGGCTCAGCGAGCGGCTGCTGACCGCGCTGACGCTGGCCGGCAGCTCCATCCCGGTCTTCGTCATCGGCCTGGTGCTGCTCATCGTCCTGTGCGCCCAGCTCCAGTGGCTGCCGTTCCCGAGCTACGTGCCCCTCACCGAGGACCCGCAGCAGTGGTTCTGGGGACTGCTGCTGCCCTGGGTCTCGCTGGCGCTCATCGAGTCCGCGAAGTACGCCCGGCTGACCCGCTCCTCCATGCTGGAGACCCTCGCCGACGACCACATCCGGACCTTCCGGGCGTACGGCGTCAGCGAGCGGCACCTGGTGACCAGGCACGCGCTGCGCGGCGCGCTCACCCCGGTGATCGCGCTGACGGCCATCGACCTCGGGACGATGTTCGGGTCCGCCGTGCTGACCGAGTCGCTCTTCGGCCTCCCGGGGCTCGGCAAGCTGCTGGTCACCTCGGTCGGCCTGATCGACCTGCCGACCGTCGTCGGCCTCACCCTCGTCACCGGGTTCTTCGTGGTCCTCGCCAACGTCATCGCGGACGTGCTCTACGCGGTGACCGACCGAAGGGTGGTCCTGACGTGAGCGCCGGAACCCTGAGCCCGGAGCCCCTGAACCCGGAACCCCCGAGCCCCGGCCCCCGGGGCCCCGAGCCCCTGGCCGCCGAAGCCCGGGGCGAGGCCCTGGTCGACGTCCGGGACCTGGTCGTCGACTTCCCGGTCGGCGACGGCCACGTCCGCGCCGTCGACGGCGTGGGCTTCACCATGGAGGCCGGGCAGGCGCTCGGCATCGTCGGCGAGTCCGGCTCCGGCAAGAGCACCGTCGCCTACGGGCTGCTCGGCCTGCACCGCGGCACCGGCGCCCGGATCGGCGGCTCGGTGCGGGTCGCCGGCGTCGACGCCGTCACCGCCGAGGGCGACGAACTCCGGTGCCTGCGCGGCGGGTTGGCCGCCATGGTGTTCCAGGACCCGCTCTCCGCCCTCGACCCGTACTACGCGGTGGGCGACCAGATCGCCGAGGTCGTACGGGTGCACCGGGACGTCTCCCGCCGGGCCGCCCGGGCCCGGGCCGTCGAGGTGCTCGACCGCGTGGGCATCGCCGACGCCGCGCGGCGCTCGCGGTCGCGTCCGCACGAGTTCAGCGGCGGCATGCGCCAGCGGGTGCTGATCGCGATGGCCCTGGCCTGCGAGCCGCGGCTGCTGGTCGCCGACGAGCCGACGACCGCGCTGGACGTCACCGTCCAGGCCCAGATCCTCGACCTGCTGCACGAGTTGCGGGCCGAGACCGGCGCCGGGCTGGTCCTGGTCACCCACGACCTGGGCGTGGTCGCCGGGAGCGTCGACCGGGTGCTGGTGATGAAGGACGGCCGGGCCGTGGAGCACGGGCCGGTCGCCGAGGTGCTCGGCGCTCCGCGCGAGCCGTACACCCGCGCGCTGCTGTCGGCGGTGCCCCGGGTCGACGCGCCCGCCGAGCCGGCCGAGCCGGCCAGGTCGGCCAAGCCGGCTGGGCCCGCCGGGGACGAGGTCCTGCTCGAAGCCGTCGACCTGCGCCGGGAGTTCGCCACCCGCGGCGGCCTCACCCGGCGCACCGGCCCGGTGACCGCCGTGGACGGCGTCTCGCTCACCGTACGGGCCGGCGAGACGCTGGGCGTGGTCGGCGAGTCCGGCTCCGGGAAGACCACGCTCGGGCGGATGCTCGTCCGGCTGCTGGAGCCGACCGGCGGCCGGCTGCACTACCGCGGCCGGGACATCGGAGCGCTCGGGGAGAAGGAACTGCGCCCGATCCGGCGGGAGTTGCAGATGGTCTTCCAGGACCCGGTGTCCTCGCTCAACCCGCGCCGCAGCATCGGCGAGTCCATCGCCGACCCGCTGCGCATCGCCGGGGAGAGCGACGAGCGCCGCATCCGCAGCCAGGTCGGCGAACTCCTCGAACGCGTGGGGCTCGACGCCGACTGGTACCACCGCTACCCGCACGAGTTCTCCGGCGGGCAGCGACAGCGGGTCGGCATCGCCCGCGCGCTGGCGCCCCGACCGCGGCTGATCGTCTGCGACGAACCGGTCTCCGCGCTGGACGTCACCACCCAGGCCCAGGTGGTCGAGCTGCTCGGCGAGTTGCAGCGCGACCTCGGCCTCGCGCTGGTCTTCATCGCCCACGACCTCGCCGTGGTCCGGCAGGTGAGCGACCGGGTCGCGGTGATGCGGGCCGGGCGGATCGTGGAACAGGGCGACGCCGACACGGTGTACGACTCCCCCCAGCACGCCTACACCAAGGGCCTGTTGACCGCCGTCCCGGTCCTGGACCCGGCCGAGGCGACCGCCCGCCGCCACGCCCGCCTGGCCTCCGCCGGCGCCTGACCGCCGACCGCCCGGCCCGGGTCGCACCTCGCGGGGTGCGACCCGGGCCGGGCGGTCGCGTACAGGTTCATGACGAACCATCAGTTGGTCTTGGTGACCCTGGAGTTGGCACCTTCACCCGCGCGGCCTTCGTCCCGGCCCTCGACCAGGACGGCGGGCTCCAGCGGCGAGGCGATCTCCTGCGGCCCGCTGCGGGACGCCCAGTCGCGGATGCCGAGCACCACCATCACGAAGAAGATCCCGTAGACGATGCCGGAGAAGTACAGCTCGGAGTGGACCGCGAGCGGCACGCCCACCAGGTCGACGGCCAGCCAGACGAACCAGAACTCCACGTAGCGGCGGGCCTGGCTGTACATGGCGAGGATCGAGCCGACGAAGATCCAGGCGTCCGCGAGGACCATCCACCACGGCGCCCCGGGGTAGAACGAGGCGTCCGTCCCCTTCAGCACCGCGCCGAACGCGGCCGTCCCCGCCACCATCGCGGCCGCCAGCACGGCGCGTTCCTGCCACGACGCCCAGCGGACGTTGATGGTGCCTTCCTGCTCGCGGCTGCGCTTCCAAGTCGCCCAGCCCCAGGAGGCCGAGACGATGATGACGATCTGCCGGGCGGCGTTGCCGCCGAGGTGCACGTTCAGGCTGGCGATCAGCAGCAGCACCGAGCCGAGGATCTGCACCGGCCAGGCCACCAGCGAGCGCCGCAGGGCGAGCCAGACGGTGGCGAGCGCCAGGATGTTGCCCAGGAAGTCGGACCAGTAGACGGGGAGGCCGAAGAAGTCGAACTGCTCGTTCAACCAGTGGAACGCGCTCATGACTCACACCTTTGTTCGTGCGGAGCGAGGTGGGGGAAGGGGCGGTCGGCCCCGCCGAAGCGGGGGGTGCGGGGCCGACCGGGCTCGTGGCGCGGGACGCGGGGTCGCGGGGGAAGCGGGGGCGCGCGCCGGGCAGGTGAAGGACGGTGCGAAGAGGTGGTGCGGGCGGATCAGAAGAGAACGGTTCAGGAGAGAACGGTTCCGGAGAGAACGGTTCCGGAGAGAACGGTTCCGGAGAGGCGCTTCAGGAGAGGACGGCGAGCACGTGCCGTCCGTGCTCGGAGTCCAGCAGGGCCTCGGAGCGGCGGACGTCCTCCCGGGCGGCGAGCAGCAGCTCGTCGACGGAGGCGAACCGCTCGGTGCCCCGGATACGGGCGACGAACCAGAGCTCGACGCGCTCGCCGTACAGGTCGCCCGGGGTGTCGTGGCAGTACACCTCGGTGTGGATCTCGGAGGTGTCGCAGAAGGTGGGGTTGGTGCCGACGCTGATCGTCGCGCGGTGCACGGTGCCGCTCGCGCGGCGGGCCAGCCAGCCGCTGTAGATCGCGGGCGGCGGGGCGGGGGTGCCGGGGTCGGGGGCGATGTTGGCGGTGGGGAAGCCCAGCCCCCTCCCTCGGCCGGCACCGTGCACCACGGTGCCGGACAGGGGGGCCGTCGGGGTGTCAGCCATGGGGGGTGAGCTCACGGAACTGGCTGGTGTGGAAGACCAGCGGCTCCACTCCGGGGAACAGCTCGACGGTGAGCAGTTCCAGCAGGACGATCTCGTGGTCGCCGCCGTCGTACACCGCGTGCACCCGGGCGGTCAGCCAGAGCGCCGCGTCGTGGATCAGCACCGCGCCGTCCGGCGTGGCCTGCCAGCCGGTGCCGTCGAAGCGGTCGCCCGCGCGGGAGGCGAGCCGCCGGCAGAGCGCGCCCTGGCCGCGGCTGAGCACGCTCAGCCCCAGCTCCGGAGCCTCCCTCAGCCGGGGCCAGGTGGTGGAGGTGCGGGCCACGCTGACCGCGACCATCGGCGGCTCCAGCGAGATCGACACGAAGGAGCTGACCGCGAGCCCGACCGGTTCGCCGTCGCGCAGCGCGCCGAGCGCGACCACCCCGGTGGGGTAGGCCCCGAACGCCTGGCGCAGCGCCGCGCCGTCCAGCTCCGTACTGTTCGGCTGCTCCGCGGCGCTCGCCGCGGCCTCGGTCGGGTGGTGGGCGGGAGTGACCATGGTCGTCGCCGTCCTCTCGTCGCCGGTGCGGGGGGGGTCAGTGCCGGTACCGCGCGGCCGGGTGGCTGGCCGGCAGCGCCCGGTCGGACGCGCCGGTCAGCCGCTCGCGCAGCGACTCGCCCTCCGCGTACTCGCCGCGGAAGACGCCGCGGGCGCGCAGGATCGGCAGCACCGACTCGACGAACTCGACGGTGGACGCGGGCTGGACGGTCGGCGAGAGCAGGAAGCCGTCCAGGTCGGCGCCCTCCGCCAGGGCGCAGATCTCGTCGGCGATCTCCTCGGCGGTGCCGACCACCGGGCGGGCGCCGACGCCGTGGGTGTGCCAGTCGGCGAGCACGTCGCCGACGGTCTTGTCGGCGAACCGGGCGACCTGGGTCTGCGACATCTCGGTGGACAGCTCCGCCATCGGGGTGTCCGGCGCGTACGAGGACAGGTCGAGGCCGGTGAACATGGCGTAGCTGGCGACGGTGACCTCCGGGCGCTGGGCGTCCAGGACGCGCTGCCAGCGGCGTTCGGCGTCGGCGGTGGTGGCACCGATCACGCAGGAGAAGGCCGACATCACCTTGACCTCGTCGGCGCCGCGGCCGGCCCGGACGGCCTCCTCGCGGATCGCCGCGGTGTGCCCGGCGAGCTGTTGGACGGTGCCGCTGCCGACGAACATGCACTCGCCGTGCCGCCCGCCGACGCGGCGCCCGGCCGGGGAGGCGCCGGCCTGGAACAGCACCGGGGTGCCCTGCGGGGAGCGGGCGGTGTTGCCGTAGCCCTGCGAGCGGAAGTACGGGCCGTCGTGCTCGACCAGGTGGACCTTGGCCGGGTCGGCGAAGCGGCCGGCCTTGTCCTTCTCCAGGGCGTCGGGCTCCCAGGAGCCC
This sequence comes from Kitasatospora sp. NPDC058046, assembly GCF_042885595.1. NCBI lineage: Bacteria > Bacillati > Actinomycetota > Actinomycetes > Kitasatosporales > Streptomycetaceae > Kitasatospora > Kitasatospora sp. NPDC058046. The sequence continues at coordinate 347,040 of NZ_JBHVRS010000007.1, forward strand.
TCCCAGTACTTGTAGACCAGGTCGAGGAAGTCCTCGGCCATCCGGTACCGGTCGTCGTGCGCCACCATGTCCATCCCGAAGGCCTTGACGGCGGTGTCGGCGGTGCCGGTGGTGACGATGTTCCAGCCGAGCCGGCCGCCGGAGAGCTGGTCCAGGGTGGCGAGTCGGCGGGCGAAGGCGTACGGCGGCTCGACCAGCACCGAGCCGGTCACCACCAGGCCGAGGTCGGTGGTGCTCGCGAGCAGGGCCGAGGCGATCACGAACGGGTCCAGGCGCGGCAGGTCGAGGGTCTCCTCGGTGGCGATCGGCGGGCGCACCCCGCCGATCTCCGACCAGCCCCAGGCGTCGGCCAGGAACAGGAAGTCAAGCTTGGCGTCCTCGCAGATCCGCGCGATGTCGCGCCAGTACCCGAGGGTGTCGAACAGGTGCCGGCGGCTGTCGGGGTGGCGCCAGGTGGCGGTGCCGCTCGCGTTGGTCTGGGCGTTCTCGAACAGTCCGAGCTTGAGGTTGCGCATGGGGTGTTCTCCGTTGAACTGGTGGTGCGGGGGAACCTGGGTGCTGAGCGGACCGGGCGTGGGGGCCGGGGACCGTCAGGGTGCTACGGGAACGGCGGGGGCGTCGAGGACCGCGCTGGTCGCGTCGGGGAGCGGGGCGGGTGCGCCGAGGGGGCCGGCGGCCGCGTCGAGCTGCGCCGCGGAGGGCATGGCGGACTGGGCGCCGAGCCCGGTGACGGCCAACGAGGCCGCGCGGACGGCCCGTTCGGCGGCGGCGAGCAGGTCGGCGCCGCGGGCGAGGGAGTCGGCGAGGGCTCCGCAGAAGGTGTCGCCGGCGCCGACGGTGTCGACGGCGTCCACGACGGGGGCCGGCAGGTGCACGGCGGGACGGCCGGGCTGTTTGACCAGCGCCCCGTCCGCGCCGAGCGTCACCACGACCGCCCGGCAGGGCAGGGCGGCCCGCTCCAGCAGTTCGCGCGCCCCGTCGGGGCCGGCGGGCGGCTCCGCGCCGAGCAGGGCGGCGAGTTCGCCGAGGTTGGGGACGAGGACGTCGACGGCGGCGAGCACCTCCGGGGCGACCGGGCGGGCCGGGGCCGGGTTGAGGACGACGGTGCCGCCCTGCTCCCGGGCCCGCAGCACGGCGGCGGCGACCACCTCGGCGGTGATCTCGTGCTGCACCAGGACCACCTCGCCCGCGGACCGGGCCAGCCGCTGCGGCAGGTCCGCGACGGACAGTTCGGCGTTGGCGCCCGGGTTGACCACGATGGTGTTCTCGCCGGCCCGGTCGACCACCACCGAGGCGATCCCGGTGGTGCTCTCGGGTGCCGGACGCACGGCCCCGACGTCCACCCCTTCGGCGGCGAGCGCCCGCAGGATGGCGTCGGCGTCCGGCCCGACCCGGGCGACCATCCGCACCCGCGAGCCGAGCCGGGCCGCCGCGACGGCCTGGTTGGCGCCCTTGCCGCCGACGCCCTCCACGAAGCCCCGCGCGAGCACGGTCTCGCCGGGTCGCGGCAGGTCCTCGACGGTCAGGACGAGGTCGCGGTTGATCGAACCGACGACGGTGATGGGCGGCATCTGCACTCCTTGGGAGATCGATCTCCCACACTGTGGACCAGGCCCCCGGAACCGTCAAGTACCCTCGTGCTGCGTATTCCGCGAGCTCAGCCGAGCCCGTTCCCGACCGCGAAGGACCGCCCTACGTGACAGCGCCCCGACTCCTCGACGTGGCCGCGGCCGCCGGTGTCTCCCGCGCGACCGCCTCACGCGTCCTGGCCGGCACCCAGCGCAACGTCGACCCCGAACTCGCCCGCCGCGTCGAGGAGGCCGCCCGGCACCTCGGCTACCGCACCAACCACTCCGCCCGGGCGCTGCGCACCGGCACCACGGGCACCATCGGCGTGGTCGTCCCCTCGCTCGCCAACCCGTACTTCGTCCAGCTCGCCGACGCCCTCGCCCAGCAAGTCCGCGCCGCCGGAGGGCAGTTGGTGGTCTCCGACGCCGCCAACGACACCGCCGTCGAGGCCGAGCAGATCGAGACCCTGCTCGGCGGCCGGGTCGACGGGCTGCTCGTCGTCCCGGTCTCCGCCGGCGCGTCCGGCCCCGCCGTCCGGGCCGCCGCCCAGCGCACCCCGGTCGTCCTGTTCGACCGCTGGGCCACCGGCTCCGGCACCGTGGCCGTCACCCTCGACAACACCGCCGCGATGCGGCTGCTCCTCGACCACCTCGAAGGCCTCGGCCGCCACCGGATCGCCCTGGTCGCCGCCGACCAGGCGTCCTCCTCCGGCGCGGAGCGCCTCGCCGCCTTCACCGGGGCCCGCGGCGCCGACGCCACCACCGTCCTGCTGCCCAGCTTCACCACCGACGCCGGGCGCACCGCGGGCCGCCGGATCGCCGAACAGCACGCCGGGATCGACGCCGTGGTCTGCGGGGCGGACGTCCTCGCGGTGGGGCTGGTCAGCACCCTGCAGCGCTCGGCGATCCCCGTCCCCGGCCGGATCGCCGTCACCGGCTTCGACGACACCGAGATGCTCGAACTCCTCGACCCGCCCATCACCTCGATCCGCCACCCGCTGACCGCCATGGCCGAGCGCGCCCTGACCCTCCTTCAGTCCCCGGCCCGTGAACGGTCGGAGCGGGTGGAGCGCTTCGCGCCGCAGCTGGTGGTGCGCTCCTCCACGGACGCCGACGCCTGAGCGGGCGAGAGGCGGCCCCGGTGTGCGGCGCGCACCCCGGGGCCGCCTCTCGGCGGGCCGCTCCGGCCTTCGACCGGGCGGGACCCCTCAGGCCTTCCGCCGCACCGCGATGACGGCCGCGCCCAGCACGCAGGCGACGGCGGCGGTGACGTAGGCGAGGTGGTAGCCGCCGAGCTGGTCCGAACTGGTCCCCGCGACCAGGACCATCACCGCCACGCCCGCGCTGGCGCCGATCTGCTGCGTCACGACGTTCACCGCGCCCGCGACGGCGTGCTGCTGCTCCGGGACACCGGAGAGCCCGGCCGTGGTCATCGAGGGGAAGTTCAGCCCCTGGCCGATGCCGCTGACCACCAGGCCGGGCAGCACGTGCAGCACGTAGTTCCCGTCCTGCGGCGTGCCCAGCCACAGCCCGGTGCCGACGCCGATCAGGACCAGGCCGACGGCCATCAGCGTCCGCGGGGAGTACGTGGCCAGCAGCCGGCCGGTGACGAAGTTGGCGGTGAGGAACACCGCCAGGGACATCGGCACCAGCGCCAGGCCGGACTCGGAGGGCGAGTAGTGCAGCATCCCCTGGAGGTACAGCGGGGCGAAGAACAGCATCCCGATCGAGCCCGTGTACTGGAGGAACGCCGACAGGCTCGCGTCCCGCACCGAGGCGATCCGGAAGAGGCCGAGCGGGAGCACCGGGTCGGCGGTGCGGTGCTCCCGGACGACGAACAGCACCAGGGAGACCGCCGCGGCGGCCAGGACGGTCCACGCCGTCGCGCCGCTGCTGCTCACGCCGACCACGAGCAGGGTGAGGCCGAGGGTGCCGGTGATCGCGCCGGGCAAGTCCAGCCGGCCGCGGTGACCGGCGCCGTCGGGCAGTCCGACGCGGGTCGCGGCCAGCACGCCGACCCCGATCAGCACCGAGAACCAGAGCACCGAACGCCAGCCGAAGAACTGGGTCAGGACGCCGCCCAGCAGCACTCCGCCGCTGAAGCTCACGGCGCCGACGGCCGTGTACACGCTGATCGCCCGGTTGCGGGCCGGGCCGACCGGGAAGAGCGCGGTGAGCAGGCCCAGCGCGGCCGGCCCCGACAGGGCGGCGCCGATCCCCTGGACGGCGCGCGCGCCCAGCAGCGTGACGGTGTTCGGGGCCACCGCCCCGACCAGTGCGGACACGGTGAACAGGGCGACGCCGACCTCGAACACCCGCCGCCGCCCGAGGACGTCGGCCAGCCGGCCGCCCACCAGCAGGAAGCCGGCGAAGGTGACGGCGTAGGCGGTCATCACCCACTGGAGCGTGGTCTCCCCCAGGTCGAAGCGCTCTCCGACGGACGGCAGGGCGGCGTTGAGCACGCCGAGACCGCTCACGTCCAGGGCGAACGCCCCGGCCAGCACGCCGAGCGCCAGCCCCGGCCGGCGGGCCGACTCGACCACGGTGGCGGTCATGCGGGCCCGCCCGGGAGCTCGCGGCCGAGCGCACGGCGCCGCGGGAGGGACCTTACTAAGGAGCTGTCGGCACTGGCTGACGATGCATCAAGATTCTCAACTGCCATGCGGTCAGCTTGCATTGATCGCTCATCCGCTGTCCACCCCGCCCGGCGCGCATGGTACCGGCAGTCGGCCCTTCCCCAGGTCATTCGATTTCCGTCGACCTCTACCCGACGGCGGCACCCATCACACATTCGTACATCTGTTGCATCGAGGAGATCGAATCGGACACTTTGTCGATCAAATCCCGCCAGCGCTTCATCCGGCCGTCGAAATACGCGATCCTTGAATCGATGAACGCGTAGTCGACACATCTCTCCGCACCCCGAGGGCGGATGAACATACCCGCGCTGCGGAATTCTCAGCAGCGGAAGTGGCCGGCAGCCCGACCGGCAGGAGCCGAACGCGTCGGCCAGAATTCCACAGTGTGCCGCTGATCAGTGAGCCGCTGAACGGCGACCACTCAAGCACCCCCGAAGACCCGACCCTCACCCCGTCCCGCCGCGCCGCGCGGTCGGCACCCCGAGTCCTTCCTCCTGTCGCGAGAGGAGCAGCGCTGCCCGACCGCACGTCCATGCATGTCATGTACAGACCTACTGCCGTGCCGGCAGGCTGACCGGCGCTGCCCCGACGCCGCCCACCCTCCACTCCGCCCCGCCCCGCTTTTCGTTCGCTCCACCGGATTTCCCGTTCACTTCACCGGACTTCCCGTTCACGTCGAGCGCGAACTCCGGAAACACCGGCACCGTCCGCACGCCGCCCCGCCGATTCCGCGACGGCCCCCGGCGCGGAGGACGGATCCCGCCGTGCCCCGCCCCCCTGCTCCCGGCTGCCCTGAAATCGGCGTCCCCCCCGACCGGCCGGCCGCGAAGCCCCGTCCTCCATTCCATCCGCCCTGCTGAGGGAGTCGCCATGCCCCACGAGCGCGCAGCGCGAGACATCACCGACGTCACGGATTTCCTGCTGTCCCGCTTCGCCGAGCTGTCGGACGTGTCCGCGGCCTCGGTGGACCTCCGGGCGCCCATGCACCGGTACGGGCTGGACTCGTTGAAGTCGGTGAACCTCGCGGCCTCCCTGTCCGAGTACCTCGGCTGGCAGGTCCCGGCCACCTGGATGTGGCAGTACCCGACCCTGGACGGACTGGCCCGTGCCCTCGTCGACGGTCCGCGCGCCGCCGGGCCCGCCCCCGGCGCCGAGCGCCGCAAGCCCGCGCACGAGCCGGTCGCGGTCGTGGGCATCGGCTGCCGCTTCCCCGGCGGACCGGACCCGTCCTCGTTCTGGCGGCTGCTGGTCGAGGGCGGCGACGCCGTCGGACCGGTGCCGGCCGCCCGCCGCGAGCTGCTGGGCGACCGGGTGCGCTGGGGCGGGTTCATCGACGGCATCGACCGGTTCGACCCGCTGTTCTTCGGCATCTCGCCCCGCGAGGCCGTCCAGATGGACCCGCAGCAGCGCCTCGTCCTGGAGCTGTGCTGGGAGGCGCTGGAGGACGCGGGCATCGCGCCGGACAGCCTCGTCGGCACCGACACCGGCGTGTTCATGGCCTCCTGCTGGAACGACTACGCCGCGCTGGCGCACTACCGCGGCCCCGACGCCCAGATCACCCCGCACACCGCGACCGGCATCCACGACGGCATCATCGCCAACCGCGTCTCCTACGTCCTCGGCCTCCAGGGCCCCAGCATGGCGATCGACGCCGCCTGCGCCGGATCCCTGGTCTCGGTGCACGTCGGGTGCCAGTCGATCCAGCTGGGCGAGAGCGACCTGGTGCTGGCCGGCGGCGTCAACCTCAGCTTCGTCCCCGACTACTACACCGCCATGGACCAGCTCGGCGCGATCTCCCCCGACGGCCGCTGCAAGACCTTCGACGCCCGGGCCAACGGCACCACCCGCGGCGAGGGCGCCGGCGTCGTCGTGCTCGCCCCGCTGAGCGTGGCACTGGAGCGCGACCTGCCGGTGTACTGCCTCATCAAGGGCAGCTCCTCCAACAACGACGGTCCCAGCAACGGGATGACGGCGCCCAACCCGCAGGCACAGGAGAAGATGCTCCGCACCGCGTACCAGCGGGCGGGCATCGCGCCGGACCTCGTGGACTACATCGAGTGCCACGGCACCGCGACGCCCCTCGGCGACCCGATCGAGGCCAACGCCGTCGGCGCGGTCCTGGGCGGCGCCGACCGCGCGGCGCCGCTGAGGATCGGCTCCGTCAAGTCCAACGTCGGGCACCTGGAGGCGGCGGCCGGCATCGTCGGCCTGGCCAAGCTCGCGCTGTCGATGCGCAACGGCGTCCTGCCGCCGAGCCTGCACTACAGCGCACCCAACCCGCAGATCCTGTTCGACGCGTACAACCTCACCGTCCAGGACCGGCTGACGCCGTGGCCGCGCCGCTCCGACGCCCGCCGGGGCGGCGTCAGCTCCTTCGGCTTCGGCGGCGCGATCTGCCACATCGCCGTCGAGGAACTGCCGCGCCCCGAGGCCTCGCTGCTGCTGCTGGCCGCGGACTCCCCCGCGGAGCTGGCCGAGCGGGCCCTGGAGTCGCGGGACGCGACCGACCTGCGCGCGCTCTGCCGCCGCACGCCCGGCGACGGCCGGTTCCGGCTCGCGGCCACCGCCCGCGACATGGCCGAACTCCGCACCGGCCTGGACGCCTTCGCCGCCGGCACCACGGCCCCCGGCCTGAGCGTCGGGGAGGTCGGGGAGCGGCCCGGCCGGCCGCGGGTGGCGTTCCTGTTCTCCGGCAACGGCTCGCAGTGGGTCGGCATGGGCCGCCAACTGCTCGCCGGCCGGCCCGAGTTCCGCCGCTCCATGACGAGGTCCGACCAGCGGATGCGGGAGCTGCTGGGCTTCTCGCTCGTGGAGCAGCTGATGGACCCGGACGGCCGCCTCGACGACATGGACGTCTTCCAGCCGCTGCTGTTCTCCCTCCAGGTCGCGCTGGCCGAGACCTGGCGCTCGCTGGGCGTGGAGCCGGACGTCGTGGTGGGGCAGAGCGTCGGCGAGTTCGCCGCCGCGCACATCGCCGGCGCGCTCGACTTCGAGGACGCCTCCCGGCTGGCCGCCCACCACGGCCGGCTCCTCCAGCAGCTGGCCGTCGGCCGCGGCGAGGGCATCGTGGTGATGACCCCCGCGGACGAGGTCCGGCCGCACCTGACCGGCGGGCTCACCCTCTCCGGCCACAACGGCCTGAGCTCCACCCTGGTCACCGGCACCCCGCAGGAGATCGACGACCTCGTCCGGCGGCTGACCGACGCCGGCGTCGTCAACCACCGGGTGCGGATGGGCCACGCCCCGCACTCGCCGCTGGTCGACCACGTCCTCGCCCCGCTGAAGGCCGAGCTGGACGGCATCAGGCCGCGCACCGCCCGCGTCCCGATGATCTCGACGGTCACCGGCGAGCCGGTCGACGGCGCGGAGCTCGGGCCGGACTACTGGGCGGACAACCTGCGCCGGGAGATCCGGGTGGTCGACGCCCTGACCAGGCTGCGCGACCACGACGTCGACGCGGTGGTCGAGCTCAGCCCCCACCCCCTGCTGCTCAAGTCGGTGTCGGAGATCCTGCCGGCCGTCACCACCCTGCCCTCGCTGCGGCGCGGCGCCGACGAGGCCGCCACCCTGCTCGGCTCGCTCGGCGCCCTCTACGCGGCCGGACTCCCCGTCGCCGCCCACCCCTTCCTCGCGGGCGACCGCGGACGGCACGCCGTACCGGGCGGCGGCGAGGCCGCGGCGGCCGACCGGGTGCACCTGGTCCCCGTCACGGCCCGGACCGCGGACGCGCTGGCCGACACCTGCCGCGCGCTGTCCAACCACGTCGAACGCGACCCGGCCCTGCGGGTCTCCGACCTCGCCTACACCCTCGCCGCCCGGCGCACCCACCACGCCCACCGGATCGCCCTGTTCGCCCGCGACCGGCAGGACGTCCTGGACGGGCTCGCCCGGATCGCCGACGGCCGGCCGCACCCCGACGCCGTCACCGGCACGGTCTCCGGCACCGCCGACCGGCGGGTGGCGCTGGTGTTCTCCGGCACCGGCACCCACTGGGCCGGCATGGGCCGCGAACTGCTGCGCTCGCACGCCGGCTTCCGGCGGTGGATGCACGCCTGCGACGACGCCGTGCGCGCGGCCGGCGGCGGCTCGGTGCTCGACCGGCTCACCGCCCCGGACGGGCAGGCCCGGTACGAGGAACTGGACGTCCAGCAGCCGGTGCTGTTCGCCCTCCAGGTCTCGCTGGCGAAGGTCTGGCTCGGACTCGGCGTCGAGCCGGCCGCCGTGGTCGGGCACAGCCTGGGCGAGGTCGCGGCCGCCTGCGTGGCCGGCGCGCTGTCCCTGGAGGACGCCGCCAAGGTCGTGGTCGCCCGCTCACAACTGCTCGAACACGAGGCCGCCGCGGGTGCGATGCTCTCGGTCGACCTGCCGGAGGCGGAGCTGCTGCCCCGGCTCGCCGCCTACGCCGGGCAGGCGGCCGTCGCGGCCGTCAACAGCCCCACCAGCACGGTGGTCTCCGGCCCGCGCGAGGCCCTCGACGCCTTGGCGGCCGACCTCGGCCGGGACGGGATCACGGCCAGGAGGCTCCGGGTCGAACGGCCGATGCACAGCCCCGGCATGGACGCGCTGACCGGCCCGCTGCGTGAGCGCCTCGAGTCCGTCACCCCGCTGACGCCCGGCATCGACTTCCACTCCACCGCCCTGGCCGGCGCGGTGAACCCGGTCGTCGACGCCGACTACTGGGTGCGCAACCTGCGCGACCGGGTCCGGTTCGCCGAGGCGACCGCCGCGCTCGTCGACCGGGGCGTCTCCACCTTCATCGAGATCGGCCCGCACGAGACGCTGCGCGGCGCGGTCGAGGAGACCGGACTGTCCCGGGGCGTCCGGGTGCACGCGGTCAACTCGATGCGGCGCGGGGAGAGCGACCTCCGCTGCCTGCTGGGCGCCGCCGCCGAACTGTTCGTCAGGGGCCTGCCGCTGACCTTCGACCCACTGTTCGGCGACGACGTCGAGGTGGTGGAGACCCCGCTCGTCCAGTGGCAGAAGGAGCGCTACTGGATCGACTCCGAGCCCCGCCGCGAGCCCGCCCCGGCCCCGGCCGCCGCCGTCGCCGCCGTCGCCGAACCGGTCGCGGCACACCCGGCGCAGGCCCCCGTGGCGGAGCGGCCGGTGGCGGAGGTCGTCCTCGCCGAACTCGCCGACGCGCTGGGCGTACCGGCGGGCCGGTTCGACGCCGGCGCCGGCCTGCGCGACTTCGGCCTCGACTCGATGCTCGCGATCCGCCTCGTCAACCGGATGCAGGCGGTCCTCGGGCACCGGGTCTCGCCGGTGGTGTTCCTGGACGGGCGCTCCATCGCCGAGGTGGTCGGCCACTTCGTCGGGCTCGCCGACGGACCGGCCGCTCCCGCCCCCGCCCCGCAGCCGCCCCAGGCGGTCCAGGCGCCCACGCCCACGCCCACGCCCACGCCCGAGCCTGCGCGGTCCTTCCTGGAGGACCTGTCCGAACTGGACGCCGAGGAGCTGCTGGAGGAGCTGGACGCGCGCGGCCTGCTGGAGGCCACCGACACGCCGGCGTCGGAGCAGCTGCGCGCCGAAGGCCTCGGCCTCGAACTGGCGCCGGCCTCGCACGGCCAGGCCTCGCTCTGGTTCATGCAGATGATCGCGCCGGACGCCGTGCCCTACAACTACATGGTGACCGCCCGGATCCGGACGGCGGTCGACGAGGACGCCCTGGAGCGCGCCGTCCTGGCCGTGCTCGACCGGCACCCCGCGCTGCGCACCCTCTACGTGGAGGCGGGCGGCCGCCCGTACCAGGTCGTCCTGGACGAGCCGGTGTACGAGTTCCTCGTGGTGGACACCGCCGACCTGGACGACGAGGAGGCCCGCGAGGAACTGGCCCGGTACGGGCACGAGCCGCTGGACATGGACAACGGTCCGCTGGTGCGGGTCGTCCTGATGCGGCGCGGCCCGTCCGACCACTTCCTGATGGTGCTGGTCCACCACATCGCCTCGGACGCGGCCTCGGCCGACATCATGATCCGCGAGCTCCAGGAGTTCTACGAGGGCGCCGACCCGGCCGGCCGCGCTCCGGTCGCCCCGTACACCGAGTTCGTCGAGTGGGAGCGGCAGTGGCTGGCCGGGCCGGCCGCGGAGGCGGCGCTGGACTGGTGGTCGGAGAAGCTCGCCGACCCGCCCGCCCACCTGGACCTGTCCAGCAAGGAGCGGCCGCCGGGCGTCACCTACGAGGGCCGCGACCTCGCGTTCCGCTGGAGCGCCGAGGAGACCCGCCTGCTGCGGGAGTTCGCGGTGCGCGAGGGCGTGTCGATCAGCACCGTCGTGCTGGCCGGGTTCTTCGCCACGCTCAACCGCGCGGCCGGGACGGAGGACTCGGTGCTGGCCACCGCGATCGCCCAACGGGCCGAGCCCGGCTGGGAGTCCGCGATCGGCTACTACCTCAACACCGTGCTGGTCCGGGCGAACCCCGCCGGGGACCGCAGCTTCCGCGAGCTGCTGCGCGAGGTCCACGCCTTCTCGCTCGGCCTCCTGGAGCACATGAACTACCCCCTCGACCTGCTGGCCGCCCAGCTCAAGCCGCCGCGCGCCGAGGGCCGCTCCCCATGGTTCGACGTGGTGGTGAACTGGCTCTCCTCGGACGCCTTCCCCCGCTCCGTCAAGCTCTTCCACGGCGTCGGCGAGACGCTCTCCCCGGACGCCGCGCTGCCGCTCGAGCCGCTCCAGGTGCGCAGGCACCTCGCCAAGTTCGACCTGGAGATCTCGATGGCCGACATCGACGGCCGGGTGGCCGGCCACGTCCAGTTCAAACCGGGCTACCTGGAGAGGCAGACCGTGACGGCCCTGCTCGCGCTGTACCGCACCGTGCTCTTCGACTCGATCGCCCGACCCGACCAGGCCCTCGGCGACATCGCGCCGGCCGGCCTCCCCAAGGAGACAGAGCAGTGACCGAAACCCTGCACTCCGAGTTCATCGCCCAGGCGGTCAAGAACCCCGACGCGACCGCGGTCTACTCCGACGCCGGCGTGCTGACCTACGGCGAGCTGAACGAGCGGTCCCGCGAGCTGGCCGAGCGGCTCCTCGCCGACGGCGCGGGCCCGGGCGTCCCGGTCGGCATCTGCGTCGAGCGCACCCCCGACCTGCTCGTCGCCGTCCTGGCGGCCCTGCGCACCGGCTCCTGCTACCTGCCGCTGGACCCGAACTACCCCGCCGACCGGCTGGCCTTCATGGTCGAGGACAGCGGGACCCGGCTGCTGCTCACCACGCCCGCGTCCCGGGCCAGTTGCCCGCCCGGCCCGACCGTGGTCGTGCTCGGCGGGACCACGATCACCGAGCCCGGCGCCGAGCCCGTGGCGGTCGTGCCCGAGGACACCGCGTACGTCATCTACACCTCGGGCTCCACCGGCACGCCCAAGGGCGTGGCCGTCCGGCACGCCGGCGCCGTGGCGATGCTCGCCGAGATGGACCGGGTCCTGGAGGGCTGCGACCTGAGCGGCGTCTCGGCGGCCAGCTCGGTCTGCTTCGACCTGTCCGTGATGGAGGTCTTCAACGCGCTGTGCCGCGGCGGCGCCGTCGTGCTCGTCGAGAGCGCCGTCCACCTGACGGAGAGCCGGTACGCGGACCGGATCACCCACCTGTCCGTCGTCCCGTCGGTCATGAACGGCCTGCTCGACGCCGGCGCCCTGCCCCCGAACGTGCGGTCGATCGTCTTCGGCGGCGAGGCGCTGCGCCGCAAGCTGGCCGACCGGGCCTACCGGGAGACGGGCGCCACCCGGGTGTTCAACGCCTACGGCCCCACCGAGGGCACCGTCTTCTGCTCGTTCGGGCTGGTGCCCGAGGACGGGACGGACGAGCCGACCATCGGCCCGCCGACCACCACCGACCTGGTCTACGTGCTCGACGACGAGCTGCGGCCGCTCCCGGCCGGCGAGTCCGGCGAGCTCTACCTCGGCGGCGTCGGCCTCGCGCACGGCTACGTCAACCGGCCCGGCACCACCGCCGAGCGGTTCGTGCCGGACCCGTTCCGCGACGGCGAGCGGATGTACCGCACCGGGGACGTCGTCAGGTTCACCGAGGACGGCGAACTCCGGTTCCTCGGCCGCTCCGACCACCAGGTCAAGCTGCGCGGCTACCGGATCGAGCTGGAGGAGGTCGAGGCCCGGCTGACCGGCTGCCCCGAGGTCCGGGAGGCCGCCGCCGCCGTCCGGGGCAACCGGCTGGTCGGCTACGTCGTCCCCGCCGGCGAGGGCGCGCCGCAGGACGGCCCCCGGCTGGACCCGGCCCTGCAGGGCGCGATCACCGGCCGGCTCGCCGCCGAGGTGCCCGACTACCTGGTGCCCGCGACGCTCGTCTTCCTGCCCGCCCTCCCGCTGGGCCCGGGCGGGAAGCTCGACCGCGACGCGCTGCCCGAGCCGCCGGCCGCCGGCACCGACGGGCCGCGGTCGGCCGCCGGCACGCCGACCGAGGTGGCGCTGGCGGAGATCTGGGGCGAGCTGCTCGACCTCGATCCGTCGGGCATCGACGTGCAGTCCGCCTTCTACGACCTCGGCGGCGACTCGCTGCTGCTGATCCGTCTCGCCCGGCTGATGACCCGTCGCTTCGACCGCCGCGTCCGGGTGCCCGACCTCTTCAGCTTCCGCGACATCGCCTCCCTCGCCCGCTGGCTCGACGACGACAGCGGCGCCACCCCCGAGGTGGTCGAGTCGGCCCGCCAGCGCGCCGGCGCCCGCCGCGCCGCCCTGCGCGGCCGCGGCGCCGGCGGCACCGGCCGATAGCCACCCGCGTCACCTCCACCCGACACGAAGCACACGAAGCAGGAGCCTTCCATGACCGACAGCCCCGAGCAGGAGTACGACCCGGGTGACGTGGCCGTCATCGGCATGTCCCTGCGGGCGCCCGGCGCCCGCACCAAGGAGCAGTTCTGGGACGTCCTCGTCCACGGCCGGGAGACCGTGTCGTTCCTGGCCAAGGAGGACATCCACGTCGACGAGACCCTGATCCACAACCCGTCCTACGTCCGGGCCTGCGGCGTCCTCGACACGTACGACAGGTTCGACCCGTCGGTGTTCGGCATCAGCGACCGGATGGCCGCCGCGATGACCCCGGAGAACCGGCTCTACCTGGAGAGCGCCTGGGAGTCCCTGGAGGACGGCGGCTACGACCCGGACCGGCTCACCGCCGAGATCGGCATGTACGGCGCCAACAACCCGCAGACCGCCGCGCTCTACAGCTCCCCGCCGGACCGGGCGTCGGTCGGCCCCGAGGCGATCGAGGCCAGCCTGGCGTGGTCGCCGGACAGCATGACCTCCAACGCCCTGTACTACATGGGGCTCACCGGCGAGGCCGTCACGGTCGCCGCCGTCTGCGCGGGCTTCCACTACGCGGTGCACCTGGCCTGCCAGTCACTGCTGCTCGGCCAGAGCGACATGGCGATCGCCGGCGGCGCGATGGTCCGCCTGCCGCACCCGCGCGGGCACCTGTGGGAGGAGAACCGCATCCTGTCGAAGGACGGCCACTGCCGCCCGTTCGACGCCAACGGCACCGGCAGCGCGCTGTCCAGCGGTGTCGTCACCCTGCTGCTGAAGCCGCTCGGCCGGGCCGTCGCCGACCGCGACCACGTCTACGCCGTCGTCCGGGGCTCGGCCGTCAACAACAACGGCGTCAGCGCGATGGCGTACGGCCTGGCCCAGCCCGAGCGGCTGAGCGCGTGCATCGCCGCGGCGATGGAGGTGGGCGGCGTCAGCCCGGACACCGTGTCCATGTACGAGGCCAACGGCCTCGGCCTGCCGGTGACCGACGAGCTCGAAGTCCACGCGGCGACCATGGCGTTCGGGAAGCGGACCGCGACCGCCTCGATCGGCGGGGTCAAGGGCAACGTCGGCCACGGCGGCGTGGTGTCCGGCGGCTTCGGCGCGGTCAAGGCCGCGCTGGCGCTGTACCACCGGACGCTCCCGGCCACCATCAACCTGACCGAGGTCAACCAGGACCTCGACTTCCCCAGCACCCCCTTCGTGCCGCAGATCGAGGGCGCGGCCTGGGAGCCGGAGGCCGGCATCCGCCGCGCGGGCATCACCTCCCTCGGCGGCGGCGGCTACAACGCCCACCTGGTGCTGGAGGAGCCGCCGGCACCCGCCGGACGCGCCCCCGAGGAGGCGGGCCGCCCGCGGCTGGCCACCCTGTCCGCGATGGACGACGACGCGCTGGCCCGTCAGCGCACCCGGCTCCGGGAGTGGCTGGAGGCCCGCCCGGAACTGCGCCTGGACGACGTCTGCTTCACCCTCAACCTCGGCCGCAAGGTGATGGGCCGCCGGTGGGCGGCCGTGGTCCGCAGCCGCGAGGAGCTGATCGCCGCGCTGTCCGACGACGCCCGCGGCCCGGTCGCCTCGACCGCCGCCGCCCCGCGCACGGACCCGGGCTCCTTCTCCCGCGCCGACGGCGGGATCGTGCCGTCCGGCCAGGACGCGCCCGCCCTGACCGACCTGGCCGCCGCCTGGGTGACCGGGCAGCAGGTGGACTTCGACGCCCTGCACCGGGACGGGACCGGCCGCCGCGCACCGCTGCCCGCCTACCCCTTCCAGCCCCGCCGGTTCTGGCGGACGGACTGGTAGGCATGAGCACACCGGCACTGGACACCGTGGACCTGGGCGACCCGGCCACCTTCGCCGACCACGACCTCGACGGGTTCTGGCGCACCCTGCGGGACACCGCGCCGATGCACTGGAACCCGCCGGTCGACGGCCGCCGGGGGTTCTGGGTGCTCTCCCGCTACGACGACATCATGGCCACCTACCGGGACAACGTGAACTTCACGTCCCAGCGCGGCAACGTGCTCGTCACCCTCCTGGAGGGCGGCGACGCCGGGGCCGGCCGGATGCTGGCCGTCACCGACGGGCCCCGGCACCTGGAGCTGCGCAAGATCCTCCAGCGCGTGCTCTCGCCCCGCGTGCTCGACGAGGTCGCGGGGACCGTCCGGGTCAACACCCGGCAGTGGATCCGCGAGGCGGTCGGCTCCGGCGGCTGCGACTTCGCGGAGCGGATCGCCTCGCGGATCCCGATGACCACCATCTCCAACCTGCTCGGCGTCCCCGAGCGGGACCGGGACTACCTGCTCAGCCTCACCAAGACGGCGCTGTCCGCGGACGACGAGGACGTCGACGAGGTGGACTCCGAGATGGCCCGCAACGAGATCCTGATGTACTTCATGGACATCGTCGAGGAGCGGCGCGAGGCACCCGGCGACGACGTGATCAGCATGCTGATCGGCAGCGCCGTCGACGGTGTGCCGCTGTCCGACGAGGACGTCGTGCTCAACTGCTACAGCCTGATCATCGGGGGCGACGAGACCAGCCGGCTGACGATGATCGACTGCGTCCGCACCCTCGCGGCCCACCCCGAGCA
Source organism: Kitasatospora sp. NPDC058046 (assembly GCF_042885595.1). Classification (NCBI taxonomy): domain Bacteria; kingdom Bacillati; phylum Actinomycetota; class Actinomycetes; order Kitasatosporales; family Streptomycetaceae; genus Kitasatospora; species Kitasatospora sp. NPDC058046. The sequence continues at coordinate 362,593 of NZ_JBHVRS010000007.1, forward strand.
GTGGCGCCGGCTCAAGCGGGGCGAGGTCGCGATCGAGACGGCCGTGGACGAGGTGCTGCGCTGGGCGTCGCCCACCATGCACTTCGGGCGCAGCGTCGAGCGGGAGACCGAACTGCACGGCGTACGGCTGCGGCCGGGGGACATCGTCACGCTCTGGCACGCCTCCGGCAACCGGGACGAACGGGTCTTCGCCCGGCCCGGGGAGTTCGACCTCGGCCGCACCCCCAACAAGCACCTGGCCTTCGGGTACGGCCCGCACTTCTGCGTCGGCTCGTACCTGGCCAAGGTGGAGATCGCCGAACTGCTGAAGGCCCTGCGGGACTTCACCCTCGGGTTCGAGCAGACCGAGGAGGCGCTGCCGATCCGGTCCAACTTCCTGACCGGGTTCTCCACCATGCCGGTGCGCTTCACGCCCGACCACTCCGGACTGAGAGAGTGCGGATGAACATCTACATGTCAGGGCAGGGGGCGTTCGCGGTCCAGGTCGCGGAAGCCCTCCTGGACAAGGGGCACAAGATCGTCGGCGCGGCCGCGCCCCGGCTGCGCAAGGGCAGGACCGACGAGAGCGACGCGATGTCCTGGGACCGCCTGCGCGCCTGGGCGTTCCCCCGGGACATCCCCTGGACGGACTCGCTCGAACTGCGGGCGATGCACATCCCGGACGGGGTGGACGTCATCCTCGCCGCGCACTCGCACGCCTTCCTCGGCCGGCGGACCCGCGCCCGGGCCGGCCTCGCCACCATCGGCTACCACCCCAGCCTGCTGCCGCTGCACCGCGGCCGGGACGCGATCCGGTGGACCATCCGCGACGGCGACAAGGTGACGGGCGGGAGCGTCTACCACCTCACCGAGCGCACCGACGGCGGCCCGCTCGCCGCCCAGGAGCACCTGCTCGTGCCCCCGGGCTCGACCGCGCAGAGCCTGTGGCGCGACCATCTGGCGCCGCTCGGCGTGCGACTGCTGCTCAAGGTGGTCGACGACCTCGCCGCCGACCGGCGGATCGAGGTGCCCCAGGACGAGAAGCTGGCGACCTGGGAGCCCGCGATGGACACCCAGCCGCTGTTCAAGCCCGAACTCATCGCCCTGCCGGGCAGCGTCCGGGTCGACGGCAGCGCGCGGGCGCTGCACGAGTGAGAGCCGTGTAGCGCCGCGACGGCCGAATTGCCGCGATCAACTCCTCAGGTGCCCCCGGGTGTTCGATACTCCGGGGGCACCTCTGTGCTTTCGGAAAGCCGGAGTTGGCAATTCTGCTGCCCATTTCTCCGACAACTCCACTGCGGTAAAGCCTGGTTATCCGACCTGACGGCCAGCCAGCAGGAATCGGATTTCCCGCGCCGAACCTCGCAAGAACGACCTTTCGGATCCCGGGAACCGTACGGCCCTGCCGAGCGTCTCACCTCGCGCCCGCCCCCCGGATCCCGCCTTGAGACCCGTGGTGACCAGCGGAGATTGCCCGACGGAGCGTCGTCGATCCGGCGGCCGGAGCGGCGCCCCGGTGCCGTGCGTCACCGTTCGCGACCGCCGGACGTGCCTCGGAGGCAGGCCGGCGACCGCCCTTCGGGGCGTGATTTACCTCACACCCGAGTGGTCGGTTCATCCGTTTTCACCCGAGCTGCCCCCCGTCTGACAGGGCCGCAGCAAGGGCTCTTTTCTCATGCATTTCTGATGAAGCGTTGACAGCTCTTTTAGGTGTCCATAAAGATCCGCTCAAACTTCGCCCACATTCCGGAAGTCGGAGCTTACGCACAGTGAGAACAGCAGCAAGACGGTCGGGCAGCATGCTCGCCGCGGCACTCGCCGCGGTCGCGCTCGCCGCGACCGCGGTGGTGCCCGCCGCAGCCGCCGGAGGGACACCTCCCCCCGGCGTGACGGAGCCCCAGGACACCGCCGAGACCCTGGCCGTCCAGGAGGCCGCCCGCACCGGCCAGCCGGTCGAGGTGCTCGCCAAGCGCGGCGAGACCAGCGACACCGTCGCCCAGCCCGACGGCAAGCTGAAGACCACCACCTACGTCCAGCCCAAGCGGGTGCGCAAGAACGGCGCCTGGGTCGACCTCGACCCCACCCTCCGGACGCTGCCCGGCGGCGCGATCGCCCCCAAGGGCTCCACCGCCGACCTGACGTTCTCCGGCGGCGGCACCGCACCGCTGGTCACCATGGCCCGGGCCGGCAAGGAGCTGAAGCTCAGCTGGCCCAAGCCGCTGCCCAAGCCGACCGTCAACGGCGCCACCGCCGAGTACGCGTCGATCCTGCCGGACGTCGACCTGAAGCTGTCCGCCACCAAGACCGGGTTCACCCAGGTCATCGTGGTGCACACCGCCGAGGCCGCCAAGAACCCCGAGCTGGACCAGCTCCGGCTCGGCCTCCAGGGCAACGGCCTGACGGTCAGCCAGGAGGCGGACGGCACCCTCAAGGCCAAGGACCCCTCCGGCGGCGGCACCGTCTTCGAGGCGCCCGTCCCGGTGATGTGGGACTCCTCCAAGCCGGCCGGCGCCGCGCCCGCTCCGAGTGCCCCGGCCGCCGCGCCCGCCGCACCTGCCGCGCCCGCCGCGCCGAAGGCGTTCAAGGCCGCCCCGCAGGCGGCACCGCAAGCCGAGGCCGCGGCCCCCGCCGCCCCCGCCGCTCCCGCCGCTCCCGCCGCCCCCGCGCCGACCGACCCGGCCGTCGCCGGCTACGGCGACCTGCCCGGCGAGGGCGCCAAGATGACCCGCCTCAAGGTCGAGCTGCCCAAGGACGCCCTGCTGCTCTCGCCCGACCAGGCGATGCTGGACGCCCCGGACACGGTCTACCCGGTGATGATCGACCCGGCGTGGAACACCCCGCACGCCGGCGACTGGGCGGGCGTCTCGCGCACCTACCCGAGCCAGGCGTACTGGCACTTCACGTACAACAGCAGCTACGTCCACGACTGGGGCGTCGGCTACTGCGGCGACACCTCCCGCTGCGCGCCGACCGACGTGAAGCGCGCCTTCTTCCAGGTGTCCAACCCGTTCGTCGGCAAGCAGATCCTCGGCGCCACCTTCGGCACCTACGAGAGCTGGTCGTACTCCTGCGACGCCCGGCCCGTCGAGCTGTGGAGCACCGGCTACATCTCCCCCGGCCTGAACTGGAACGCCCAGAACGCCTCCGGGTTCTGGAGCCGCTACCTGCAGACCATCAACACCGCCAAGGGCTGGAGCGGCAACTGCCCCGGCGGCTGGCTGGAGTACGGCGAGACCGGCGCGGTGAAGAACCTCGTCCAGGACGCCGCCAACTGGGGCTGGCCGACCATCACCTTCGGCCTGAAGGCCCAGAACGAGGGCGACACCCTCGCCTGGAAGCGCTTCACCGACGACGCCTACCTGTCGGTGTACTACAACCTGCGGCCGAACCAGATCCCGATGTCCGACATGACGATGTCGCCGGGCTCGGTCTGCCAGTACCCGGGCATCAAGATCAACAAGATGCCGCAGGTCACCACCCGGGCCACCGACCCGGACGGCGAGGCCATCGGCGTGCAGTTCGCGGTCGGCTGGGACGACGGCACCGGCCTGCGCCGGCGCTGGTGGTCCACCGGCTCCGAGGACGCCGCACCGGGGGGCAACACCTTCAAGGCCTCCGGCTCGATCTTCTCCTGGCCGCTGCCGACCGACCTGCCGAAGAACCTCCAGCTCGACTGGGAGGCCCGCGCCTGGGACGGCGCGCAGTGGGGGCCGTGGTCCTCCGACGGTGACCCGACCGGCTGCTACTTCATCGTCGACACCTCCGCACCGGACGGCCCGGCGATCACCTCGGACGCCTACCCCGGCTCCAAGGACGCCACCGCGGCGCTCCCGTGGACCGACGGCGTCGGCAAGAGCGGCCAGTTCACCCTGAAGTCCGCCGCCACCGACGTGGTCAAGTACCAGTGGGGCCTGGACACCTCACCGTCCGCGGCGAACGAGGTCGCCACCAGCGGCGGCGCCGGCCAGACCGTCCGCATCCAGCCGCAGACCGCCGGCGTCCACTTCATCTCCGCCCGGGCCGTCGACGGCGCGGGCAACGCCTCCCAGCCCGAGACGTACTACTTCAACGTGCTCACCGGGCAGGCCCAGCGCACCGGCTGGTCGATGGACGACCCGAGCGGCACCAGCGTCACCGGCACCGGCGGCGGCTTCGAGGCGACCCTCGGCTCCGGCGCCACCGCGGGGGCCCCCGGCCACCTCGCCGAGGGCCTCGCCCTCGACGGCACCGCCAACGGCTACGCCGAGACCCAGGGCAACGTGCTGGACACCACCCGCGGCTTCGCCGTCTCCGCCTGGGTCAACCTCACCGGCGACACCAGCCGCAACCGGGTCGCGCTCAGTGAGAACGGCAACTGGGCCGCCCGCTTCGCCCTCGGGCTGATGAACGGCAAGTGGACGATGTGGACCTCCACCCAGGACACCAACGCCGTCTACACCCTGGAGCCCGCGAGCTCGGACACCCCGGTCGTGCTCGGCCAGTGGACCCACCTGGTCGGCGTCTACGACCCGACCGCCAGGACCAGCACCCTGTACGTCAACGGCGTGCCCGGCACCCCGGTGGCCGTCACCGCCACCTGGGACGCGCGCGGCCCGCTGGAGTTCGGCCGCTCCAAGTGGCACGGCAACTGGACCGACCCGTGGACGGGCTCGGTCGACGAGGTCCGGCTCTGGGACCGCTCCCTGAGCAAGGCCGAGGCCGCCGACGTGGCCGCCGACAAGCAGCTCGCCACCGGCCGCCCCGCGAAGGCGGTCTGGCACCTGGACGGCAGCTCCGCCAAGCCCGTCGGCACCACCGAGACCGACAACCTGACCGCCTACAACGGCGTCGCGCTCGGCCGCCCCGGCATCGCCGACAAGGCGATCCACCTGGACGGCGTCGACGACTACCTGCGCGGCACCCGTCCGCAGGTCGACGGCAGCCGGGACTTCTCGGTCTCCGCCTGGGTGAAGCTGCCCGCACCGACGCCGGGTGACACCACCCCGAAGATGGCGGTCACCCAGATCGGCCAGCACAACAACGAGTTCTCGCTGTACTACTCGCCCTACTGGGGCCGCTGGATCTTCGGGCGCTACAAGGAGGACAGCTCCGCCGACACCCTGGTCCGCACCTGGCAGGACGCCTGCACCGCGGGCAGCCAGATCAACGGCGTACCGTGCTTCACCGGCACCACCGGTGAGTGGACCCACCTCCTGGGCGTCTCCGACACCGCCGCGAAGAAGCTGCGCTTCTACATCAACGGCTTCCTGGTCGGCCAGTCCGACTACACCCAGAACGCGCCGTGGGCCAACCCCGGCCCGATCCAGATCGGCGCCGTCAACCGCGAGGGCGCCAACGGCGAGTTCTTCGGCGGCGAGATCGACGACGTGCGGATCTACGACCGCGTCGTCACCGGCCCCGAGGCCGGCGCCATGGTCCAGCAGCGCCCGCAGCTGGCCGGCCGCTGGAAGCTCAACACCGCCACCAGCACCCCGGCCGATGCCCCGGCCGTCACCCCCGACGAGGGCCCGGCCAAGGCCGGCGCCCAGCTCGGCGGCGGCGCCTCGATCAAGGCCGACGGCGGCCTGTTCCAGACCCCCGGCACCCTGCTGCTGAACGGCTCCACCGGCTACGCGGCCACCGGCTCCGTCCCGCTGCACACCGGCCAGAGCTTCACCCTGGCCGGCTGGGCGAACACGGCGGGCGTCCCGACCCGGGACATGACGGTGCTGTCCGTGGCCGGCGCCAACAACAGCGCGGTCACCCTGCGCTGGCACCCGCTGGGCAACGACGCCAACGGCCAGCCGACCGGTCAGTGGCAGGCCGAGGTCCGCGACTCCGACGCCAACGGCGCGGCGCGCACCCTGACGACCCACACTCCGGCCACCTCCGTCATGGAGAACTGGACGCACCTGGCGGTCAGCTACGACGCCTTCGCGGACCGGCTCGCCCTGTACGTCAACGGCCAGGTCGAGAACCAGGGCTGCGCGGACGGTGACAAGTCCTGCACCCCGCACATCTCCTGGACGGGCGCTCCGCAGCCCTACGAGGCGGGCGGCGGCGTGCAGTTCGGCCGTACCAGGGCGTCCGGCGCCTGGGGCGAGTACTTCTCCGGTGAGCTGGACGACGTCTGGCTGTACCAGGGCGTGCTGAGCCCCGCGCAGATCGCCAAGCTGGCCGACTACAACGTCGAGCTGGGCACCTCCACCGGCGTCTGATTCCCCAACCTTCCGTGGGCCGGGCGGCTTCCTGCCGCCCGGCCCACGGTCCGTCACACCCGTTTTCCCCTGAGGAGTTGTTCCCCACATGAGCAGGAAGAGGTCGGTGCCGAGGCCGACCCGCACCAGAGTGTCCGCGATCATCGCGGGCACGCTGGTCGGGTCGCTGCTGCCGGCACTGCCGCTGGCCGCCGTCGCGGCGGCCGCGGAACCGTACACCAAGCCCTCGGCGGTCTCGCCCGAGAAGCCCGTCAAGGGCTCGGACGCGAAGACCAAGGGCCGCAAGGCCGACACCACCGTCAGCACGGTCGACGGCAAGCACGGCGCCCTGCCCGGCGCGGGCAGCGCCACCGTCGACGTCCCCGGCGAGAAGGGCAAGGCGGTCAAGGCCGACAAACTGCCCGTCGCCCTCTCCTCCGCCGGCGCGGCGGGCAAGGCGAAGGTCGAGCTGCTCGGCCAGGACGCCGCCGCCAAGGCCGGGATCAACGGCCTGCTGCTGACCGTCTCCGGCGCCGACGAGAACAGCGGCCTGGCCGTCGACTACTCGTCCTTCGCCCAGGCCGCCGGCTCCGGCTTCGGCTCCCGGCTGAAGCTGGTCCGCCTGCCCGAGTGCGCGCTGACCACGCCCGACCTGCCCGAGTGCCGGGTGCAGACCCCGCTGCCGGGCGGCAACGACGTGGCGAAGCAGACCGTCGCCGCCGACGCCCTGACCACGGCCCCGGCCGGGTCGATGCGGCTGGCGTCCGCGCCGGGCGCGATGGTGCTGGCCGCCACGGCCGGCAGCGCCGGTCCGAGCGGCGACTACAAGGCCACGCCGCTGACCCCGGCGTCCTCCTGGTCGACCTCGCTGAACAGCGGGTCGTTCAGCTGGTCGTACGACATGCCGCTGACCACGATGCCCGGCGGGCTGACCCCGAAGATCGGCCTGTCCTACAACTCCGGCGCGATCGACGGCCGGACGGCCAACAGCAACAACCAGGCCTCCTGGGCCGGTGACGGCTTCGAGCTCTCCCCCGGCTTCGTCGAGCGCAGCTACAAGGCCTGCGCGGACGACGGGGCGCCCAAGACCGGCACCAACAGCCCGGGCGACCTGTGCTGGGGCACCGACAACGGCACCATCAGCTTCGGCGGCCACTCCGGCGAGCTGATCCCGGTCTCCGGCGACGAGTGGCGGATCAAGGGCGACGACAACACCAAGGTCACCCGCCTGCGCGACACCGGCCGGGGCAACGGCGACAACGACGGCGAGTACTTCCGCGCCACCACCGCCGACGGCACGAACTACTACTTCGGCTACAACCGCCTGCCCAACTGGGGCGCCGGCAAGCCGGAGACCAAGTCCGTCTACACCGTGCCGGTGTACGGCAACAACGCGGGCGAGCCGTGCAACGGCGCCGACTTCGCGTCCTCCTGGTGCCAGCAGGGCTGGCGGTGGAACCTGGACCTGGTGGTCGACGCCCACGGCAACGACATCACCTACTGGTACACCCCCGAGACCAACAACTACGGCCGCAACCTGAAGGCCTCCGACCGCACCCCCTACATCCGGGGCGGCCGTCTGGACCACATCGAGTACGGCCAGCAGCAGGACGTCTACTCGGCCACCGTCAAGCCGATGGGCCGGGTCGACTTCGGCACCGCCGAACGCTGCCTGGAGACCAACGCCGCGCTCTGCGACCCGGCGAAGATCGACGCCAACCGGCAGTACTGGTACGACACCCCGTGGGACCAGAACTGCAAGGACGGCACCGACTGCACCGGCCAGTCCTCGCCGACCTACTTCACCCGGACCCGGCTGACCTCCGTCACCGCCAGGACGCTCCAGGCCGACGGGAACTACGCCGCGGTCGACACGTGGACCCTGAACCACAAGTGGGGCACCGCCGACTTCGACTACCAGCTGCTGCTGGACTCCATCCAGCACACCGGGTCGTCCGCCACCCCGGCGCTCACCCTGCCGAAGACCGGCTTCGCCTACAAGCAGCTGGCGAACCGGCTCGACAGGGTCGGTGACGGCCGCATGCCGTTCATCAAGCAGCGCCTGGGCACCATCACCGACGAGCAGGGCGGCCAGCTCGACGTCAACTACTCGGCCGCGGCCTGCGACTGGAACGCCCTGCCCACGCCGCAGACCAACACCACCCGCTGCTTCCCGCAGATGTACCAGCCGTCCAACGACGTGCCGGTGACCACGGAGTGGTTCAACAAGTACGTCGTCGAAGCGGTCATCGCCACCGACCGCACCGGCGGCGCGCCCGACATGGTCACCCACTACAGCTACCTCGGCGACGCCGCCTGGCACTTCGACGACGAGGACGGCCTGACCCCGGCCAAGCTCAAGACCTGGTCCCAGTGGCGCGGCTACGCCCACGCCCGGGTCGAGACCGGCGGCGTGACCGGCATGACCACGCAGGCCGACCACTACTTCCTGCGCGGCATGGACCAGGACCGCGACAACCCCGGTGACAAGAACAGCAAGCGCGGCGTCACCGTGGACGACGGCCAGGGCACCGTCCTGACCGACGACCAGGCCTGGGCCGGCTACGAGTACCGCAGCGAGCAGTACGACAAGCCCGGCGGCGTGATCCTCTCCAAGTCCGTCAGCACCCCGTGGAAGAAGGAGACCGCCAAGCGCTCCAACGACTGGGGCACCACCACCGCCAACCTCACCGGCACCCAGGCGACCCGGTCCTTCACCTCCCTCGACAAGGGCGCCGGAGCCTCCTGGCGCGAGACCCGCACCGCGACCTCGTTCGACGGCTACGGCCGTACGACGCAGACCGAGGACCTGGGCGACGTCGCGGTCGGCACCGACGACACCTGCACCCGCACGACGTACGCGGACAACACCGCGGCCTGGATCCTCACCGGCAGCATCCAGATCGAGATGGTCGCCGCCAACTGCTCGGCGGCCGTGAACCGCGACACCCAGGCGGACGGCACCTCCGCGGTGCTGTCGGACATCCGCACCCGCTACGACGGCCAGGCCTACGGCGCGGCTCCCGTCAAGGGCGACGCCACCACCGTGCACGCCCTGAAGTCCCGCTCCGGCAACCGCGCCACCTACCTGGACGGGACGACCCACTACGACGCCTACGGCCGTGCCGACAGCACCACCAAGCTGGCGTCCACCACGGTGTTCGACACCACGGGCGCCACGGGACCGGTGACCACCGCCAGCCCGCTGGCGCAGACCACCACCACCGGCTTCGCCCCGGCGAACGGCCGGCCGACCAAGGTCACCACGACCGGGCCTCCGGTGGTCGCGGGCACCCCCGCCACCGCCATGGTCTCCGTCACCGACCTCGACCTGCTGCGCGGCCAGGCCGTCGACACCGTCGACGCCAACAACCGCCGCACCGACTCCCAGTACGACGCGCTCGGCCGCACCCTCAAGATCTGGCTGCCGAACCGGTCCAAGGGGACCGGCCAGACCCCGAACCACGAGTTCGGCTACACCGACAACGACGGCCAGATCCGGGTCGTCTCCACCAAGGCTCTCAACGCCGACGGCTCCCAGGCCACCGCGTACACCCTGTACGACGGTCTCGGCCGGGCCCGTCAGACCCAGTCCCCCGGGGACAACGGCGGCCGGGTCCTGACCGACACCTTCTACGACGAGCAGGGGCAGGCCGCGCTCGCCTACGCCGGCTACTACGCGACCGGCGCGGCCTCCGGCACCCTGTTCAAGGTCGAGGACGCCACCGGCGTCGAGACCCAGACCGCCGTCGCCTTCGACGGCCTCGGCCGCGTCGTCAAGTCCACCACCCTGGCGGGCAACGGCGTCGGCACCCCGATCGCCACCACGCTCACCGAGTACGGCGGCGACCGGGTCACCGTCACCCCGCCCACCGGCGGCACGCCGGCGACGACCGTCACCGACGCCCGCGGCCGGACCAGCGAGATCCGCCAGTACCGCGGGGGCTCCCCCAGCGGCGCCTACGACACCATCCGGTACGGCTACGACCCGGCCGGACACACCACCCAGCTGACGGACCAGTACGGGACGCAGTGGAACTGGACGTACGACCAGCAGGGCCGTCAGGTCAAGACCGTTGACCCCGACTCCGGCACCTCGGTCAAGACCTACGACGACCGCGGCCGGCTGGCCACCAGCCGGGACGGCAACAACCAGACCCTGGCGTACGCCTACGACAACCTCGACCGGCAGACCGAGCTGCACTCCGGCTCCGTGTCGGGTCCGCTGCTCACCTCGCAGACCTGGGACCCGTCCGGCAACAAGGGCCTGATCTCCTCGGCGACCCGGTACTCCACCGTCGGCGGCACCACCTACCCGTACACGACCACCTGGTCGCTGTACGACGCGCTGGGCCGCCCGACCCGGACCACGCTCAGCGTTCCGTCCGTCCCCGGCCAGGAGGCCCTCGCCGGGAGCTACGTCAGCGGCACGATCTACCGGCTCGACGGCAAGCAGCAGAGCGTCAGCTACCCGGCGGCCGGCAACCTCGCCGCCGAGTCGGTGGCCTACGGCTACGACGCCCTCACCCGGATGACCACGGCCCAGGGTCTGAGCAGCTACCTCACCGGCCAGACCTACAGCCTGACCAGCAAGCCGCTGCAGAGCACGCTGTCCGACGGGACGGCGAACAAGCAGCTCTACCTCACCAACGCCTACGAGTGGGGCACCCAGCGGCTGGCGTCCAGCCGCACCGACCAGTACGGCGTGGCGAGCCCGCTGCGCGCTGCCGCCTACACCTACGACCAGGTCGGCAACGTCACGTCGATCAGCGACACCTCGCGCGCCGGCACCGACCGGCAGTGCTTCCAGTACGACTACCTGGCCCGGCTCACCGAGGCGTTCACCCCGAGCGGCACCGGCTGCCCGGCCACGCCCGACGCCAAGGCGCTCGGCGGCCCGGCCCCGTACTGGACCAGCTGGCAGTTCAACCCCGACAGCACCCGGGACACCCAGACCCGGCACGACACCACCGGAGACCCCGCCAAGGACGTCACCACCAAGTACAACTACCCCGGCGCGACGGCCGCCCAGCCGCACACCCTGAAGGGCACCAGCGGCGCCGGCGTCCTCGCCGAGACCGCCGGCTACGACCCGGCGGGCAACACCATCGCCCGCCACCGGGACCTCGCCGCCGGAGCCACCAGCGACCAGGCGCTGACCTGGGACGCGGAGGGCAAGCTCGGCAAGGTCGTCGACACCGTCAAGAACGGGCCCGTCACCAGCACGAGGACGACGGAGTACCTCTACGACCCCAGCGGCAGCCGGCTGACCTCGCACGTCCTGGACAGCGCCAACCCGGGCGCCGAGAACTGGACGCTCTACCTCGGCACCACCGAGCTGACCCTGACCAAGGGCGCGGCCAAGCCCGTCGCCACCAGGTACTACTCGCTGGGGCAGGCCTCGGCCGTCCGGACCGACGACAACAAGGTCGCCTTCCAGGTCGCCGACCACCACTCCACCGCCGAGCTGAACGTCGACGCGTCGACCGGCGCGGTCGCCCAGAAGCGGACCACGCCGTACGGCGAGCAGCGCGGCGCGGCACCGGCCACCTGGTCGGGCAGCCACGGCTTCCTGGGCGGTGTCACCGAGCCCACCGGGCTGGTCCACCTCGGAGCGCGTGACTACGACCCGTCCCTGGGCCGGTTCCTCAGCATCGACCCGGTGTTCGACCCGGCCAGCCCCAAGGAGCTGAACGGGTACGCCTACTCGGGCGGCAACCCGACCAGCACCAGCGACCCCGACGGCCGCAAGATGTGCGCCGACGACTGCTCCGGCAACGACATGGCGCTGCACGGCTGGGTCGGCATGAACGGCACGTTCCACGAGCCGACCATGGGCGACCAGTGCGTCACCAACTGCACCGACGGCGGTGACGACGACGAGGCTCCCAGTACCCGTGGCGGCGGTGGCGGCGGCGGTGGCGGCGGTGGATCGACGTCCCCGAGCAAGACCACTTCGGGCAGCCCGGAGAACCGCAAGAAGTGGCACGAGGCCCGGGTGGCCTGGCTGATGCAGCCGGACAACCCGATCATCGGCGAGTACCTGGAGAAGATCCGGGAGATCAACAAGAAGTACTGCCACCGCTCGGCCCGGGACGGCTGCCAGTGGGCCAACCTGGCCCAGGACATCGTCGACAAGAACTACGTCGAGGACATCGCCGGCCGGATCGACGAGTCCGAAACCCCCTTCGACGAGCAGCGGTTCAAGACGCTGACCAAGAAGGGGAGCAACCTCACCACCTGGTCGCTCAGCAACAGCGAGTACGCGATAGCCTTCGAACTGGCCCGAGGCGGCTCCCATGTCAAGGCGACGCTGGACGACGGCGGAAAGTCCGGCAAGGGCTTCGACGCCTGGGTCGACGGGGTGCCGTCCGAGTTCAAGGAGACCAAGCCCGGACCGACCGCGGTCCACGACAACATGAGGAAGTCCAACGGGAAGGGCGCCGTACGCACCTACATCAAGATGCCGGACGACTACTCCGCCAAGACGGCCATGGCAAGCCTGGACGACTACCTGCGGAGACGGAGTTCGGACTTCCAGGAGTACCACATCTGGGCGGCCGGAGACCCGGGGGGCTGGCACATCGACGGCAGGATCGGCGGCGACTACAAGTGCAAGGGCCACGGGTGCTGAGCCGTGTCGACTGATGCCGCCATCCTGGTGAGACGACCGTCCGGTCCCGCTCTCACCGCCCAGGAGATCGCCGACGTCCTGGTGCCGGTCAGCGACCCGCTCACGGCACCGTGGCACCACCGCGTGGGCACGGACGGATCGAAGTTCCGGATCCGGCTGAGCGCCGATCCCGGTGACCTCGCCGGGCCCGCCGTCGCCGGGCCTCCCGGCGACGGGCAGCGTGACTACGACTGCTTCATCCACGTCTCCATCTACTGGACGACCGAGGACACCGACGACAGCCTCGGTTCCCTGCGGGCGTTCTGCCGGTCCCTCGTCGCCGAACTGCACGGCGCGTGGCCGGAGGCGGAATCGGCGTTCGAGGTCGATGACGCCTACAGCTACCGGATCCTCCCGGAGCTGTCGGAAGGTGTCGTCGACCTGCGGCTCGGGAGCGAGGCTCCACTGACCGCACCGGGCTTCTCCCTGGTCGAGGCGGCCAACCGCGCCGCCTCGGGCACCGGACTGGTCTTCACCGAGGACGAGCCCGGCCGGCACCTCGCCCCGTCGGAGGACGCGGGTGACTCGGTGACCTACACCGTGTCGTCCCGTGCGGAGGAACTCCCCTTCGCCGCCGGGGCCCGCTCCGGCGCCGCCCCGGTCGACGCCCGGCAGCTGGACGGGTTCACCGAGCGCCTGCTCGCCGAACTCGCCCGGCACACCGCCGGCGCCGACCTGGCGTGCTGGGTGAACGACCGGCTCTACCGCTACGAGGTGGAGCTGACCCCGCTCGGCTGACCGGACGGGAAACACGCAGGGCGGCAGCACCGGCCGAACCGGTGCTGCCGCCCTGCGGCACGTCCGGGGGCCTCCCGGAGTGATCTCAGTGGGGCGCCGGGGCGGCCGCGGGGCCGGGGTCGGTCGTCCCGGTGGCTCCCCCGTCGGGTTCCTCGGCTCCTTCGAGGCGGTGGATCAGGCTCCGGAGTGCCGCGATCTCGTCGTGCAGGGCCTTCTTGCCGGCCCTGGTGAGCTGGATCCAGGTGCGGGCGCGCTTGCCCTCGTAGCCCTTGTCGATCGTGACCAGGCCGGCCTTCTCCAGAACGCCGAGGTGCTGGGAGAGGTTGCCGGCGGTGAGGCCGAGGGTGGTGCGCAGGAAGGTGAACTCCACCCGCCGGGCCTCCTTGGCGACCGCGAGGATGCCCAGGCGGACGCGCTGGTGGACGACGTCGTCGAGGCCGCTGGTGGGGTGCTCGGTCATGCGGCCGACCGTCCCTGGGCCCGGTGGTGCAGCAGGGCGAGGGCGATCCCGCCGAGCAGCAGCACGCCGCCTTCCAGCAGCACGCCGGGGAGGAAGGACCACGGGGACAAGCTGGGAAGGTCGTCGGAGGAAAGCATGGCGATCAGGTATCCGCAGGTCACGGCGAGGAGCGGCCAGCTGCGCTCGATCCAGGCGAGCAGCAGCAGCGCCAGACCGATCGTGCCGGCCGGGCTCATCAGCGTGTCGGCGACCGCGGAGAGCGGTCCCGGCTGCCCGTAGAGGTCGGCGAGGAAGCCCGGGTGGGACACCGTCCACACCTGGTCGGCGGTCATGAGCAGGGCGAGGACGACGCCCAGCACGAGGTACGGCCGGATCCGGGTGCCCAGGCCGAGCCGGGCGGACCGGCGGAGGTAGAACCAGCTGATCGCGGCGTAGGAGAGCAGCAGCGCCACCGGCCAGTACCACATGGCGGGGGGAAGGGAGTTGACGCAGACTCCACCCAGGCCGTAGCGGGGCGCGTCGCAGGGGCCCTGGCCGTACCGCACGATCGGTATCGCGCCGAACCTCACGGCGGCGAAGGCCAGGAGCGGGAACCACGCGCCGCGTTGCTCACGGCGGACGCGCTGGATCACGGCGCCGGTCGCTGCCAGGAGGTGCCGGGGGTCGCTTGAGGGCTGAACGGGTTGAGTCGCCATGAGGACCAGGTTTGCATGACAAACTAATTGTGTCCAGAGATCAGTTTGCGAACTGGCCGTACGCGGCGGGCGGTTGACGGGCACACACCCCCGCCGAGCTGGGAAAATCGCTGGCGCGAGGTGCGTTGAAGGCCGACCCTGGTCACCGTGTCAGAACCGAAGCACCAGATCCGTGCCCTCCACACCGACTCGACGGTGACCGTCTACCAGGCGTACGCGCCGGAGATCGGGCTGCCCAGCGCTCGGGACGGCCGCTTCCCGGCGGCGTGGAAGCGGGACCGGATGACGTGGATCAAGCCGTCGTTCCTCTGGATGATGTACCGCTGCGGGTGGGCGAGGAAGGAGGGCCAAGAGACCGTCCTGGCGGTCGAGATCACCCGCGAGGGCTTCGAATGGGCGCTGCGGAACAGCTGCCTGTCCCACTACGAGCGCGGGCTGCACCCCGACCGGGCCTCCTGGCAGCGCCGGTTGAAGAGGTCCCCGGCGCGGGTGCAGTGGGATCCGGAGCGCGATCTGCACCTTCAGCCACTGCCCCACCGGTCGCTGCAACTCGGCCTGGCCGGGGAGGCGGCCGCGCGCTACGCGGAGGAGTGGATCGTCGCAGTCGAGGACGTCACCGCGCTCGCGCACGCGGTCCACGACCGGGTGCGGGACGGGGAGTTGGAGGCCGCCCGGCAGCTCCTCCCCGCCGAACGCCCCTACCCGGCGGGCGACGCGCTGCTCGCCCACCTGGCCGGGTGAGCCGGCGGGCGCACCCCGCCCGCCGGCTCCGGGCGTCAGCCGGTGGCGCCGTCGGTGAGCTCGCGGACGATGTCCAGGTGCCCCGCGTGGCGGGCGTACTCCTGGAGGACGTGGAACAGGATCCAGCCCAGGGTGGGCCGCGGGGTGCCGTCGTCGGGGAAGCGGCCGCCGGGTGCGGCGACGGTGGACAGGGGCGTGCCCGACACGACGGCCCGGGTGTGCTCGCCGCCCGCGTGCAGCGCGGCGAGGAGTTCGGCGGCCGTTTCCTCCGGTCCGACGTACCAGCGGTCCTCCGGGCCCCGGTCGCCCCAGGGCGCCGGGACCTGCTCGGCGCGGAAGCCCCAGCGCAGCCAGCGCTGCTCCATGTGGACGAGGTGCTTCAGCAGTTCGAGCATGGTCCATCCGGAGGGGAGCCGGCTGGCGCGCAGCTCCGCGTCGGACATCCCCTCGGTCTTGGCGCCGATCACGGAGCGGTAGTAGTCGAGGTAGTCGAGCAACAGCTCGCTGGGGTCGGAGAGTTGCTGGTCGGGCTCGGGCAGGGAGATCGTCATGGGCCGAGTCTGCCACGGCGCCGTGCCGGTACCCACGACAGCGCGGTGCACCGGTTTTCCCCCCGCATTGCTCGCCTTCTGGCGAAGAATTACCTCCCCATTACGTCATTGGCGAAGGTATTCGGCCAACTTGTTGCACAAAGGGTGACGCGTTCAGACCAAAAATGACACTGTTCCTTCCCATCTCATTCGAACCACCAGCTCTACCGGGCGGCGTCACCCCAGGCCGCCCGGCTGACTCCGGCCCCCGAACCCGGGCCGTCGCAGAAGGAGTTCCGTGTGACTCGATCCCCCCGAAAGTCCACCGCCGCGGGCGCGTTGCTAGTCGGCGCCGCGATGGTCGTGGCCGCCCTGACGCCCGGCGTCGCCGCCGCCGACACTCCTGCCGGGACTCCCGCCGAGGCCCCCGCCGGGGTCCAGGCCTTCGCCGGCGCGATGCCGGTGCAGCTGTCGCCCGAGCAGCGCGGCGAGCTGCTGGCCTCCGCGGACGCGTCCCTGGCGAAGACCGCGAGGTCGCTGAACCTGGACGCGAAGGAGGCACTGGTCGTCAAGGGCGTCACCAAGGACGCGGACGGCAGCCTGCACACCCGCTACGAGCGGACCTTCGACGGACTCCCGGTGCTCGGCGGCGACCTGGTCGTCCACACCGCCCCCGACGGCACCACCAGGGGCGTCATCAAGGCCACCGAGGCGGACATCGCCGTCGACACCACCCCCAAGGAGAGCGCTGACGCGGCGAAGGGCCTCGCGCTCGACAGCGCCGGGAGCGCGAAGGTCACGGAGGCCGCGGCCGACGACGCCCGCAAGGTGGTCTGGGCCGCGTCCGGCACCCCGCGGCTCGCCTGGGAGACGGTGGTCACCGGTACGCAGGAGGACGGCACGCCGTCCGAACTGCACGTCATCACCGACGCCGACACGGGCAAGAAGATCTTCGAGTACCAGGGCATCGAGACCGGCGTCGGCACCAGCAAGTACTCGGGCCAGGTCACCATCGGCACCTCGGCGGTCGCCGGCGGCTTCGCGATGACCGACAACACCCGCGGCGGCCACAGCACCTACGACCTGAACGGCACCAGCGGCACCAGGACGCTGTTCACCAACCCGACCGACACCTGGGGCGACGGCACCGTCGCCAACCGGCAGACCGCGGCCGTCGACGCCGCCTACGGCGCCCAACTCACCTGGGACTACTACAAGAACGTCCACGGCCGCAACGGCATCAAGGACGACGGCGTAGGCGCCTACACCCGGGTCCACTACGGCAAGAACTACGTCAACGCGTTCTGGTCCGACGCCTGCTTCTGCATGACCTACGGCGACGGCGCGGGCAACGTCAAGCCGCTGACCTCGATCGACGTCGGCGCCCACGAGATGACCCACGGCGTCACCTCCGCCACCGCGAAGCTGGTCTACAGCGGCGAGTCCGGCGGCCTGAACGAGGCCACCTCCGACATCATGGCCGCCGCGATCGAGTTCTGGGCCGACAACCCCGAGGACAAGGGCGACTACCTGGTCGGCGAGAAGATCGACATCCGGGGCGACGGCAGCCCGCTGCGCTACATGGACAAGCCCTCCAAGGACGGCCGCTCCAGGGACTACTGGTCGGCCGACGTCGGCTCCGTCGACGTCCACTACTCCTCCGGCCCGGCCAACCACTGGTTCTACCTGGCCTCCGAGGGCAGCGGCGCCAAGACCGTCAACGGCGTGGCCTACGACTCCCCGACCTCCGACGGCCTGCCGGTGACCGGCATCGGCCGGGACGCGGCGGCCAAGATCTGGTACCGGGCGCTCACCACCTATATGACCTCGTCGACCAACTACGCGGCCGCCCGCACCGCCACCCTCCAGGCCGCCGCCGACCTGTACGGGAAGAACAGCACGACGTACCAGAACACCGCCAACGCCTGGGCGGCCATCAACGTCGGCCCGCGCGTCGTCGACGGCCTCCTGCTGGAGCCCGTCACCAACCAGATCACCGCGATCGGCACCTCCGCCGACCTCGGGATCGAGGCCTCGAACCTCAACCCCGGCATCGTCACCTACCACGCGACCGGCCTCCCGCTGGGCCTGACGCTCCACCCGGTCACCGGCCGCGTCACCGGCGTCCCGGCCCTCCCGGGCACCTACACGGTCACCGTGACCGCCCAGAGCTCCCACCGCGGCAGGACGTCGACGACGTTCACCTGGCGGGTCTCCCCGGGCATCTTCGCGAACAGCACCTCCCTGCCGATCCCGGACGGCGGCCCGGCGGTCTTCTCCGACATCGTCGTCGACCGGCTCCAGGGCCAGGCGCCGAGCGACCTCAAGGTGAGCGTGGACATCAAGCACACCTGGCGCGGCGACCTGGTCATCGACCTGGTCGGCCCGGACGGCACGGTGTACTCGCTGAAGAAGGGCAGCTTCAGCGACTCGGGCGAGAACGTCATCGAGACCTACACGGTGGACGCCTCCGCCCAGCCCGCCAAGGGCACCTGGCGCCTCCGCATGCAGGACACGTACCGCGGCGACTCCGGCCACCTCGACGGCTGGAAGCTCATCTTCTGACCGCCCCCGCACTGAGCACGGACCACTGAGCACGGACCACTGAGCACGGCCCCCTGAGCACGGACCCCTGAGGTGATCCGGTCGGCGAGAGCACGTCCTCGCCGACCGGATCACCTCTTGCACGTGCGGCACGGACCGCCACCCACGGACGGTCCGGGTCAGCGGGTCAGCGGGTCAGCCGGTCAGCCGGTCGGCGGGCCTGGGGTCAGCGGGCCAGGAGGAACTTGGTGGTCGGCACGTTGCGGACGGTGGCGCAGTCCAGGTTCGACGTGGTGGCGCTGTAGGTGAAGCCGCTCGGGACGCTGCACGCCCACATGCCGCTGACCGGGACGCGCAGGTGGAAGGTGGTGGACGGGACGCCCTGGGTCAGGCTGCACGTGGTGGACGAGCCGGCGGCGTCGTAGGTGAAGCCCGGGGCGGTCGAGCAGGCGGTGAGGCCGTCGACGGGCGTGCGCAGGTGGTACTGCGGCGAGTTCCAGCTGCCGCCGCCGCTACACGTCCGGCTGAAGACGACCCCCTCGTAGACGTAGCCGGAGGGGACGGAGCAGGCCCAGGTGTCGTCGAGCCCCGTGGTGGCGGCGGTGGCCGGTGCCGCGGTGACGGCCCCGCTGAGCAGCAGGGTGAGCGCGGCGAAGGCGGCGAGCAGCGCGGTGCGTGCGGTACGTACGGTTCGTGCGACGGACATGTCTTCCATACCTTTCTTCGTGGGATCGTTCTGGTCATTCGTAAGATCAGGGCACCCAGGGATGCCGGGTGTGGCTGTCATGTCATTGCCGCGTCCGTG
>NZ_JBHVRS010000008.1:0-169275 GCF_042885595.1 Kitasatospora sp. NPDC058046
CCACCCCGAAGGGCTTCACCGTTCGACTTGCATGTGTTAAGCACGCCGCCAGCGTTCGTCCTGAGCCAGGATCAAACTCTCCGTGAATGTTTACCCGTAATCGGGTCGACACCCGCGTTGAGCGGCACGGCAACCACCGGAATAAGGCGGCCCCGCGCACTGCGTCCTCGCTAGTGTTTGTTTCAAAAGGAATCTCCAACCCCAGGAAACCCTGAGGCCGGGGATGTCAACATATCTGGCGTTGACTTTTGGCACGCTGTTGAGTTCTCAAGGAACGGACGCTTCCTTCGGACCGCCTTCCAGCGGACCCTCCGGGCTTCGTTCTTTCGTGTTTCCAGCTTATCAGATGTTTTCCGCTCCGTTTTCCGGAGTTTCATTCATCCGATTTCCCGAACTGGCCGGGTCCGCTTTTCGCGACGTCCACCACATTACCGCATTCCGAGTGTCACTCGAAATTCACACTCACCCGTAGACGGCAATGCCGACGAACCCATTTTCATGGGAATCAGAGTGGGAGTGGGTCTTGCTGAGTGGGGTGGCCGCTCCAGCGACTCGTTCAACACTAGGCCACCTGGACGACATCGTCAAACGTCGAGGGCCGGATCTGTCCAGATCCGGCCCTCGGGGCTCGAAGCCGCAGCTCAGAGCAGGTGTGCTTTCAGCCAAGCCTCAACCGGCAGCCTCCGCCGGCCCGGCTGGCGACCGGCCGTCAGCCGGCGGCGACCAGCTCCGCCGCCGCCAGGTTCCGCTTGCCGCGCCGCAGCACCAGCCAGCGGCCGTGCAGCAGGTCGGCCTCGGTCGGCACCGCCTCCTCGTCCGTCACCTTGACGTTGTTGAGGTAGGCACCGCCCTCCTTGATCGTCCGACGGGCGGCCGAACGGCTGGGCGACAGCCCGACGGCGACCAGCAGGTCGACCACCGTCTGCAGTTCGGACACCTCGGCCTTCGGGACCTCGGCCAGGGCGGCGGCCAGGGTCGGGGCCTCCAGGTCGGCGAGGTCGCCCTGGCCGAACAGCGCCTTGGACGCGGCGACCGCGCGCTCGTACTGCTCCGCGCCGTGCACCAGCGTGGTGAGCTCCTCGGCGAGGGCGCGCTGGGCGAGGCGGGCGGCCGGGCGCTCGATGGTCTCGCGCTCCAGCTCCTCGACCTCCTCCTTCGAGCGGAAGCTGAAGATCCGCAGGAAGGTGGGGACGTCCCGGTCGTCCGCGTTCAGCCAGAACTGGTAGAAGGCGTACGGGGTGGTCAGCTCGGGGTCGAGCCAGACCGTGCCGGACTCCGTCTTGCCGAACTTGGTGCCGTCGGCCTTGACGATCAGCGGCGTGGCCAGCGCGTGGACGGACTTGCCGTCGGCCTTGCGGATCAGGTCCGTGCCGGCGGTCAGGTTGCCCCACTGGTCGCTGCCGCCGGTCTGCAGGGCGCAGCCGTAGCGGCGGTTCAGCTCCAGGTAGTCCATGCCCTGGAGGATCTGGTAGCTGAACTCGGTGTAGCTGATGCCCGCGTCGGAGTTGAGCCGTCGGGCGACGGCCTCCTTGGCGATCATGTTGTTGACCCGGAAGTACTTGCCCACGTCACGCAGCAGGCTGATCGCCGACATCCCGGACGTCCAGTCCAGGTTGTTGACCATGCGCGCCGCGTACGGGCCCTCGAAGTCGAGGAAGCGCGAGATCTGGCCGCGCAGGCGCTCGACCCAGCCGGCCACCGTCTCGGGGTCGTTGAGCACGCGCTCGGCGGTGGGCTTCGGGTCGCCGATCAGGCCCGTGGCGCCGCCGACCAGCCCGAGCGGGAGGTTCCCCGCCTGCTGGATGCGGCGCATGGTGAGGATCTGCACCAGGTTGCCGAGGTGCAGGCTGGGGGCCGTCGGGTCGAAGCCGCAATAGAACGTGACCGGGCCGTCCGCGAACGCCTTGCGCAGTGCGTCCTCGTCAGTGGAAAGGGCGATCAGCCCGCGCCACTGCAGCTCGTCGACGATGTCCGTCACGGTCACGCTTCTCCTTCGATCGGGCGTCCGACCAGTGCTGGCCCGGTTCGGTCGGGCTCCGGGTCGGTACGACTCCAGCCTGATAGAGCCTACGCGGTTCCGGCCAGCGAGTTTCCCCGAGGCACCCCTCCCGGTCGGCCGGTCCGCCGTCCCGGGCCCCTCCCCGATACCGGAAATTCCGTTGTTCGACGGCTACGGGCCCATTCAGAGTGGTTCCACCGCCGTGCGGCGGCAGTGACGTGTGTGGAGACGGTCGTGCCGCCGTGGCACGCCCGCGGGAAGGGTGTGCCGAGTGCGCAACACGCTGGTTCTGAACGCGAGCTACGAGCCCCTGACGACGGTGTCGCTCCAGCGCGCCGTCGTCCTGGTGCTCCAGGACAAGGCCGTGGTGGAGCAGGCGCATCCGCTGCGCTCGATCCGGGGGACGGGCATTGCCGTCCCGGTGCCGCGGGTGATCAGACTGCAACGGTACGTACGGGTGCCGTTCCGACAACAGGCTCCGTGGTCGCGGCGCGGCGTCCTGGCGCGGGACCGGCACCTGTGCGCGTACTGCGGCCGGCGGGCCACCACGGTGGACCACCTCCAGCCCAGGTCGCGCGGAGGTGCCGACAGCTGGATGAACACCGTGGCCGCGTGCGCGGAGGACAACCAGCACAAGGCGGACCGCACGCCGGAGCAGGCCGGGATGAAGCTGCTGCGCCGCCCGTTCGAGCCGACGCCGCAGGCCAGCCTGATGCTGGCGCTCGGTCTGCGCGGCTCGGAGGTCCGGGACCTCGCCGACTGGCTGCCGGCCGTACCGGGCCGGCCCGTCTCCGCGGCGTAAGGCGGCGTAAGGCGGCACAAGGAGGCCGGAAACCCGGGCGGAGGGCCTCAGTCCTTCGCCCGGTACCCCGCCGCCGTACCGTAGTTCGTCGAGTGCTCGGGCACCACGACCACCTGCCCGCCGCCGATGAGCACCCGTCCGGAGATCAGCAGCGAGCCGGTGCCGGCCGGGAAGTTGCCCCCGGTCGCCTCCCGGCCGCCCGCCAGCGGGAACCGGCTGAGGCGGGCGGGCTGGTCGCGGCGTTCGTCGGCGGCGAGCACCAGCGACCCGCCGTCGATGCCGACCGCCCGGACGGCGCCCTTGGCGGCGGTCGGCGTCTTCCAGCGCTGCTTGCCGGTGTCCAGGTCGTAGCCGACCGCGGCCACCGGCCCGCCGCCGTTCGGCGGGGCCAGGGTGGTGACCATCGTGCGGCCCTCGAAGTACACCTCGGGAGTGGCCGAAAACGTACCGTGGGCGACGTCCAGCCGGCCGCCGTCGACGGCCACCGGGATCTCGGCGGCCGGGTCGCCACCCGCGCCCCAGGCGAACACCCGGTCGTCCTCGGGCTTCCCGCCGGTGGTGAGGACCACGGACGGCTCGGCCGACAGCACGGTCACCGTCTTCGGCTGGTTGTTCAGGCCCCGCCACCAGCCGACCTTGCCGTCCGCGGTGTTCAGCGCGACGGCCTGGTCGGCGGGGGTCGAGTCGGCGCAGGAGGAGGCGACGAGCACGGTCTTGCCGCTGACGCCGCCGGACAGGGTGCAGAACTTGCCCTGCCCGGTGTACTGCCAGACGTCCTTCCCGTCGGCGGACTCCCAGGCCAGCACCCGGTCGTCGCCGACGGCGATCACCTTGTCCTCGGTGACACCGACCCGGGCCGAGTAGGCGCCCTTGGCGTCCGAGAGGCTCTTGGTCCAGACGGTCTTGCCGGTCTTGGTGTCCACGGCGGCCACCAGCGTGCAGGGGCTCTTCGGATCGGCCTGCGGACGGAACAGGGCCGCGCCCAGGCCTGCCGGGTTCACCCCCGCCGACAGCCCGCACGGGACGGCCCCGGCGGCCGGCGGCTCCACCGACCAGGTCGCCTTGCCGCCCGCCCGGTCGTACGCGTGCACCCCGGAGCCGTCGGCCCGGACCACCGCGTCGGCCAGCAGCCAGCCGCCGATCAGCGTGTCGTCACCCCCGGACGGACCGGCCGCGGCCGGCTGCGCGGCCCACACCCGGTCGTGCGCCACCGCGAAGCCCGGCTCGCCGCCGCTGCTCGCCGCCGCGCTGCCGCCGCCCTCGGCGCCGACCATCAGCCCGGCCGCCACCAGCACTCCCAGCGCGGCCACCCCGGCGCCGGTCCGCACCAGCAGGGCCTTGCGGCTGGGCATGTGCTCCCCGGTCAGCACCGCGTCGGCGGCCTTCCGGGCCTTGGCGGAGAGCGAGGAGCCGGAGCCCTCACCCGTGCCGGAACCGCCGCCGCCCCCTCGACGGGCCGCGGCCCTCGACCGCGGGGCCGGCTCGGCCTGCGGCTCGGGGGCCCGCACCGGAGTGGTCGCCGCGGGCTCCTCGGGGACGGGCGCCGGCCCGGCCTCCTCGATGTGCACGTAGCCGTCCGCCGAGTACTCCGCCCCCGCCGGGACGTACAGCCCCTCGTCGGCGGGCTGCTGCGGGGTGGCGTACGGCGCGTAGGGCTGGTGCGGCTGCGCGTGGTCCGGGTACTGCGGGTACGGCTGGTACTGCTCCTGGCCGCCGTACGGGTCCTGGACGTAACCGCCCTGGACGTAACCGCCCTCGACGTAGCCGGTCGGGCCGACACCGCTCTGCTCGTAACCGGCCTGGTCGTACCCGCTCCGGCCGTAACCGGCCTGGTCGTACCCGCTCTGGTCGTAGCCGGTGGGCCCGTAACCACCCTGGCCGGACTGCGGCTGCTGCTGCCCGTACTCGGCCGAGCCGTAGCCCTGCTGCGGCGGCCACTGCGACGGCTGCTGCTCGGCGTACCCGCCGTACCCGCCGCTCTGCCAGTCCGGGTGGCTCTGGGGCGGCCACGGCTGCCGGTCGTGGGCGTCTCCGAAGGGCTCCTGCGCCATCCGTTCCGTCCCTCCCGAGCCCCGCCCGCCTGCCGATGCGGCAGTCAGCATCTCACGCCCGCCCGGGGGCGCGGCCCGGGCCCTCGCCCGTACGGTCCCGGGCCGGCCGGTCCTGCGGCGGCGTCAGGAGGCCGACTCGGCGCGCAGGGCCTCGTCGATCCGGGCGGCGAGGGTGAAGTCCAGACCGGTGAGGCCGCCGGCGCTGTGGGTGGACAGGACGAAGCGCAGGGTGCGCCAGCGGATGTCGATGTCGGGGTGGTGGTCGAGCGCCTCGGCCTGCTCGGCGACGGCGACGACCACCCGGACCGCCGCCGGGAAGTCCGGGGCGTCGGCGGTACGGGCGATGCCGTCGCCCTCCCGCGTCCACCGGGGCAGCGCCGCCAGGGCCGCCGTGATCTCGTCCTCGTTCAGCCGTGCCCTGCTGCTCATCGCCGCGCTCCTGCTGGATGGTCGGTCCGGGGTGCCGGAGTTCCGGTGCGTCCGGGTTTCCGGGACGTCCGGGGTTCCGGTGTCAGGCGGCCTTCCGGCGCGGACGGGTCACCAGCTCGCCGCCGCAGTTGGGGCAGCCGCCGGCCATGGCCTCGGTGCAGTCCGGGCAGAAGGTGCACTCGTAGGAACATATCGAGGCGCCGCCGTCCGCGGTCAGCGACACCGCGCAGCGCTCGCAGCTCTCACGCATCTCCAGGGCCATGGCGTACTCCTCCGACGTTCCGATGTTCCGACGTTTCGATGCTCCGACACCCTGCCGGGCCCGACGGCCTGACGGCCCCTCAGCTCAACAGCAGCTTGGCGACGGCCACGAGGCCGACCACCACGATGACCCCGCGCAGCGCCGTCGGCGGGAGGCGGCGGCCGACCTTGGCGCCGACCAGGCCGCCGACCAGCGAGCCCGCCGCGATCAGACCGGCGGCGGTCCAGTTCACCGTCGAGGTGAAGAGGAAGAAGAGCGCGGCGACGGCGTTGACGATCATCGCCAGGGCGTTCTTCACCGCGTTGATCCGCTGGAGGTCCTCCTGGAGCAGCATGCCCATCAGGGCCATCAGCAGCACGCCCTGCGCGGCGCCGAAGTAGCCGCCGTAGACGCCGGTCAGGAACACCCCGACCAGCAGGACCGGGCTGCCGTCCGGATCGCCGCCGGGGCGGCGGCGGGCGGCGACGGCCTTGGCCACCCGGGGCTGGATCACCACCAGCACGAGCGCGAGCAGGATCAGCACCGGGACGATCGCGTCGAAGGCCCCGCTCGGCAGCCTGGTCAGCAGCAGCGCGCCGACCAGCCCGCCGAGCAGCGAGGCGGTGCCCAGGCGCAGCACCCGGCGGCCCTGGTCGGCCAGTTCGCGGCGGTACCCGATCACGCCGCTGAGCGAGCCGGGGACCAGGCCGAAGGTGTTGGAGACGTTGGCGGTGACCGGCGGGAGGCCCACGGCGAGCAGCACCGGGAAGGTGATCAGGGTGCCGGAGCCGACGATGACGTTGATCATCCCGGCGCCGACGCCGGCCACCAGGACGGCGATCGACTCCCAGAGCGTCATGGGTCACCTCTCCTCTCGGTCCTGTCCGAGGGGATCATGCCGGACGGCCCCGCGGCTCTACCAGACCCGCCCACGATTCGGGACGCACCTCACAACGTGCGCACGCTCCACCGCCGCCGCACAAGGCCGAGGGCCCGCCACCTCTCGGCAGCGGGCCCTCGACGGAACTCGGTCCGACCGGCCACTCCGGCTCGGTCACTCCGATCCGGTCATTCCGGGTCGGTCACTCCGGGTCGATCTTCGGGTACTCCCGGGCCGGGTCCACCCGGGGACGGGCGGCGCCCTTCTCGGTGTCCACCGGCCGCGGGCCGGAGGCCGGGTCCAGCGGCACCTGGGTGGCCGCCGGGGCCGCCTGCGGAACGGTGGGCGCCGCGACCGCGCCACCGTTCATCCCGCCGGTCAGGCCGCCGAAGGCGCCACCGAGGCCCTTGAGCGCGTCGCCGACCTCGCTGGGGATGATCCAGAGCTTGTTGGAGTCGCCCTTGGCCAGCTCGGGCAGCGTCTGGAGGTACTGGTAGGCGAGCAGCTTCTGGTCGGCGTCGCCGTCGTGGATGGCCTCGAAGACCGTCCGGATCGCGGCCGCCTCACCGTCGGCGCGCAGGACCGCGGCCTGTGCCTCACCCTCGGCGCGGAGCACGTCGGCCTGCTTCTCACCCTCGGCCTTGAGGATCTGGGCCTGGCGCTGGCCTTCGGCGGTGAGGATCGCGGCGCGCTTGTCACGGTCGGCGCGCATCTGCTTCTCCATCGAGTCCTGGATGGAGGTCGGCGGCTCGATCGCCTTCAGCTCGACGCGGTTGACCCGGATGCCCCACTTGCCGGTGGCCTCGTCCAGGACGCCGCGCAGACCGGCGTTGATGACCTCGCGCGAGGTCAGGGTGGACTCCAGGTCCATCGAGCCGATGATGTTGCGCAGCGTGGTGACGGTCAGCTGCTCGATCGCCTGGATGTAGCTGGCGACCTCGTACGTCGCGGCCCGGGGGTCGGTCACCTGGTAGTAGATGACGGTGTCGATGTTGACGACCAGGTTGTCCTGGGTGATCACCGGCTGCGGCGGGAACGGCACGACCTGCTCGCGCAGGTCGATCCGGTTGCGGACCCGGTCGATGAACGGGACGACGATGTTCAGCCCTGCGTTGAGCGTCCGGGTGTAGCGGCCGAAGCGCTCCACGATCGCGGCGCTGGCCTGCGGGATGACCTGGATCGTCTTGATCAGCGCGATGAAGGCCACCACGACCAGGACGACCAAAACGATAAGGACGGGTTCCACGGACTCTCCCCTAGACGACCAGGGCGGTCGCGCCCTGGATTTCGACGACGTCGACCTGTTGTCCAGGCTGGTACACCTGGCCCGGGTGGAGCGCGCGGGCCGACCAGATCTCGCCGTTCAGCTTGATCCTCCCGCCCTCCCCGTCGACGGTTTCCGCGACGACCGCGGTGGCGCCCTGGAGCGCCTCGATGCCCATCTTGACCTGCGGCCCGCTACGGAGCTGCCGGTAGGCGATCGGGCGGACGAAGACCACCAGGGCGACCGAGACGGCGACGAAGGTCACGGTCTCGAGGACCACTCCCCCGCCCAGCGCGGCCACGCCGGAGGCGGCCAGCGCCCCGACCGCGAACATGGCGAACTCCGGCATCGCGGTGAGCACCAGCGGTATGCCGAGCCCTGCGGCGGCCAGGAGCCACCAGATCCAGCTGTCCACATGTCCATCCTAGGGAGCGAAGGCCTTCGAAGCGGACAGTTCCCGCAGGTCGAGGGGCGGAAACCGGTCGCGCGTGCGACCGGTTCCCGACGGCCGTCCGGATGAACGACAGGAACGGGCGGACGGGGCCTCAGCCCAGCGGCAGACCCTGCGCCGACCAGCGGTCTCCGTGCCGCTCCAGGGTCAGCGGCAGGCCGAAGCACTTGGAGAGGTTGCGGGCGGTCAGCTCGGTGTCGATCGGGCCGGCCGTGAGCACCTTGCCCTGACGGATCATCAGGACGTGGGTGAAGCCGGGCGCGATCTCCTCGACGTGGTGGGTGACCATCGCCATCGCCGGGGCGAACTCGTCCTGGGCGAGCGCGCCGAGCCGGCGGACCAGGTCCTCGCGGCCGCCGAGGTCCAGGCCGGCGGCGGGCTCGTCGAGCAGCAGCAGCTCGGGGTCGGTCATCAGGGCGCGGGCGATCAGGGTGCGCTTGCGCTCGCCCTCGGAGAGGGTGCCGAACTTCCGGTCGGTGAGGTTGGCCATGCCGAGGCGGTCGAGCAGGGCCAGGGCGCGGGACTCGTCCGACTGCTCGTAGGTCTCCTGCCAGGTGACCGTCATGCCGTACGCGGCGGTGAGGACGGTCTGCAGCACGGTCTGCTCGGCCGGCAGCTTGTCGAACATGGCGGCGCCGGCCAGACCGATCCGGGAGCGCAGCTCGAAGACGTCGATCTCGCCGAGCTTCTCGCCCAGCACCGTGACCTTGCCCGAGGTCGGGAACAGGTACGAGGAGGCGATCTGCAACAGCGTGGTCTTGCCGGCGCCGTTCGGTCCCAGGATGACCCAGCGCTCGCCCTCGGAGATGGACCACGAGACCTGGTCGACCAGCGCGCGCCCCTCCCGGACCACGGATACGTCAACCAGCTCCAGCACGTCGCTCATGCCTATGCCTTCCCCAAAAAACAAGATTCTCGGCCGTCGGTGCGGGCGGCGAGCCTACTCCGGCAGCCGGTGGGCACGGGGTGGGTGCGCCGCACACGCATGGGCAAACCTACGCCACGCGGATGACCGGCGATTCCGTAGGCTGGCCGGATGCTCGTGACTCCAGCCGACAATCCGTACGAAGAGCCCCGTTCGGGGCGGCTCACCGCATGGGGCAACGCCCAGCTGGCGGGCCTGGTGCCGCCGGACGACGCCGCCGCGGCCGTCCTGGGCGCCGACGAGCGCCACCGGGTCACCGGCCTGCCCGGCGACGGGCCCGGCGAGCAGCACGGGCTGACCTGGGCGCTGGGGCGGCTGCGGGTGCTCGGCGTGAAGGGCCTGCGCCTCGCGCTGCCCTCGGCCGGGCACCCGCTCGGACTGACCGGCCCGAAGGCCTTCAACGAGCAGGCCATGCGGGCCGGCGAGGCCGTCCTGGCCGTCGGCGCACCGCTCGGGCTGGTGCCGGAGGTGGAGGTGTACGGGCCGGCCGGCGACCGCTCGGCCACCGTGCTGTGGCGCTGCCATGAGGTCAACGACACACCTCCGGCGGACGTCCCGTCGCTCCACGAGGCCGAGCGCGAGCTGGCCGAGGGGCTGCGGGAGGCGACCGTCCTGCTCACCCGCCTCGACGTGGCCGGTGCCGGGCCCGAGGCCCTGCGCGCCCTCGACGCCTACCGCCGGCGCGGCCACAGCGAGCCGCTGGCCCCCGGCTATCCGCCCCGGGCCGTCCGCGTCCTGGAGTCGGCCCGTCAGGTGTCCGCCCTGCTCGCCATCGCCTCGGGCGGGCACGGCGCCGCCGTCAGCGCCTCCGAGATGGCGGCCCGGCAGTCCGCCCTGGCCCCGCTGCGGCGCACCGCCCGGCGCGCCCAGGTGGCCGCCTACAACGCCCTCGTCGACGAGCGGGACGACCGCTGAGCGGAGGGGCACCCCCGGCGCGTTACGCCTCGCGGGTCTCGCCGTGGCGGACGGCCCAGAGTGCCGCCTGGGTGCGGTCGGCCAGGTCCAGCTTCATGAGGATGTTGGACACGTGGGTCTTCACGGTCTTCTCCGACAGGTGGAGGCTGCGGGCGATCTCCCGGTTGGAGCGGCCGTCGGCGATGTGGCCGAGCACCTCGCGCTCGCGCTCGGTGAGCGTGCCGCCGCGGCCCTGGGGGGCGCGCGGGCCGTCGTCGGAGAGCAGGGCGGCGGCCAGTTCGGGCTGGAGCAGGACGTGGCCGGCGTGCACCGAGCGGATCGCGCCGGCCAGCGCCTCCGGGTCCACGTCCTTGTAGACGTACCCGGCGGCGCCGGCCCGCAGCGCGGGGACCATCGTGCGGTGCTCGGTGAAGCTGGTGACGATCAGGATCCGGGCCCGGCTGCCCTCCCCCTTGAGGGTGCGCAGCGCCTCGATGCCGTCGACGCCGGGCATCTTGAGGTCCATCAGGACGACGTCGGGGTCGAGTTCACGGGCCCGTTCGACGCCCTCCGCCCCGTCGGCGGCCTCCCCGACCACCTCGATGTCGTCCTGGACCTCCAGGAAGGTGCGCAGCCCGCGCCGGACGACCTGGTGGTCGTCGACCAGCAGGACGCGGATCGACGGTGTGCTCTCAGGCACCGGGGACCTCCATCTCGACGAGCGTCCCCCGACCGGGGGCCGACTCCAGGGTGAGCGTGCCGCCGACGGCGGCCGCGCGGTCGCGCATCGAGGCCAGGCCGAGGTGGCGGCCGGCCCGTCGGACGGACTCCGGGTCGAAGCCGCGCCCGTCGTCGTGCACCCGCAGCACGGCGCCGCGCTCGGGCGTCCCGGCCAGGGTGACGGTGACCCGGCGGGCGCCGGAGTGGCGCAGCGCGTTGTGCAGCGCCTCCTGGGCGACCCTCAGCAGCGCGGCCTCCTGGGCGGGCGGCAGCGCCCGGACGCCGTCGGCGGCGAAGGCGACGTCGGCGGTGTGCGCCCGGTCGAGGACCTGCACCTGGGAGGCGAGGGTGGCGCTGAGCCCGTCCTCCTCCAGGGCGGCGGGGCGCAGTTCCACGACGACGGCGCGCAGTTCGTCGGCGGCCTCGGCGGCCAGCCGGGCGACCTCGGCGAGTTCGGCGCGGGCCCGGGCCGGGTCGCGGTCGACGAGCTTGGCGGCCGCCTTGGCCGTGAGGCGGAGCGAGAAGAGCTTCTGCGAGACGGCGTCGTGCAGGTCGTGGGCGATCCGGGCCCGCTCGCCGGCCAGCGTGAGCTCGCGGCTGCGCTCGTACAGCCGGGCGTTGGACAGGGCGAGGCCGGCGTGCGCGGCGAGGATCCGCAGCAGTTCCTCGTCGTGGTCGGTGAACTGGCCGCCGCCGCGCTTGTTGGCGAGGAAGATGACGCCCATCACCTGCGGCTCGTCCTCGGCCGCGTCGGTGTCCAGGATCGGCATGCCGAGGAAGGCGTCCATGTCGGGGTGGGCCTCGGGCCACCCCTCGAAGGCGGGCGCCTTGCGGACGTCCACCAGCCGGGTGGGGCCGGTCTCGTGCAGCATCGCGGCGAGCACGCCGTGCTGCCGGGGCAGCGGGCCGATCGCCCGCCACTGCTCGTCGGTGACGCCGTCGACGACGAACTGGGCGAAGCCGCCGTGGTCGTCGGGCACGCCGAGGGCGGCGTACTCGGCGCCGAGCAGGCCGCGGGCGGAGGCGGTGATGCGGCGCAGCACCTCGCGGACCTCCAGGTGCCGGCTCATGGCGAGCAGCGCCTGGCTGACGGCCTCGATCCCGGCCAGGCACGGTTCGCAGGCGGGCAGCGGGCCGTGGTGGGCCGCGTGGTCTCCGGTGGTGCTGGGCATACGGTCAAACTACCGCCGCCGTGACGGCCGCCGCGTCCGTCCCCGGCCGCCCCGGGCCCGGGTCCGGGGACCTAGGACCCGCGCCCCGGGAGGGCCCGTCCGGAAACGCGGAGGGGCGGCCCTCCCGGGTGGGAGGACCGCCCCTCGGACTGCCGTCCGCGACGTCGGGGGAGGGGTCAGCCCTTCTGCATGACCTCGGGCTCGTGCCGGCGCTGGAGCCGGGTGACGAGGACGCCGATGACGACCGAGATGGCCACCAGCACGCCCGCGTCGATCGCCCACTGGGCGACGCTGTGCTTCCAGAGCGGGTCGTAGTTGGGGTTCTGGAAGTCCTTGTTCCAGGGGCCCATGAGCGTGGACAGGTCCAGCGTGGTGGACACGATGCCGGTGCCCCAGCGGGCCGGCATCAGCCAGGCGACCTGCTCCAGGCCGGGCTTGCTGAAGATCTGGAAGAGGCAGCCGGTGAAGACGACCTGGACGATGGCGAACATGACCAGCAGCGGCATGGTCTTCTCGGCGGTCTTCACCAGCGCGGAGATCATCAGGCCGAACATCATCGCGGCGAAGCTGAGCAGGATCATGCCGACGGTCATCTCGACGATCGGCAGGTTCTTGACGAGCAGGCCGTGCTCGGGGAGCTTGCGCGGCAGGAAGCCGACGGCGGAGATGATCGCGCCCTGGATCACGCTGAAGAAGCCCAGCACGATGATCTTGGACATCATGTACGCCGAGCGGGAGAGCCCGGTGGCCCGTTCCCGTTCGTAGATCGCCCGTTCCTTGATCAGCTCGCGGACCGAGTTGGCCGCTCCGGAGAAGCAGGCGCCGATCGCCAGGATCAGCAGGATCGTCGCGGCCCCGTTGTTGAGGTGGAGCTGGGTGTTCGGGTTGGGCGCGAGCCCCGGTTCGTTGGGGATCAGCACGCTGACCGCGCCGATCACCGCGGGCAGCAGCACCGACAGCGCCAGGAAGCCGCGGTCCGAGGCGAGCACCGACATGTAGCGGCGCATCAGGGTCCACAGCTGCGAGCCCCAGCTCTGCGGCTTGGGCGGCTTGACGGCCTCCTGGGCGACCTGGACGTGCTGCACCTCGCCCGCCTCGACGGTCGGGGCGGAGTACTGCTGGTAGTGCACCGAACCGCGGTAGCGGCCGGCCCAGTCGTGGTCCGGGTAGTTCTCGAAGGCCTGGAAGACGTCCGCCCAGGTCTCGTACCCGAAGAAGTGCAGCGCCTCGTCCGGCGGGCCGAAATAGGCCACCGAGCCGCCCGGCGCCATCACCAGCAGCCGGTCGCAGAGCGCGAGTTCGGCCACCGAGTGGGTGACGACCAGGATCGTGCGGCCGTCGTCGGCCAGGCCGCGCAGCATCTGCATGACCTCGCGGTCCATGCCCGGGTCGAGGCCCGAGGTGGGCTCGTCCAGGAAGATCAGCGAGGGCTTGGTGAGCAGCTCCAGGGCGACCGAGACGCGCTTCTGCTGGCCGCCGGAGAGCGCGGTGATCTTGTTGTCGGCGCGCTTGTCGAGGCGCAGCTCGTACAGCACCTCGTCGATCCGGGCCTCGCGCTCCTTCGCCTCGGTGTCCCCGGGGAAGCGCAGCCGGGCCGCGTACTTGAGGCCCTTCCGGACGGTGAGCTCGCGGTGCAGGATCTCGGACTGCGGCACCAGGCCGATGCGCGAGCGGAGTTCGGCGAACTGCTTGTAGAGGTTGCGGCCGTCGTACAGCACCTCGCCGCGGTCGGCCGGGCGGTAGCCGGTGAGGGCGCGCAGCAGGGTCGACTTGCCTGAGCCGGACGGGCCGATGACGGCCACCAGGGACTTCTCCGGGACGCCGAAGCTGACGTCGTCGAGCAGGACCTTCTTGCCGCCCTTGTGGTCGACCTCGACGGTCAGGTGGCGGGCGGAGAAGGAGACGGCGCCGGTGTCGACGAACTCCTGCAGCTGGTCGCCGACCAGGACGAAGCCGGAGTGGCCGACCGTCAGCCGGTCCTGCGGGCCCATCAGCTGACGCTGCACCCGCTGGCCGTTGAGGAAGATGCCGTTGTGGCTGCCGAGGTCGACGATCTCGTAGCGGCCGTCCGGGAGCTGGCGCAGCTCGGCGTGGTGGCGGGAGACCTGGAGGTCGGACACCACGATGTCGTTGTCGAGCGCGCGGCCGATCCGGACGGTGCGCATCGCCGAGGTCAGGTTGCGGATGATGGTCGGCTGCGGCCCGCCGTCGTGCGGCGGGGGCGGGAAGCCCTGCTGCGGGAAGCCGCCGTGCTGGGGCTGGGGCTGCTGCTGTGGGGCCGGCCGGTCCTGTGGCGGCGCGTACTGCTGCTGCGGGAACGGCGGCTGGGCCTGCTGCTGGCCGGGCCAGGCCTGCTGCGGCTGCTGCTGGTACGGGTCGTGCTGCGGCCAGCCCTGCTGCGGGGCGGGCTGCTGGGGCGTGGGCACCGGGCCGCGGCTGGTGGCGGCCTCGTGCATCGGGGTGGCCTGCGGAGCCGCGGCGTGCGGGGCGGCGGCCTGCGCGGGCGCGGAGAAGCCGAGCCGGGGGCCGTTCTCCGGGTTGCCCAGGTTCACCACCGCACCGGGGAACAGCTGGGCCTGGAGGGTGCGGGCGCCGGCCACGTACGTTCCGTTGGTG
Source organism: Kitasatospora sp. NPDC058046 (assembly GCF_042885595.1). NCBI lineage: Bacteria > Bacillati > Actinomycetota > Actinomycetes > Kitasatosporales > Streptomycetaceae > Kitasatospora > Kitasatospora sp. NPDC058046. Next base: position 14,445 of record NZ_JBHVRS010000008.1, read on the forward strand.
CTGCCGTGGTCGTCCAGCTGCCAACCGCTGCCGTTGAAGCCGATGGTCCCGTGCTGCCAGGAGACCCTCGCGTCGTCGAACGTGAAGTCCGACTGCGGGTTTCGCCCGATGGTGTAGGACCGCCCGGGCTCCAGAGTCCGCTGCTGTCCGTTGATCTCGATGACGAGTTGCGGCACTGCTCGCCTGCCCCGCTCTCTCGGTTCCCCCGAATTGTGGCCCCGGCCGGGGCCGCGATGTTCCTGTGACTGCCGGGGGAATCATTCCAGCCCGCCGACCGCCGGTGAAAGTCGGCCCGGGCGACTGTGACCAGGCTGCTACCGAGCCCGGACCTGCGGCGTCCCGCGAGGTGGGACGGGTGCTCCCGGGCCCTCGGGCGCCCGGTAGCGTGGGAGGCACCATGAACGCATCGCCCCTGGCCGCTGAGCCCCTCCCCGCCGCCCAGCACCGGACCGCGGACGAGCGCACCCTGCTCGTCAAGGTGTTCGGCAAGGACCGTCCCGGCATCACCGCCGGCCTCTTCACGACGCTGGCCGGTTTCGGCGTCGACGTCATCGACATCGAGCAGGTCGTCACCCGTGGGCGCATCACGCTGTGCGCCCTGGTCACCCCGCCCACCGCACCCGGCGCCGAGGGCGGGCTGCGGGCCACCGTCCACCGCTGGGCCGACGAGCAGAAGCTCCAGGCCGAGATCCTCTCCGGCATCGGTGACAACCGGCCGCGCCGTGAGGGCCGTTCGCACGTCACGGTGCTCGGCAACCCGCTGACCGCCGCCGCCGTCTCCGCGCTCACCTCCCGGATCACCGCCTCGGACGGCAACATCGACCGTGTCTTCCGGCTCGCCAAGTACCCGGTGACGGCGGTCGAGCTGGCCGTCTCCGGTGTGGCCACCGACGAGCTGCGGGCCGCGCTGGCCCAGGAGGCGGCCACCCAGCGGGTGGACGTCGCGGTGGTCGCCGCCGGTCTAGAGCGCCGGGCCAAGCGCCTGGTGGTCATGGACGTCGACTCCACGCTGATCCAGGACGAGGTGATCGAGCTGTTCGCCGCCCACGCGGGCTGCGAGGAGGAGGTCGCCGCGGTGACGGCGGCGGCGATGCGCGGGGAGCTGGACTTCGCCGAGTCGCTGCGGGCCCGGGTGGCGCTGCTGGCCGGGCTGGACGCCTCGGTGACCGAGAAGGTCCGCGCCGAGGTCCGCTTCACGCCGGGCGCGCGCACCCTGATCCGTACGCTCCAGCGCCTCGGCTACCAGGTCGCGGTGGTGTCCGGCGGCTTCACCCAGGTCACCGACCACCTGGTGGAGCAGCTGGGGCTGGACTTCGCGGCCGCGAACACCCTGGAGGTGGTGGACGGCCGGTTCACCGGCCGGGTGGTCGGCGAGATCGTGGACCGGGCGGGCAAGGCCCGCTGGCTGGCCCGCTTCGCCGAGCAGGCGAAGGTGCCGCTGGAGCAGACGGTGGCGATCGGCGACGGCGCCAACGACCTGGACATGCTGAACGCGGCCGGCCTCGGGGTGGCGTTCAACGCCAAGCCGGTGGTGCGGGAGGCCGCCGACACCGCGGTGAACGTGCCGTTCCTGGACACCGTGCTGTACCTGCTGGGCATCACCCGCGAGGAGGTCGAGGCCGCCGACGCGCTGCACGGCACCCCGACCGAGTAGGGCCCGCCCGGCGGCCGATGGAGTGAGGCGGCCGCCCGGAGAGGGCCTGTGGACGTACCAGAGGGGCGCGCGGATTCGATCCGCGCGCCCCTCGTGTACGGTCCCGCGGTCAGTCCTGCGGCGTGTGGTACGAGACCAGCTGGGCCACGCCCGGCTCGACGCCCTTCCAGGAGCCGCTGAAGCTGAGCACCGCGACCGCCGCCGTCGGGAAGCCCCCGAGGCGCAGCCGCTCCAGCGCGTCCGGATCGCCCGCGTCCCCGGCCAGCACCTGGGTCAGCCCCAGCACGCCCGGGTTGTGGCCGACCAGCACCACGTCCGCGTACTCCTCCGGGGTCTCCTGGAGGACGGCGATGATCTCCCCGGGGCTGGCCTCGTAGACCCGCTCCTCGTACACCGTCCGGAGCGGCCGCTGCGGCAGCTCGTGCACCGCCAGCTTCCAGGTCTCACGGGCGCGCAGCGCGGTCGAGCAGAGCACGTAGTCGGGGCTGATGCCGGAGTCGACCAGCCAGCGGCCGGCGTCCGGGGCCTGGTGACGGCCCCGGTCGGCCAGCGGCCGGTCGTGGTCGTCCACGCCGTTCGGCCAGTCGGCCTTGGCATGGCGGAGAACGATGATCCTGCGGGGCGTGTCGGCGCTCATACCCAGCAAGCTTGGCAGAAAAGCGGCCCGGCGGCGCGATGCCCCGGGATGCCGCCACTCCGAGGGACGACCCGTGTCACCATGCCCCGTTCACCGGGGCGTCAGCCGGCGTACGGCCGTCCGTCAGCCCATCGTGGCGGCGACGGTGGCGATGATCGACACCAGCACCGCGATGGCGGCGAAGGCGAGGGCGATGCGGCCGAGCTGCTTGCGGCCGTCGGTGGGGTTGGGATCGAGAACGGGCATGTCCGGAAGTCTCCCACTCCGAACACGCCCGCCGTCCGCCGACCCCGCCCCCTTGGCCGGGTCTTGACCCGCCCGTCGGGGCCCGGCCCTCCCCGCGCGTCCTCACACCCCCGGCGGGGGCGTCACGCCGCGGCCCGCTCCACCGGGTGCACCGCCTCGTCCTCGATGTGCCGGGCCCGCGCCGCGCGCAGGCCGAACAGCATCTGCGGCACCAGCAGCAGCGACAGGAAGCCCAGCGGCCAGTACCACTCGCCGGTGGCCCCGTAGAGCCAGCCGACCAGGATCGGGCCCGGGATGGACACCAGGTAGCCGATGCCCTGGGCGAAGGCGGAGAGCTGCGCGACCCCGCCCGCGGACCGGGCCCGCAGTCCGATCATGGTCAGCACCAGCGGGAAGGCGCAGTTGGACAGGCCCAGCAGGACCGCCCAGAGCCAGGCGCCCCCGGCCGGGGCGATCGCCAGGCCGGCGTACCCGGCGATGCCGCAGCAGGCCAGCAGCACCACGAACAGCCGCTGGTCGCCGCGGCGGGCGGCCAGGTTGGGCAGCACGAAGGAGACCGGCACGCCGATCACCATGGTGACCGCGAGCAGCACGCCGGTGGTGCCCTCGCCGATGCCGGCGTCCTGGAAGATCTGCGACATCCAGCCCATGACCACGTACGCGCCGGTGGCCTGGAGGCCGAAGTACCCGGCCAGCGCCCAGGCGGTCCGGCTGCGGGTGATCGGCAGCCGGACGGGGGCGGTGGCGCCGCCGGCCCGCTCGCCGCGCTCCCGCTTGGCGATCAGCACGAACAGCCAGAGCACCAGGGCGAGCGCCCCCAGGACGGCCCAGACGCCCAGGCCGTAGCGCCAGTCGCCGCCGAGCGACTTGGTCAGCGGCACGGTGACGGCGGCGGCCAGCGCGGTGCCGGCGGACAGCGCCATCGAGTAGAGGCCGATCATCGGCCCGACCCGGTCCGGGAAGTACCGCTTGATCACCACCGGCAGCAGCACGTTGGAGACCGCCACCCCGGCCAGGGCGAGGGCGGTGAGCAGCAGGAACACGGCGGTGCCGCCGGCGAACGAGCGGGCCAGCACGCCCGCCGTGATGGCGCCCATGCCCGCCGTGACGACCGCGATCGGGCCGATCCGACGGGCCGCCGCGGGCGCGGCGAAGCCGAACAGCCCGAAGCAGAGCGACGGGACGGCGGTGAGCAGCCCGGCGAGCGTCGGGTTCATCCCGAGGTCGTCGCGGACCTGCTTGAGCAGCGGCCCGAGGCTGGTGACCACGGGGCGCAGGTTGAAGGCGGCGGCGGCGATCGCGACGGCGAACAGCACGCCGAGGTACTTGGCGGAGCCGGAGGCGGCGGGCCGCTCTTCGGTCGGCGGCCGGCTCTCGGTCCGGGAGGAAGCGGTGGTGTCTGCTGCGGGCATAGAGAGCATCATAGAATGATGGGATGAATTGATGCACCTTGGAATTGGCATGATGTGCCGACCGTTCATCCACCGGCCACCTCCCACCCAGGCCCCACCCGAGCCGTAGCCGCAAGGAGTCCCCCGTGGCGCTGTCCTCGCCGAGGCGCACCCCGCTGTCCGACCAGGTGATCGCACAGCTGCGTGCCCAGATCACTTCCGGGGAGTGGCCGGTCGGCTCGCGCATCCCCACCGAGGCCGCCCTGGTCGAACAGCTCGGCGTCGCCCGCAACACCGTCCGCGAGGCCGTCCGCGCCCTCGCCCACAACGGGCTGCTCGACATCCGCCAGGGCTCCGGCACGTACGTGCTGGCCACCAGCGAGCTGGCCGGCGTGATGCACCGCCGCTTCGCCGACGCCGGCCAGGACCAGGTCGCCGAGCTGCGGGCGGCCCTGGAGACCTCGGCCGCGGGCCTCGCCGCCCACCGCCGCACCCCGCGCGACCTGGAGCTCCTGGACGGCGCCCTGGCCCGCCGGGAGGCCGCCTGGCACTCCGGCGACGCCGAGGACTTCGTCCAGGCCGACGCCGCCTTCCACCAGGCCGTGGTGGCCGCCGCCCACAACGACGTCCTGCTCGCCGTCTACGCCGACCTCGGCGAGGTCACCCGCGAGCACCTGCGGCACGACGTCGGCCCCGAGCTGATCGCCGAGCGCTACATCGGCCACCACACCATCCTGGAGGCCATCCGGGACGGCGACGCCCAGCGCGCCTCCGTCGAGGCCGGCCGCGCCATCGGCGCCTGCGGCACCGCGGACGTCTGACCGCGCCGGCGTCCACCCGGAACGCCGCTGCCCGGCACCCCCCGCGAGGGAGGGCCGGGCAGCGGCGTACGGGCGGAGCGTCAGGCGCCGATGGCGTGCAGACCACCGTCGACGTGGATGATCTCGCCGGTGGTCTTCGGGAACCAGTCCGACAGCAGCGCGACGATGCCGCGGCCGGCCGGCTCCGGGTCGCTCAGGTCCCACTTCAGCGGGGAGCGGTGGTTCCAGGTGTCGGCCAGGTCGCCGAAGCCCGGGATGGACTTGGCGGCCATCGAGCCGATCGGACCGGCCGAGATCAGGTTGCAGCGGATGTCCCGGTCGCCCAGGTAGCGCGCCAGGTAGCGGTTGGTCGACTCCAGGGCGGCCTTGGCCGGGCCCATCCAGTCGTACTGCGGCCAGGCGTACTGCGCGTCGAAGGTCAGGCCGACCACCGAACCGCCGTCCTGCATCAGCGGCAGCAGCGCCGTGGTCAGCGACTTCAGCGAGTACGCCGAGACGTGCATCGCGGTGGCCACGGACTCCCACGGGGTGTCCAGGAAGTTGCCGCCCAGCGCGTCCTGCGGGGCGAAGCCGATCGAGTGGACGATGCCGTCCAGGGTCGGCAGGTGCTCGCGGACCTGGTCGGCGATGCCGGCCAGCTGCTCCGGGTTGGAGACGTCCAGCTCCAGCACCTTGACCGGCTTCGGCAGCTTCCGGGCGATCCGCTCGGTCAGGCTCGGGCGCGGGAAGGCGGTGAGGATGATCTCCGCGCCCTGCTCCTGCGCGAGCTTGGCGGTGTGGAAGGCGATGGAGGACTCCATCAGCACACCGGTGATCAGGATCCGCTTGCCTTCGAGGATTCCACTCATGATCAGTGACCCATGCCCAATCCGCCGTCGACGGGAATGACGGCTCCAGTGATGTACGCGGCCTCGTCCGACCCGAGGAACCGCACGGTGGAGGCGACCTCGGCGGGCGCCGCGTAGCGGCCCAGCGGCACGCCCGCGACGATCTCCGCGCGGCGCTCGTCACTGAGCACGGCGGTCATGTCGGTGTCGACGAAGCCGGGGGCGACCACGTTGACGGTGATGTTGCGCGGGCCGAGCTCGCGCGCCAGCGACCGGGCGAAGCCGACCAGGCCGGCCTTGGAGGCGGCGTAGTTGGCCTGGCCCGGGGAGCCGGACAGGCCCACCACGGACGAGATCAGCACGACGCGGCCCTTCCTGGCGCGCATCATCAGCTTGGACGCGCGCTTGACCACCCGGAAGGTGCCGGTCAGGTTGGTGTCCACGACGGAGGTGAAGTCCTCCTCGGACATGCGCAGCATCAGCGTGTCCTTGGTGATGCCCGCGTTGGCGACCAGCACCTCGACCGCGCCGTGCTTCTGCTCGATCTCGGTGAAGGCGGCGTCGACCTGCCCGGCGTCCGTGATGTCGCAGCGCACCGCGAGGACGTCGTACTTGGCCAGCGCCTCGGGCACCTCGCCCGAGCGGCTGGTGATGGCCACCTTGTCGCCCGCTTCGGCGAAGGCCTGGGCGATCGCGAGGCCGATGCCCCGGTTTCCTCCGGTGACGAGAACCGAGCGGCTCAACGATCCACCTCTCTCCGTGAGTGAGCGCGTACGTCGGAATGCGTACGCAGTGTGACGCTATCGGGCGGTCGGCGACGGCGGCGCATCGGTCTCCCACAGCGCCGCCCCGGCGGATCTGTCGCAATCCGACAATCCGTACCCGTCCGTGCCGTCCCGGCGACGGAGACCGCCCAGGCCCGGGCGCTGCCCGGATCGGGGCGACTGTACGGGAACAACACGGGCGGGCGCACCCGTTGCCCCCGTGGTGCAGGGCCGGCCCGGGACCGGCCGTACCGATCCCCGACCATCCCGGCGAGCGACGAAGGCAGAGCGGATGACCAAGGCACGGCCCGGGAGCACCCACCGACGCGGACGACTGCTGGCCCTCACCGCCCTGGCGGCCGGCCTGGGCGCGACCGCCTGGTCGCTGCGCGACCTGCCGGCGGCGTTCGGGCGACGGCCGGACGGCGAGCGCGAGGAGCGGGTGCGCAACTCCCCGCAGTACCGCGACGGCGTCTTCCACAACGCGCCCTCCGCGCTCGCCCGCGCCACCGGCGCCCCCGGCTTCGACGGCGCCACCGCCCGCCGGATGCTGTTCGAGCGGGCCGGCCGCGTCCCCGCCCACCCGGTGCCGACCGTCCGCCCCGCCACCCCGCCCGGGCCGGCCGCCGAGGGCGTGGAGGTCACCTGGTACGGGCACGCCTCCGCGCTGGTGGAGATCGAGGGCTTCCGGGTGCTGCTCGACCCGGTCTGGAGCGACCGCTGCTCCCCCGCCGCGCACGTCGGCCCCAAGCGGCTGCACCCGGTGCCGGTCGGGCTGGAGGAGCTGCCCCAGGTCGACGCGGTGCTGATCTCGCACGACCACTACGACCACCTGGACATGGCGACGGTCAAGCGCCTGGTGCGCAGCCAGTCCGCGCCCTTCGCGGTGCCGCTCGGCATCGGCGCCCACCTGCGCCGCTGGGGCGTCCCCGAGCACCGGATCATCGAGCTGGACTGGGACGAGACCTGCACCCTGGGCGACCTGGTGCTCACCCTGACCGCGGCGCACCACTTCTCCGGCCGCGGGCTGACCCGCAACACCACCCTGTGGGGCTCCTGGGTGATCGCCGGCCCGAACCGCAAGGTCTTCTACACCGGCGACTCCGGCTACTTCGAGGGCTACGCCCGGATCGGCGCGCAGCACGGCCCCTTCGACGCCGCGCTGGTCCAGATCGGCGCCTACGACGCGGCCTGGGCGGACATCCACATGACCCCCGAGGACGCCGTCCTCGCGCACCGGGACCTGACCGCCGGCCTGCTGGTGCCGGTCCACTGGTGCACCTTCAACCTGGGCCTGCACCCGTGGGCCGAGCCGATCGAACGGCTGGTGAAGGCCGCCAAGGAGCAGGCCGTCCCGCTGGCCGTGCCGCGCCCCGGCGAGCGGGTCGACGTCGACAACCCGCCGGAGCTGGACGGCTGGTGGGAGACCGTCGGCTGACGGCCCGGGCCCGAGGGCCGCGGAGCCGGGCGCCGGAGGCCCGACCGGACGGTCCCTCACTGCGGCGCACCGGTCGAAATGCGCTGGCCGGAAACCCGGTGGACGGGAAATGATGCGGTGCGGGCGCCCCTGTGGCGCCGCACCGCCACCCTCCGCGACCTGGGAGCCCGATTGCCTCCGATCCCTCCGGCCGATCGCTCCGGTGCCCCGCACGGGCGCGCCGTCGACCCGGCGTTCCTCGCCCTGCCGCTGCGGCCCCTCGCCGACGCCGCCCTCGCCCGCGCCCGCGAACTGGGCGCGAGCCACGCCGACTTCCGCCTGGAGCGGATCCGCAGCGCCTCCTGGCGGCTGCGCGACGCGCGTCCGGCCGGCACCTCCGACAGCGTGCAGCTCGGTTTCGCCGTCCGGGTGGTGCTGGACGGCGCCTGGGGCTTCGCCGCCGGTGTCGACCTCACCCCCGACGCGGCGGCCCGGGTCGCCGAGCAGGCCGTCGCGGTGGCCCGCCTCTCCGGCGGGATCAGCCGGGCGGCCGGCTCCACCGAGCGGGTCGAGCTGGCCGGCGAGCCGGTCCACCGGGACGTCACCTGGGTCTCCGCGTACGAGGTCAACCCCTTCGAGGTGCCGGACGCCGAGAAGACCGCGCTGCTCGCCAAGCGCAGCTCCCGGCTGCTGGCCGCCGAGGGCGTCTCGCACGTCCAGGCGGCCCTGCGGACCGTCCAGGAGAACAAGTTCTACGCGGACACCGCCGGCACGGTGACCACCCAGCAGCGGATCCGGGTGCACTCCGACCTGGAGGCCACCTCGGTCGACGAGCGCACCGGCGCCTTCGACTCGATGACGACCCTGGCCCCGCCGGTCGGCCGCGGCTACGAGTACGTCACCGGCACCGGCTGGGACTGGGACGCCGAACTCGCCGAACTGCCCGTCCTGCTGGCCGAGAAGATGCGGGCCCCGAGCGTCGAGGCCGGCCGCTACGACCTGGTGATCGACCCGACCAACCTCTGGCTGACCATCCACGAGTCGATCGGCCACGCCACCGAACTGGACCGCGCGCTCGGCTACGAGGCCGCCTACGCCGGCACCTCCTTCGCCACCTTCGACCAGCTCGGCTCGCTGAAGTACGGCTCCGAGCTGATGCACGTCACCGGCGACCGCACCGCCGAGCACGGCCTGTCCACCATCGGCTACGACGACGAGGGCGTGGCCACCCAGTCCTGGGACCTGGTCAGGGACGGCGTCCTGGTCGGCTACCAGCTCGACCGCCGCATCGCCGCGCTGAAGGGCTTCGAGCGCTCCAACGGCTGCGCCTTCGCCGACTCCCCCGCACACGTCCCGGTGCAGCGGATGGCCAACGTCTCGCTCCGGCCGGCCGCCGACGGCCCGGACACCGCGGGCCTGGTCGGCCAGGTCGAGAACGGCCTCTACATCGTCGGCGACCGTTCCTGGTCGATCGACCAGCAGAGGTACAACTTCCAGTTCACCGGGCAGCGCGCCTACGCCATCAAGGACGGCGAACTCGCGGGCCAGGTCAAGGACTTCGCCTACCAGGCCACCACCACCGACTTCTGGGGCTCGATGGCGGCGGTCGGCGGCCCGCAGACCTACTTCCTCGGCGGCGCCTTCAACTGCGGCAAGGCGCAGCCCGGTCAGATCGCGGCGGTCAGCCACGGCTGCCCGTCGGCGCTGTTCCGCAACGTCAACGTGCTCAACACCCAGCAGGAGGCGGGTCACTGATGACCGCGAAGCAGCCCCACGAACTCGTCGAGCTGGCGCTCGGCCTCTCCCGCGCCGACGGCTGCGTGGTGATCGCCGACGAGGAGTCCACCGCCAACCTGCGCTGGGCCGGCAACGCCCTGACCACCAACGGCGTCACCCGCGGCCGCCGCCTCACCGTGATCGCCACCGTGGCCGGCGCCGAGGGCACCGCCTCCGGCGTGGTCTCCCGCGAGGCCGTCACCGCGGCGGAGGTGGAGGGCCTGGTACGGGCCGCCGAGGAGGCCGCCCGCGCGGCCGGCCCGGCCGAGGACGCCCAGCCGCTGATCGCCGGCGGGCCCTCCTCGCCGGACTTCACCGAGCCGCCCGCGCTGACCTCCATCGAGGTGTTCGACGCCTTCGGCCCGGCCCTCGGCGAGGCCTTCGCCCGCGCCGCGGCCCAGGGCCAGCTCCTGTACGGGTTCGCCCGGCACGAGATGACCTCCAGCTACCTGGGCAGCTCCACCGGCCTGCGGCTGCGCCACGACCAGCCCACCGGCATGGTCGAGATCAACGCCAAGACCGCCGACCTCTCCAGCTCCGCCTGGGTGGGCGCCTCCACCCGGGACTTCGCCGACGTCGACGTCGCCGGCCTGCACACCGAGCTGACCAGGCGGCTCGGCTGGGGCGCCCGCAAGGTGGACCTGCCCGCCGGGCGGTACGAGGCGCTGCTGCCGCCCTCGGCCGTCGCCGACCTGCTGATCGTCCTCAACTGGTCCTCCGGCGGCCGGGACGCCCAGGAGGGCCGGACGGTCTTCTCCAAGCCCGGCGGAGGCACCCGGATCGGCGACAAGCTCAGCGCCCTGCCGCTGACCCTGCGCTCCGACCCGCGCGAACCCGGCCTGGAGGCCGCGCCGTTCGTGCTCACCCACTCCTCCGGCGGGGACTACTCGGTCTTCGACAACGGCCAGCCGATCACCGCCACCGAGTGGATCCGCGAGGGCGTGCTGAACGACCTGGTCACCACCCGCCACGCGGCCGCCCTCACCGGCCTGCCGGTGCGCCCGGCGATCGACAACCTCGTGCTGGAGACGGCCGACCAGGAGTCCGCGCCGACCCTGGACGAGATGATCGCCCGCACCGAGCGCGGCCTGCTGCTCACCTGCCTCTGGTACATCCGCGAGGTGGACCCGGCGACGCTGCTGCTCACCGGGCTCACCCGGGACGGCGTCTACCTGGTGGAGAACGGCGAGGTCGTCGGCGAGGTCAACAACTTCCGGTTCAACGAGTCCCCGGTGGACCTGCTGAACCGGATCACCGAGGTGGGCCGCACCGAACGCTGCCTGCCCCGCGAGTGGAGCGACAACGTCACCCGCACCGCGATGCCACCCGTGCGTGTCACGGACTTCAACATGAGTTCGGTCAGCCAGGCCTCTTAGCCGCTGACCGACGGGGGATACGAGAGACATGATGGACGAGAAGCGCCTGGTCAGGTCGAGCAAGATGCTGTCGCGGATCCTGCGGCACGAGCCCGGGCTGGCGGGGGTCGCGCTGGACGCGTCCGGCTGGGTCCGGGTCGACGAGCTGCTCGCCGGGCTCGCCGCCCGGGGCCGGCCGCTCACCCGCGCCGAGCTGGACCACGTCGTGGCGACCAACAACAAGCGCCGCTTCGGCTACTCGCCGGACGGTCTCTCGATCCGCGCCAACCAGGGCCACACGGTGGCGGTCGACCTCGGCCTGACCGCCACCGTGCCGCCGCCCGTGCTCTACCACGGCACCGCCGACCGGCACCTGGCGGCGATCTTCCGCGAGGGCCTGCGCCCGATGGCCCGCCAGGACGTCCACCTCTCGGCGGACACCGGGACGGCCACCGGGGTCGGCGCCCGGCACGGCCGTCCGGTGGTGCTGACCGTGAACGCGGCGGCGATGACGGCGGCCGGCCACGAGTTCCGGCTGAGCGAGAACGGCGTCTGGCTCACCGACGCCGTGCCCCCGCAGTACCTCTCCCGCCGCTCCTAGCGCCGCACCGCACCGCCGAGGGCCTGTCCGCTCCGCCGGACAGGCCCTTCGCGTACCCGACCGGGTGGGTGCGGCCCACCCGGTCTCGTCGCCGGGTGCGCCCGGGCGTACCGTGAGGAGGCCGCGCGGCCAGGCGCGCGGGTGCGCGACGAGGGCGGTAGGACACATGGGCAAGAGCGCCGACGACGGGCAGGTCTTCCGGATCACGGGGGCGCGCAGCAGCCTCACCGAGGACGTCCGGGGACGCCAGCGCCGCTACGTCATCTCGATGCTGCTCCGCACGGTCTGCGTGCTGCTCGCGGTGGTGCTGTGGGACGTCCAGCGCTGGCTGGCGTTCGCGGCGCTGGCGGGCGCCGTCCTGCTGCCGTACTTCGCGGTGCTGATCGCCAACGCGGGCCGGGAGCGGGCCCCGGGGCTGCCGAGCACCTTCGACATCCCGCTGGACACCCCGCTGATGCTCGGCCCCGGTGGGACGGGTGGGGCTGGTGCGAAGGCTGGTACAGGAGAGGCAAAGGCCGTTCCCACCGATCCTTCACAGGACGTGGACTGACCGTCCGTTTCATGCCGCTTCACCCCCGTCCGGCTCAGCGAAAGCTCAAAAGAAGCTCAGATTAATCATGCAAGACCTCCCCATCCGAGGGTCTTGGCGTGACATACTGCGTACGCGCTCCGCATCCCCCGTCGGAGCGACGGACCGACGCCGGGCGGCTCCCCCCGTGGCTGCCCGGCGTCGCCATGCCCGGATCCGGTCGGCCCGGACGGGCGTGACAGACTGGCGGTGCAGACCCACCCGCCAATCGCTGAGGACGGCCCGATGGACACCCCGCAGACGCCGATCTGCTCCGCCAAGGGCTGCCGGACGGACGCCGGCTGGGTGCTGGTGTGGAACAACCCCAAGCTGCACACCCCGGACCGCCGCAAGACCTGGCTCGCCTGCGACGGGCACCGCGAGCACCTGTCCCAGTTCCTCTCGGTGCGCGGCTTCCTCAAGGAGGTCGTCGCCTTCGCCGACTGGACCCCCGAGCCCGCCGAGGGCTCCGGGAAGCCGGCCTAGCGCCTGCCCGACCGGCCCGACCGGCCCAACCCGCTCGGCCCGCTCAGCCGCCGATCGCGGACATCGGCCGCTCGGGCTGGAGGAACTCCGGGTCGTCGATCCCGGCCCCGGCCTTCTTGCCCCACATCGCCGCCCGCCACAGCGCGGCCAGTTCGGCGTCGTCCGCGCCCGAGCGCAGCGCGGTGCGCAGGTCGGTCTCGCCGGTCGCGAACAGGCAGTTGCGCACCTGGCCGTCGGCGGTCAGCCGGGTGCGGTCGCAGGCCCGGCAGAACGGCCGGGTGACCGAGGCGATCACGCCCACCCGGCCCGGGCCGCCGTCCACCAGCCAGCGCTCGGCGGGTGCCGCGCCCCGGCTCGCGGACGGCTCCGGGGTGAGTGTGAAGCGGGTGCGCAGCAGGTCCAGGATCTCCGTCGCGGTGACCATCGACGTACGGTCCCAGCCGTGCTGGGCGTCCAGCGGCATCTGCTCGATGAAGCGCAGCTCGTAGCCCCGCTCCAGGCACCAGGCCAGCAGGTCGGCCGCCTCGTGGTCGTTGACCCCGCGCATCAGCACCGCGTTCAGCTTCACCGGTGCCAGCCCGGCGGCCTCGGCGGCGGCCAGCCCGTCCAAGACGTCCTGGTGGCGGTGGCGGCGGGTGAGGGTGTGGAACACCTCGGGGTCGAGGGTGTCCAGCGAGACGTTGACCCGGTCCAGGCCGGCCTCGCGCAGCGCCGTCGCGGTGCGGGCCAGTCCGATGCCGTTGGTGGTCAGCGAGAGCTCCGGGCGCGGCTCCAGCTCCGAACAGGCGGCGACGACGGCGATCAGTCCGGGACGCAGCAGCGGCTCGCCGCCGGTGAAGCGGACCTCGCGCACGCCCAGGTCGCGCACGGCCACGGTGACCAGCCGGACGATCTCCTCGTCGGTCAGCAGCTCGGGCTTGGCCAGCCACCGCAGGCCCTCCTCGGGCATGCAGTAGGTGCAGCGCAGGTTGCAGCGGTCCGTGAGGGAGACCCTCAGGTCGACGGCCTGGCGTCCGAAGGTGTCGAGCAGCACGTTCGTCCTTCCCCGAGATGCGGCCGGCCCGGCCACCGTCACGGCGGGCCGGGCCAGCATAGTCATCGCGGGACGATCAGTGGGCGCCCAGCCCGGTCAGCGAGCGGACCTCCAGTTCAGCGTACTTCGCCGCGTCGGGGCGTTCCCTGGACAGCAGCGTGCCGAGCCAGCCGGCCAGGAAGCCGACCGGGATGGAGACCAGGCCGGGGTTCTCCAGCGGGAACCAGTGGAAGTCGGAGTGCGGGAAGAGCGAGGTCTTCGCGCCGGAGACCACCGGGGAGAAGACCACCAGCGTCACCGAGGTGAGCAGTCCGGCGTAGACCGAGCTGACCGCGCCGACGGTGGTGAAGCGCTTCCAGAACAGCGAGTAGAGCAGGGTGGGCAGGTTCGCCGAGGCGGCGACGGCGAAGGCCAGCGCGACCAGGGCGGCGGTGTTGAGCTTGTCCGCGAAGAGGCTGAGCACGATCGCCACCGCCCCGATCGCGACCGCGGCCCACTTCGCCGACCGCACCTCCTCCTTCTCGCTCGCCTTCCCGCGCCGGATCACGTTGGCGTAGAGGTCGTGGGCGAAGGAGGCCGAGGAGGCGAGCGTGAGCCCGGCGACCACGGCCAGGATGGTGGCGAAGGCGACCGCCGAGATCACCGCGAGCAGGATCGCGCCGCCGGTGCTCCCGGCGCCCCCGCCGAGCGCCTCGGCCAGCTGCGGGGCCGCGGTGTTGCCCGCCGCGTTCGCCGCCTTGATCGCCTTGGAGCCGACCAACGCGGCCGCGCCGAAGCCGAGCGCCAGGGTCATCAGGTAGAAGACGCCGATGATGCCGATCGCCCAGAGCACCGACTTCCGGGCCGCCTTGGCGGTGGGCACGGTGTAGAAGCGGACCAGGATGTGCGGCAGGCCGGCGGTGCCGAGCACCAGCGCGATGCCGAGGCTGATGAAGTCGAGCTTGGCGGTGCCGCTGCCGTACTTCTGCCCCGGTTGGAGGAAGGCCTCGCCCTTGCCGCTCGCGCTCGCCGCCGCGCCGAGCAGTTCGGAGGGGTTGAAGTGGTACTTGGCCAGCACCAGGACGGTCATCAGCGCGGCGCCGGCGATCAGCAGCACCGCCTTGACGATCTGCACCCAGGTGGTGCCCTTCATCCCTCCTATCACCACGTAGACGATCATCAGCGCGCCGACCCCGACGATGGTCCAGCGCTTGGCGGCGCCCCCCTCGGCCCCCAGCAGCAGGGCCACCAGGGTGCCGGCGCCGACCATCTGGGCGAGCAGGTAGAAGATCGACACCACGATGGTGGAGACGCCCGCCGCGGTGCGCACCGGGCGCTGGCGCATCCGGAACGCGAGCACGTCCGCCATCGTGAAGCGGCCGGAGTTGCGCAGCGGTTCGGCGATCAGCAGCAGGGCGACCAGCCAGGCGACCAGGAAGCCGATCGAGTAGAGGAAGCCGTCGTAGCCGCTGAGCGCGATGGTCCCGGCGATGCCGAGGAAGGAGGCGGCGGACATGTAGTCGCCGGAGATGGCCAGGCCGTTCTGGAAGCCGGTGAAGCCGCGGCCGCCGGCGTAGAAGTCGGCGGCGCTCCTGGTCTGCCGCCCGGCCCAGACGGTGATGCCGAGGGTGGCGAGGACGAACACGCCGAACAGGGCCATCGTCAGGCCGCGGTGCTCGGTGGCGGAGCTGGCGAGCAGGCTCATTCGGCGGACTCCCGGGGAGCGTGGACGACGGCGCCGTGCGCCTCGCGGATCGCCGCGGCTGGCGGGTCGATCCGCCGGTCCGCGTAGCGGGCGTACCAGGCGGCGATGGCGAAGGTGGTCACGAACTGCAGCAGCCCGAGGACCAGGGCCACGTTGACGTGCCCGAGGACCTTGGTGCGCATCAGTCCCGGGGCGTAGCAGGAGAGCAGGACGTAGAACAGGTACCAGAGCACGAAGCCGATGGTGACCGGGAAGGCGAAGCTCCGGAACGAGCGCCGCAGCGTACGGAACTCCTCGCTGTCGTCGATGAGTTGGGCTTCCGTGGCGGCGGTGGTGGTGAGCGGCGGCGAATCCACGCTGTCTCACTCCTTCGGCGTATTTGTCACACGGGGGGAACGATCGAACGTGAGGGGCATCACATGTCTGGTGTGCGCCGCGCAATGCTAGGAGCGTCCTGCCCGCCCCGGAAGGGGTTGACCGCGATCAGTCGACCGTTCACCCCCTCGCACCATCCGATTGGCCGAAAAACAGCCCATCCCAGCGACCGCACCGCCCACGATCGGCCCCCGGAACCTCCCCGGAGAACGGCTCCGGCCCGTGCCGCGCCCCGAACGGGGCGGCACGGGCCGGAGCCGGGAGGCCGACGCCTCAGAAGGCGATCCGCACCTTCAGGGCCGAGCGGTCGTCCATCGCGCGGTAGCCGTCCGGAACGCCGTCCAGGGCGACGGTCCGGTCGAAGACCAGGCCCGGCTCGATGGCGCCCGAGAGGACGTCCGGCAGCAGCTCGGGGATGTACGCGCGGGCCGGGGCGACGCCGCCGTTCAGCGAAACGTTCCGGCCGAACATCTGACCGATGTCGACGCCCGCGCTGCCGCCGTGCGGCACCCCGACGTAGCCCACCGCGCCGCCGTCCCGGGCTATCGAGACGGCCGTCCGCATCGACTCCTCGGTGCCGACCGCCTCCAGCACCGCGTGCGCGCCCTGCCCGCCGGTCAGCTCCTTCACCGCCTCGACCGCGGCCTCGCCGCGCTCCGCCACCACGTCCGTCGCACCGAAGCGGCGGGCCAGCTCGGTGCGGGCCGTGTGCCGGCCCAGCGCGATGATCCGGCCCGCGCCCAGCCGGTGCGCCGCCAGGACGCCGCACAGGCCCACCGCGCCGTCGCCGACCACCGCGACCGTCGCCCCGGGCCGCACCCGCGCCGAGACCGCCGCGTGGTGCCCGGTGGACATCACGTCGGACAGCGCCAGCAGCCCGGGCAGCAGCTTCTCGTCGCCCGCCGCCTCCTTCGGCAGCTTCACCAGCGTCCCGTCCGCGAACGGCACCCGCACCGCCTCGCCCTGGCCGCCGTCCGAACCGACCTGCCCCCAGAACCCGCCGTGCGGGCAGGAGGTCTGGAGGCCTTCGAGACAGAAGTCACACACGCCGTCCGACCAGACGAACGGCGCCACCACGAAGTCGCCCTTGGCGAAGCCGCGCACCTCGGCGCCGACCTCCTCGACCACGCCGAGGAACTCGTGCCCGATCCGCTGCCCGGCCACCCGCTGCGCGACCCCGCGGTACGCCCACAGGTCGCTGCCGCAGATACAGGCGTTCACCACCCGGAGCACCACGTCCGTCGGGTACTGGATCACCGGGTCCGGGACTTCTTCGATCCGGATGTCGTTGGGGCCGTGAATCACGGTGGCACGCATGCGCTGTTCCTTAGCTGAACGGTCTCGACCAGGTGTACGACACCCCCGCTGACCACTCTATTCCGGCCGGTCGGTCGGAACATTCCGGCCGGAGCCCCCCGCCCGGCCCCTTATCCTGTTGGACCATGCAACCGATCCAGCCCGAGACGTACGGAGCGCCGCGGACCGCCCCGGTCCCCGCGCAGCGCTCCGCCGCCCCCGCCGGGGGCTTCGCGGTCGTCGACGTCGAGACCACCGGTCTCGGCCGCTCGGACCGCGTCATCTCGGCGGGCGTCTACCAGCTGGACCCGGACGGCGAGGTCGTCGACCACTGGTACACCCTGGTCAACCCCGAGCGGGACCCCGGCCCGGTCTGGATCCACGGCCTCACCGCCGAGCTGCTCGCCACCGCCCCGACCTTCCCGCAGATCGCCGAGGAGTTCGCCGCGCGCCTGCACGACCGCGTCCTGGTCGCGCACAACGCGCTCTTCGACTGGAACATGATCTCCCGCGAGTTCTCCCGGGCCGGCCTGCGCGCCCCGGTCGAGCAGCGGCTGTGCACCATGGTCCTCTCCCGCGACCTGCGCCTGCCGCTGCCCAACGGCAAGCTGTCCTCGCTCGCCGCCCACTTCGGCGTCCGGCAGCGCCACGCCCACAACGCCCTGGACGACGCCCGGGTGCTCGCCGAGGCCTTCCGCCCCAGCCTGCACCTCGCCCGCGACGGCGGCGTGCCGCTGCCGCTGCAGAACTGCGTCGCGGTCACCGACCTCGGTGAGGAGGAGCCCGCCGCCCCCGGCCGCGGCAACTGGACCGGCGCCTCGTACCGCCAGGCCAAGAAGCGCCCGCCCTGCCCGTACCCCAACCCGGGGCGCTGGCAGGACGGCAAGCCGCTGGTCCAGGGCATGCGGGTGGCCATCACCGGCGACACCGCCACCGACCGCGAGGTCCTGGAGGACCGCGCGGTCGAGGCCGGCCTGCACATCGCCACCTCGGTGAGCCGCCTCACCAGCCTGCTGGTCACCAACGAGCCGGACAGCTGGAGCGGCAAGGCCCGCAAGGCCCGCGAGGTCGGCACCCCCGTCGTCGGCGAGGACGCCTTCCTCCAACTGCTGCGCGAGGTCGCCCCGCACCCCGGTGCGTGAGCCCGTTGTGAGGTCGGCGTACCGTTCCCATGTGTACCGTTTTCTGCTGACCCGACAGTGGCTGATCACCATGCTGGTCGCGCTGCTGCTGATCCCCGCGACGATCAAGCTGGGCTTCTGGCAGCTTCACCGCCACGAGGCACGGGTGGCCCGGAACGAGCTGATCGGCCAGGCCCTCACGGCCGCGCCGGTCCCCTTCGACACCCTGTCGCCGACCCCCGGCTTCGCGGTCCCCAAGGACCTCACCTGGCGCACGGTGACCGCCACCGGACAGTACGACCCGGCACACGAGTTCGTGGTCCGCAAGCGGACCGACTCCAGCGGGACCATCGGCTACTTCGTCGTGACCCCGTTCCGGCTCGCCGACGGCAAGGGCACCCTCCTGGTCAACCGCGGCTGGGTCGCCTCCGGCAACGGCGCCACCGAGTACCCGCCCGTCCCGGCCACCCCCGCCGGCGAGGTCGCCCTCACCGGCCGCCTGCGCGCCGAGGAGACCTACGGCGCCAGCGGCATCAAGGACCGCACCGGCCTGCCCGACCGCCAGTTCAACCTGATCAACACCGACGAGCAGGCCAAGCGGACCGGCGCCCCCCTCCTCGGCGGCTACCTCGAACTCGCCGGCACCACCCCGGCCCCGGCCGACCAGCCCCAGCTGGTCCCCGAGCCCAACCACTCCGACATCGGCCCGCACATGGCCTACGCCATCCAGTGGTGGCTGTTCACCGCGATGATCCCGGTCGGCGTCTGGGTCCTCGCCCGCCGCGAGGCCAAGGACCGCGCCAAGCAGGCCGCCGAGGCCGAGGTCGCGCTCGACGCCGTCCCCGCCTAGAGGACGTCCTCCAGCTCCCGCAGCAGCCGCGCCTTCGCCCGCGCCCCCACCACCGACCGCACCGGCTGTCCGCCCCGGAACACCATCAGCGTCGGCATCGACAGCACCCCGTACGCCGCCTGGGTCCGCGGGTTGTGGTCCACGTCCAGGCTCACCACCCGCACCCGGTGCGCCTCCTCCCGCGCGATGTCCGCCAGCACCGGCGCCATCATCCGGCAGGGCGGGCACCAGTCCGCCGTGAAGTCCACCAGCACCGGACCCTCGGCCGCCAGCACCTCCGCGGCGAACGTCTCGTCCGTCACCGCCGGCACACCCGCGATCTCCACCACCGTCTACTCCTTCGCCAGTTCACAATGGGGCGGTTCCTCGACGGCGGCCAGCTCGTCCCGCGCCCGTACGGCCCGGTCGAACTGCCCCGCCACCTGCGCCCTTACGTCCTGGAGCCGGGCGATGCACTCGTCCAGCTCCCCCAGCTTCCGCCGGTACACCTCCAGCGAGGCCGGACACGAGTCCCCCTCCGGGTGCCCCGCCCGCAGGCACTCCACGAACGGCCTGGTCTCCTCCAGCCCGAACCCGAAGTCCTGCAGCATCCGGATCTCGCGCAGCAGCCTGAGGTCCGCCTCGTCGTACGCCCGGTACCCGTTGCCCGCCCGCCGGGCCGGCAACAACCCCAACTGCTCGTAGTACCGCAACGCCCGCGTGGTCGTCCCCGCCCGCTCCGCCAACTCCCCGATCCGCATGCCGAACCACTCCTCCCGCACTTCCGACGACGACCGTAAACCTTCCCCCCGGCGTCAACGCCAGCCCCCTCGACCCGCTCCCCACCCTCCACACCGGGCACTATGTCCCCATGGATCTCGGACTGAAGGACAAGGCCTACATCGTCACCGGCGCCACCCGGGGCCTCGGCCTCGCGAGCGCCCGCGAACTCGTCGCCGACGGCGCCCGCGTGCTCGTCAGCGGCCGCACCCGGCAAGCCGTCGACACCGCCGTCGCCGGGCTCGAGACCCTCGGCACCGCCCACGGCCTCGTCGCCGACAACGCCGACCCCGACACCCCCGAGCGCCTCATCGCCGAGGCCCGGCACCGCTTCGGCCGGCTCGACGGCATCCTGATCAGCGTCGGCGGCCCCCAGGCCGGCCCCGTGGAGACCACCCCCGAGGAGGCCTGGCGGGACGCCTTCGAGTCCGTCTTCCTCGGCGCCCTCCGCCTCGCCCGCGCCACCGCCGCCGCGCTCCCCGACGGCGGGGTGATCGCCTTCGTGCTCTCCAGCTCGGTCCGCCAGCCGATCCCCGGCCTGGGCATCTCCAACGGTCTGCGCCCGGGTCTCGCCATGGCCGCCAAGGCCCTCGCCGACGAGCTCGGCCCGCGCGGCATCCGGGTGCTCGGCCTGCTCCCGGCCCGGATCGACACCGACCGGGTCCGCGAACTCGACGGCCTCGCCGCCGACTCCGACGCAGCCCGCGCCCAGGCCACCGCCTCGATCCCGCTGGGCCGCTACGGCACCCCCGAGGAGTTCGGCAAGGTCGCCGCCTTCCTGCTCTCCCCCGCCGCCTCCTACCTGACCGGCATCATGGTCCCCGTCGACGGCGGCGCCCTCCGCGGCCTCTGAGCCCGACCCGCCTACTCCACCCGCGCCTGCCCGCGCCCCCGCCGACCGCGCCGCCCCCGCCCGGGCCGCGGCTCGGCGTGGGCCGCCTGGAGGACCCGGATCCGCAGGTCGGCCGGCAGCTCCGCCAGCCGCAGGCTCCCGCACGCGTCCGTCCGGGGCCCGTCCTCGAAGTGCTCCACCAGCGCGGCCGGATCCCCGCCCGGCCGCAGCCGCACCGCCCCGCGCAGCCTCGGGTGCCCCGGCGCCCGCACCAGCCGCACCCCGGCCCGTTCGACGTCCGGCAGCACCGCCGTCCCGTTCTCCAGCGCCTCCTCCAACGCCCGCGCACCGACCCGCAGCCGCAGCCCGCTCACCCCCGGCGTCGGCACCGCGATGCTCGACAGCCCGCTGCGCCGCAGCTGCGCCACCAGCCACCACGCCATCCCCGCCACCAGGGCGGTCAGTCCGCCGATCACCGTCGGCCACCACCACGACGACGCCACCCACCGCCCCCGGGACCGCGCGCTCACCACCGGCTGGTCGGGTGAGGTGAGCGGCCACCACTGCGGCGGGTCGACGCCCAGCCGCCGGTACAGGTCGAGCCCGCCCGCCAGCACCAGCACCCCGGCCGCCAGCAGCGCCGCCCCCACCACCCCCAGCACCACCCGGTTGACGACCGTCCTCCTCACCCGGCCGCCCCCTCGCCGCCGGCCGCCCCGGCCCCCGTCCCGGACCCGGTGGTCCCCGCCCCCGGGTCCTCCCCCAGCACGCCCCCGGCCCCCCGCCCCGTCCGCACGTCCAACCGCAGCGGCCGCCCCAGCCCCACCCGCTCCAGCTCGTCCCGCAACTGCCGCTGCACCAGCGCCGGGTCCGCCACCCCCTCCAGCGAGATCCGGACCCGCCGCCGCCCGACCCGGATCCGCAGGCGGTCGATCCCGTCCAGGCCCGCCGCCCGGTCCGCCAGCAGGTGTCCGACCCCGGCCCGGTCGACGGCCGCGGTCGTCCCCCCGTAGGGCCGCAGCACGAGCCACCGTCGCAGCCCGGGCGCGACGGCGAGCCACAGCAGCCACCCGCCGAGCGCGGTCGCCGCCCCGGCCCCCACCAGCACCGCCAGGTCGTCGAGGTGGCGGGTCGCCAGCTCGTCCGCGATCTGCGCCCGCCACCGCCGCGCCGGCTGCCCCACCCGTACGGCGACCACGTCGTACAGCAGCGCCCCCGCCACCACCAGCACCGCCGTCGCCACCAGGGCCGCCGCGGCCGTACGGGGCGCCCGCAGCCACCTGACCTTCTCCGGCCGGGCCCCCGGCACCGCCTCCGTTCCGGGCACCTCCTCGGTCACGAGGCGCCCCCCGTCACCAACTTCTCGACCACGACGACGACTTCCGACACCCTCGTCCCGGTCAGCCCCACCACCCGCTCCGCGATCCGCTTCCGAACGGCCCCGGCCAGCGCCGCGATGTCCGAGGGGAACGGCAGCTCGACCGCCACCCGGACCGTCACCGTGCTCCCCGGTACGGTCACCGAGACGTGCGGCGGCGCCCCCTTCGCCCGCCCGGCGGGCCAGGCCTCGGTCAGCACCTCCCGGACGGCCCGGGCCGCGATCCGCGCGTACACCCGGTCGGCGACCCGGAGCCGCCCCCGGCGCCCCGGCACGGAACCGGAACCGGAACCAGAACCGGAACCCGGGCCGGGGCCCGGCACGGCACCCGACCCGGAGAGCGCGGCCGGAGCCGACGCGGGGCCCGCCATCAGCGGCGCCGGTCGCGGCCGCGGAGCAGGTCCCCGAGTTCGCCCAGCTCGATGTCGCCCTCCAGCAGGCGCCCGAGCACGAATCCGACCAGCCCGAGCGCGGCCACCAGCAGGAAGGCCGCGAACCCGCCGAAGTACCCGGCGAAGCCGAGGGCCATGCCCACCACCAGGCCGACGATGGCCAGGTTCATCCGCTACTCCCTCGTGTCCCGCTGCCTCGTCGGGTCCGCCGTCGGCCCGCCGCCGAACGCGCTACTTGAGCTTCGGCCGCTGCCCGGAGGGCGCCACCGGCTCCTCTTCCTCCTCGAACTCCGGTTCGTCCGGGAGGTGGACGTCGTTGACCGCGATGTTGACCTCGACGACCTCCAGGCCGGTCATCCGTTCCACCGCGTTGATGATGTTCTCCCGCACCTGGCGGGCGAGTTCGGGAATGACCACGCCGTACTCCACCACCAGGGCGATGTCGATCGCGGTCTGCTTCTCGCCGACCTCCGCCTTGATGCCCCGCCCGACGCTGGGCTTGCCGCCGGGCACCCGGTCCCGCATCGCGCCGAAGGTGCGGGCGAGCCCGGAGCCGAGCGCGTGGATCCCGGCGACCTCGCGGGCCGCCATCCCGGCGATCTTCTCCACCACGCCGACGGCCAGCGCGGTGCGGCCACGCTCCCCCACCGGCTTGGCACCGCCGCCGGCCCCCGGCGGACCGGGGTTCGGGGCGCTGCCGCTGCCGGTGTGCTTGGGCATGGTCGCGGGCGTCGGAGTGTCAGGCATGGGTGCTTCTCCCGTCGTACGGCACCAGCTATATCGCAAACCTCCCCAACTCTGGCATTTCGCCACGATCCCCGCCCGGCGAGCACCGGCGGCCCGCCGGGGGCACGGGAAAGGGCCCGGCCCGGGGGAATCTCCCCGGGCCGGGCCCCGCGTCATCACCGTGCGGTCAGTCGCCGATCCCGGCGAGCTCCCGCAGCCGACGGGCCTGCGCCGCCCGTTCGGCCGAACGCTGCTCGTCGAAGGAGCGCCCGGCGGCGCCCTGCAGCAGCGCCTTGGTCTCGATCACCGCGCCGCGCGGAGCGGCCAGCAGCGCCGCCGCGAGGTCCCGGGCGGCGGCGTCCAGCTCCTCGCCCGGCACCACCAGGTTGGCCAGTCCGATCGCGGCGGCCTCCTCGGCCCCCACCCAGCGGCCGGTTGCGCAGATCTCCAGCGCCCGCGCGTAGCCGACGAGTTCGGTGAGCGGCTTGGTGCCGGCCAGGTCCGGGACGAGGCCCAGCGAGGTCTCCTTCATCGCGAACCGGACGTCCTCGGCGACCACCCGCAGGTCGCAGCCGAGGGCCAGCTGGAAGCCCGCGCCGACGGCGTGACCCTGGACCGCCGCGATGGAGACCAGGTCCGGGCGGCGCCACCAGGTGAAGGCCTCCTGGTACGAGGCGATGGCGGCGTCCAGCTCCTGGTCGGTGGAGGCGGCGAGCTGGAGGAAGGTGGGCTCGCCCGGGATGCCCTCGGGGGTGAACATGGCCCGGTCCAGCCCGGCGGAGAAGGAGACCCCCTCCGCGCGCAGCAGCACCACCCGGACGCTGCCGGGAAGGTCGCTCCCGGCGGCGGCGAGGGCGCGCCAGAGCGCGGGCGACTGGGCGTTGCGCCGCTTGGGTCGGCACAGGGTGACGACGGCGAGTTCACCGTCGATCTCCAGGCGGACGCCGTCCCGCTCCCAGCTCGGGGCCTGCGGGTCGGTGGCGGGAGCGGTCATGCGGGGAACCTCCGGTGGCGAGGGACGTGGCTACCGGAGAGTAACAAACCTCGACGCGCAAGGGCAGGGGCCCCGACCGGGAAGGATCGACGGGGCCCGGGGCACTCGGCGGGGGAGCGAAGGAGACGGTCCCGGGAGAAATGAACGGACTTCGGAAAACGGGGGACGGACGACACCCCGGACATGACGATCGGCGGCCGGTCCACACGACCCGAGGGCGGACGCCCGGCTGAATGGTCAACCGTCGTCTCCTCGGTCGGCGTCCTGCCGCCGCGTCATCCAGCCAATGGCTGACGAACCGTCAGGAACTGGCCCCGGCAGTCGCTTTGTTCTTGCCCCGCGTGGCACCGCCGCGGCCCCGGAGAATGACTCCGGATTCGCTCAGCATCCGGTGCACGAAGCCGTACGAACGACCGGTCTCCTCCGCGAGAGCGCGAATGCTCGCCCCGGAGTCGTACTTCTTCTTGAGATCGGCCGCGAGCTTCTCACGCGCGGCACCGGTCACCCGGCTGCCCTTTTTCAGAGTCTCGGCCACCCGTGCCTCCTCGTAGCGTTGCTCGGTCAGATTCCCATGATCACCCATCCACCGCGTCCTGGCCACCCATTCGACAAGGTCGATGTCGGAATTGCGTGGTCCACCGGTGGTGATCCGAGCGCAGCAGGGCGCTCACACAGAGTGCGCGCCCCCGGACTGATGCCGCCGTTTGCCGAAAAAGAGCTGATCAGCAGCGTCGGCCCGACCACGATCGAGTGGCGGGCCGACGGAAAGTCCTTAAACGGAATCCAGGTCTACTTCATTCCCGGACACGCCGAAAGGACTAGATATTCTCATCCAAAAAGCGGATCTCGCGTCTACTTCCGGTCAGGCCAGCGAGACCAGATCGGCGTAGCCCGGGTTCCACAGGTCCTCCACGCCGTCCGGCAGCAGGATGATCCGCTCCGGGTCGAGCGCCTCGACCGCGCCCTCGTCGTGGGTGACCAGCACGACGGCGCCGGAGAACTCGCGCAGCGCGCCCAGGATCTCCTCGCGGCTGGCCGGGTCGAGGTTGTTGGTGGGCTCGTCGAGCAACAGCACGTTGGCGGAGGAGACCACCAGGGTGGCCAGCGCCAGACGGGTCTTCTCACCACCGGAGAGCACCCCGGCCGGCTTGTCCACGTCGTCCCCGGAGAACAGGAAGGAGCCGAGGATCTTGCGGATCTGCACCAGGTCCGTGTCCGGCGCGGCCGAGCGCATGTTCTCCAGGACGCTGCGGTCCGGGTCGAGCGTCTCGTGCTCCTGGGCGTAGTAGCCGATCTTCAGGCCGTGGCCCGGGATCACCTCGCCGGTGTCCGGCGCCTCCACCCCGGCCAGCATCCGCAGCAGGGTGGTCTTGCCGGCACCGTTGAAGCCCAGCACGACGACCCGGGAGCCCCGGTCGATCGCCAGGTCGACGTCGGTGAAGATCTCCAGCGAGCCGTAGGACTTGGACAGGCCGCTGGCGGTCAGCGGGGTCTTGCCGCAGGGGGCCGGGTCGGGGAAGCGCAGCTTGGCGACCTTGTCGTTCACCCGGACCTGCTCCAGGCCGGAGAGCAGCTTGTCGGCGCGGCGGGCCATGTTCTGCGCGGCCACCGTCTTGGTCGCCTTGGCGCGCATCTTGTCGGCCTGCGCGTTCAGGGTCGCGGCCTTCTTCTCGGCGTTGGCGCGCTCGCGCTTGCGGCGCTTCTCGTCGTCCTCACGCTGCTGCTGGTACTGCTTCCAGCCCATGTTGTAGACGTCGATGGCGGAGCGGTTGGCGTCCAGGTAGAAGACCTTGTTGACGACCGTCTCGACCAGGTCGACGTCGTGCGAGATGACGATGAAGCCGCCCTTGTACGTCTTCAGGAAGTCCCGCAGCCAGACGATCGAGTCCGCGTCCAGGTGGTTGGTGGGCTCGTCGAGCAGCAGCACGTCGGAGTCCGAGAAGAGGATCCGGGCGAGCTCGACGCGGCGGCGCTGACCACCGGAGAGGGTGTGCAGCGGCTGGGCGAGGATGCGGTCCGGCAGACCCAGCGCGGCGGCGATGGTGGCGGCCTCGGCCTCGGCGGCGTACCCGCCCTTGGTGAGGAACTCGGTCTCCAGCCGGGCGTACTTCTTCATCGCGTTGTCCCGGGTGGCGCCCTGGCCGTTGGCCATCCGGTCCTCGTTCTCGCGCATCTTCTTCAGCACGGTGTCGAGGCCGCGGGCGGACAGGATGCGGTCCTTGGCGAGGACGTCCAGGTCGCCGGTGCGCGGGTCCTGCGGGAGGTAGCCGACCTCGCCCGAACGGGTGACGGTTCCGGCGGCCGGCAGGCCCTCGCCGGCCAGCACCTTGGTGAGCGTCGTCTTGCCGGCGCCGTTGCGGCCGACCAGGCCGATCCGGTCACCGGCGGCGACCTTGAAGCTCGCGGACTCGATCAGGATCCGGGCACCGGCACGCAGTTCGAGGGCGTTGGCGGAAATCATGGCTGGGGACTACTCCTGGGACGTGGGCGGGCGGCCGGGTGCGACGGACCCGGGGCCGGGTTGGCATGAGGGGGGCTTCATCGGCGGTCGGCGCGGCCCTCGCGGCGCCGCCGCCCGCTATTGCCCGGAGAAGATAGCCATGACGGCAAGTCTACCGGGCCCCGTACCGCCCCCGGGGAAGTACCGCCCAGGGGTATCCACCGGCCCGCCGGCCCACCGACCGGAGGCCGTCCCGGCTACTGGGGCTGCCCGGCCGGCTGGTCCCCCGCGGGGGCTCCGGCGGCCGCCGGGGCGTCCGGGGCCGGGTTCCCGGCCGGGTCCTGGCCGGCGGCCGGGTCCGCCGCGCAGCCGCCCTGCGGCCGGACCGCCGCGAACGGCGCCCCCACACTGCCGCAGGCCGTCTCGGGCGCGGCCGCCTTGGTGTCGAACACCCGGGGCGGGACGACCGGGCCGTCGGTGATCTCCACCCGGCTGCGGTCCAGCACCTTGACCGTGGCCGTCGGGCCGGTGCTCGTCGACCAGCCGTTGCTGTCCAGCCGGTAGCCGGTGATGCCGCCGGAGACGGCCTGCCCGCCGCTGTTGGTGCAGGTGCGCGGGATCAGCACGGCGTAGTCGGTGTGGACGGCGCGCAGCGGGTCGTAGACGCAGCCGCCGGAGGGCTTGTCGTTGTAGCGCAGGTCGCCGTCGGCGTCGCGCAGGCCCATGGTGAGGTTCGGGGTGACCAGGGCCAGCCAGGGCGAGCCGTCCCGCTGGACGGTGTGCAGCGCGGCCGCGGCCCGCTGCTTGGCGAGCGCCTTGCGCTGGGCGTCGGTCCGCTTGTCGGCGCCGGGCTCGCCGTCGCCGTGCAGCCAGTCGGCCAGGCCGGGCACCACCCGGTGCCAGCGCACCTCGTGGTCGCCGGGGCGCACCGAGGTGACCATGCCGTCGTCCCAGACCACGATCGCGTTGTCGCCGGCCATCGCCAGGTAGAGCGCCTCGACGCCCTCGCGGCGGTAGGACCAGGCCTGCTCGCCGGTCTGCTGGTGGAAGGCCTCCAGGCCCGGGCCCACCCGCAGGTCGAGGTCGGCCGAGCCGAGCGACTCGGAGTTCACCGGCGTCGCCCCCGCGTCGCCCGGTCCCGCGACCCGGTCGCCGAACGGCACCGGCTTGTTCGCGTGCGCCGCCGCCCCGGCCGCAAGGACCAGCACCACCGCCGAGGCAGGCAGGATCGAGCGGGGGGTCAGTACACGCAGAGGCTTCCAGGACACGGCCGGAGCGTACCTTTCACCGGGTACGCGAGTCAGCCCGGTTCCGCCGCCGCCGGGCCCCGCCGGGCGTCCACCGGGCCCCGCGCGCCCTCCCCGCGCGCCCGCCCGCCCACCTGCGCCGTCGGGGCCGTGGCCGCTCCGCCGGGTCCGCCGGAGCGGGCCGGACGGGCCCGGCCGGACCGTTACAGATCTGATACCTGAGCACCGGCCACCGGTCGTTGCGGCAGACGGCGTTCGAATGGCGCCCACTTTAGGGTGACATTCGGCTTTTTCGTCCCCCTTCGGGCCTACTGTCGGCCAGCGGGGCGTCACGGTCCGTCCACGCCGAGACCGTGCGCCCCGCCCACGCGACGTCCGGAGGAGAGCACCATGCGAATCGGCCGCCTGACGCTGGCCGCCGCCACCCTGCTGCTGATGGCCACGGCCAGCGTCCCGGCGGGGACGCCGTTCAGCCAGACCGAACGGCACACCCTCTCCTCGGACGCCGTCGAGCCGCGCGGCGCGGCCCCCCGCCCTCCGGTCCAGCGGCCGAACCACGAGCCGCCGTTCGGCGCCTTCGTCGGCTCCTGGGACAACCACATCCCGCAGATCCGCCAGTACGCGCAGTGGCTCGGCGACGCGAACATGCAGGTCGGCCACACCTATCTGGCGGGCAACGACTGGAGCGACATCGAGGGCGAGGCGATGGTGCTCGGCCTCTGGTCGCAGTGGCGGCAGGCCGACCCGTCCCGGCTGCTGGTGCTCGGCGTGCCGATGCTGGTGCCCAACGAGGCGAACGTGCCGGACGGCGAGGTCGCCAGACTGCTCGGCCAGGGGGAGCGCGGGGACTTCGACGCGCACTTCCTCAAGCTCGCGCGCCGGCTGGTCGCGCTGGGCGGCGCGGACACCGTGCTCACGCTCGGCTGGGAGATGAACGGCACCACCTACACCCACCGCTGCAAGCCCGACCCGTCCGCGTGGAAGGCGTACTGGCGGCGGATCGTCGGGGTGATGCGCTCGGTGCCCGGCCAGCGCTTCCGCTTCGACTTCGCCCCCAGCCGGGGCCTGGACGCCGTCCCGTGGACCAAGTGCTACCCCGGCGACGACGTGGTCGACATCATCGGCATGGACAGCTACGACCAGCCCGCCGGCGGCACCTTCGACGACTACGTGCGCGAGCCGTACGGCCTCCAGGACCAGGTGGAGTTCGCCGCCAAGCGCGGCAAGCCGGTCTCGTACCCGGAGTGGGGGCTGTTCCGCAACGGCGACAACCCCGAGTACGTGCGCCGGATGGTCGACTGGATCCGCACCCACGACACCGCCTACCAGACCGTCACCGACTACTGTCCGCACGGCTTCTTCGAGTGCGACCGCAATCCCCGCTCGGCGACGACGTTCAAGCAGCTGATGTCCGGTTCGAAGGGGGCCCCGGCGCCGGAAGGGGTGCCGGCGCCGCCCACCGCCCCGGCACCGGCTCCGGAGGACCCGCCGGACGCGCCCGCCGTACCCGCCGCCCCCGCCGTGCCCGGGGGTGGCGCCACCCCGAGCCGGGCGGCGAGCCCGTCGACCCGTCCGACGGCCCCCAAGCCGACGCACAAGCCGACGGGCGGCGCGCGGCACGCCCGGCACTGAGCGGTCAGCTGCGGCGGCGGGCCAGCAGCGCCTCCTTGAGGCGGGGGAAGCGGGTGCGCAGCTGGTGCGCCGCCGCCTGCCGGGCGCGCACCGCCCCGGCCCGGACGGCGGCCGCCGGTGCCGCCCCCGCCGGGCCGAGCAGCAGCCGCTGGTTGGCCAGCTGGTCCGGCCGCCAGCGCTGCTTGTACGGCTCCTGGCCGCGCAGCAGGCCGAGCAGCGGGACACCGGCGCCGACCGTCTCGTCCAGCGCCGCGCTGAACAGCAGGCCGGCGATGTCCAGCCGCTCGCGCAGCACCGGGTGCGCCCCGTACATGTACAGCCCGCCGAAGGACGGGCAGAGCAGCAGCAGGTTGACCGCGACCAGCTGGCCGTCCAGGTGGAACTGGTGGACGGCGGCCCGGCCGGCGGCGACCAGTCCGGTGCTGGACTCGGCCAAGTGCCGGGCGAACCGCTCGGTGCGGTGCTCGGGCGTGACGCCGCGCGCCTGCCACTGCAGGAAGTGCAGCCGCAGCATCGCGTCCAGCGCCTGCGGCACCTCCGCCACCGGGGTCGAGCGGACCTCCACCCCGGCCTCGGCGATCTTGCGGAGCTTCACCCGGCTGCGCTGGGCGGTCTTGCCGGGCACCCGCTTGAGCAGCCGGTCCATCGGGACGGCCGGCAGGTACTGGCAGAGCGAGTCCTGGTAGCGGCGGCGGCTGCCGCGCCAGTGCCCGTACACCCGGTGCACCGCCGCCTCGGGGTGCACCTCGCGCAGCTCCAGCCAGTGCCAGGGGCGGGTGAGCGGGAGCGCGGCGGCGAACTCGGCGGCGGCCCGGTCGGCGCACTCGTCGTCGAGCAGGACGTCGGTGTAGTCGACCAGCCCGCCGCCGAGGCCGGTCAGGCCGCCGAGCGGCCCGCCGCGGCGCACGAAGGCGCCCGCGCCGACCAGCCGGCCGTCCCGGCGGACCAGCACCACGAGCAGGCCGCCGGGACGGCCGTAGTGGCGCCACCAGGAGCGCTGCCAGTCGGCGGCCTGGAAGAAGGTGGCGGTCCGGCAGCGGGCGGCCAGGTCGTCCCACTCCTCGGCGAGGGCGTCCAGGGCGTCGTCCTCGCAGCGCAGCTCGGTGGTCCAGGCCGGCGCCGTCGCCTGGGCGGGCAGGCCGCCTCTGCGGGTCTCGGTGCTCATCGACCGCCCCCGACCGGGGCGTGCTCAGCGGTGGCCGGGGCCGGCGCCTCGGCCGGGGGCTGCTCCGCCGCCGGGGGCTCGGCGGCGGCCTGCGTGTCGGCCTTCGCGGCGGGCTTCCCGGCGGGCTTCTTCTCGGCCTTCTCCGGGGCCTTCACCGGGGCCTTCACCGGGGCCTTCACGCTCTTGGTCCCGGCCTTGGGCTCGGTCTTGGGCTCGACCGCGGCCTTGGGCTCGGCCTTGGGACCCGCGGCGGGCTTGGGCTCGGTCCCGGCCCCGGCCGGCTCCTCGCGGCGCGGGCGCGGGGTCGTCGGGACGGCCACCGGCGCGGACGCGGCGGGGGCCTGCGGCACCCGCGCGGCCCGCGGCACCTGCGGCTCCTGCGGCGTCGCGGGGCTCTCGACGGCCTCCGGCGCCGCCGGGGCACCCCGGCGCCGGGTCATCATCACCAGCGCGCCCAGCAGCAGCCCGGTCGCGCCGCCGACCGCGACGTCCAGCTTCCCGGACGGCGTGGTCGGCCTGTCCGGCGCGGCGGCCGGGGAGAGCGTCACCAGCCGGACGTTGGTGTCCTTGCTGCTGGTGTTGGCGAAGGCGACCAGCGAGCGGGCCACCGCGTCGGCCGTCCGGGCGGCCTCCTGGGGGCGCTCCCCGGTCCCGGTGATCTCGATCATCGGGGCGTCCGGGGAGGTCGTCCCGTGCACCAGGGACTCCAGCTCGGACCGGGTGTGGCCGGTCTCGGCGGCTGCCACCCCGAGCACCTGCGGCTGCCCGGCCAGCCGGCCGTACGCCTGGGCGAAGTTGGTCGCGATCGCGGCCTCCCCGGGGTTCTGCGCGACCACGAGGACGTAGGCGTTCGCGGCGTACGACGGGGACGCGGCGACGGCGTACCCGGCGCCGACCGCGGCGCCCAGCGGAACCGCGAGCACCACCGGCCACCAGCGGCGGACCAGGCGGCGGGCGCTTCGGCGCGGTGTGGTCATGGGTGTTGCTCCTTGGGTCTGGTACGGCGGTTCCGGCGGTGGCGGGCGGTCAGACGCGGGCCAGCCGGTCGTAGAGGGCGCCCAGGTCGGCGGCGACCCGGACGATGTCGTAGTGGCCGACGGCCGGGGGGTGCGGCAGCGGGTCGGCGGTGTGCCCGCTGAGCGGCCGCAGGTCGCGCAGCGCGGCGGCGTAGGCGGCGGGCTCGGAGGGGACGCGGCGGGCCTGCGGGGCGGCCCTGGGCGGCAGTTCGTCGAGCGCCGGGCAGGCGCTGTAGCGCACCGGCAGCCCGGCCGCGAGGCCCT
This sequence comes from Kitasatospora sp. NPDC058046, assembly GCF_042885595.1. Lineage (NCBI taxonomy): Bacteria > Bacillati > Actinomycetota > Actinomycetes > Kitasatosporales > Streptomycetaceae > Kitasatospora > Kitasatospora sp. NPDC058046. The sequence goes on from NZ_JBHVRS010000008.1 coordinate 46,192, forward strand.
CCAGGACGCCGAGGCCGAAGGTCTCCGCGGTGGAGGGGGCGGCCAGCACGTCCAGGGCGGCCAGCAGTTCGGGGACGTCGTCGCGCTCCCCGGTGAGCACCAGCCGGTCCCGCACGCCGAGTTCGTCGGCCCGGCGCTCCAGCGCGGCGCGCTCCGGACCCTCGCCGACCAGCACCAGCCGGGTGGCCGGGTCGAGCTCGGCGAGCGCCTCGACCAGCACCTCGAAGCGCTTGCCGGGTACCAGCCGGCCCACCCCGCCGACCACCCAGCCCCCGTACGGCAGCCCGAGCTCGGCCCGCAGCCGGCGGCGGACGGCGGCCCGTTCGGCGGGCGGGAGGCGGTAGCGGGAGGTGTCGATGCCGTTCGGGATCAGCTCGATCCGGGTCGGCGGGACGCCCCAGGAACGCAGTGTCTGGGCGACCTGGCGGGAGACCGCGACGGTGGTGCTGCCGAGCCGTTCGGCCGCCAGGTAGAGGCCCTTGACGCCCCGGGTGACCGGGCGGCCCTCGATCACCCCGGCGTGCAGCGAGTGCTCGGTGGAGACCACCGCGCGCACCCCGGCCAGCCGGGCGGCCGTCCGGCCGTACAGCTGGGCCCGGTACAGGTGGGTGTGCACCAGGTCGTAGCGGCCGGCCCGGACCAGCCGGACCAGCCGGGGCAGCGCGCCGAGGTCCCGGTTGCCGCGCATGCCGAGGTGGTGGACGGTGACGCCGTCGGCGCGCAGCGCCTCGGCGACCGTGCCGGGGTTGGTCAGGGCGAGCACCTCGCACTGCTGGTGCGCCGGCAGGTGCCGCAGCAGCAGGTGCAGTTGGCGCTCGGCGCCGCCGGCGGCCAGGCCGGTGACGATGTGCAGCACCCTCATGGCCGGGGCTCCCGGCGGGCGTGGCGCAGCCCGGTGACGGCGTCCCGCAACCGGTGCCGGCCCTGCTTGGCGCGCAGCCGCCAGGCGCCGTCGCGGTCGCCGACGTAGCAGCGGGGCAGGGCGAAGCGGCCGGTGAGCGGGGAGTGCGCGATGGCGCAGGCGTGGTCGTACCCGGCGTCGCGCACGGCCAGGGCGGCGGGCAGGTCGACGGCGCCGTACGGGTAGCAGAACCCGGTGACCGGGCCGCCGACGGCCTCCTCCAGCAGGCGCCGGCTCTCCCGGGCCTGGACGGCGAGGGCCTCGGGCGGCAGGCCGGGCAGCGCCCGGTGGCCGAGGCCGTGCGAGCCGATCTCCCAGCCGGCGCCGGCGAGCCCGGTGACCTCCTGGACGGTGAGCAGCCGCTTGCGCGGGCCCTCGGTGTCCCAGCCGTTGTCCCGGCCGAGCAGGTCGGCGACCACGTACGCGGTGGCGGTGAAGCCGTACGCCTGGAGGGTCGGCACCGCGTACCGGGCGATGTCGGCGTAGCCGTCGTCGAAGGTCAGGCCGACCAGCCTGTCGTCCCGGCCGAGGGCGTGGGCCCGCATCAGCTCGCGGACGGAGACGCCGCGCCGGCCGCTCCGGTACAGCCAGCCGATCTGTTCGGCGAACCGCTCGGGGCTGACGGTGAGCCGGTAGGGGTCCTCCTGCTCGACCGCCACCGAGTGGTACATCAGGATCCACGGCGAGGCGGAGCCGGGGACCGGCGGTGCGCCGAGCGGGTGGCGGCTCCTGGGCGGTCGTGCCCGGTCCGGCGGTGCGCTGTGGAGGCCGGCCCGGGCCGAACGGACGGTTCCCCGTTCATTGTCCATCGGGACGCTTCCCTTCTTCGGCGGCGGTTGGCGGGTTCCGGACGGGCCCCAGGGCCCGGGCGAGGGCGAGGACCGGGCCGCGCACCTCGCGGGCGCCGAGCCCGGTGCCGAGGGCCGCGAAGGCCAGCGCCACGGTGAGGCCCCCGAGGAGGGTCGACAGCAGGGGGTCGGCGGCCAGCCCGGCGGCGGCGGTGCCGAGCACGGTGGCCCCGGCGGCGGCGGCCACCAGCCGGCCGTGGCCGCCGAGCACCCGGTGCAGCCGCAGCGGGATGCCGCGCAGCACCAGGCCGTGCAGCAGCAGTGCGGCGGCGGCGGTGATGCCGGCCGCGTTTCCGGCGGCCAGTCCCAGGGCGCCGAAGCGGGGCGTGGCGAGCAGGCCGGTGGCGACGGTGACGCCGAGGCCGAGCACCATCGCGGCGGCCGGGTACCAGTCCAGCAGCCGGCGGCCGTCCTCGGCGCCCGGGTCGTCGGCCCGGCGGACCACCGGGCGCAGCGAGAAGTACGGACGGACCATCACGCCGATCAGCGCCTGGGCGGGCAGGCCGAAGCTGTACACCCGGATGACGTCGGCGGTGGCGGCGGTGTCGTGCGGGCCGAAGGCGCCGCGCTCGAACAGCAGCGAGACCACCGAGGGGGCGCAGGCCATCAGGAAGGCGGTGCCGAACAGGACGACGGCCGCCGCCTGGCCGAGGTCCTTCTCCACCCGGTCGCGGGCGGCGGTGAGGTCCCCGGCGGCCAGCGCCCGGGCGACCAGCGGGAAGGTGACGGTGCAGATCAGCAGGCCCGCCGTCATGGCGAGCTGGGAGACCTTGGCGGCGTAGTTGAGGTGCGAGATGGTGCCGGGCGGCAGGGCCGAGCCGAGGTAGCGCTCGACGAAGACCTGGGACTGCCGGGTGAGCGTGAAGGCGGCCACCGGCAGCAGGGCGAGCGGCATCAGCACCAGGGCCCGGCGCGAGCGGCGGCCCCGGCCGGTGCCGGGCGGGCCCTGGCGCAGCCGGCGCAGGAACGGGCCGACCAGCAGACCGGCCATCAGCAGGCTGCCGCCCGCGACGCCGAGGGCGGCGGAGCGCACGCCGAGGTAGGAGTGGAGGCAGAGCAGGACGGCGAGGATGCCGAGGTTGTAGGCGACGTAGATGCCGGCCGGGGCGGTGAAGCGGTGGTGGGCGCGCAGCGCGGCGGCCAGGTAGCCGGCCACCCCGAAGGGCAGCACGGTGACCGCGGTGATCCGGGTGCAGGTGACGGCCAGGCCGGGGTCGGTGAGGCCGGGGGCGAGCAGGTCGACCAGTTCCGGGGCGCCCAGGGCGACGGCCAGGGCGAGGCCGCTGAGCGCGAGCAGCAGCCAGGGCAGGGTGGCGCGGACCAGTTGGCGGACCGGGTCGGGGGCGTCCGGGTCCTCCTCGCGCAGCACCAGGGCGAGGGCGAACGCGGGCACCATGAGGAAGGACATGGCGTCCTCGATCAGCAGCGGCGCGGCGGTCTCCGGGACGGTCCAGGCGACCAGGAAGGCGTCGGTGCCCTGGTTGGCGCCGAAGTAGCGGGCCAGCAGGAGGTCGCGCAGCAGGCCGAGGCCGGAGCCGGCGGCGCTGAGCACGGCGGTGATGCCGAAGGCCTTGGCGAGGAAGCCGCGCCGGGGGGCCGGGTGGGGCCCGGCGGACGGGTCCCCGCCGGGGGCGCCGCGGGGGGCGGGGAGGGGGGAGGCGACGGCGGCGGGCCGGTCGGTGGTCACCGGGCCGCTCCGGTGGTCGCCGGACCGGCGGCGGGGTGCCCGGGGTGCTGTGCGGCCGCGCGGGCGGCGAGGCCGAGGACGACGGAGGTCAGCACGGTGGTGGTGCCGCCGATGTCGGAGTACAGGAAGTCGACGAGGACCCAGGTGAGCAGGGCGAGGGCGGCGAGCCCGGGGCCGCGGCGGTGGCGCAGGCAGCCGATCAGCAGGGCGAGGAAGAGCGCGGCGTAGGCGGTGATGCCGATCAGGCCCTGCTCGCTGAGCACCAGGAAGTACATGTTGTGCGGGGAGAGCAGGGGTTCGCGCTGGAAGCCGATGGTGGCGTCGGCGGCGTCGCTGCCGGAGGACAGCCGCAGCGGGGCGTGGCTGTCGCGCAGTTGCTGGAAGGCCTTGGGGCCGGCGCCGTGCACGGGGTGGTCCTGCCAGATCCGTCCGGCGGTGGACCACAGGTCGTACCGGTCGGAGACGGACTGGTCGGGGGCGGCGGAGACGGAGCCGATCGAGCTGAGCCGCTTGGTGACGCCGGAGCCGCCGAGGCCGAGGCCGCCGACCAGGACGACCGCGGCGGCCAGGCCGAGGACGGCTCCGCGCAGCAGCAGCCGGGCGTCGACGCGCAGCAGCAGGACGGTGGCGGCGAGGCCGGTGGCGATCCAGCTGCCGCGGCTGAAGGAGACGGCCAGCGGGAAGGCGAGGAAGGCGGCGGCGGCGAACATCGCGCGGCGCAGCCGGGCGTTTCCCCCGGGGCCTCGCTCGCCGAGGGCCAGGGCGAGGGCGGCGAGCAGGCCGAAGCTGACCACGCTGGACATCGCCATGATGTCGAGCGCGCCGAAGGTGCCGACGGCCCGGATCGGCTGGCCGGTGTAGGAGGCGCCGGTGTGGGTGAGGTACTGCTTCGCGCCGACCACGCCCTGGATCAGCGCGGCGAGCACGAAGGAGCCGAGCACCAGGCGCTGGTCGGTGCGGTCGCGCAGGGCGCAGAGGACGGCGGCGGGGACCAGGACGAACACCTGGGCGAGCCGGACGAAGCCGGTGACGCTGGCGGCCGGGTCGGTCGAGCCGAGGGTGGCGACGGCGGCGGCGACCACGATCCCGCCGAACAGCGCGCAGGTGGTACGGCTGACCGCGGGCAGCCGCCCGCGCAGCAGGTTGAGCGCGGTGAGGGCGACCAGGGCCAGCGAGGCGAGGTCGGCGGCGGTGACGTGGACGGCGGCGGCGACGTCCTTCTCCCCGGTGGGCACGCAGACCAGCAGGACGGTGGCGGCGGCCAGCGGGCTGGTGCGCTCGGTGAGCGCGGGTAGGGCCGCCCGTAAGGCCGGGCGGGGGAAGGCGGGGAGGGTCAGGGCCACGAAGGGGTCAGCTCCCGTCCGGGTGGAGCATCAGGGCCGCGGTGCGGCACAGGATCTTGACGTCCTGCCAGAGGCTCCAGCTCTCGATGTAGCGGTTGTCGAAGCGGGCCCGGTCCTCGATGGAGGTGTCCCCGCGCAGGCCGTTGACCTGGGCCAGGCCGGTGAGGCCGACCGGGACGCGGTGGCGGTCCGCGTACTCGGGGTAGGCCTGGCCGAACCGCATGACGAAGTACGGCCGTTCGGGGCGGGGGCCGACCAGGCTCATGTCGCCGCGCAGGACGTTCCACAGCTGGGGCAGCTCGTCCAGCGAGCTCTTGCGCAGCAGCCGGCCGACGGCGCCCATCCGGTGGTCCTGGGAGATGTTCCAGCGGGTGGCGGACTCGTGTTCGTTGCTCGGGCGCAGGGTGCGGAACTTGAGGACGGTGAAGACCCGGCCGTCCAGGCCGGTGCGCTGCTGGCGGAAGAGCACGCCGGGGCCGGTGTCGAAGCGGACGGCGAGGGCGCAGAGCACCAGGACGGGGGCGAGCAGCAGCAGGCCGACCGCGGCGGCGGTGACGTCCAGGGCGCGCTTGGCGGCCCAGCCGGGGCGGCGCATCGCGGGGCTGCCGAGCCGCAGGCAGGGGAAGCCCCACAGGTGGTCGCCGCCGGTGATCGGGGCGGCGGGCAGCGAGCCGTACTCGCGCAGCGCGGGCACCAGCCAGACCTGGCAGCCGAGCCGGGCGGCGTCGCGCAGGGTGGCGGCGGTCTCGGCCTCGTCGGCGGCGCCGGCGGTGGCGATCACGTGCTGGACGCCGTGCCGGCGCACCTCGCGCTCCAGTGCCTCGCGGCCGCCGAGCACGGGCAGGTCGGTGTCGCCGGGCAGCAGCGGCGGGTCCGCGTCGAGGAAGCCGACCGGGCGCATCCCGTACTCGCCGTGCGCGCGGAGGGCGGCGGCGACCCGGCGGCCGAGCCGGCCGGCGCCGAGCACCAGGACGGGGCTGGGGCGGCTGCGGCGGATCCGCCGGACCAGGTGGTAGAGGACGGCGCGGCCGACGGCCACGATCAGCAGCTGGGCGCCGAGCAGGACGGTGAGCCGGGCCGGGCTGGCCGGGCCGCAGTCGGGCCAGTGGCCGCCGAGGCCGCCGGACAGGGTGACGGCGAAGGCGGTGGCGACCACGGCCCGGGCGGACAGCGCGGGCAGTTCGTCCAGGACGGACAGGGTGAGCCGGGGGCGGTAGAGGCCGCCGGCCAGGTTGAGCAGGAGCAGCAGCGGCAGGACGGCGGGGACGCCGAGCAGCGGGTCGAGCGGGGCGGCCGGGTCGAAGGCGCGGTTGGCGATGCCGCCGGCGGAGCACAGCGCGATGACGTCGGCCTGGACCAGGGCGAGTGACAGGGCCAGCCGGGAGCGGACCGTCCCACGGGACCGGTGCTGCGGCGGGACCGTCCGGAGGTGCGCCGCCCCCGCCGGCCGGTCGAGCAGCCCGGTGCCGGGCCGGCGGGGGCCGGACAGGGGTCCGCTCGATCGCGGCACACTCTCGTGGTCAATGGTCATCAGCGCACGATCTCCCCTGCTGTGTGCCCGGGGTGACGGTGCCCCGGCACCGGTTGGCGCGGGGCGGCCGTCCCGGCCCGGTGGGCGCGGTCCTGACAGCACCTGCTGCCGCTCGCGGCTTCCGGATGTCCGGCGGCGGGGCCGATCGCAAAGGAACTGGTCACGAAGAAGTCGGTCGCGAGGGGCCCAGCCGTGAATTCCCGACATGAAATCCGAACGAAGCAGGCAAAATCCGACAATACAGAACCGGGCGGTACAGGCCGGAAGTTGACTTGCCGATTCATTCCAGCCGCCCATTAATAGGTATTTCGGATTTGACGCCTCGCCTCCCTATCCGGCCGAGGGTGCGAATACGACAACGCCGGAAACGGCGGGCATTCACGGCATGTGAAACGATCAGATCCGCTCTGGGACACGGGCCCGGCGCCGCCCCGCCGCCGGTCCCGCGCCCAACAGGTGGCGGTAGAGGACGTCAACCTGTTCGACCACGGTGCGCACGTCGTGCCGGCCCACCACGTGCTCGCGCAACCGGGCGCCGCGCCGCTCGCATTCGATCGGATCTGACAGCGCGTCCCCCATACGGGTGGCGAGGGCCCCCGCGTCCTCGGGCGGGACCACCGCGTGCGCCAGCTCGGACGGCGGCAGGCACTCCCGGGCGCCGGGCACGTCGGTCAGCAGCACCGGACGGGCGGCCGCCATCGCCTCCAGCGGGGCCAGCGCCATCCCCTCCCAGCGTGAGGGCAGCACCACCAGGTCGGCCGCCGCCAGCCACGGGCGCGGGTCCGGCACGTCCCCGACCAGCCGGATCCGGGCGGGCTCGGCGGTCTGCCGGACCAGCTCCGCGACCCGCTGCTCCTCCGGCCCGCCGCCGACCAGGGCCAGCCGGGCCCGCGGCACCCGGCGCAGCACCTCCGGCCAGGCGGCCAGCAGCACGTCCTGGCCCTTCTGCCGGCACAGCCGCCCGACGCACACCGCGAGCGGGGCCTCCAGGTCCAGGCCGAGCGCGATCCGGGCGGCGCGGCGGTCGGCGGGCGCGTAGTGGCGCACGTCCACGCCGTTGGGCACCACCGCCCAGTCGGCGTGCAGCCCGGCCGCCACGCCGTCGGCCCGCTCCTGGACGCTGACGCACAGCAGCCGGTGCGACCAGCGGGTGGCGAAGCGCTCCCAGCGCAGCGTGGCGGCGGCCAGCGCGCCGTCGACGGCGGCGAAGGACCAGGCGTGCGGCTGGAAGACGGTCGGCACCGTGCCGTGCACCGCGAGCCGCCCGGCCAACCCGGCCTTGGCGCTGTGCAGGTGGACCACGTCGGGGGCGGCCGCCCGGACGATCCGGCGCAGCCGCCAGGCCTCGGCGGGGGTGCCCGGGCCGGGCGGGCGCCGGGCCGGCCAGTCCTGGACCAGCGCGCCCACCGCGGCGGCCTCCGCGGCCAGCCGCCCGCCGCGCGGGCAGGCGACCAGCACCCGGTGGCCGGCCTCCCGCTGGCCCCGGACCAGATCGGCGACGACGCGGGCGACCCCGCCGTCCACCGGTTGGGAAATGTGAAGGATCGTCATATGCACGGCGGCGAGCCTAGGGTGGCCCACCGGTGCCGGGCGGCCCCCGTCACCCGCAGGTGGCGGTTCGGCCACCCGTACGGCTTTCGGCTCGTACGGGAGACCGAACCGCTCGAATCCCCGGGCGATTCGAGCGGTTCGATGGATCTACGCGCGCGAATCGCGCGGTTGGCGAATCCGCGGGGCCGGCGGACCGTGGCGGTCCCGGCGGCCCCGCGTGGACCTCGGTGGGCCTCAGCGGACCTCGGCGGCCAGGTTGGCCAGCACCTGGTCGTGGATCCGGTTCAGGCCCTTCGGGGCGAAGGTGCGCTCGAAGAAGCCGCCGATGCCGGTGGCGCCCTGCCAGGTGGCGGTCACGGTGACCTTGGCGCGGCCCTCGCCGACGGCCGAGACGGTCCAGGTGATCACCATGCTGGAGTTGGCGTCCTTCTCGACCAGCTGGTCGGGCTCGGGCGCGGAGACGGTGAAGAGGCAGTCGCGCACCCGCTTCTCGGTGGCCTGGAGCTTCCAGTGCACCTGGGTGCCGGCACCGGTGCCGCCGACCCGCACCTCGTACTCGCTGTACTGCGCGGGCAGCAGCTTCGGGCGGGTCACCTGGTAGTCGGCCAGCGCCTCGTACACCCGCTCGGGCGCGGCGTCGTAGACCCGCTCGGTGGTGGCCTGCACCTGTCCCATGACCTTGCTCTCCTCATGTGGTGGGAACCGCTCTGTCCGGCAAGCCAATCACAGGGTCCCGCCCGCGACGCGGCGGGATAGGGTGGCCGGTGTGCTCGATCTGGTGACTGCTGTGCGCTACGTCGACCCGCTGCGGGCCGGCGGCTCCGTTCCGGGCGTGGTGGAGACCGACGACCTAGGCACGTACGTGGTCAAGTTCACCGGGGCCGCGCAGGGCCGCAAGGCACTGATCGCCGAGGTCATCGTCGGTGAGCTGGCCCGGCGGCTGGGCCTGCGGGTGCCGGAGCTGCGGCTGGTGGACTTCGACCCGGCCGTCGCCGCGGACGAACCGGACGCCGAGATCCAGGACATGCTCAAGGCCAGCGCCGGGGTCAACCTCGGGATGGACCTGCTGCCCGGCGCGCGGGACTTCCGGCCGGGGATGATCACCGTGGACTCGGCCGAGGCCGGCCGGGTGGTCTGGCTGGACGCCCTGACCGGCAACGTCGACCGCACCGTGCACAACCCCAACCTGGTGGTCTGGCACGGGCGGCTCTGGCTGATCGACAACGGCGCCGCGCTGATCTTCCACCACCGCTGGGCGGGGGCCGAGGCCTCGGTCGGCAAGCGGTACGACCTCAGCGCGCACGCGCTCGGCGGCTCGGCCCCGGACGTCCGGCTGGCCGACGAGGAGCTCGGGCCGCTAGTCACCGTGCCGCTGCTGGAGGAGGTGGCGGCGCTCGTCCCGGACGAGTGGCTGGCCGGCGAGCCCGGCTTCGACTCGGTGGACGCTGTCCGGCACGCCTACGTCGCCCACCTCGCCGCCCGGGCGGTGCTCTCCGAGGAGTGGCTGCCGGAGGGCTTCGCCACGCCCGAGCAGCTGCGCGAGGCGGAGCGGCGGCGGGCGGCCCGGACCAGGGCCGGGCGGCCGGCCTGGCTGCGGGACGTACCGGACCTGCACGGCAAGCCGTCGGTGGAGACGGCCTGGGAGCAGTACGCCGACGAGGGCTAGCCGGGTTCGGGCCCGACGCGGCCGGAACGCCGACGGGTGGGAACGCGACCGGGGAGCGGACCCAGTGGGCCCGCTCCCCGGTTCTACTGTTCAGTGCTGTCCGCGGTCAGCGCGTCAGCGCCACCACTGGACCGCCTTCTCGGCGTTGACCAGGCCCGCGCCGTAGAAGCCGTTGTCGTTCGTGGTGCCCTCGCAGGTGGCCTTCCAGGCACCGGCGCCGCCCGGGTTGAACTCGCCCTTCGGGCACGGGACGGACTCGGCGTGGCTGGTCAGCATCTCGGTCAGCTCGTCCGGGCTGGCCCACGGGAAGGTGCTGGCGAGCAGCGCGACCACGCCGGCGACGTGCGGGGTGGCCATCGAGGTGCCCTGCATGTAGCCGTACTTGCCACCGGGGATGGTGGACAGGATGCGGCCGTCCTTGTCGGGGGTGTCCGGGAGCTGGAAGCGGCGGTCGCCACCGGGCGCGGTGACGGAGACGACGCCCTTGCCGTAGCTGGAGTAGTACGCCTTGACACCCTCGGAGCCCACCGCGGAGACGGCGACGACGCCGGGCAGCTCGGTCGGCAGCGACAGGCAGTCGTTGGTGACCGGGCGGGAGGCGGGGGTGGTGTCGTCCGGGCTGGCCACGTCGACGGTCTTGTGCGCCAGGTCGAGGTTCTCGTTACCGGCGGCGGCGACGTTCAGGACGCCCTTGCGCTGCGAGAAGGCGACGGCCTTGCGGACGGCGTCCGAGATGGCGGCCTGGTCCTTGTCCGTCTTGCAGTTGAACATCCACGGGTCGACGAAGTAGCTGTTGTTGGTCACCTTGAAGCCGTGCTCGCCGGCCCAGACGAAGCCGCAGACCGCGTTCTCCGGGTAGATGAACCCGCCGTCGTCGACGACCTTGACGGCGGCCAGCTTGACGTTCGGCGCGACACCGACGATGCCCTTGCCGTTCTTGGCGGCGCCGATGGTGCCGGCCACGTGGGTGCCGTGGTCGCTGGTGGTCGGCTGCCAGGCCTTCCAGTCGGTGTTCGTCCTGCCGTCGATGCAGGAGACCGACTGCGAGGCGTCCACGTTGGCGGCCAGGTCCTCGTGGGTGGCGTCGATGCCGGAGTCCAGGACGCCGACGGTGACGTTGCGGCTGCCGAGCGAGATCTTGTGGGCCTTGTCGGCACCGATCTGACGCATGTCCCACTGGTAGGCGTCGTAGGGCTCCTGGCCCGGGGCGGCCGCGGCGGCCGGCTCGGCGGCGACGTCGGCCTTGCCCTGGTCGGAGGCCTGGATGCCCTTGGTGCGGCTGGCACCGACCGAGTCGACGCCCTTGGCCAGGCGCAGCTTCTCGGCGAACTTGGTGTCGTTCGAGCGGGCGACCACGACGCCGACCTGCTCGTACGACTGGACCACCGTGCCGCCGAGGCCGGTGATGGCCTTCTCGACCTTCTGCACCTGACCGTGGTTGGCCTTGGTGTTGACGACGTAGCTCATCACCGGACCGGTCGTCGGGTCGGCCGCGGGGGCCGCGACGGCGGTGCCGGCCGGCAGCGCGAGGGCGCCGGCAGTGGCGAGCACGACGCCCACTGCCGCGTACCGGGTACCGCTGATCCGAGGAACACGCATGAGGGTTGGCCTCCCGAGTCGTCAAGGCGGCAGCTGCGGTGGCAGGTGCGCTTGGGAATGACCGGGACGCTAATGAATATTTGCTTATAAGCGCAAGAGGTAGTCATCTAATCGTCACATCTGAACCAGAAACCGGGATGCGACCGTTCGGGGGTCAACAGGGAAACAGAGGTCAAGAGTGTTAAAAAGTGATGGTTCGCCGACGTGCGGCCGCACCCCTCGGAACCTCGGCCACCAGCGCGGATCGCGCCGCTACAACGCGTACAACCGACGCGCGTTGCCGCCCGCGACCAGGCCCGCCACCCGCTCGGCGTCGGCCGCGGAACAGGCGCCGTCGGCCTGCCAGTCCGCCAGCACCGCGCCCAGTCCGTACCGGAACTGACAGGTCCCCACCAGAAAGAGTTCGGGCAGCCCGTAGGCGTCGGTGGAGAACAGCAATTTTCCGAACGGGGCCAGCTCCAGCATCTCGCCCAGCACCGCGGCCACCCGCGGCCCGGTGTAGGAGGCCGTCAACCCGAGGTCGGTGTACACCGTCGGGAAGGCCTGGGCCAGCCAGGCGGCCTGCCGGTGGTACGGGTAGCCGTGCAGCAGCACCAGCGGGACGCCACTGGGCTCGGCGGCCCGCACGAAGTCCGTCAGCAGCGACGGGTCGGCCCGGTGCAGGGTGAGGTCCGGATCGCCGAAGCCGGTGTGGAGTTGGAGCGGCAGGCCGAGCTCGGCGCAGACGTCCACGGCCGTCCAGAGCAGGTGGTGCAGCAGCACCGGATCCGTCAGCCGGCCCCGCCCGGCGCGCAGGTGGGCGCCGGCCGCGGCCACCACGGCCGCGGTGGCGGGGCGTTCGGCGGGGGCCGCCAGCCCGTGCCGGTAGGCGAGCACCGACTTGACCGCGACGGCCCCGGCGGCGGCCGACCCGAGCGCCTGCGCGACGGCCCCCGGCCAGTCCCCGGCGCCGGCCGTCACCGCCGCGGCGACCGACTCCAGCCGGACCACCTCGCGCACCGACGCCCCGGTGGCCCCGGCGAGTTCGGCCAACGGCAGCAGCTCGTGGCCCGCGGCAGTCGTCAGCCCGGTGTCCACCAGGCAGGTGTCCAGCCCGGCGGCCGCCAGCAGCCGCCCGGTGGCCCCGGCCGCGCCCAACTCCCGCCGCCGGGCCAGGTAGTCGGCGGCCGGGGCGTGCGCCGGCAGGCCGAGCACGGGCGGGCACCAGCGCCGCACCGCGAGGCCCAGCGCGCTGTCGAAGGGCGAACAGCCGGGCGCGGGCGGGCGGTCGGACTCGGTGAGCAGCCCGGCCAGGGCGTCGTCGGCGAGCTCGGCCGCCACCACGCTGTGGCAGTGGTGGTCGACCAGCGCGGGCCCCTCCGGCCGGGCCACCGCTCAGTACCGCCAGCGGGTGGCCGCGACCAACTCCTCGGGCGTGACGGCCGCGTACTGCTCCCGCTCCGCCCGGCGCACCGCCAGCACCGCCTGGTAGAGCGGCTCGCCGAGGGCCTCGCGCAGCACCGCCGAGCGCTCGTACGCGGCGATCGCCTCGGCCGGGGAGGCCGGCAGCCGGGGCACCGTGCCGGGCTCGGCGGCCGCCGGATCGCCGGTGAACTCCGGTGGCAGCGCGCGGCGTTGCTCCAGCCCGGCGAGGCCGGCCGCGATCACCCCGCCGACCGCCAGGTACGGGTTGGCGCTCGCGTCGAAGCACTTGACCTCGGCGTTGGCGGCGGCGGACCGCTCCCCGGTGGAGCCCGTCACCAGGCGCAGCGCGGCCTCCCGGTTCTCCAGGCCCCAGCACTGATAGGCGCCCGCCCAGTGCGACGGCACCAGCCGCAGGTACCCGGCCGGGCTGGAGCAGCCCAGCACCAGCAGTTCGGGCAGCGCGTCGAGCACCCCGGCGAGGAAGCCCTCGGCCTCGGCCGTCAGGCCGTGCGGGCCGGGGCCGCCGTGGCCGAGGTTGCGCCCGTCGCGCCAGAGGCTGACGTGCAGGTGCCCGCCGTTGCCGACGCCGCCCGGCTCCACCACCGGGGCGAAGGAGACCCGCAGGCCGTGCCGGGCGGAGACGGCCCGGACGGTGTGCCGGACCAGGACGGAGGTGTCGGCGGCGGCGACCGGGTCCTCGGGGGCGACCGAGACCTCGAACTGGCCCGGGGAGTACTCAGGGTGGATCTGGAGGACGCTCAGGCCCTGCCGGTCGAGGGCGCGCAGGACGTCCCGCAGGTAGTCGGAGAGGTCGGTGACCCGGTGCATCCCGTACGCCGGACCGTGCGTCGGGTACTGCGGCTCCTCCCCCGGGGCGCCGGCCAGGGCGACCGTCCACTCGACCTCGATGCCCGCCTTGAGGCTCAGGCCGCGCGCGGCCGCCACCGCCCGGGCCCGGCGGGCGAACAGCCGCTGGCAGCCGGGGTGCGGGGCGCCGGCCTGGGTGTATCTGTCCCCCGGGGCCCAGGCCCAGCCGGGCTGGGCGGCCAGCGGGACGATCCGGTCGAGGTCCGGGTAGAGCCTGAGGTCCCCGGTGGGGCCGCCGATGATCGGGCTGGTGGTGATCGCGTCGTCGGCGAGGAAGACGTCGAAGCAGGGCGCGGTGCCGACGCCCCACTGCGCGGCGTGCAGCAGGCCGCCGAGCGGCACGGCCTTGACCCGGGTGATGCCCGCGTTGTCCACCCAGGTGACGGCCACCGCCTCGACGGCCTCGGTGCGCAGCCGGTCGACGGCCTGCGCCGCCCGGGCGGCCCGCTCCTCGCGCGGTGGCAGCGCGACGGCCGCCACCGCGGCGGCGGCGAGCCGTTCGGCGGTGACGGGCGGCTCGGCGGGCCCGGGCGCGGTGGGGTCGACGGCGGCGGTTCCGGTGGTCATGCCGTCATGCTGCCCCGCCAGTCGGGGTCGGGTAACTCCCCTATCGGGTGGTCCTGCGGGCGCCCCCGTTCACCCGTTCACCCGTTCGGGGCGAACCTGGCGGTCAACTCCCCCGCGGTGATCCGCTCCAGGGTGTCCGGGGCCGCGTCGGTCGGGCCCGGGTAGAGCCGGTAGAGCGTCCCGCGCAGCTCGGCCGGAGCGGGCACGTCGGCGTGCACCAGGGCGGCGAACGCCCGCGTGCCGCCGAGGCGTTCGGCGATCAGCCGGGCGGTGTCGTCCGGCGGCCGCTCGGTGCGCCGGTCGCTCTCGTGGCGGGCGCGCAGCCGCTCGGCGAAGGCGCTCACCGGCTCGTCCGCGCCCCGGCGGTAGACGTCGAGCCCGCGGCCGGTCCGGTCGCGGACCAGCACCTCGTCGCTGCCCGCCGCGGCGGTGGCGCAGGCGAGGTCCCACAGGGTGGCCCGGGTGCCGGGCGCGAAGTGGGTCAGGACGTCGGCGGCCAGCGAACCGACCGCGGCGTGGTGCCGGTCGAGGTTGTGGAACCCGGTGCCGGAGCCCACGTTGAGGTCGGTCCAGGTGTAGGCGCGGGACCGGAGGTCGACGATCATCGGCACGCAGATCCTGGCGTCCCCGGCGAGGTCGAGGCGCTGGCGGACGTCCTTCGGGCGGAAGGCCCCCCTGTGCCGCTTGGCGCCCTGGGCGGGGTCGAGGGCCATGAACCCGGCGAAGGCGTCGGTGAGGTCCTCGAAGGGGACGTCGTTGTAACTGAACACCACGACCACGGCGTACCGGGCCCCGGCCCCGCCCAGCGCGGGCAGGTCGAGGTCGACGAACTCGGTGGCGCCGTGCGGCGGCGGGGCGCTGGTGTAGTCGCCGGAGTGGACGGCGGCGCGCGGCCCGGCGACCAGCCGGGTGTAGTCGCACAGACCGGTGAACTGCCAGTCCTCGTCGTAGAAGGCGACCGACAGGTCGAGGTCCACCCGCTGGTGCGGACGCTGCATCCAGTGCACGAACAGCCGCAGCCGCTGCCCCTCCGGGAGGGGTTGCACGCTGCCGCGCGGCACCGCGACCAGGGTCCTGGCGCTGGCGCGCTCGGCGAAGGGCACCACCAGGTCGGCCAGCGCGGCGTCCAGCACGGCCACCTCGTAACGCTCCCGGCCCTGGACCGACTGCCCGGCCCTGCGCAGCAGTTCGGCTTCGATCAGGGCGCAGACGGGCGCGCTGAGCCCGGCCGGGACGGGCGTGCCCCGGTCGGCGCGGGCGTGCGCCGAGGCGACCCGGCCGCGCGGGAAGAACAGCCGCCGCTCGCCGTACTCGCGCGGCGCGCGCAGCCGTCCGTACGCGCCGAGCAGCGGGCCGGGGGCGACGGCGCGCAGGGCGACGGGCAGCGCCTCGGCGAGTTCGGCGGGCAGCGGTTCGCCGGGGAGCCAGGCGGCGTGCACCCGCAGCAGGTGGTGCAGCCGGCGCACCAGTTCGCCCGGACGGCGGGCCAGCAGCTGGACGGCGGCGGGCAGGTCGCCCTGTTCGAGGGCGTGCTCGACCCGGGCGGCGAAGGTCTCCACGGTCAGCCGGCCGTGTCCGCCGGGTGTCTCGCGCACCCGCAGCGGGGCGGGCGCCTCGCGCAGCAGCGGGCCGAGGCCGTGCAGGTCGAGGTCGCTCTGCCGGAGGACCGCGAACGCGGCCGCCGCGTGAGGGAAGCGGGCGTGGTGCTCGTACGGGTGCAGCAGTTCGCCGACCCGCAGCCAGGGCTCGCGGTGGCGGCGCAGGTCCTCGGCGAGGGTGCCGGCCGGGAACGCGTCCAGGACGGCGAGCAGGTCGCGGCGCAGCGGGCGGGGCAGGTTGCGCAGGCGCAGCGTGCTGGCGGTCTCCGGCAGCAGGTCGGGTTCGGCGCCGGACCACGCCCAGATCAGCCGCAGGACGTCGGTGGCGGTGGTGAGGTGGGCGGCGAGCAGCGGTCGGGCGGCCTCCCGGTCGCGGTGCAGCAGGGCGGCCAGCACGGTGGCGCGGGTCTCCCGGACGGGGATCTCGGCGGGCAGCCAGCCGGCCGGGTCGGCGGGGGCGTGGTGGAGCAGCAGGGCGAGGTCCTCGCGGTCCTGCGGGCTCAGCGGGGTCTGCCGGGCGAGCAGCGCGGCCAGTGCGGTGGCGGCGAGGGCGTCCACGTCCTCGGGGTCGGCCAGGCGCAGCGGCTTGAGCTGCTGTCCGGACCGCAGTTCGCGGGCGGCGTTGCGGGCGGCCCTGGTGTCGGTGGACAGCCGGCGCTTGCGCTCCAGCCGGGTGTGGCAGAGCGGGCAGCGGTGGTCGCCGCCGGCCTCGACCAGTTCCAGGTAGCAGTCGCCGCACAGCAGGTGGGCGCAGGGGGCGAGGGCGCCGATGCCGGCCTCCAGGCTGGTCCGCTCGCAGAGCAGGCAGACCTGGCTCGCCTGGCAGAGCAGGTAGCCGCGGATGATCGCGGAGTAGTCGGCGTGGGCGTGCGAGGGCACGCCCTCGGGGAAGCGGCGGAACAGCGGGGTGTGGCTGCGGTCGGCGCCGAGCATCGCGTCGATGCCGCGCAGCAGCCGGGTGCCGGCCGCGGCGAGGTCGAGCGGGCGCAGTCGGCCGAGGGCGGCCCGCAGCGGTGCGGTGAGCACGTAGCCGCGCCGGGCGAGGTCGGCCTCCAGGACGACCAGCCCCTGGGCCGTCCAGGGCTGGGGTTCGCCGGGGACGGCTCCGGGCTCGCCCAGGACCGTTCCGTGGCGGCGCAGCAGGTAGGCGTCCAGACCGGCCCGCGGCGCGGTGGTGCTCGGATTCTTCACAGCTCTTCCCCCGTGGGAACGACGAAGCGGGGGCGGAGAGTGGGCGCACTCGGGTTCATTTTGCAGATGAGTGAGAAGGAAGCACGCCGCGGAGCCGCCCCCGCGTCGATCACCCTAGCGAACGCCCGCCCGCGGCCCCGAACGGTTTTCCGTCCCCGCCCCCTTCCTACTCGCCAGTAGCTTCGCTACAGTGGCCGGGCACGCACCACCGCCGGGCTTCGGGAGCCGCACCGGCGGCAGGCCGCGGTCGCCGCTTCTCCGGCGCCCGCGCGGTGCGCCTTCACCTTCACCGGCCGGTGCCGCGGACCGCGGCGGGCCGGGTTCCTCCTCGTATCAGGGCCGTCTCCTTCACCTTCGAGCGCCTGAGCACCACGGCACACCCGCGATCGGGCCGGAGCGGACCGGCCCCCGCCCGGCGTGCCGACACCCCGTCATCTCCCCAGCCCTCGCGCGTGGACCCTCCTCCGGCGGCGGCCGCCCCCGGCGTACGGGCGCGGCGGCGTGCCCGCCGGAGCACGCGCGGGCCCTTCATGACTAGGAGTACAGGACAGATGGAGCGTCCCTTCCCCACTGTCGCCGTCGTCGGCCTCGGCACGATGGGTGCCGGCGTCGCGGTGGCCGTCGCCAAGAGCGGCCGCCGGGTGATCGGCATCGAGGCCACCGAGGACTCGGCCGCCCGGGCGCTGGCCCGGATCGAGGAGGCCACCGCGCACGCGGTCGGCCGGGAGCGGCTCACCGCCGAGGAGCGCACCGGGCTGCTGGCCCGGATCTCGGTCGGCCACGAGCTCGCGGCCGCCGCCGGGGCGGACCTGGTGATCGAGGAGGTCCCCGAGCAGCTGGAGCTGAAGCGGGAGGTCTTCGCCGAGCTGGACCGGATCTGCCCGGAGGGCACCGTCCTCGCCACCGGCACCACCGCGCTGTCGGTGACCCGGATCGCCGCCGCGACCGCCCGTCCGGAGCGGGTGCTCGGCCTGCACTTCTTCAACCCGGTGCACGGCATGAAGCTGGTCGAGGTGGTCCGCACGGTGCTGACCTCCCCGCGGACCGCCGAGGACGCCGCCGCCTTCGCCCGCGACCTCGGCAAGGAGCCGGTGGCGGCCGGCGACCGGGCCGGCTTCGTGGTGAACGGCCTGCTGTTCGCCTACCTGAACCAGGCCGCCGCGATGTTCGAGTCCAAGTACGCCTCGCGGGAGGACATCGACGCCGCGATGCGGCTCGGCTGCGGCCTGCCGATGGGCCCGCTGGCGCTGCTCGACCTGATCGGCGTCGACACCGCGCGCACCGTGCTGGAGGCGATGTACGAGCAGTCCCGGGACCGCCTGCACGCGCCCGCCCCGATCCTCGGCCAGCTGGTCGCGGCCGGGCTGCTGGGCCGCAAGACCGGCCGCGGCTTCTACACCTACGAGGCGCCGGGCTCGTCCCGCGCCGTGGACGCGGCGACCGGGCCGGCCCTGCCGAAGGTGCCGGGCCGGGAGGTGCGCACCGTCGGCGTCTGCGGCTCCGGGACGATGGCCACCGGCATCGCCGAGGTGTTCGCCAAGGCCGGGCACCCGGTGCTGCTGGCCGCCCGCAGCCAGGAGAAGGCCGAGGCGGCCAAGGCGCAGCTGGCGAGGTCGCTGGAGCGCTCGGTGGCCAAGGGCCGGCTGTCCGCGCAGGCGCGGGACGCCGCGCTGGCGCTGGTCACCCCGGTCGGCCAGTACACCGAGCTGGCCGAGGTGGACCTGGTGGTCGAGGCGGTCGCCGAGGACCTGGCGGTCAAGCGCGAGCTGTTCGCCACCCTGGACAAGATCGTCCGGCCGGGCGCGGTGCTCGCCACCACCACCTCCTCGCTGCCGGTGATCAGCTGCGCGACCGCCACCTCGCGGCCGCAGGACGTGATCGGCATGCACTTCTTCAACCCGGCCCCGGCGATGAAGCTGGTCGAGGTGGTCTCCACGGTGCTGACCGCGCCGGACGTCACCGCGACGGTGCTGGAGCTGACCGCGAAGGTCCGCAAGCACCCGGTGGAGTGCGGCGACCGGGCCGGCTTCATCGTCAACGCGCTGCTCTTCCCCTACCTGAACGACGCGGTGCGGATGCTCCAGGAGCACTACGCGACGGTGGACGACATCGACACCGCGATGAAGCTGGGCTGCGGCTACCCGATGGGCCCGTTCGAGCTGCTGGACGTGGTCGGCCTGGACGTCTCGCTGACGATCGAGCGGGTGCTGCACCAGGAGTTCCGCGAGCCCGGTCTGGCGGCCGCGCCGCTGCTGGAGCACCTGGTCGCGGCGGGCTGCCTGGGCCGCAAGACCGGCCGCGGCTTCCGCGACCACGCGCGCCGGTGACCACCCCGCAGGCCGGGGGCGGCCCGTACGAGCTGCCGTACGAGCCGCCCCCGGCCGGACCGCACGCCGCGCCGCCACCGGGCTCCGCGGCTCCCCCGCGCCCCGCCTGGAGCCCCGGGACGGCGACCTCCCGCTGGCCCCGCCCGGCCGTGACCGGACCGGTGGTGCCGGTGCGGCGGGGAAGGGCCGCGGGCGCGCCGTCCGGGCCGTGTAGCGTTCCGGACATGGATCGGGTTCAGTCAACCTCCCCGCAGCACCCCGCCGGGCCCCACGGCGGCGCCGACCGGACCAGCCCCTCGACCGGGGGCACCGGGCCGGAGGGCGGGCCGGGCAGCCGCCGGGCGGCGGCGCAGCGCCAGCAGATGCGCCAGGACCTGGCCACGGCCGCGATGGAGCTGTTCGCCTCGCAGGGCTACGAGGAGACCACGGTCGACCAGATCGCGGCCGCCGCCGGGGTGGCCCGGCGCACCTTCTTCCGGTACTTCCGGTCCAAGGAGGAGGCGATCTTCCCGGACCACGACGACACCCTGGTGCGGGTGGCCGACCTGCTGGCCAGCGCGGAGCCGGAGGAGCACCCGCTGGACGTGGTCTGCCGCGGCATCAAGGAGGTGCTGCGGATGTACGCCTCCACCCCGGGGGTGTCGGTGGCGCGGTACCAGCTGATCCGTCAGGTCCCGGCGCTGCGCGAGCGGGAGATCGCCGTGGTGGCCCGCTACGAGCGGCTGTTCACCCGTTACCTGCTGGGCCGTTTCGACACCGGCGAGTCCATCCCGTCCGGCTGGCAGCGCGGCGGCGAGGACGACTCGATGCTGGCCGAGGTCTCGGCGGCGGCGGTGGTCGCGGCGCACAACCACGTGCTGCGGCGCTGGCTGCGGGCCGGCGGCCGGGGCGACGTGGAGGCGCAGCTGGACCACTCCTTCGAGGTGATCCGGCGGACCTTCTGGGCCTCCAGTGCCCCGGGTGCCAGACGGCGGGGATCGGTGGTGGCACCGGGTGCCAACGGGACCCCGGGGGACGCCGGGGTCGAGAGCGCACTGAGTGCCAGTCCTGGAGGTGAGGTGCTCATCACAGTCGCCCGGACGGACGCTCCGCTGGACGTCGTGGTGGACAGCATCCGGGCCGCGCTGAGTGGCGCCCGGGAGTCGTAGACCCAGTATTCACGCAGGTCAGAGCGGTATCGAGGGCCCGCGCCGGGATGCCGGCGCGGGCCTTTCGCATGCCCGCGCAACGCGCGTCACGCGGCCCCTGAACCGGCTGGAATTCCTGGCACCCGGTGTCTTTACGAGTGGCACAGGGTGCCACTACCTTGTTACTCACCAGTCGCGGCGCCGCGGCTCCCCACCTCGGCGCGCCGTCGTCCGGCGTTCCCACACCCCGGGAGCAGAGAGCCAGAACGGCCCGGTCCACCCCGGGTGCCCCGTCTGACCCGCCCACCACCCACCTCAGCGAAGCCGGTGTCCGCTCCCGGCTCCCCCAGACGCCCTGTGACCCTCGCACAGGTACGCCTTCGGAGGCAGCCATGCAGGAAATCCTCGACGCGATCCTCAGCACCGACAGCACGTCGGCGGACTTCGCGGCGATCAAGCTCCCCGAGTCCTACCGGGCGGTGACGCTCCACAAGGACGACGAGCAGATGTTCGCGGGCCTCGCCAGCCGCGACAAGGACCCCCGCAAGTCCCTTCACCTCGACGAGGTCGCCCTGCCCGAGCTGGGCCCGGGCGAGGCCCTGGTCGCCGTCATGGCCAGCGCGGTGAACTACAACACCGTCTGGAGCTCGATCTTCGAGCCGGTCTCCACCTTCGGCTTCCTGGAGCGGTACGGCCGGCTGTCGCCGCTGACCAAGCGCCACGACCTGCCGTACCACGTGGTCGGCTCCGACCTGGCCGGCGTGGTGCTGCGCACCGGCGCCGGGGTCAACGCCTGGAAGCCCGGCGACGAGGTCGTCGCGCACTGCCTCTCGGTCGAGCTGGAGTCCGCGGACGGCCACAACGACACGATGATGGACCCGGAGCAGCGCATCTGGGGCTTCGAGACCAACTTCGGCGGCCTGGCGCAGCTGGCCCTGGTGAAGACCAACCAGCTGCTGCCCAAGCCCCGGCACCTCACCTGGGAGGAGGCCGCCTCCCCCGGCCTGGTCAACTCCACCGCGTACCGCCAGCTGGTCTCGCGCAACGGCGCCGGCATGAAGCAGGGCGACAACGTGCTGATCTGGGGCGCCAGCGGCGGCCTCGGCTCGTACGCCACCCAGTACGCGCTGGCCGGCGGCGCCACCCCGATCTGCGTGGTCTCCAGCGACCAGAAGGCCGAGATCTGCCGCGCCATGGGCGCCGAGGCGATCATCGACCGCTCCGCCGAGGGCTACCGGTTCTGGAAGGACGAGAACAACCAGGACCCGCGCGAGTGGAAGCGCCTGGGCGCGAAGATCCGCGAGTTCACCGGCGGCGAGGACGTGGACATCGTCTTCGAGCACCCGGGCCGGGAGACCTTCGGCGCCTCGGTGTACGTCACCCGCAAGGGCGGCACCATCGTCACCTGCGCCTCCACCTCCGGCTACATGCACCAGTACGACAACCGGTACCTGTGGATGTCGCTCAAGCGGATCGTCGGCTCGCACTTCGCCAACTACCGCGAGGCCTTCGAGGCCAACCGCCTGATCGCCAAGGGGAAGATCCACCCGACCCTCTCCAAGGTCTACTCCCTGGAGGAGACCGGCCAGGCCGCCCTGGACGTGCACCACAACAGGCACCAGGGCAAGGTCGGCGTGCTCTGCCTGGCCCCCGAGGAGGGCCTGGGCGTGCACGACGCGGAGTTCCGCGCCAAGCACCTCGACGCCATCAACCGTTTCAGGAACATCTGATGACCGAGCCCCGGAAGCGCGACCGCCCCTGGCTGATGCGCACCTACGCCGGCCACTCCACCGCGAGCGACTCCAACGCGCTCTACCGGCGGAACCTGGCGAAGGGCCAGACCGGCCTGTCCGTCGCCTTCGACCTGCCGACCCAGACCGGCTACGACTCCGACCACGTCCTCGCCCGCGGCGAGGTCGGCCGGGTCGGCGTCCCGGTCGGGCACGTCGGCGACATGCGCACCCTGTTCGACGGCATCCCGCTCGAACGGACCAACACCTCCATGACGATCAACGCCACCGCGATGTGGCTGCTGGCGCTCTACCAGGTGGTCGCCGAGGAGCAGGGCGCGGACATCGCCACGCTCACCGGCACCACCCAGAACGACATCGTCAAGGAGTACCTGTCCCGCGGGACGCACGTCTTCCCGCCCGGCCCGTCGGTGCGGCTGATCACCGACATGATCGCCTACACGGTCGGCAGCATCCCCAAGTGGAACCCGATCAACATCTGCAGCTACCACCTGCAGGAGGCCGGGGCGACGCCCGTCCAGGAGATCGCCTACGCGATGTGCACCGCCATCTCGGTGCTCGACGCCGTGCGCGACTCCGGCCAGGTGCCGGCCGAGCGGATGGGCGAGGTGGTCGCCCGGATCTCCTTCTTCGTGAACGCCGGCGTGCGCTTCGTCGAGGAGATGTGCAAGATGCGCGCCTTCGCCCGGCTGTGGGAGAAGGTCACCCTGGAGCGCTACGGCGTCACCGACCCCAAGCAGCGCCGCTTCCGCTACGGCGTCCAGGTCAACTCGCTCGGCCTGACCGAGGCCCAGCCGGAGAACAACGTCCAGCGGATCGTCCTGGAGATGCTGGCCGTCACCCTCTCCAAGGACGCCCGGGCGCGGGCCGTCCAGCTGCCCGCCTGGAACGAGGCGCTCGGCCTGCCCAGGCCCTGGGACCAGCAGTGGTCGCTGCGCATCCAGCAGGTGCTGGCGTACGAGTCGGACCTGCTGGAGTACGGCGACATCTTCAACGGCTCCCAGGTGATCGAGGCCAAGACCGAGGAGCTGCTGGCCGGCGCCGAGGCGGAGATCGCCAAGGTGCTGGAGATGGGCGGGGTGATCCCGGCCGTCGAGTCCGGCTACCTGAAGTCCAACCTGGTCGCCTCGCACGCCGCCCGCCGGGCCCGGATCGAGTCCGGCGAGGACAAGATCATCGGGGTCAACTGCTTCGACACCACCGAGCCGAGCCCGCTCACCGCCGACCTCGACACCGCGATCATGGTCGTCGACCCGGCCTCCGAACAGTCCGTGCTCGCCGCCCTGGAGGCCTGGCGCGCCGAGCGCGACGAGGCCGCCGTCCAGTCGTCGCTGGCCGAGCTCAAGGCCGTCGCCGCCACCGAGGCCAACCTGATGCCGGCCACGCTCGCCTGCGCCCGGGCCGGCGTCACCACCGGCGAGTGGGCCTTCGCCCTGCGCGAGGTCTTCGGCGAGTACCGGGCGCCCACCGGCGTCGGCGGCGCCCCCGTCGCGGTGGCCGCCGAGCCCGGCGGCGAGCTGGAGCAGGTCCGCGCCGCGGTCGCCGCGACCGCCGCGGAGCTGGGTGCCGGCAAGCTGCGCCTGCTGGTCGGCAAGCCCGGCCTGGACGGGCACTCCAACGGCGCCGAGCAGATCGCCGTCCGGGCCCGCGACGCCGGGTTCGAGGTGGTCTACCAGGGCATCCGGCTGACCCCGGAGCAGATCGTCTCCGCCGCCGTCGCGGAGGACGTCCACTGCGTGGGCCTGTCCATCCTCTCCGGCGCGCACAGCGAGCTGGTGCCCGACGTCCTGAGGCGGCTGCGCCGCGCCGGGGTGGAGGATGTCCCGGTGATCGTGGGTGGCATCATCCCGGCAGCGGACGGCGAGGCCCTCAAGGCCGCCGGCGTCGCCGCCGTGTTCACCCCGAAGGACTTCGGCATCACCACCATCATCGGCCGGATCGTGGACGAGATCCGGCTGGCCAACAAGCTCCAGCCGTGGACGTCCGCACCGACCGCGGCCACGAACTGACCAGCTGACCAGCTGACCACTGGGAAGGAACCCTCGATTCTGATGACTGCTGTCAACCGACTGCGCCCGCGCCGCTCCTGCCTCGCCGTACCGGGCAGCAACCCGCGCTTCCTGGAGAAGGCCCAGGGCCTGCCGGCCGACCAGGTCTTCCTCGACCTGGAGGACGCCTGCGCCCCGCTGGTCAAGGAGAGCGCCCGCCACAACATCGTCGACGCCCTCAACAACGGCGACTGGGGCGGCAAGACCCGCGTCGTGCGCGTCAACGACTGGACCACCCACTGGACCTACCGCGACGTGATCACCGTGGTCGAGGGCGCCGGCCCCAACCTCGACTGCATCATGCTGCCGAAGGTGCAGGACGCCGAGCAGGTCAAGGCGCTCGACCTGCTGCTCACCCAGATCGAGAAGACCATGGGCTTCGAGGTCGGCCGGATCGGCATCGAGGCGCAGATCGAGAACGCCAAGGGCCTGATCAACGTCGACGCCATCGCCGAGGCCTCGCCCCGGCTGGAGACCATCATCTTCGGCCCCGCCGACTTCATGGCCTCCATCAACATGAAGTCGCTGGTGGTCGGCGAGCAGCCGCCCGGCTACGGCGCCGACGCCTACCACTACATCCTGATGCGCATCCTGATGGCCGCCCGCGCCAACGACCTCCAGGCGATCGACGGCCCCTACCTCCAGATCCGCAACCAGGAGGGCTACCGCGAGGTCGCCCGCCGCTCGGCCGCCCTCGGCTTCGACGGCAAGTGGGTGCTCCACCCGGACCAGGTCGCCGCCGCGAACGAGATCTACTCGCCCTCGCAGGAGGACTACGACCACGCCGAGCTGATCCTCGACGCGTACGACTACTGCACCTCCGAGGCGGGCGGCGCCAAGGGCTCCGCGATGCTCGGCGACGAGATGATCGACGAGGCCAGCCGCAAGATGGCGCTGGTCGTCGCCGGCAAGGGCCGGGCCGCGGGCCTGCAGCGCACCACCAAGTTCGAGATCCCGGAGGCCTGAGCAGCCATGCAGTTCGGACGCACCTACGAGGAGTTCGAGGTCGGCGCGGTCTACAAGCACTGGCCCGGCAAGACGGTCACCGAGTACGACGACCACCTCTTCTGCCTGCTCACCATGAACCACCACCCGCTCCACCTGGACACCAACTACGCCGGGAAGACGACCGACTTCGGCAGGAACGTCGTGGTGGGCAACTACGTCTACTCGCTGCTGCTCGGCATGTCCGTCCCGGACGTCTCCGGCAAGGCGATCGCCAACCTGGAGATCGAGTCGCTGCGCCACATCGCGCCGACCTTCCACGGCGACACGATCTACGGCGAGACCACCGTGCTCGACAAGTGGCCGTCCAAGTCCAAGGACGACCGCGGCATCGTGTACGTCGAGACCAAGGGGTACAAGCAGGACGGCACGGTCGTCTGCGTCTTCCGCCGCAAGGTGATGGTGCCGACCGTGACGTACACCGAGGAGCGCGGCGGCGAGCAGCCCGGCCGCCCGACCCCGCTCTCCTGAGCCCCTCCCCTCTATAGGGGCCCGCTTTTCACCGCGGGCCCCTCGAGAGACCCCGGACGGGCAGGCCGCCGTCATCGGCCGCGCCCCACCCGGCCCGGGGGCCCTGCTGCCGCAGCCACGCCGGCAGGGCCCCCGCAATCCCCCCCCCCGGGGATTCCCCGACTTTTCCGCAGACCCTCAGACCTTTCGGAGCCGCACGATGGGACGCCTCGCACAGACCGACGGCCTCACCGAGATCCAGCGGGACATCCTCGCCACCGTGCGGGATTTCGTCGACAAGGAGATCATTCCGGTCGCGACCGAGCTGGAGCACAAGGACGAGTACCCGACCGCCATCGTCGAGGGGATGAAGCAGCTCGGCCTGTTCGGCCTCACCATCCCCGAGGAGTACGGCGGCCTCGGCGAGTCGCTGCTCACCTACGCCCTGGTGGTCGAGGAGATCGCCCGCGGCTGGATGTCGGTCTCCGGCATCGTGAACACCCACTTCATCGTGGCGCACATGATCAACGCCCACGGCACCCAGGAGCAGAAGGACCACTTCCTGCCGAGGATGGCGGCCGGCGAGATCCGCGGCGCCTTCTCGATGTCCGAGCCGGGCCTCGGCTCCGACGTTTCGGCCATCTCCACCAAGGGCGTCAAGGACGGCGAGTTCTACGTCCTCAACGGCCAGAAGATGTGGCTCACCAACGGCGGCACCTCCACCCTGGTCGCGGTCCTCTGCAAGACCGACGAGGGCGGCAGCAGCCCGTACAAGAACATGACCACCTTCCTGATCGAGAAGGAGGCCGGTTTCGGCCCGAACCCCTCGGTTCCCGGCCTGACCGTGCCCGGCAAGATCGAGAAGATGGGCTACAAGGGCGTCGACACCACCGAGCTGGTCCTCCAGGACGTCCGCGTCCCGGCGAACCGCGTCCTCGGCGGCGTCCCGGGCCGCGGCTTCTACCAGATGATGGACGGCGTCGAGGTCGGCCGCGTCAACGTCGCCGCCCGCGGCTGCGGCGTCGCCCGCCGCGCCTTCGAGCTCGGCATCGCCTACGCCCAGCAGCGCTCCACCTTCGGCAAGAAGATCGCCGAGCACCAGGCGATCCAGTTCAAGCTCGCCGAGATGGCCACCAAGGTCGAGGCCGCCCACCAGATGATGGTCATGGCCGCCCGCAAGAAGGACGGCGGCGAGCGCAACGACCTCGAGGCCGGCATGGCCAAGTACCTCGCCTCCGAGTACTGCAAGGAGGTCGTCGAGGACGCCTTCCGCATCCACGGCGGCTACGGCTTCTCGAAGGAGTACGAGATCGAGCGCCTCTACCGCGAGGCCCCGATGCTGCTCATCGGTGAAGGTACTGCGGAGATCCAGAAGATGATCGTCGGGCGCCGGCTCCTCGAGGAGTACCGGATCGCCGACTGACCCCCGGGCCGCCCGCCGACGCACCCCGTCGCCGGTCGGCCCCCTCGAACCGCCGGTCGACGGGCGTGCGGGCCCGTCCCGGCGCGGGGCCGTGCCCCGTCACGGGCCCGGCCTGGTCCGCCTGGGTCCGGCACGGCCCGCCGGAAGCGGCCGCAGGGCGTACAGCTGCGACGACGCGCCCTGCGGCCGCTTCCGCACACCCGCTTCCGGCCGCTACGGCCGTTTCGTCCGCCGGGTTCCGTCCGCGCACCCGTTGAGACAAGAGTCACCAGCCCTGTCGGGTCCCTTGGGAACCGGACCGGGCCGAGCTACGGTCGTAGGAGTGGACGCGCACACGCGCCGCCACCGGACACGTGAACGAGCAGGCGGGTTGCCCACCCACCGTCTGCTCCCGATAGCATCCACCGGGACAGCAAGCCGTCCCTCTATTACCGATTCCGCGGTGGCCCCCGTCCAGCGGCCATGATCCCCCGCGACAAAGGTCTTCGATGCCCATCAGCCCGTCCCCTCACACCTCCGTCACGGACCGCGATGCCCTCGCAGCCCCGACGGCCGGTCGGCGACCCCGCGTGACCATCGCGCGCGGAGCCACCCCCTGGTTCGTCCCCACCCTCGCCACGGCCGCCGTGACCACCGCCCTCACCCGGCGCAGCGGCAAGTGGGCCCTGGCTGCGGTACCCGCCTGTGCCCTCGGCGCGGGCATGCTGTGGTTCTTCCGCGACCCCGAGCGTGAGATCGGCACGGGCAGAGTGATCTCCCCCGCCGACGGCGTGGTGCAGAGCATCGACGCCTGGCCGGACGGCCGCACCCGGGTCGCGATCTTCATGAGCCCGCTGAACGTCCACGTCAACCGCGCGCCCCTGCCGGGCACCGTGACGTCGGTCGAGCACGTCGCGGGCGGCTTCGTCCCCGCGTTCAACAAGGACAGCGACCAGAACGAGCGGGTCGTCTGGCACTTCGACACCGAGCTCGGCGACATCGAGATGGTCCAGATCGCGGGGGCCGTGGCCCGCCGCATCGTGCCGTACGTGGACGCCGGAACCAAGGTCGAGCAGGGCGACCGGATCGGTCTGATCCGGTTCGGGTCCCGCGTCGACACCTACCTGCCGGCCGGCGTCGAGGTCGGCGTCGAGGTCGGCCAGAAGACCACAGCCGGGGTGACGCGCCTTGACCGTGACTGATCCTGAGACAATCGTCGGCCTGGACGACGAGGAGACGGCCCTGCGCCGCCGCCGCTGGGCACGGGACCGCGAGCTGCGTGCCCCGCGCTCTCCCCAGCACCTGTCCACGGCCGACTTCCTGACCCTGGGGAACGCCGTCTGCGGCTTCCTGGCGATCTACTCGATCACCACCGGGGTCCTGGTCCCGCACATCACCAACCCGGACGCCGCTCCGGACCGGCACAGCGCCGCCACCGCGGTCACGCTGCTGCTGATCGGCTCGATGTGCGACCTCTTCGACGGGCTGGTGGCGCGCAAGCTGCGCTCCTCCGCCCTCGGAGCGGAACTGGACAACCTCGCGGACCTGATCAGCTTCGGCATCGCGCCGGCCTACTTCGTCGCGGTCTGGGGGATGGTCTCCCCGGGTTCCAACAGCAAGCTGTCGGCGCTGATCGCGCTGACCGTACTGCTCGCGGTGGTCCTGCGGCTGGCCCGCTTCTCGGCCGTCAAGATGCGGCCCGGGGTGTTCCAGGGCATGCCCTGCCCGATGGGCGCGATGACGGTGATCGCCATCGTGCTGCTCGACCCGCCGTTCCTGCCCGGTCTGCTCGCCATCTTCGGCGCCGCGTACCTGATGGTCAGCCGGATCGAGTACCCGAAGCCGCAGGGGCTGCTGGCCACCGCCACGCTCTGCTGGGTCGTCGTCGCGATCGGCTGCCTGGCCGCCTGGGCGACCGGGCTGCCCGGCGGCGACAGCCTGATGCACGTCGGCGCGTTCGCCCAGATCACGCTCGCCGCGATGGCGCCGCTGCTGGTCATCCGCCGCAAGGTGGGGCAGAAGGTCGGCGACGTCCGCGCCCGGCGGGCGGAGTCGCGGCTCGGCTGAGCCGTCCCACGACCGACATGGGGAAGGGCCCGGAACCTGGTGGTTCCGGGCCCTTCCCGTGTTCCCGTGTTCCTGTGCGCCCGTGTTCCCGTGCGCCCGTGCGGCTCAGGCGCCGCCGGTGTGCACGCTGAACGCCGAGCGGCGGGCCGCCCGGGCCACGCCCGGGTCCGGGTGCACGCTCGAGACCGCCGTCAGCACCGAGGCCGCCCGCGGGTGGCCGGACTGCCGGGCCCGGGCGAACAGCCGGACCGGGTCGCCCGCCGCGGCGCCCTCGACGTGGCCCACCAGCAGCTCGGTCTCGCCGTGGTCGAGCACCGCGGCCGCGGTGTCCACCCAGAGCCAGGCCGCGTCCTCCGCGCCCAGCACGTCCGCCGGGGCGACGCCCTCGTCCGCGCGCTCCGCCAGCCACAGCAGCGCGTACGGGCGCAGCACCGGCTCGTCCACCGCCGCGCGCACCGCCTGCTCGGCCGGTCCGCCGGCCACCCGCAGCGCCTCGAAGGCCAGCCCGCGCACCAGCGCGTCGTCGCCCTGGGCGGCGTCCAGCAGCTCGCCCACCGCCCGGTCGGCCGGCCGGGCCGCGACCCAGGCCCGGAACTCGGCGCGGGCCGGGCCCGGCGAGTAGTCCGCACAGGCGTTCAGCAGCTCGAAGGCGCTCTGCTCGATGTGCCCGGCCGCGGTCTGCGCGACCGTGCAGATCTCCTCCAGCTTCGCCCGCACCGCCCAGTGGCCGAGCGGCGACAGCTCCGCGGCGTCGTTCCTGCGCACCAGGGCGCCGACGGCCGCCAGGCCGTCCAGCATCCAGTCCAGGACGGCGGCCACGTCCGAGGGCGCGGCCGGGGTGTCGATCTGCGGCGCGCGGCAGGTGCCGCGGACGGCGGAGACGGCCGAGGCCGCGTGCGGCACCGGCGACAGGCCGGGTCCGCCGAGGCCGGTGCCGACCCGGCGCTCGTCCAGGCCGCGGCGCAGCAGCTCCAGCAGCTCGCTCTCGGCGACCGGGCCGTCCACCAGGTGCAGGAAGGAGAGCAGCTGCGGGGCCTGGTCCACGGCCTGCCCGGCCAGGACCGCGAAGACGCCGCGCAGCGCCGCGGGCGGCACCGGGGCGAGCAGGGTCCAGGCGTCGAACAGCGCCGACCAGCCGCGCACCACGGCCTCGTCGTCGTGCTCCCAGGCGTGCAGGCGCCAGCCGGGGCCGGCTCCGCCGTCCCGGGCCTCCACCAGGCCCACCAGCAGCGCCTGCCCCCACGCCTTGGCGGCGGCACCGACCGTCATGGCCAGGGCCCGGCCCGCCGCGCGGGCGTCGTCCGGGAGCAGCTCGCCACGCTTGTCGACCTCGGCCAGCTCACCGGCCCAGCGGGCGACCCGGACGGCGTCCACCAGCATCCGGCGGGCCAGCGGCGCCAGCTCGGAGGGTGCCGGAAAGCCCTCCGGCACGGGAACCCTGCCCCGCCCGGGAGCCGGAGCGGGCCCTCGTCGCCGGGGTACTGCGTTACGGGGGACTCCCGCCCCGCCCGGCCTGCCACCGGCGGGCCGTTGGGCCGTTCCGGGGAGACGGGTCACCGTCGCACCGGTACCGATCGTCGGCGGGAGCGGGGCATCACGGTCGCGCGGGTTCCGAGACGTCACGTCGAGCAGTCTTCCCCTTGTACCGGCCTTCTGTCACATCCGGTTGTCCGTACGACCGGGCGACCGCCGGTGGCACCTCCGCAAGATCGGGCAACAACGGCAAACCGCCTGGCCGGAAACGTGTGACCTGCCCATGCCATGGGGGGCGGCCCGGTTGCCGGGAATGCTCGGGCGGTCACCGTGCGTACGGGTGGGGGGTAAGGGGCCGGGCCAAATATTGCTCCTGACAGCCGAGGGGCCCGTACGGGGGCGTTTCGGCCCGGCGACGCCCGGCAGGACTGTCCAGCCCGAATCCGGACGGATGGCGGGCGCGGTGATCGGGATCGAGCCGCACCGGAAGTCGGCCGGGCCGACTTTTCACGCGGGCCCGGAGGAATGGGAGGAACGTTCATTCCCGGACGGGGGGAATCGCACCGGGAAAAGCGGCGGGGACCAGCCGAAAACGCCCTCGCGCACAGGGGGGGTGGTTGAGGGGCCAGGGCCGGTCTTCGAACTCCCGTCGTCCGCCCGGAGGGCGGGCGGGGCGGCGTTGGGGTGCGTGCATCGCAAGGCGGAGGAGGGAGCCACTGCGGTGGGGGCACCTCCCGGCCGAAGGCTGGGGGCCATTGGCGACCGACGACAACGCGGCGAGGTGCGTGCCCCGGCGTCGGCCCGCAGACGCGAGTTCGAAGACGGGCCCTAGAGGAGCGGGGTGAGCCAGCGGCGGAGGAGTTCGGTGTAGCGGTCGGGGGCGGTGTTCCAGAGGGTGGCGTGGTCGGCGCCGGGGAAGGGTTGGAGGCTCACCACGTCGCGGCGGGCGGCGGCCAGCTTCTCGGCGGCGCCGAAGGGCGCGATCCTGTCCTCGGGGCTGTGCAGGAGGAGGGTCGGCACCCGCAGGTCGGTGCCGTCGGCGATGCGGCCGAAGTCGGCGAGGTCGACCCCGGTGCGGCCCTCGGCGGCGAGGGCGCCGAGCTCGGCGGCGACGCCCTGGAAGCCGGCCCGGGCGGCGTCCCGGCGGGCGGAGGCGGGCAGGTCGAGCACGGGCGAGTCGAGGATCAGGCCGCGGACGGCGTGCGACCAGGCGGAGCGGGCCACGGTCTGCAGCACGATGGTCGCGCCGACGGACCAGCCGTACAGGATCACCTTGCCCGCGCCGCTGTCGAGCGCCAGCCGTACCGCCGCCTCGATGTCGCGCCACTCGGTCTCGCCGAAGTGGCTGAGCCCGTCCGGGGAGGCGGGGGCGCCCCGGTCGCCGCGGTAGGTGACGGCGAGGGCGGGCAGGCCGAGCCGGTCGAGGACGGGGAGCACCGGGAGGGTCTGCCGGCGGTCGTCGCCGGGGCCGTGCACCAGGATCACCCAGGTGCCGCGCTTGCCGTCGAGCCGCCAGGCGGGGAGGGCGCCGAGCTCGCCGTCGGCGGTGGTGTCGGCGAAGGCGAGGCCGAGCGCCTCGGTGGGGTCGCCGAGGTGGACCCGCGGGGTGAAGCGGACCTCGGTGCCGGGGACGAGGGTGCCCCGGTCGGCGCGGACCAGTCGGCGGGTGACGCCCTGTTCGTCGGCGTGCAGCACCTCCTCGACGACCGCGTGCCCGCCGTCCGCCCACTCCACCGCCCAGCGGCCGGGGCGCAGGCTCGCGGGACCGCGGGTGAAGGTGACCCGGCCGGCGGCGAGGGCGCGGACCTGGACCGGCCCGGACTCCTGGACGGCGGTCACCGGACGGACCATCCGCTCGGAGGCCCGGCGGCCGACCACCAGCACGGCGGCCCCCACCGCGGCGGCCGCCACGACGGCGGCGGTTCCCCAACGCATCTCGCTCCCCGCTCTGTTGTTCACGGACGTTGTTCACGGACGTTGTTCACGGACCGGACGGTGTTCGAGCCCCAGTTCACCGGCGCTCCGCCCGACCGGCCACCGGGCTGGGCCGTCCGGGTCACCCGGCGGGCGCTCCCGGGGTGCTCAGGGCGGTACTCAGGGGGTGCCGGTGGCGGGGGTCGGGGCGGGGCCGCGCCGGGCGATCCGACCGGGCGTCAGCGGCGTCCCCGTGTGACCAACCCCTCCGTGACCTCGGTTGACTCCCGGTTCGGGCCCGTGATGGGATCCTGGGGCCAAACGGAGGCATGGAGAGGAAGCCGGTGGAAGTCCGGCGCGGTCCCGCCACTGTCACCGGGGAGCACGCTCGGAACATCGCCACGGCGGGCCGTCGACGGCCGCTGGAAGGCTCCGGGGGTGCGTTCGACCCGGAAGCCAGGAGACTCTCGCCGCCGTCACGTCGATCCAGGGCGCGGACCCTGAGTGAGGACACGCACGCGATGCAGGCTGCCCCGCCCGGCCGGACTCCGAGCTGCCCTCCGCCGTGCGGCCGATGACCCCGCGCGCGCCTTCCCCCGCTCCGCGCCCGCTGACCCGAGCCTCGCGCCCGCTGGCCCGCGCCGCCGTGTTCGCGCTCGGCGCCGCCGCGGGCTACGCCGCCGACGCCCGCTTCGCCGACCCCCGCCGGGGCCACCCGGTGGCCTTCTTCGGCAGCGCCGCGACCCGGCTGGAGCGGCGGCTGTGGCGCGACGACCGCGCCGCCGGGGCCGGGTACACCGCGCTGTGCGTGGGCGCGGTCGCGGCGGGCGCGCTCGCCCTGGACCGTACGGTGGGCCGGCGCCCGCTGGGCCGGGCGGCGCTGGCGGCGGCCGCGACCTGGACGGTACTCGGCGGCACCTCGCTGACCCGGGAGGCCCGCACCATCGGCCGCTCGCTGGCCGCCGGCGACCTCGCCGCCGCCCGGGAGCGGCTGCCGCACCTGTGCGGGCGGGACCCGAGCGCGCTGGACGGGCAGCAGATCGCCCGGGCGGTGGTCGAGTCGGTGGCCGAGAACACCGCCGACGCCGTGGTGAACGCGCTGACCTGGGGCGCCCTGGCCGGCACCCCCGGCCTGCTGGCCTTCCGCGCCGTGAACACCCTGGACGCCATGGTCGGCCACCGCTCGCCCCGCTACGCCCGGTTCGGCTGGGCCTCGGCCCGGCTGGACGACGTGGCGGGCTGGCCGGGCGCCCGGCTGACGGCGCTGCTGACGGTGGCCGCCGCCCCCGAGCCCCGGACCGCCTGGCGGGTCTGGCGGCGCGACGGCTCCGCGCACCCGAGCCCGAACGCGGGCCAGGCCGAATCGGCGTTCGCCGGCGCGGTGGGCGTCCGACTGGGCGGCACGCTGCGGTACGGCGAGCGGGTGGAGCACCGGCCCGTCCTGGGCGCGGAGCTGCGGCCGGTGACGGTGGACGACATCGAGCGGGCCTGCGCGCTCTCCCGGCGGGTGGGCGCACTGGCGCTGGGTACGACGGTCGCGGGGCACGTCCTGCTGCGGGCACTGCTGAAGAAGAGGGGACGGGCATGAGCAACGCACTGCTGGTCGCGGGGACGACCTCGGACGCTGGCAAGAGCGTGGTGACGGCCGGAATCTGCCGGTGGCTCGCCCGCCAGGGCGTACGGGTCGCGCCGTTCAAGGCGCAGAACATGTCGCTCAACTCCTTCGTCACCGCCGACGGCGCCGAGATCGGCCGCGCCCAGGCGATGCAGGCGCAGGCCGCCCGGGTGGAGCCGGAGGCGGCGATGAACCCGGTGCTGCTCAAGCCGGGCGCGGACGGCCGCAGCCAGGTGGTGCTGCTCGGCCGGCCGGTGGCCGAGGTCGGCGCGCTGGACTACCGCGAGCGCAAGCCCGTCCTGCTGGAGCGCGCCCTGGAGTGCCTGGCCGACCTGCGCGGCCGCTACGACGTGGTGGTCTGCGAGGGCGCGGGATCGCCCGCCGAGATCAACCTGCGCGACCGCGACATCGCCAACATGGGCCTGGCCACGGCCGCCGCCCTGCCGGTGGTGGTGGTCGGGGACATCGACCGCGGCGGGGTCTTCGCGGCGATGTACGGGACGCTGGCGCTGCTGTCGGCGGAGGACCAGCGGCACGTGGCGGGCTGGTTCGTCAACAAGTTCCGCGGCGACGCGCGGCTGCTGGCGCCCGGGCTGGAGATGCTGCACGAGCTGACCGGCCGTCCGGTGCTGGGCACGCTGCCGATGCTGCCCGGGCTCTGGCTGGACGCCGAGGACTCGCTGGACCTGTCCACCGTGGCGGACCGGGCGGACGGGCCCGGGCCGCTCGGCGCGGACGTGCTGCGGGTGGCCGTGGTGCGCTTCCCCCGGCTGTCCAACTTCACCGACATGGACGCGCTCGCGCAGGAGCCGGGCGTGCTGGTCCGCTGGGCGACCAGGCCGGAGGAGCTGGCCGACGCCGACCTGGTGGTGCTGCCCGGTACCCGGGCCACCGTCGCGGACCTCGCCTGGCTGCGCGAGCGCGGCCTGGAGCCGGCCCTGAAGGCGCGGGTGGCGGCCGGACTGCCGGTCCTCGGGGTCTGCGGCGGCTACCAGATGCTGGCGCACTCGATCGTGGACGAGGTCGAGTCGAAGGCGGGCGCCGTCGACGGTCTCGGGCTGCTGCCGACGCACGTGCGCTTCGGCGTCGAGAAGGTGCTGGCGCGGCCGGTCGGCGAGGCGTTCGGGCAGCGGGTCGAGGGCTACGAGATCCACCACGGGGTGGTGACCGTGGAGGGGGGCAGTCCCTTCCTGGACGGCTGCCGGGTCGGCCCGGTCTGGGGCACCACCTGGCACGGCGCGCTGGAGAACGACGGGTTCCGCCGCGAACTCCTGCGCGAGGTAGCCGAGTTGTCCGGCCGGGCGTTCGTCCCGGCGCCGGACACCTCCTTCGCCGCGGCGCGCGAGGCCCGGCTGGACCGGCTGGGCGACCTGATCGAGGAGCACGCGGACACCGACGCGCTGTGGAAGCTGATCGAGGGCGGGGTGCCGGCGGCCGGATCGCTGCCGTTCCTCCCGCCCGGGGCCCCTGGGAGTGACGCATGAGCCGGACACGGACGCAGGGCTGGGCAGGACCGCCGAACCGGGCGGGGCAGCAGGGCCGGGCACGATCACAGAGTCAGGCACGACAGGACTGGGGTACGGCATGAGTGACGTCCGCTATCCGTTCACCGCGATCGTCGGCATGGCCGACCTGCGGCTCGGACTGCTGCTGAACGCGGTCTCCCCGGCCGTGGGCGGCGTGCTGGTGCGCGGCGAGAAGGGCACCGCGAAGTCGACCATGGTGCGCGCGCTGGCCGGCCTGCTGCCGTCCATCGCCACCGTGGACGACTGCCGCTTCGCCTGCGACCCGGCCGCGCCCGACCCGCAGTGCCCGGACGGGCCGCACGACTCCCCGTCCTCCTCCGAACGGCCCTCCCAGCTGGTCGAGTTGCCGGTCGGCGTGGCCGAGGACCGGATCGTCGGCTCGCTCGACCTGGAGCGGGCGCTGGCCGAGGGCGTCAAGGCCTACGAGCCCGGACTGCTCGCCCGGGCGCACCGCGGCGTGCTCTACATCGACGAGGTGAACCTGCTCCAGGACCACGTGGTGGACCTGCTGCTGGACGCCGCCGCGATGGGCCGCTCGTACGTCGAGCGCGAGGGCGTGTCGGTGCGGCACGCGGCCCGGTTCCTGCTGGTCGGCACCATGAACCCGGAGGAGGGCGAGCTGCGGCCGCAGCTGCTCGACCGGTTCGGCCTGACCGTCGAGATCGCCGCCACCCGGGACCCGGCCGAGCGCGCCGAGGTGGTCCGCCGCCGGCTCGGGTACGACGCGGACCCGGCCGGCTTCGCCGCGCGGTTCGCCGAGGAGGAGCGGGCGCTCGCCGAACGCATCACCGCGGCACGGGAGTTGCTGCCCAAGGTCAAGCTGACCGATGTGGCGCTGCGTCAGATCACCGCTGTGTGCGCCGCGTTCGAGGTGGACGGCCTGCGGGCGGACATCGTGATGGCCCGCACCGCCGTCGCGCTGGCCGCCTGGGACGGGCGCACCGAGGTGCTGGAGGAGGACGTCCGCAAGGCCGCCCAGCTGGCACTGCCGCACCGCCGCCGCCGCAACCCCTTCGACGCGCCCGGGCTGGACGAGGAGCAGCTGGACCGGACGCTGGAGGAGCACGCCCAGCAGGAGGAGCCGGAGCCCGAGGACGACGGGCCCGGCCCGGACGGCGACGGTGGCGGCAGTGACGACGGCGACGGGCCGGAGGGCGGCCCGGACGGGGGCGGCCCCGACGGCGGCGGCGCGCCCGATCCGTCCGACGCCGGCCCCGAGGCGCCCGAGGCGCCCTCCCCCGAGGACCCCGCCTCCGATGGCCCCGAGGCACCCGCGCAGCCGCCCGTACCGGCCCAGCACCCGGCCCCCGCGCGGGAGTCGGCGCCGGTCGCGGCCGGCGACCCGTACCGGACGCGGCTGTTCACCGTGAAGGGCACCGGGCACGGCGCCCAGGGCCGCCGCTCCCCCGCCGAGACCACCGGCGGGCACACCATCCGCGCCCGCCGCCCGCAGGGCGCGCTCGCCCGGCTGCACCTGACCGCGACCCTCCAGGCCGCCGCGCCGCACCAGGCCGCGCGCGGGCGCAGCGGGCGGGCACTGGTGGTGCACAAGGACGACTTCCGCGAACAGGTGCGCCAGGGACGGGAGTCCAACCTGGTGCTGTTCGTGGTGGACGCCTCCGGCTCGATGGCCGCCCGGCAGCGGATGACCGCCGTCAAGGGCGCGGTGCTGTCGCTGCTGATGGACGCCTACCAGCGCCGCGACAAGATCGGCATGATCACCTTCCGGGGCTCGGGCGCCGAGCTGGCACTGCCGCCCACCTCCTCGGTGGAGGTCGGCGCGGCCCGGCTGGAGTCGCTGCCCACCGGCGGGCGGACCCCGCTGGCCGCCGGCCTGCTGCGCGCCCACGAGGTGCTGCGGGTGGAGCGGCTGCGCGACCCGAGCCGGCGCCCGCTGCTGGTCGTGGTGACCGACGGCCGGGCCACCGGCGGGCGGGACGCGCTCGCCCAGTCGCGCCGCGCGGCCGCGCTGTTCGCGGCGCAGGGCACGGCCAGCGTGGTGCTGGACTGCGAGTCCGGCCCGGTCCGCCTGGGCCTGGCCCGCACCCTGGCCGGGCTGCTCGGCGGCACCGCCGTCAGCCTGGACGAGCTGCGCGCCGAGGGCGTGGCCTCGCTCGTCCGCGAGAACCGCGCCGCGGACCG
Source organism: Kitasatospora sp. NPDC058046 (assembly GCF_042885595.1). NCBI lineage: Bacteria > Bacillati > Actinomycetota > Actinomycetes > Kitasatosporales > Streptomycetaceae > Kitasatospora > Kitasatospora sp. NPDC058046. The sequence continues at coordinate 83,792 of NZ_JBHVRS010000008.1, forward strand.
CTCCGCGAACCGTTCGACCACTTCGATGCGAAAGGCGGCCTGAGCCGAATGCCCAAGGGAGTCCCCGAGAGCGTCCCCGATGACGGCCTGACGACCCGTCAGCGCCGCACGCTGCCGATCACCGCCGTGCACACCGGCCCCGGCAAGGGCAAGTCCACGGCCGCGTTCGGCATGGCGCTGCGGGCCTGGAACCAGGGCTGGCCGGTCGGGGTGTTCCAGTTCGTGAAGTCCGCCAAGTGGAAGGTCGGCGAGGAGAACGCGCTGCGCGTGCTCGGCGCCTCCGGCGAGGGCGGCACCGTCGACTGGCACAAGATGGGCTCCGGCTGGTCCTGGATCCAGCGCTCCACCGAGCAGGAGATGTCCAGCGAGGAGGCGGCCAAGGAGGGCTGGGAGCAGGTCAAGCGCGACCTCGCGGCCGAGACCTACCGCTTCTACGTGCTCGACGAGTTCACCTACCCGATGCACTGGGGGTGGGTCGACCCGGACGAGGTGGTCGCCGTGCTCAAGGACCGCCCGGGCAGCCAGCACGTCGTCATCACCGGCCGGTACGCGCCCGAGGCGCTGACCGGCTTCGCCGACCTGGTCACCGAGATGACCAAGGTCAAGCACCCCATGGACGCCGGCCGCAAGGGCCAGCGCGGTATCGAGTGGTAGACCGTTGAGCAACATCCCCCGCCTCGTCGTCGCCGCGCCCTCCTCGGGCGCCGGCAAGACCACCGTCGCCACCGGCCTGATCGCGGCGCTCGCCGCGCGCGGGCTGGCGGTGTCGCCGCACAAGGTCGGCCCCGACTACATCGACCCGGGCTACCACGCGCTCGCCGCCGGGCGCCCGGGCCGCAACCTGGACGCCTTCATGTGCGGGCCGGAGCGGATCGCGCCGCTGTTCCTGCACGGCGCGGCGGGGGCGGACGTCGCCGTCGTCGAGGGGGTCATGGGCCTGTTCGACGGGGCCTCCGGGCGCGGCGAACTGGCCTCCACGGCGCACGTCGCCAAGCTGCTGCGGGCGCCGGTGGTGCTGGTCGTGGACGGCTCCTCGCAGTCCCGCTCGGTGGCCGCGCTGGTGCACGGATTCGCCTCCTGGGACCCGCAGGTGCGGCTCGCCGGGGTGATCCTCAACCGGGTCGCCTCCGACCGGCACGAGCACCTGCTGCGCGAGGCCCTGGAGGAGGGCTCCGGCGTGCCGGTGCTGGGCGCGCTGCGCCGCTCGACGGCGGTCGCCACACCCTCCCGCCACCTCGGGCTGATCCCGGCGGTGGAACGCTCGGCGGAGGCCCTCCGGGCGGTCGCCGACATGGGTGAACTGGTCGCCTCCTCGGTCGACTTGGACGCCCTGCTCGAACTCGCCCGGACGGCACCGGAGTTGGACGCCGAACCCTGGGACCCGTCGGCCGAGGTCACCCCGGTGGCCGGCCGGCCCCGGATCGCGGTGGCGGGCGGCGCGGCCTTCTCCTTCTCGTACGCCGAGAACGCCGAACTGCTCGGCGCGGCGGGCGCGGAGGTGGTCCCGTTCGACCCGCTGCACGCCTCCTCGCTGCCCGCCGGGACGGCCGGCCTGGTCATCGGCGGCGGCTTCCCCGAGCTGTACGTCCGCGAGCTGAGCGGCAACGCCCCGCTGCGCGCCGCCATCGCCGCGTTCGCCGCCGCGGGCGGGCCGGTCGCCGCCGAGTGCGCCGGACTGCTCTACCTGGGACGGGAGTTGGACGGCCTGCCGATGTGCGGCGTACTGCCCGCCGACGCCCGGATGACCGAACGCCTCACCCTCGGCTACCGGGAGGCGGTCGCCCTGCACGACTCCCCGCTGGCCCCGGCCGGCACCAGGCTGCGCGGCCACGAGTTCCACCGCACGGTCTGCGAGCCCGGCGCGGGCGAACTCCCCGCCTGGGGCTGGCGCCTGCCGACCGGCCCCCGCACCGAGGGCTTCGCGAGCGGCAACGTGCACGCCTCCTACCTGCACCTGCACTGGGCGGGCGCACCGGCGGTGGCCGCCTCCTTCACCGCCGCGGCGGCGGCCTTCGTGGCGGGGGCGGCGTAGCCCGGGGCTTCGGCGGCGGGGGGCGGCGTTGATGGGGGCGGCGTTGATGGGGGCGGCGTTGATGGGGGCGGTCGGGGCCGTGCGGTCCATGGCCGCGCCCCTGTGGCACCCCCGGGATAACGCCGCGACGACGCGGGGTGCGCGGCCGTAGGCTCCGCGCATGCATGTGATCGTTCTCAACGGCGGGTCCAGCTCCGGCAAGTCGAGCATCGCCCTGCGCCTGCAGGAGCTGCTGCCGGACCCCTGGCTGCACCTCGGCGCGGACACCATGGTCGAGGCGCTGCCGCCGTCGCTGCGCACCGGCGGCGAGGGCATCGGCGGGCTGGAGGACGGGGACGGGACGGTCGAGGTCGGCCCGGTCTTCGCCACCCTGGACGCCGCCTGGACGCTCGGGGTCGCGGCGATGGCCCGGGCCGGGGCCCGGATCGTGGTGGACGAGGTGTTCCTCGGCGGCGCCGCTTCGCAGGCCCGGTGGCGGTCGGCGCTGGAGGGCCTGGACGTGCTCTGGGTCGGGGTGCGCTGCGATCCGGCGGTGGCCGCGAAGCGGGAGGCGGCCCGCGGCGACCGGGCGGCCGGGATGGCCGCCGCGCAGGCCTCGCTGGTGCACGAGGGCGTCACGTACGACCTGGTCGTCGACACCTCGCGGGCCTCGGTGGACGACTGCGCCCGGCTCGTCGCCGGGCGGGTAACGTCCGACGGCTGAGGCCGCACCGTACCTGATGCCGCCGCCGGACCCGTCGCCGCCGCTACAGCGCGAGGGTCTGCCAGCCCCGGGTGATCTGGTCGTGGACGGCCGCCGGGTCCGGCGCCGTCGGCTGGGCCGCCGCCAGCGCCGCCAGCAGGGCCGTGCCGTCCGCCGGGCGCTGCTCGGGGGCCATGGCCAGCGCGCGGGTGACGACGGCGGCGAGCGCCGGGTCGAGGGCCTGGACCGCCGCCAGCGCCGCGGGTTCGGGCCCGGTCTCCACGATCCGGCGGATCACCGCTCCCGTGTTGGTCGCCGCGAACGGGCTGGCGCCGTGCGCCGCGCACACCACGCAGCACGCCCAGGCCCACACGTCGGCCGCCGTACCGACCCGCTCCTCGCCGAACTGCTCCGGCGCCATGTACGTCAGGGTGCCCGGCCCGCCGCCGGTGGCGGTCAGCCGGGTGCCGTCCACGATCGCCGCGATGCCGAAGTCCAGCAGGCGCGGACCGGCCGTGGTCAGCATGATGTTGGCGGGCTTGAGGTCCCGGTGGACGAGCCCCAGCCGGTGCACCCCGGACAGCGCCACGGCCAGCGCCAGCGCGAGGGCCCGCAGCGCCTCGGCGGAGCGGATCGGCCCCTGCTCGCGCAGGTGGGCGTCCAGCGGGCGGCCGTCCAGCAACTCCATGGCCAGGTACGGGCGTCCGGAGTCCACGCCGGTGTCGAGCACCCGGGCGGTGTAGGCGCCGGGGACCATCGCCAGCACCTCGGACTCGCGCCGGAAGCGGCGCAACAGGTCGGCGTCGTCGAGGAGTTCGAGGTTGATGGTCTTGAGCGCGACCTGGGTGGCGGAGCCCTGGCGCTGGGCGAGGTAGACCGTGCCCATGCCGCCGGAGCCGATCCGGCCGAGGAGCTGGTAGCCGCCGATCGTGCGGGGCTCGTGAGCACCGAGGGGGCTGCCGACGGGCGGCCTCGGCAGCACCGGCGGGGCGGCCGGGGCAGCCGGCACCGGAGGGACGGGCTGCGCGAACTGCGTGGGGACGTACGGGACCTGAGGCGGGGCGTACGGCGTCTGCGGCGGGACGTACGGCGCCCGCGCCGGCGCGGTGGGCACGTACGGGTTCGGCGACGCCGGGAACGCCTGGACCGCCTGGGCGGCCTGGGCCGCTCGGGCCTCTTCGGCGCGCACCGCCTCCGCGCCGACCGGCTTGGCCCGGCGGCTCGCCGCCATCGCGACGGCCTGGAACACCAGCGCGGCGACGATCAGCCCGACCGGCAGGAGGAACACGGCGAGCACCGCGCGGAGGGCGAGCAGGCCGGCGACCTGGGCCCGGGTCCGGCCGGCCCGCCACAGCCGAGGCGGCATGCCGACGGTCCACAGGTTGCGCTGGGTCAGGCACCAGAGCAGCAGCCAGAGCAGCAGGCAGACGACGAAGGAGGTGATGTACCAGGTCCGCGCCGAGTGGAGGGGCAGGTGCGAGACGATCGTGAGGTACCGCGCATTGTAGACGTCGAACGACCGCCCCAGCCCCTCGAAGAGGACGCTGCTCCAGGCGCGCAGGACGGCCAGCACTCCCACGGCGGTCAGCAGACCCACCGTCAGTTCGCCGATCGTCGCGCCGGTGCCGCCCCGCGCACCTCCGGCCGGGTCCGCGCCGGCGGCCGCCAACGCCCGGCGGCGCGTTGCCGCTTGGGCACGGACCAGCACCGGCAGCGTCGCCAGCCGCACCAGCAGCGCCACCCCGACCACCACCAGTACCGCGACGTCGAGCGTGTTCAGCATTTCTTCCCCCTGCCTGATCGGGCAGAGGGAGTATAGGCGGGCACCCCCGGGCCCCGGCCCTACCGGGTCCCACCGGTCCTACCGGCTCCTACCGGTCGAGCAGCACGGCGAGGTAGCGGTCGATCTCCTCGCGCAGTTCCTCCGGCATCGGCACGTGCCAGTGCCCGCTGCCGGCCGTGGCGTTGAACAGCACGCCGTCGCACCAGCGGATCAACCGGCGGGCGTCCCCCGTGGGGTCGCCCGAGCCGGAGGCGGCGAGCAGCTCGGCGGCGCGCTGGGCGAAGCGCGCGCCCAGGCGGTCGTAGAGGGTGCGCAGTTCGGGCCTGCGGGTGGCCTCCAGGGCGAGTTCCAGGCGGGCCAGGGTGAGCCGGCGGCCCTCCGTGAGCGCCCGGAAGAGCACCTCGGCGCCGACCTCGGCCAGCAGTTCGCGCGGCGGGACGGCGGCCTGCGGCAGTTCGCCCTCGGCGAGGACCGGGAAGTCTGCGGTCTCCCGCTCGACGATCCGGGTGAGCACGAGCTCCAGCAGGGCGGCCCTGGTCCGGGCGAGGTTGGAGGTCGAGCCGGCGGGCAGGCCGGACGCGTCGTCCACGGCGCGGTGGGTGAGCCCGCGCAGGCCGGCGTCGGCGATCAGGTCGATGGCGGCGTCGGCGATCAGGGTCGGGCGCGGGGGTGTCATGGGTCCGATCATGGCCTTTCCAGTCGGGCTCCCCCAACTCACTACAGCCGTAGTTTACGGCTCACTACACATGTAGTAGCGTGCCGGACATCGGACACTACACCTGTAGTGCCCGGGTCGCGCGAGAAGAGGAGCCCCCTCATGGGCCTGCACCAGGCGATCGTCATCGGCGGCGGCATCGGCGGCCTCACCGCCGCCCTCGCCCTCCACCGGCAGGGCATGCCCGTACGCGTCCACGAACGCGCCGAATCCCTCGAACCCGTCGGCGCCGGGCTCGCCCTCGCCCCCAACGCCCTGCGCTCCCTCGACCGGCTCGGCGTCGGCGCGCGCCTGCGCGCCCTCGCCGCCCCGCACCCCGCCGTCGGCCTGCGCCACCCCTCCGGCCGCTGGCTCGCCCGCCTCGACACCACGGCCTTCGAGGCCTGCTTCGGCGACACCATCGCCGCCGTCGCCCGCGCCGACGTCATCGCCGCCCTGGTCGACGCGCTCCCGGAGGACACCGTCCGCACCGGCTCGCCCGCCACCCTCGTCACCCCCGGCAGCGCCACCGAACCCGCCGTCCTGCGCACCGCCGACGGGGAGGAGACCGCCGACCTGGTCGTCGCCGCCGACGGCATCCGCTCCGCGACCCGGGCCCTGCTCTTCCCCCGCCACCCCGGCCCCCGCTACAGCGGCTTCACCACCTGGCGCGCCGTCGTCACCCCCGACCGCCGCCCGGCCGCCGTCGGCGAGGTGTGGGGCCGCGGCCGGCTCGCCGGAGTCGTCCCGCTCGCCGACGGCCGGGTCTACGTCTACGGCGCCGCCCTCGCCCCGGCCGGCGAGCGGGCCGCCGACGGGGACGAACGGGCCGAACTCCTGCGCCGGTTCGGCGACTGGTGCGCCCCCGTACCGCGGCTGTTCGCCCTGGCCGAGCCCGAACGCGTCCTGCGCCACGACGTCTGGGACCTCGCCGACCCGCTGCCCGCCCACCACCACGGCCGGGTCGCCCTCCTCGGCGACGCCGCCCACGCGATGTGCCCCTTCCAGGGCCAGGGCGCCTGCCAGGCCATCGAGGACGCCGTCGTCCTCGCCTCCCTGCTCACCCCCGCCGCCGACCCGGCCGCCGCCCTGCCCGCCTACACCGCTGCCCGGCTCCCCCGCACCACCGCCGTCGTCGCCGCCTCCCGCCGCATCGGCAACCTCGTCGCCCTCCGCTCCCCCGCCGCCACCCTCCTGCGCGACACCGCCCTCACCCTCACCGGCCTCCTCCCCGCCCGCACCCTGCTGAACCGCTCGGCCGCGACCTTCGACTGGCAGCCGCCGACCCTGGGCGGAGCGGGATGAGGGGATCTGCCGCCCCGACTGCGGGGCGGGCGCAGGCGACACACAGAGAGCCGTTGGCTCCGCCTGGAGCCAACGGTCCACAAGACCCCTGGGCGAATGACAGCTCGGGAGAAGCTGTCGAATTCGATCCGCAAGCGCCAACCTCCAACCCGTCCAACATAGTTGGCAAGCTCCCCGGGGTGTGGTGGGGTGAGCCGGTACGGTCGGCGGGTTCCGGCACCGTGCCACCTTGGGGCAGCTTCGGGCACTTCCCCGCAACGCACCCGGGCCCTGGTCTCGTGCCGCCGTTCGTCAGCGCTGGCGAGGAGGCTCCATGTTGGACACACTGGTGACGACGGCGGCCGGGGCGCTTTCAGCCACGGCAGGTGTACTGGTCGGCGGCATCGTCACGCGCCGCGCCCAGGACCGGCACTGGTCCCGGGACCAGCAGCTCGCCGCATACCGGGAACTACTGGGCCACTACGCCGGGTTCACAATGGAACTCAGGCGCGCACACGGCGAACGGCGTGGCTGGGACTACGACTGGGGCGCATGGAGTGCGGCCCTGATGCACGCGAGCCTGATCGCACCCAGGGAAGTCGCCGCCGAGATCGACGAGTTCGGCCGTGCCGTCGAGACCTTCCTCGATCAGGTGGCTCGTAGCCGCGACCCACGAACCGATCCGCTGTCTCCGGACGAGTTCGAGCAGGCTCGGCGGTCGACGACTGCGGCACAGGTCAGGCTGGTCAACGTCATTCGGCGGTCGGTGAGCGGGGACCGGCACGGGATCCCCTTCCCCATCGGCGGGTAGCGGCCCGTGTCGGTGGCGGTTGCGATGATGCGCGCCATGGATGACTCCGGCCGCCGCGCCATTGCCGAGTACTGGGACGCGGCCGCTGCGGCCTTCGACGAGGAGCCCGACCACGGGTTGCGGGCGGGGCCGGTGCGGGCGGCGTGGCTTCGGCGGGTGCGGGGGTGGGTGCCGGGCGGGGCGGCGGACGTGCTGGACGTCGGGTGCGGCACCGGGTCGCTGTCGCTGCTGCTCGCGGCGGACGGGCACCGGGTGACGGGCGTGGACCTGGCGCCGCGGATGGTCGGGCGGGCCAGGGCGAAGCTGGTCGCGGCGGGCCTGACGGCGCGGTTCCTGGTGGGTGACGCGGGCGCGCCGCCGCTCGGGGACGAGAGCTTCGACGTCCTGCTGTCACGGCACCTGGTCTGGACGCTCCCCGAGCCCGAGCGGGCGCTGCGCGCTTGGGTGCGGCTGCTGCGGCCGGGCGGCCGGCTGGTCCTGGTCGAGGGCCGGTGGCGGGAGACCGGGCAGGCCACCGTTTCGCCGTACCCGGCCGGGGCGGGGCGGCTGCCGTGGGGCGGCGGGGTCGGGGCGGAGGAACTCGCGGCGGCCGTACGGCCGTTGGTCTCCGAGCTGCGGGTCGAGCCGCTCGGCGGGGAGGCCGAGCTGTGGGGCGGGCCAGTGGACGACGAGCGGTACGCGCTGGTCGCACGCCGTTGAGCGGCCCGGTCAGACGGGCTGGCCGAAGGTGCCGGTGAGCGGGTCGGAGTGGTGGCAGGCGGCGCAGCGCAGCCGGGTGTAGATCGCCACCGCGCCCATGAAGACGTCCTCGCGCCCGTCGGCCGGGGACGTGGAGGCGGCGGGTTCCCCGCAGTCCAGGCAGACCCGGCGGGGGCGGGCGGCGATCGAGCAGGCGCGGCAGATCAGGTGGGTCGGGTGTTCCGCGTGCACGACGACGGGCTGCGGCCCGCCGTACAGCAGGTGGTCGCACCAGGTGCAGGACTCGTCCCGCTGCGACGCCAGCATCCGGGCGCGGGTCTCCTGCTGCCACTTCGCCGCCTCCTGCAGCGGCACCTTGACCGGCGGCCCCCACCCGGAGGCGGTCAGCCACTGGGCACCCTCGGTGCCGGCGGCCCGCAGCTGGTCGCCGACGGCGATGTCCCTGGGGGTCTTCTCTTTCATCGGGGCCTCTCCTCCGGTGGGCTTCCGCAGGGGATAACGCCGCCGGGACACCGCTGGACACGCCGCCCGCGCCCGCCCTTGGAGGCACCGGCCCGGCTCAGAGAAGCGGCTCGGTGTCCCCGTGCGCGATGAGGAGCTTGCGCAGTAGGGCGTCGAGCCGGTTGCGCTCGTCCGCGTCGAGGGCCGAGAGGATGCGCTCCTCGTTGCGGACGTGACCGGCCAGCGCCCCGTCGATCAGCTCCTTGCCGGCCGGGGTGAGGCGGACCAGGACGGCCCGGCGGTCGGTCGGGCAGGGGTTGCGCTCGACCAGTCCCTTGGCGGACAGCCGGTCGACCCGGTTGGTGATGGCCCCGGAGGTGACCATCGCGGACTTGAGCAGCGCGCGGGCGTTGAGCTCGTACGGCTCGCCGGAGCGGCGCAGGGTGGCCAGCACGTCGAACTCGGAGGAGTCCAGGCCGCAGGCGGTGAAGTACTCGCGCAGGGCGTTGTCGACCCGGACGTTGAGCCGTCGCAGCCGGCCGATCAGGGCCATCGGCCCGGCGTCCAGCTCGGGGCGGGCCCGGGCCCACTGCTCGACGATGTCGTCCACGGTGTCGCGCTGCTGCATGCCCGCCGCCCTTCCGGAGCCGTCTGTCCGTAGCCGTCCAGTGTCCACTGCCTACCCAACGTAGATATCTTAACATTCACATACTTGACGTTCGCGGATCCCCGGCGTAGAAATTATCTCAACGTTCAGATAATCAACGTTCAGGGGGACGTCATGGCCGTCATGGACCGCAAGCGCGCGGGGATCGCCGCCACCGCCGCACTCGCCCCGGCCGCGTGGGGCACCACCTACCTCGTCACCACCCAGCTGCTGCCCGACGGCCGCCCGCTGCTGCTCGCCGCGCTCCGTGCGCTCCCGGCCGGACTGCTCCTGCTGCTGATCGGCCGTCGACTTCCCAAGGGGCGCTGGTGGGGGCGCGCGGCCGTGCTCGGGATGCTCAACATCGGGCTGTTCTTCCCGCTGATGTTCGTCGGCGCCTACCGCCTGCCCGGCGGCGTCGCCGCCACCATCGGGGCGATCCAGCCGCTGCTCGTCGCCGGATTCTCGATCGGCGTGCTGCGGGTGCGACCCGGACGGCGGGCGGTGATCGCCGGACTGGTCGGGGTCGGCGGCGTGGCCCTGCTGGTGCTCAAGAGCGGCGCCCGGCTGGACGGCGTCGGCATCGCCTCGATGGTCGCCGGGATCTCGCTGATGGCCATGGGCACCGTCCTCACCCGCCGCTGGGGCCGCCCCGAGGGCGCCACCCTGCTCGACCTCACCGGCTGGCAGCTCCTGGCCGGCTCGGTCTTCCTCGTCCCGCTCGCCGCCCTGGTCGAGGGCGCACCGCCCGCCCTGAGCGCCGCCAACCTGGCCGGCTTCGCCTACCTCGGCCTGTTCGGCACCGCGCTCGCCTACTCCCTCTGGTTCCGCGGCATCGAGCACCTCGGCGCCGGCCCGGCCTCCTTCCTCGGCCTGATCAACCCGGTCGTCGCCACCCTCGGCGGCCTCCTCGTCCTCGGCCAGACCCTCACCCCCTGGCAGGTCCTCGGCCTCCTCCTCGCCCTCGCCGCCATGCTCGTCGGCCAGGCCCCCACCCGCCGCACCCCAACCCCGACCCCGACCACCACCCCCTCCACAGCCGCGGCCGAGCCCCCCACCCCCCGCCCCGAACCGGCCGCCGCCGCCCGCTGACCAGCCCCTCCCGAACGCCCGTCGGCTACCCGCCCGCGGGCGTTCGGCCGTTCCCGGCCTCTCGGCCCCGCCCGGTCTCCGGACCGGGGCGTACGGCGCTCCCGTGCGGGTAGGGAGCCGTTGGCCCGACTCGACCAGAGCGGGAGGAAGGGGACTGCCCGATGGTCGATTCCGACGGATTGCACTCCGCGATCGCCGCACAGATCGAAGCGTTCACGACGGCCGGCGGCACAGGCGTGCGCAGCGTCCTGGTCAAGACGCTCGACGGCCCCCGGCTCACCGTCGCCCACCGGGCGGACCTGGTGCTTCCTGCGGCGAGCCTGACCAAGATGATCCTCGGGGTGGCCCTCTTCGACTCAGCCGAACGCGGCGAACTCGACCCCGATGAGCGCGTCCGGATCGGGGCCCTCCCGGGCACGATGTACCCGAGTGTGCTCCAGGCCCTCGACCCCGACTCGACCGTCACCGTACGGGAGTTGTGCGGGTTCGCCCTGGTGACCAGCGACAATCCGGCAGCCGAGCACGTACGCGCCGTCCTGGGCCAGGAGCGGATCGACGCCACGATCAAGGCCGTCGGACTGCATAGCACGACCTTCCCTGCCGGGTTCTCCGAGCGGGAACTCGGTCCGCTCGGCCGGGCCAACACCACGACCGCCGAGGACATGCTGCGGCTGGTCGAGTACATCGACCGGACGCCCCACCTCGAGCCGGTCCGCCGTTACCTGGTCAACTACCTGCGCAACGACCGGATTCCGTCCCGCCTGGACGACGACGTCCCGGTCCGGCACAAGACCGGAAGCCTGCGCGGCATCGTGAACGACGCGGGCATCGTCCTGCATCCCGCACACCGCGTCGCCATGGTCTTTCTGACCGAGGGGCAGGCGGACAACATTCGTACGGCGCAGGAGATCGGGGAGGTCTCCGAACGCATCGTCCGGATCATCGCAGAGGGGTCGGCGCTCTGACGCGGCCCACGGGGGTGGCGCGTGGCCGTGTCTCGTGAACGACAACTGCGCAAGATCCTCGCACTGATCAACACCCTCGCATTGACGGTGGGGCTGGTCTGCGTGGTGACCGCGGCACTGATGACCCACCAGCAGGTCCTCGCCACCATCCTCAGCCTCATCGGCGGCGCCTTCGTGTCGGCGGCGGCCGTCACCCTCGCGATCGGCTCCCTCACCGTACGGGAGACCACGGAACAGGTGGACAGCGCCGTACTTCGCGGCATGCAGGACGTCCTCGGTCCGGTGCGCGACCCGCTGTTCGCCGGAGCGCTGTCCGCCTACCGCTATGACTGCCTGCTCTCGCCCGCACCAAACGGCGACGCCCATCCGGACTACCTCTACCAGAGCTTCCGGATCTCCTACCGGATCGAGGCCCTGCCCGGAACGGTGACGATCGCCTGCCTCGCCTCCAACGACGACGCCGGCCTGGACGGCTTCACCGGGCCCGAGTGCCTGCTCCGGTGGATGATCGACGACAACCTGGATCCGGACGACCCGGAAGTCTTCACGGTCGGCGCGGTCCGGGTCGACAACCGCGAACTGGAACGCGCGCCCGCCACGCACGAGGACGTCGTCGGCGGACGCGCCAGGGTCGAACACTTCCCGGTACCGCGCGAGGTTCAGGCCACCGCGGGCCACCTGGTGGAGCTGAGCGTCACGGCACGCAAGTTCGTGGGAAACGACCGACGGATTCGCGTGCAGGCCCAGGTGTTCCGCCATGTCACCGATGCCGAGTACCGGCTCACCGTTGATCCCGCGCTCCGGCCGACCCGCCTGAGCGTGAACGCGTCGGAGATCAGCGCGCTCGGGGCCGCCCACGGTGCGAGCGTCCGGGCCACCTTCCCCGCGCCGTTCAACAACACCGCCGGGCTGATCCAGCTCCCGTTCCCGCTCCAACCCGGCAGCGTCATGGCCTTCACCATCGACCGACACGTGGCCTGACCCGGCGCCCGGCGGGGGTCAGCCGGTGGCGCGGATGTAGATGTCGGCGGCGCCGGGGAGGCCGCCGGAGATGGTGGCGACGTAGATGCGGCGGGCGGTGGGGGTGTGGGTGGGGAGGGCGGTGGGGCTGGGGGTGGGGGTCCAGGTGGGGCTCGGGGTGGGGTCGTCGGGGGTGGGCTCGTCCGGGGCGGCGGGCTCGTCCGGGACGGGGTCCGGGGCGGGGGCGACCACGGGGGCCGGGTCGGCGGGGTCGGCGGGCTCGGCGAAGGGGTCGTCGGACTCCGGGGTGGGGGTGGCCTCCGGGGACGGGCTCTCGGCGGGGGTGGGGGTGGCCGAGGGGGAGGGGGTGGCGACGGGCGGCGGCGGGGAGTCGGGGAGTTCCGGGGCCTCGGCCGGCTCGTCGCCGCCGAGGGCGGCGAGCAGGTCGGCGGGCAGTGGGGCAACCGGGCCGGGCGCGGGGAGGTCGTAGGCGCTGAGGAAGTCGCCGAGGCCGGGGGCCCGGCCGCCGCCGAGGCGGTAGTGCAGGTAGGCGACCGGGGCGCCGTCGGAGGTGTGGGTGTAGACGGCGCCGACCGGGACGTAGAAGCGGCCGACGCCGGGGTGCTGGGAGGGGTGGAGCCCGGCCAGACGTTCGGCGCGGTCGCGGTCGGTCTCGCGGCCGGTGCCGCCGGCGGTGAGCGCGTTGACGCCGCGCACCACGAGGGCGGCGGCGACGGACACGCACAGCACCAGCCCGACGGCGACGGTGCGCCGCAGGACCGGGCGGCCGTGCAGGGCGGGCCACGAGTCGGTCACCGTGCGCTCGGGTGGGATGCCGTCCACGGTTGTCTTGCTCCCCCGTTCGGTCAGAACGCTCGATCAGGACGTCTGATCAGGACATTTGTTCGAGGTGCCTGATCGGGACGTCACACTCTGCTCGACGTGGGACGGTAGCCGAGAGTTCCTCAGCCCAGGTAGGCGGGGGCGACCGCGGCCTTGGTGACCGGCTCCGCGCGGCCCGAACCGTCCGCCGGGACGGTCCACAGGTCGGCGCCGTAGTCGCCGGGCAGGGCGTAGACCAGGGTGCCGGCGCCGGACCAGAGCGCCTGGTCGTCGATGTTGCGCTGCTCGGCGGTGGCGGTCTCGGTCATGGTGGCGAGGTCGAGCACGTACAGCCGCCACGGGGCGTCGGCGGGCAGGCCGGGGACGCGCTTCTTGTACGCGACGCGGGTGCCGTCCGGGGAGAGCGAGGGGCACTCGACGTTGTCGTGCAGGGCGGTGAGGGTGCGGGCGGTGAGGTCGCCGCGGACGAGGTGGGTCTGCCCGGCGCTGGCGAGGGTGGCGTAGAAGGTGGTGTCGTCGGCGAAGGTGACGCCCCAGATGTTGATGTCGTGCGCCTGGTACGGGCGGCCGGCCAGGACGACCGCGAAGTCCTCCAGGTTCTCCCGCAGGTTCCAGTCCCGGACGTCCACGATCGAGGTGCGGGTGGAGAAGTCGCTGCCCGCGTACGAGTCGCCGCTGACGAAGACCGTCCAGGCGGCGAGGTGCCCGGACGGCGAGACCCGGGAGCGGGTGGGGATGCCGGCCGCCGGGAACGAGCGGAGCTCGCGCAGGTGGTCGTCCAGGACGACGGCGCGGTAGGTGTCCTCCAGCGCGCCGTGCTGGGCCTGGAGGCAGATGCCGGTGCCGGCGGCGGCGTGGAAGCGCAGGCACTGGACGCCCGAGGCGGTGCGCGGGCCGTCCGGGTGGTCGGCGGCGACGGTGGTGATCTCGTCCCGGTGCGGGCCCCAGGCCATGTTGCGGAACAACAGCTGTCGTCCGCCGGACTGCACCTGTAGTGACACCGGGCCGGACGCGACGGACGGCCCGCCGGGCTGGGCCTGGTCCCGGCGGGCGGTGCGGTCGGCGGCGTAGAGGACGGCCCCGGTGCCGACCGCGCCGAGCAGCACGACGGCGACCAGCAGGATGATCACCCTGGTCCGGTTCCGCAGGTTCATCGGCTCTTCTCCTCCGGGGGCTTCACGACGACGGGTTCGGACGGGTGCGGCACCGCCGCGGCGGAGGGCTCGGACCGGCGCAGCACCGCCGCCGCGCCGAGCACGCACAGCGCCAGCGCCCCCGCCGACCAGCCCAGCGCCGCCGAGCCGCCGACCGCGCCCCACAGCGCGCCGAACAGCAGCGAGCAGGCGAACCGGGCCAGCGCCTGCCCGGTGCCGACCAGGGCCAGCCCGGCGCCGCGCTGCTCGGCGGGTACGGCGTCGGCGGCCGCCGCGGCGAGCACGCCGTCGGTGGCCGCGTAGAAGGTGCCGTGCAGCGCCAGCACGCAGAGCACCGCCGGCAGCCCCCGCAGCGGCGAGAGCAACAGCCCGTACGCGAGCAGCAGCACCCCGTGCCCGGCGAGGAAGAGCCGGTGGCGGCCGATCCGGTCGGCGAGCGCGCCGAGCGGGACGGCGAGCAGCAGGAAGGCCGCGGCGGTGCCCAGCGGCAGCAGCGGGAACAGGTCGACGGGCAGGTCCAGTCGGCGCTGGACCAGCAGGTAGAGGAAGGAGTCGCTGACGGTGGTGAGGCCGAGCAGGACGGCGCAGAGCGTCAGCCGGCGCAGCCCCGGCAGCCGCAGCAGGGTGAGGCTAGCGCGCAGCGAGGGGGCGGGCGCCGAGGCGTCGTCGCCCTGCTGCCGGTTCGGCACGAACAGCAGCAGGATCAGCACGCCGAGCGCCGCGACGCACGAGCTGACCGTGAACACCGCGTCGTAGCCGTGCCGTTCGCCGCCGTCGGCGAGCAGCGGGCCGCCGGCCAGCCGCAGCACCAGGAAGGCGGCGAGCGGGCCGAGCAGGGCCCCGGCCGTGTCCATCGCCCGGTGCACCCCGAACGCCCGGCCGCGGTGGGCGGGTTCGGTGGCGAGCGAGATCATCGCGTCCCGGGGCGCGGTGCGCAGGCCCTTGCCGGTGCGGTCGACGGCGATCACGGCGCCGATCAGCGGCACGGTGTGGACGAACAGCAGCAGCGGCCGGCACAGCGCGGACAGCCCGTACCCGACGGCCGCGACGGCCTTGTGGCGGGCGGCGCCGTCGCGGCCGCGGCGGTCCGAGAGGTGGCCGCCGACCAGCCGGACCAGCGCGCTGAAGCCGTTCTGGATGCCGTCGAGCAGGCCGAAGCCGAGCGGGGAGAGGCCGAGCCCGGTGAGCAGGTAGAGCGGGAGGACGGCGGTGACCATCTCGGAGGAGATGTCGGTGACCAGGCTGACCGTGCCGAGGGCGAGGACCGCCCCCGGCACGGCGCCCCGCCGCGCCCGACCGGCGGCCGGCGCGGGGGCCGCCCCGAGGGGGGCCGCGTCGGCGGCGGTCGGGGCGGCGGGGGCCTTCGAGCTGCGGGAGTCCGCGACGTACACGGGCGTCAGTTCCAGATTCCGGTGATGTCGGCGGCGCCGGCCGAGTTGCCCGCGTGGGCGTTGACCCCGGCCAGGTCCTCCAGGGTGTGCAGCACGTCGTAGTGGTTGTACGTGGTGGCGGTGCTGCTGCCGGGGGCGACGTGGGCGCCGTAGACGAGGGTCGGGATGCGGTTGCCGGACAGCTTGTTGTCCTCGTCGAAGGTGAGCAGGAGCAGGCTGTTGTGGCTCTTCGCCCACTGCGCGTACCCGTCGAGGTTGGCCTGGAGCCAGGAGTCGCCGGTGCCGACGGAGCAGTCGTGCATGTCGTCGCAGAGGTCCGGGACGACGAAGGAGACCTTCGGCAGGGTGCTGTAGTCGCTCGGGAAGGCGTCCATGCCGTACGCGCTGGAGGTGGGCACGTTGCCGAAGCCGAACCACGGGTTGTGCTTCTGGGCGTAGTTGCCGCTGCTGCAGTCGGTGGCGCCGGGGCCGGGCAGGCCCTCGTTGTAGCTGGCCCAGGTCTGGCCGGCGCCGATCAGCTCGGACGCGAGGTTGGGCTGCTGCAGGGCACCGACGTCCACGCAGCCGTCGTCCACGATGCCCTGGGAGCTGCCGGAGAACAGCATGTAGTAGTTGGGCTGGCTGGGGTGGGTGAGCGCGTAGGACTGGGTCAGCGTCGCGCCGCCGGCCACCAGGGTGGTGTTGATGTACGGGGCCTTGGAGCTGCCGATCACCTGGGAGTAGGCGTGGTTCTCCAGGACGACGACGACCACGTGGTCGGGCGCGGGCAGGCCGGCGGCGGCGCCCGCGGCGGTGTCGGCGGCCGCGCTGCCGCCGGCGGCCCAGAGGCCGAGCGAGCCGGCCACCAGGCCGAGGCCGGCGGCCAGCGCGGTGAGCGGGCGGAGCGGGCGCGGACGGCGGCGGCCGGGGCGCGGGAGGGGGGCGACGGCGGAAGAGGGGGTGCGCAGTCGTGCGAAGGCCATGGTGTCCTCCGGATGTCGGGGCTTCCTGGCGGGAGCGCCGAGAACAGTAGGAGTGCCGCGGTGACGTGTACCGCACAAGACAAGTGAAGAACAGACGAACAGCTGCCGCGCCCCGGCGGACCGGCGGCGTCGGGAAGAGCATCGGCAAGGACATCGGGAGGGGCGTCGGGAGCGGCGACGGCACCGGCGTCGGATCTCACACCCGCCGCGATTGACCCGTTCCGCCCGGGCGTGGTGGGATCACCGGAGCTTGGGACGAAAGGGTGCGGCACGTGAGCGGACTGGTCGCCGTCGTCCCCCGCACCCTGGTGGTCGGGATCGGTGCGAGCAGCGGCGCCGAGCGGACCGAGGTGCTGCGGCTGCTGACGGACACCCTCCGGGAGGCCGGGCTGGACCGCTCCGAGGTGGCCCGGCTGGCCACCGTGGCGGGCAAGGCGGACCACCCGGCGGTGCGCTGGGCGGCCGACCACCTCACCGGCGTACCCGTGGACGAGCACCCGCCCGAGGCGCTCGCGGGCGTGCCGGTGCCGAACCCCTCCGCCGCCGTCGGTACGGCCGTCGGCACCGCGAGCGTGGCCGAGGCCGCGGCGCTGGCGAGCGCGCCGGGGGGCCGGCTCGTGGTCACCAAGCGGAAGTCGGCGCGGGCCACGGTCGCGATCGCCCGGGCGGCGGCGCACGGACGGCTCGCACCGCTCGACCTCGGCGACGACCCGCGGCCCGCCGCACCACCCGGCCCGTAGAACCGCATCACGTCCACCACCAGTCGCGACCACCCGAACCAGCCGCACCACCCAGCGAGGAGACCCCGCGTGACCGCCCCCGAACCCGACCTGCGCCACCACGGCGACGCCGAGGTGCGCGCCGACGGGCTCGGCCTGGTCGACCTCGCCGTCAACGTCCGCACCGGCACTCCCCCGACCTGGCTGCGCGAGCACCTCGCGGCCACCCTCGGCGACCTCGCCGCCTATCCCGACCAGAGCGCCGCGCGCGCCGCCGTGGCCGCCCGGCACGCCCGCCCGGTCGAGGAGGTGCTGCTCACCTCGGGGGCGGCGGAGGCCTTCGTCCTGCTGGCGCGCGTGCTGACGCCACGTCACATCATCGTGGTGCACCCCCAGTTCACCGAGCCGGAGGCGGCCCTGCGGGACGCCGGACACCACGTGCACCGGGTACTGCTCGCCCCCGGGGACGGCTTCCGGCTGGGCGCCGTCCCCGAGGAGGCGGACCTGGTCGTCCTCGGCAACCCGACCAACCCGACCTCCGTGCTGCACCCCGCCGAGGCCGTCGCCGCACTGGCCCGGCCGGGGCGCACCCTGGTGGTGGACGAGGCGTTCATGGACACCGTCCCGGGCGAGCGGGAGTCCCTCGCCTCCACCCGGGACCTGCCCGGCCGGGTCGTCGTGCTGCGCAGCCTCACCAAGACCTGGGGGCTGGCCGGACTGCGGATCGGCTACGTGCTCGGGCCCGCACCGCTGATCGCCGACCTCGGCGCCGCCCAGCCGCTCTGGCCGGTCTCCACCCCGGCGCTGGCCGCCGCCGAGGCGTGCAGCGGCCCGGCGGCGCTCGCCGAGGCGGAGCTGGCGGCGGCCGAACTGGCCTTCTGGCGCGAGCACTTGGTGAAGGGCCTGGCCGCCTTCCCGTCGGTGCGGCTGTACGGCGAACCGGCCGCCTCCTTCGTCCTGGTACGGCTGCCCGACGCGGCGGCGGTCCGGCGGCGGCTGCGCGAGCACGGCTTCGCCGTCCGGCGCGGGGACACCTTCCCGGGGCTGGGCGAGGAGTGGCTGCGGATCGCCGTCCGGGACGAGGCGACCACCGACCGGTTCCTCAACGCCCTTGAGGCCGTGCTCGGTTCGGCCTGACCGGCGCAACAGCAGCCCACCCCTGGCCGCCGGCCGCTCGCCCGTCAGGCCGGGCGAGCGGGTGGACGGCGGGGCGGGCGGCCGGGCGGACGCACGACAGCCCACCCCCGGCCGACCCGGCGAGCGCTACTGGAGCCCGAGCGCCTCCGCCGCCAGGGCGGTGCCCTTCACGCGGGCCGCGATCTTGGCGAAGGCGGTGTCCCGCGAGGTGGAGGCGTCGTCTGCGAACGGCGAGAATCCGCAGTCGTCGGTCGTGCCGAGCTGGTCGACCGGGATGTGCCGGGCTGCGGCCAGCACCCGGTCCCGCACCTCCTCCGGGGTCTCCACCCTGGGGTCGATCGGGTCGGTCACTCCGACGAACACCCGGATTCCGGGGCGGAGTTGATCCGCGATGACGGCGAGCACGCGGTCGGGGTCGGCCTCGCTCGCCAGCTGCACGTAGAAGTTGCCGACCCTGAGCCGGAAGAGCTTCGGCAGCAGCTCGGCGTAGTCGACGTCCAGGCTGTGGGTGGAGTCCTGGTCCCCGCCCGGGCAGGTGTGCACGCCGAGGCGGGCCCGCTCCTCCTCGGCGAACCGGTCGAGCACCTGGTTGTTGAGGGCCACGAAGTCGTCCAGCAGAGTGCCCGACGGGTCCAGCTTGAGCGACAACCGGGCCTCGGTGAAGTCGAGTTGGACGACGTGGGCGCCCGCGTCCAGGCAGCCGCGGATGTCGGCCTCGGCCTCGTCGGCCAGGTCCTCCAGGAAGTTCTCGCGCGAGTACCCGTCGATGCCGTCGGCGGGGTAGAGCAGGCTGAGCGCGGAGGGTGCGATGACGGCCTGCTTGACGGGCTGCGAGGTGTGCCGCAGGGCGTCGCGCAGATAGGTCTCGGCACGGACCCGGTACCGGAAGGGTCCGGCGGTCAGCCGCGGCAGCTGCCGGGTGTGTCCGTCGGCGAAGGGGATGACGGCGCCGTCCCCGGCGAGGGAGGTCAGCCCGGCGAGGGGGTACGTGACGAAGCTCGGCTTCGCCTGCTCGCCGTCCACCAGGACGGGGCAGCCGAGCTCCGCCAGCCTGGCCAGCGTGTCGGCGGTGGCCTCGTCCTGCAGCTTCTTCAGGTCGGCGTCGGACAGCCGCCCCTCGGCGTGTTCGGTCAGGGCGTTCAGCAGAGTGCTCGGCCGGGGGATGCTGCCGATGGGCTCCGTGAGAATGGTCATGACGGGACGGTAGAAAGGGCGGCGCCCCGAGCACAACGGGGCGCTCGGCGCACTCCGCTCGACCGTTCACACCTCGCGCGCCCCACCCTTCTCCGTTCACGCCCCTGGAACAGCACACCCCTCCGCCCAATCCCGTAGCGTGGCGAAGTCGTCGGCGAGCAGGCCGACCCGGGGGTTGACGTGCAGGGCGAGCGCCGGGCCGGGGTGGTTCGCCTCGATCCACTCCTCGTCCCGCGGGCCGAGTTCGTCGTCCACCCAGACGAACGGGCGCCCGGCGGCCCAGGCGACCACGTCCCTGGTCTTCCAGTGCAGCCCGTCCCGCGCCTCGCCGAACAGGTCGGACCAGCTGATGTACGGGAGTTCGGGCAGGCCCAGGTGCGGCCCTATGTGGGTGTTCGCGTCGCCCATCCAGCCGGTGGCCCACACCAGTTCGTAGGGCAGTGCCAGCAGTTCCGCGCCGTGCGAGGGGTTGAGCCAGACCCGCAGCGGCTTGACCCGGACGGCGGGGGGCTTGGCGTGCCTGGCGCGGGTCGCCTGCCGGGCCTGGACCGCCGCCAGGTGCTCCTGCTTCGCCACCCACCAGGAGGGGCGCAGCCGGTGGGTGGCGTAGCCCTCGGGCCTCCGCTTCGGCGCGGCGTAGGGGTTGAGCGGTCCGTCCACGTCGAGGAGGAGCAGGGGCTGCTGGGTCATGCCATGAATTCTCGGTCCGGCGGGGGCGCTTGACCAGCGGTTTGCGGGTCGACGCGCGGAGCGGGCGCCCGCTACGGGCGGGACCACAGGTTGCGGGCGGCGAGCAGCGGGAGCACGCCCTCGCCGAACCAGTACGCCTCCTCCAGGTGCGGCATCCCGCTCAGCACGAACTCGTCGACGCCCAGCCCGTGGTACTCGCAGATCAGGTCCGCGACCTCCCGGTGGCTGCCCACCAGCGCCGTGCCGGCGCCGCCGCGCAGCAGTCCGATGCCGGCCCACAGTCCGGGGTACACCTCCAGCCGCTGCGCCGAGCCGCCGTGCAGCGCGAGCATCCGCCGCTGGCCCTCCGACTCGCTCCGGGCGAGCGCCCGCTGGGTCTCCCGCACCCGCTCCGGGTCCATCGCGGCGAGCAGCCGTTCGGTCTCCGCCCAGGCCTGGGCGGCGGTGTCCCGGGTGATCACGTGCAGCCGGATGCCGAACCGTACGGTCCGGCCCCGGGCGGCGGCCAGGCCGCGGATCCAGCGGATCTTCTCCCGGACCTGGGCGGGCGGTTCGCCCCAGGTCAGGTAGACGTCCGCGTGCTCGGCGGCGACGTCGCCGGCGACCGGGGAGGAGCCGCCGAAGTACACCGCCGGGACCGGGTCCGGCAGCCGGTTCAGCCGCGCCCCCTCGACCCGCAGGTGCGGCCCGTGGTGGTCGACCGTCTCCCCCGCCCAGAGCCGCCGGGTGATGCCCAGGAACTCCCCGGTCCGCGCGTACCGGGCGTCCTTGTCCAGGAAGTCCCCGTAGGCGCGCTGCTCGGCGGACTCCCCGCCGGTCACCACGTTGAGCAGCAGCCGCCCGCCGGACTGCCGCTGGTAGGTGGCGGCCATCTGCGCGGCCAGCGTCGGGCTGATCTGCCCGGGCCGGAACGCCACCAGGTACTTCAGCCGCTCGGTCACCTGGCTGAGCATCGCGGTGGTCAGCCAGGCGTCCTCGCACCAGGCCCCGGTCGGCGTCAGCACCCCCTCGAAGCCCAACTGCTCGGCGCTGCGGGCGATCTGGCCGAGGTAGCCGACGCTCGGCGGCCGGTCCGAGCCGGCCGTGCCGGGCGTGGAGCCGTGCCCGCCACCGACGATCAGCCGGCTGTCGCCGTTGGTGGGGAGGAACCAGTGGAAGGTGAGAGCCATGGACGGACACACTCCTGGGGCCGGTACTGCCTGCGGTCGGTTGACGGAACCCGCCGACCGCGACACCCGTCCGCCCACACCCGCCCCAGGTCCACGTGCAGACGGCGCACGAGGAGGGGGCGGTCCGGAGCAGTCATGGCCCGATTCTCCGGGACCGCCCCACCCCGATCAAGACCCGATCGGAACCGGCTCGCTACCGCGCCGTCCAGCCGGTCCAGCTGCCGTTGGTGTCCCTGGCCCGGGACCAGGTCCGGCCGTCGGCGCCGGGCACGTCGATGCGGAAGGCGCCGCCCATGGTCGCCGCGGTGATCTCGACCTTGCCGGCCATAGTGCCGCCGAGGGACTTCCAGTCGGTCAGCTTGGTGGAGTTGGCGATGGTCGACCGGGTGTACACCGCGTGGTTGGTGCCGATCACCAGGATCAGGCGGGTGCCGTCCCGGAAGTCGAAGAAGGTCGCCCCGCTGCCGTAGCTGCCGCCGCAGTAGAACGTGCCGCCGAACAGTCGGTCGCTGCAGGTCGTGACACCCGGCACGGGGGTGCTCCCGGAACCGGCCGGCTCGACGGCGAGGTTCTGCACCGTCCCCGGCCCGGCCGGCTTGCCCGGCGTGATCGGCACGCCCGGCCTGGGAGCGCCCGGCACCGTGGACGGCGCACCCGGCGAGGGAACGCCCGGCACCGTGATCGGCACGCCCGGCGTGGTGGCGGTGGTCCCGCCGGCGGCCGAGGCGGGAGCCGCAGCCGCGGCCAGCCCGATGCCCGCGAGGGCGGCGGCGGAGACGAGGGCCGCCTGGATCTTCTTCATGAACGCTCCTGAGTGAACGGTTCGGGCCGCGGGCGGCGACCGGTCGGCGCGCGAGCGCTTCCCGGCGCCCGCCCGTCGGGCCCTCTCCGGTAGCAACGGGAGCCCCGCTCGGCCGAGTTCAACGACTGGTCCGCCGATTTCGCGGAGCCGACCGGAACGCCGCCAGGCCTCCCCTCGCGTGGAGGGGAGGCCCGGCGGACTGCTCAGGAGACGCGGCGGATCAGACCTGGCCGGCCTTCTCCAGGGCCTCGCAGCAGGTGTTGATCAGGAGCCGGGTGACGACGTAGGGGTCGACGTTGGCGTTCGGGCGACGGTCCTCGATGTAGCCCTTCTTGTCCACCTCGACCTGCCACGGGATGCGCACCGAGGCGCCGCGGTCGGAGACGCCGTAGCTGTAGACGTTCCACGGGGCGGTCTCGTGCTTGCCCGTGAGGCGCGACTGGATGTCGTGGCCGTACTGGTTGACGTGCTCCAGCACCTTCTCCTGCGAGGTGCCGAGCGACTCGCAGGCGGTGATGATGGCGTCGTAGCCCTCGCGCATCGCCTTGGTGGAGAAGTTGGTGTGGGCACCCGCACCGTTCCAGTCACCGCGGGCCGGCTTGGCGTCGAGGGTGGCGTCGATGCCGAACTCCTCGGCGGTGCGGTACAGCAGGTAGCGGGCGATCCACATGTCGTCCGAGACGGTCAGCGCGTCGACCGGGCCGATCTGGAACTCCCACTGGCCGGGCATGACCTCGGCGTTGATGCCGCAGATGGCCAGGCCGGCGTCGATGCAGCGGTCCAGGTGCAGCTCGACGATCTCGCGGCCGAAGACCTCCTCGGCGCCGACGCCGCAGTAGTAGCCGCCCTGCGGGGCCGGGAAGCCGCCCTCCGGGAAGCCGAGCGGGCGGGAGCCCTTGAAGAAGGTGTACTCCTGCTCGATGCCGAAGATCGACTCCTGCGAGGCGTACTTCTCGGCGACCTCGCGCAGCAGGGCGCGGGTGTTGGAGACGTGCGGGGTGCCGTCCGTCTCCAGGACCTCGCAGAGGACCAGGATGTTGTCGCCGCCGCGGATCGGGTCCGGCGTCACCCGCACCGGGTCCAGCACGCGGTCCGAGGCGTGGCCCTCGGCCTGGTTGGTCGAGGAACCGTCGAAGCCCCAGGTCGGGATCTTGTCGGCGTTGGGCAGGACGCGAGTCTTGGAACGGAGCTTCGCGGTCGGCTTGGTGCCGTCGATCCAGATGTACTCGGCCTTGATTGCCACTGCGTGTCCCTCGCATTGCTGGGTGGTGGGTGCCCGCGTAGCGTCGCAAGCCGCCGTTTCCCGGTTGTTCCTCTTGTGTAACGCGCAGGTGAACCAACCGTCCGCATTGGCACGGTCACGGTGCGGGAGTGCCGGGGGTGACACTCCCGCCGTTCCGGGTGCCATGAGTGACGAGGCCGGTACGTTCAGTGACGACGCGTGATCAGCGCCACCCCGTGGTCAGCGGAGCCACACGGTCGGTACCGGCGGACGGTCAGTGCCGGCGGGCGTGCGCGGCGCGACGGCGCCGGGTGGCCCACAGTGCGGCCGCCCCGCCCGCGACCAGGGCGGCGGCCCCTGCGGCCAGCGGGCCGGTGGCGCTGCTGCCGCCGGTGGCGGCCAGCTTCTCCGACTTCTCCGGCTTCTCCACCGCGGCCTGCGGAACGGGGGTGCGCGAGGCGGTGGTGTCGGCGACCGGCTCGACGGCGGGCGCGCTGGTGGGCGCGGCGCTCTGGGTGGCCGGGCCGGACGGGGTGGCCGCCGGCCCGGAGGGCTTCTCGCAGCTCACCGAGGCGACGGTGACCTTCCCGGTGACCTTGGCGACGTTCAGGTTGAGCGGGTTCACCTCCACCTGCACCTCCAGGGCGGAGGCGGCGGCGGTGGTCGTGGTGACGGTCTTCTTGGAGAACTCCACCGAGACACTGCCGACCAGCGGCACGTCCACCTTGGTCGGCCCGTACAGGCCGACGGTGACCGGCTTGCCGAGCACGCTGAGCTTGAGCGGCGCGACCACGTCCGCGGTGGGCTGCCCGTCCACCGGACAGCTGGCCTCGGCGCTCATCGCCTCCAGGCCGAGCAGCGCGGTGGCGGGCAGGCCGGGGGCATGCACGTCGGCGTTGACCAGCTTGACGGAGGCGGTGGCGCCCTTGGCGTCGACGCGGGTGACCGACTTGCCGACGTCCGCCTTGACCAGGGTGACGGGGCCCGTCTGGTCCACCCCGGCCACCGTGGCGGTCAGGATCGAGCCGTCGCGCTGCGCCGGCGACTCCACCTTGTTCAGCGCGATGTTCACCGGGACGTCCACCGCCTTGTTCAACAGGCTGACGTCCAGGTCGAGTTCGGCGGTGACGGCGCGCGCCTTACCGGGCGACGACGGGGCGGGCCCGGCCGCCTGGACGGGCGCGGCGGTGAGCAGTGAGCTCGCCACCACGGCGGTGGCCGCGGCGGCGGAAACGATTCGGCGAGCGGACGGGCAAGCGGACGAGCGCGAAGACGAGGCCGAAGACGGGCGAGAAGACAAGGCGGTACCCCCACACAGATGAAACGATGAGCCGCCAGTCTTCTCGAACAATCCGTCACATGAGCAACACAGAACGTCATTTCACCCGTTGGAGTGAGATTGGCGTTCTGCGCTGACCCATCTCTGCTACGGCAGCCGCCAGTCCACCGGCTGCGCCCCCTGCCGCACCAGCAGCTCGTTGGCCCGGCTGAACGGCCGCGAGCCGAAGAAGCCGCGGTCGGCCGACATCGGGCTGGGGTGCACCGACTCCACCGACGGGACGTTGCCCAGCAGCGGCCGCAGGTTGCGGGCGTCGCTCCCCCACAGGATCGCCACCAGCGGGCCGCCGCGCGCCACCAGCGCCCGGATCGCCTGCTCGGTGACCGCCTCCCAGCCCTTGCCCCGGTGCCCGCCGCTCTTGCGCGGCTGGACGGTGAGCACCCGGTTGAGCAGCAGCACGCCCTGGTTCGTCCACGGGGTGAGGTCCCCGTTGGACGGCTCCGGCAGGCCCAGGTCGGTGCCGTACTCCCGGTAGATGTTGATCAGGCTCGCCGGGATCGGCCGCACCTCCGGCGCCACCGAGAAGCTGAGCCCGACGGCGTGGCCGGGGGTCGGGTACGGGTCCTGCCCGACGATCAGCACCCGCACGTCGGCGAAGGGCTGCTGGAAGGCGCGCAGCACGTTCGGGCCGGAGGGCAGGTAGGTACGGCCTGCGGTCAGCTCGGAGCGCAGGAAGTCGCCCATCGCGGCGACCCTTCCGGCGACGGGTTCCAGGGCGGTGGCCCAGCCGGGCTCGACGATCTCGTTCAGTGGACGCGGTGCCATGGTCGCCACCCTATCGGCCTACACCGACACGGCTTTCAGCGGATGATCATGTGATCGAGAGGGTCCAGCGGGCCGGCGGCGGGCCGGCCCGGGGACGGCGGCACCCCCGCCCGGACACCCTCCCCGGCCCCGCGGCGGAACCCCGGCGCGGCTACCCGACCGGCCGCCCCCGCAGCACCACCAGCCGCGGGTCCGCGAGCACCCGGACGTCCGCCCGCGGGTCCTGCGCGTACACCACGAAGTCCGCCGGCGCGCCCTCCTCCAACCCCGGCCGCCCCAGCCACGCGCGCGCTCCCCAGCTCGCCGCCGACAGCGCCTCGGCCGGGCTCAGCCCCGCCTTCACCAGCTCCGCCACCTCCTCCGCGACCAGCCCGTGCGCCAGCGAGCCGCCCGCGTCGGTGCCGACGAACACTGGGATGCCCGCGTCGTGCGCGGCCCCCACCGTGGCGTACCGGCGCTCGTGCAGCCGCCGCATGTGCGCCGACCAGGCCGGGAACTTGGCCTCGCCGCCGGCCGCGAGGTCCGGGAAGGTGGCGATGTTGACCAGGGTCGGCACGATCGCCACCCCGCGCTCGGCGAAGACCGGGATCAGGTCCTCGGTCAGGCCGGTGGCGTGCTCGACGCAGTCGATCCCGGCCGCCAGCAGGTCCGGCAGCGACTCGGCGGAGAAGCAGTGCGCGGTGACCCGGGCGCCCTCCTCGTGCGCCGCCGCGATCGCCTCGGCCAGCGCGTCGCCGGGCCAGCAGGCGGCGAGGTCGCCGCGCTCGCGGTCGATCCAGTCGCCGACCAGCTTCACCCAGCCGTCCCCGCGCCGGGCCTCGGCCCGGACGTAGGCGGCCAGGTCGCCGGGCTCGATCTCGTGCGCGTAGTTGCGGATGTAGCGGCGGGTGCGGGCGATGTGCCGCCCGGCCCGGATGATCCGGGGCAGGTCCTCGCGGTCGTCGATCCACCGGGTGTCGGCGGCCGAGCCGGCGTCGCGGATCAGCAGGGTGCCGGCGTCCCGGTCGGTGAGCGCCTGCTTCTCGCTGGTCTCGGCGTCCACCGCGCCGTGCGCGTCCAGGCCGACGTGGCAGTGCGCGTCCACCAGGCCGGGCAGCACCCAGCCGGTCACCGTCCGGACGTCCCCGGCGGTCGGCGGGCGGGTGAAGCTCACCCGGCCGTCCACCACCCAGAGTTCGTCCCGGACGTCCTGCGGACCGACCAGCACCCGACCCCGCACGTGCAGCACCGCGCCATCGCTCATGGCCGCACTCTACCGACGGGCGGGTTCCGTGTAAGCAGTCACAATGCGGCAGACTCGTTTCCGCACCCCCACCCCGCACGACCCCCGCGCGGCCCCCGCGCGACTCCCGCGAAACCCCGCGAAAGGCGATACCGACGTGAGCCCCTTCCTCGACCTGCCCCCGCTCAGCGCCGCCGAGTTCGCGGCGATCGAGGACCAGGTGGCCGCCCTGCTGCACACCGGGGCCGACGTGATCGTCACCCAGGGCGAGGCGCTGCTCCCCCTGGAGGCCGCGATCCGCGGCGCCGCGCACCCCGGCTCGACCGCCCTCAACGTCGTCACCGGCCCGTACGGGCAGACCTTCGGCAACTGGCTGCGCTCCTGCGGGGCGAAGGTCGTCGACCTGGCCGTGCCCTTCGACAGCGCGGTGAGCGCCGAGCAGGTCGCCGCGGCCCTGGAGGCGAACCCGGAGATCGACTTCGTCTCCCTGGTGCACGCCGAGGCCGCCACCGGCAACACCAACCCGGTCGCCGAGATCGGCGCCGTGGTCCGCGAGCACGGCGCGCTGCTGATGCTCGACGCGGTGGCCTCCGTCGCCGCCGAGCCCGTGCTCACCGACGAGTGGGGCGTCGACCTGTGCGTCATCGGCGGCCAGAAGGCGATGGGCGGCCCGGCCGGCGTCTCCGCCGTGTCCGTCTCCGAGCGCGCCTGGGCGCGGATCGCCGCCAACCCGGCCGCCCCGCGCCGCTCCTACCTCTCGCTGCTGGACTGGAAGGAGCGCTGGACCGACGCCGGCCGCGCCGTACTGCCGCACGCCCCGGCCCAGTTGGAGATGCTCGCGCTCGGCGCCTGCCTGGACCGGATCGCCGCCGACGGCCTGCCCGCCGTGATCGCCCGGCACCGCGCCGCCTCGGCCGCCACCCGGGCCGGCGTCCGCGCGCTCGGCACCCTGGCCCCGTACGTCGTCGAGGACGCCCACGCGGCCCCGGTCGCCACCACCCTGCGCACCCCGGACGGCGTCGACGCGACCGCCCTCGCCGCCCGCCTCGACCCGGCCCTGCCGGTCCAGCCGGGCGGCGGCGCGCTGGCCGGTTCGATGCTGCGGGTCAACCACTACGGGCGGGCCGCCTCGCTGGACACCGTCCGCGCCTGCCTCACCGGCCTCGCCGCCGCCACCTCGGCCGACCCGGCGCCCGCCCTGGCCGCCGCCGAGGCCGCCTGGAACGCGACCGTCGCGGCCTGACGCGCGCACAGCGACGCACGCACGGCGACCGTCGCGGCCCGACGCACGCACGGCGGCGGCCCCGGGAACAGCTCCCGGGGCCGCCGCCGTACCCGGCCGTCAGTGCCCGTTGACGTCCACCACCTCCACGCCGCGGATGTTCCGCTCGATCTCCTCCGCCGGCAGCGCGATCGCCAGCGCCCAGTAGTAGACGACCAGCGAGAACACCACCACGACGGCGATGTCCCACCACAGCGGCAGGTTCCCCTGCGCGCCCGCGCCGAAGGTGCCCTGCCAGGAGACCACGCCCATGCCGAGCAGGTAGACCGGCAGCCACTGCCCGGCCCGGAAGTCCATCCGGGGCGCGTTCGGCATCCCCTTCGAGCGCGCGTACCAGGAGTACCCGCCGAGCAGCAGGTAGCCGATCACGATCGCCAGGCCGAGCCGCCACAGGGTGTCCCAGCCGGACCAGTAGATGACCAGGCTCGCCACCACGAAGGCCAGCGGCGAGACCACCGAGCCGCCGGGCAGGTGGTACGAGCGCTCCATCCCCGGCAGCCGCTTGCGCAGCACCCCGAAGGCCAGCGGGGCGCCCGCGTACATCAGCACCACCGCCGAGGTGATGAAGCCGACCAGCCGCTGCCAGCTCGGGAAGGGCAGGAAGCAGATCACCCCGGCCACCCAGGCGATCAGCAGGCCGAGCCAGGGCACCGCGCGCTTGTCGGTGGACTGCAGCGCCTGCGGGGCGTAGCCGTTGCGGCTCAGGCCGTAGGTGACCCGCGAGCTGGAGGTGATGTAGACCAGCCCGGTGCCGGCCGGTGAGACGACCGCGTCGATGAACAGCACGGTGGCCAGCCAGCCCAGGCCGATCAGGGTCGCCAGGCCGGCGAACGGTCCGCTGATCCCGGGGTAGTCGAGCGTGGTCCAGCCCTTGGCGAAGGTCTCCGGCGGCAGCGCGCCGATGAACACCACCTGGAGCATCACGTAGACGACCGTGCCGATCACCACCGAGCCGAGCACGGCGCGCGGGATGTCCCGGCGCGGGTTGCGGCTCTCGCCCGCCCACTGGATGGCCTGCTCGAAGCCGAGCAGCGCGAAGATCACCCCGCTGCTGCTGATCGCGGCGAGCACGCCCTTGGCCCCGTCCGGGGCGAAGCCGTGGACGGTGAAGTTGGAGCCGTGGAACTCGGTGAAGCCGAGCGTGATGATGGTCAGCACCGGGATGGCGACCTTCCACACGGTGGCCGCGCTGTTGGTGTGCGCGAGCAGCCGCACGCCGAGGAAGTTGACCGCGACGAAGACCCCGAGCAGCAGGGCCGCGACGACGAACCCCCAGCCGGTCAGCGTCAGGTCCTTGTTCAGCAGGCCGTCCGCCCAGCTCCAGTGCTGGGCGTAGTTGATCATCGCCTGCACCTCGATCGGCGCGATGGTCGCGGCCTGCAGCCAGGTGAACCAGCCGAAGGACATCCCGGCGAACCCGCCGAAGGCGTAGTGGGGGTAGCGCGCCGTGCCACCCGCCACCGGGAACAGCCCGCCCAGTTCGGCGTGCACCAGCGCCAGCAGGATGATCGCCACCGCGCCGACGCCCCAGGACACCAGCGCCGCCGGCCCGGCCGCCACCGCCGCCTTCTGCGCCCCGAACAGCCAGCCGGAGCCGATGATCGCCCCGACCGAGGCCCAGAGCAGTCCGATGACGCCGACCTCGCGCCGCAGCGCGGTGTGCCCCGAGCCGGGCGGATTGGAGGAGGAATGGGCCATTGCTCGCACCTCTCATATATCGGGACAAATCCACCCCGACAGTGCCGCAGCCCCCACCCCTCCCCCACCGAAACGCGCGGCGCCCCGCACCCCCTCACCCGAACAGCCCGCCGGGACGGCCCACCGGGCACAGTTCCCGTGGCGTTCACCCGCTCGGCACGTGGAACTCACCGAGGGCGGGCAGGCTCCCGGCAGGGCTGAAGTTGGCTATACAACTTCAGCCGACACGACAGCCGTAGTGCCGCCGAGGAGAAGACCGATGACCGAGCTGCCGCCGTACTGGCTGCGCGACAACTGCCCGTGCGCCGAGTGCCGGGACCCGCGCAACGGACAGAAGCTGTTCCAGATCCACGAGCTGCCGCCGGACCTGGCGGTCGCCGCGAGCACGGAGGCCGACGGGCACCTGGAGGTGCTCTGGTCGGACGGGCACCGGTCGCGGTACCCGCGGGAGCGGCTCGACGGGACGGACGAGGGCGACGGGCGCACCGAGCGGGGCAAGCGGCTCTGGACGGCGGCGGACTTCGCACCCGGCCTCCCCGAGGCGTCGTGGGAGGCCTACCTGACCGACCCGGCCGAGCAGGCCGCGGTGCTGGCCGCCGTACGGGACAGCGGCTTCGCCGTGCTGCGCGGGGTGCCGACCGTCGAGCGGCAGGTGCTGCGGGTGGCGGAGAGCTTCGGGCACGTGCGGGTCACCAACTACGGGGAGCTGTTCGACGTCCGGGTCGAACCGTCTCCCAACAACCTCGCCTTCACCAGCGTCGCCATCGCCCCGCACACCGACAACCCGTACCGGGACCCGGTGCCGACCCTCCAGCTGCTGCACTGCCTGGAGAACTCGGCGACCGGCGGCGACTCCGGACTGGTGGACGGCTTCAAGGCCGCGGCGGTCCTCCGGGAGGAGGCGCCGGAGGCCTTCGAGGTCCTCACCCGCACGCCCGTCCCGTTCGTCTTCCGCGACCGCCGCACCGAGCTCCGGGCCGACCGCCCGCTGATCGAGCTGGACCCGAAGGGGCGAATCCGCGAGGTCCGGTTCAACAACCGCTCGACCGGCACCCTGCGCGGATCGGGCCTGGACGCCTTCTACGCCGCCTACCGCCGCTTCGCCGAGATCACCCTGCGCCCCGAGCTCCAGCTCACCTTCCGCCTCGGCCCCGGCGACTGCCTGGTCTTCGACAACACCCGCCTGCTGCACGCCCGGACGGCCTTCCAGCAGGACGGCCACCGGCACCTCCAGGGCTGCTACGCCGACCTCGACTCGCTCTCCTCCACCCTCGCCGTGCTGCGCCGCCGGGCCGCCGCCCTGGACACGATCGCCGCGCTGTTCGCCGGCGAGGGCGCCGCGGAGTACCTGGGCGAGGAGGTCACCATGGCCGAGCACATGCTCCAGGCCGCCGCTGCCGCCGAGGCGGCCGGGGCACCCGACCACCTGGTCGCCGCCGCGCTGCTGCACGACGTCGGCCACTTCCACGGGGCCCTGCACGGAACGGATCTGATGCAGGGTCAGGACAACCGCCACAGCGACTCCGGGGCCGACTGGCTGGCCCGCTGGTTCGGCCCGGAGGTCACCGAGCCGGTCCGGCTGCACGTGGCCGCCAAGCGCTACCTGTGCGCGGTCGAGCCCGGCTACCGGGAAAAGCTCTCCGCGGCCTCCGAGTACACCCTGACCGTCCAGGGCGGCCCGATGGACGAGCAGCAGGCCGCCGCCTTCGCCGAACTCCCGGGCGCGCGGGACGCGGTGGCGGTGCGGCGCTGGGACGAGCTGGCGAAGGAGGCCGGCGCCCCGACGCCCGGCTTCGCGCACTACCGCCCGCTGCTCGCCGCGCTCATGCGGTAGCCGAAGGGCTCAGTCCAGCTCCCGCGCGTGCCGCGAAAGCGCCGACGTGGCCAGGGAGTTGTGCACGCTGAACGCCACCGTCCCGGGCAGGTAGCGGTCCTGGGACCACTCCACCGGCGTGCCCGTCGGGTCGGTCGTGCGGCGCCGCTCGCGCAGCAGCGGACCGCCCCGGCGGCAGCCGAGCAGCCGGGCGTCCTCACCGTTGGCCGGGACGATGTCGATGGTGTGGTCGGCGTCGGTGAACAGGATGCCGTGCTCGCGCAGCACTTCGGTGTGCGAGACCACGTCCGGCGGCAGCTCGGCGACGATCTCGCCGACCCGCGGCGGGTAGACGGTGCGCTCGACCATCACCGGCGTGCCGGAGAGCGTCCGCAGCCGGACGATGACGTACACCTCGGCGCCCTGCTCCAGGCGCAGTTGCTCGCGCTCGGCGGCGTCGGCCGGGCGGCGCACCAGCGAGTCGAGGATGCCGCCGGGCTCCTCGCCCATCGAGTACGCCCAGTGCGTGAAGCTGAGCAGTTCGGAGAAGCTCTGCACCCGGGCACCGCCGAGGACCACCCGGCGGGTGCCGCGGCGGGAGGTGACCAGTCCGTCGGAGCGCAGCACCGCGAGCGCCTGGCGGACGGTGCCGCGGGAGACGCCGTACTGCTCGGCCAGCGCGCCCTCGGCGGGCAGCCGGCCGGCCTCGCCGTACGCGCCGGTGGTGATCGCCTCGCGCAGGTCGGCGGCCACCTTCCGGTACAGCGCGCCGGGGCGCTCCGCCGGGGGTTCCCCGGCCGCCGAGGGGGCTCCGGCCGCCGGGCTCCCGTCCGCGGCCGGGGGGCCCTCGGGGCGCTGGGGCTCAGTTGCCACGTCAGTCAATGTCCCTCCTGGGGCGGTGTCCTGCGCAGCCGTACCGGCGCGGACAGCCCGACCTTACTCCGCTGCGCCTTCGAAGCATCGCACCGAACGGATCACGCTCCGATGGCCGGATTCCACCGTTCCCGCACCCGACCCCGGCGCTGGGCCGTCCGTTCACCTTCCCGTCACCGGACTCCGGCGTACTTACTGCCGTCAGCGAAGTTGGCTAGTCAACTCGGACGACGTCGATCGATCGCTCACCCCGGTCGGCCCGCC
The DNA here is from genome assembly GCF_042885595.1 of Kitasatospora sp. NPDC058046. Lineage (NCBI taxonomy): Bacteria > Bacillati > Actinomycetota > Actinomycetes > Kitasatosporales > Streptomycetaceae > Kitasatospora > Kitasatospora sp. NPDC058046. Next base: position 116,420 of record NZ_JBHVRS010000008.1, read on the forward strand.
GCCCTCCGCAAGGCCTCGCGAACCTTCGCAAGGCTTCACGAACCTTCGCAGGCCGTCCCAGGCCTTCGCGATCCTTCGCGAGACGCCAGCCCGCGGAACCCCCCGCGAGCGCCCTCGCAGTACGCCCCCTTAACAGGAGACTTCCCCGTGACCGTGCACCGCGCCCGCGCCGCCGCCTTCGCGGCCGTCCTGACCGCCGCCGCGCTCTCCCTCACCGCCTGCGGCTCCGCCGGTTCGAGCGCCAAGTCCGGCGACGCCGCCCAGGGCGGCGCCAAGGACGCCAAGACGGCCACCTCCGCCGCCGACTTCGGCGGCATGGACGGCCTGATCGCCGCCGCCAAGAAGGAGGGCAAGCTGCACGTCATCACGCTGCCCCGGGACTGGGCGAACTACGGCAAGATCATCGACAGCTTCAAGGCCAAGTACGGCATCGAGGTCGAGGAGGAGAACCCGGACGGCTCCAGCCAGGACGAGATCAACGCGATCAACTCCCGCAAGGGCCAGGACCGCGCCCCCGACGTGGTCGACCTGGGCAGCGCCTTCGCCCTCCAGGCGGTCAAGGACGGCATCCTCGCCCCCTACAAGGTCGCCACCTTCGACAAGGTGCCGGACACCATGAAGGACGCGAACGGCGCCGCCGTCAACGACTACGGCGGCTACGTCTCCATCGGCTGCGACGCCAAGAAGATCGCCAACTGCCCGAAGACCTTCGCCGACCTGCTCAAGCCGGAGTACAAGGGCCAGGTCGCCCTCAACGGCAACCCGACCAAGTCCGGCTCCGCCTTCGGCGGCGTCTACGCGGCCGCGCTCGCCAACGGCGGTTCGCTGGACAACATCCAGCCCGGCATCGACTTCTTCGGCAAGCTGAAGCAGTCCGGCAACTTCAACCCGGTCGAGTCGACCCCGGCCACCGTCGAGAAGGGCGAGACCCCGATCTCGATCGACTGGTCCTACCTGAACGCCGGCTACACCGACGAGTTCAAGGACAAGGGCGTCGACTGGAAGGTCTCCATCCCGACCGACGGCTCCTACGCCCAGTTCTACAACCAGGCCGTCAACAAGTGGGCCCCGCACCCGGCGGCCGCCCGCCTGTGGCAGGAGTACCTGTTCAGCACCGAGGGCCAGAACCTCTTCCTCGGCGGCTACGCCACCCCGTCCACCTTCGAGGCCCTGAAGAAGGACGGCACCCTGGACGCCGCCGGCGCCGCCAAGCTGCCCACCGTCGAGAAGCCGTTCACCACCTTCCCGACCGTCGACCAGATCAACGCGGCCAAGAAGGTCGTCACCGAGAACTGGACCAAGGCGATCGCGGGCTGACACCCAGGCCACGTACCGCACTTCGGGCTGAGAAAAGGCACTCATGACCACGGCTCCCACCCCGGTGCCGACCACCCCCGCCGCCACCTCCCCCGGTGGCGGCGCGGGGGCGTCCGCCACCGCCACGACCACCTCCCCCACCACCACCGCGCCCGGCCCGCGGCGCCGGCCGCTCGCCCGCCTCGGCGGCGCGTCCTGGCTGGCGGCCGTGCCGCTGCTGCTGTTCTTCCTGATCGGCTTCGGCCTTCCCGCCGTCGCCATCGTGATCGGCGCGTTCACCACCTCCAGCGACGCGGAGTCCGGCGCCGGGCAGTTCACCTTCGACAACCTGACGGCCTCCGTCCAGGGCGGCTACCAGACGGCCATGCTGAGCAGCCTCAAGCTCTCCGCGCTGACCGCGCTGCTCGCCACCGTCCTCGGCCTGCCGCTCGCCCAGGCCGTCGTCACCTCCCGGCGCGGCTGGCTGCGCCAGGCGGTGCTCACCGCCTCCGGCGTGCTCGCCAACTTCGGCGGCCTGCCGCTCGCCTTCGCGTTCGTCGCCACCCTCGGCAACGCCGGCGAGATCACCAAGCTGCTGCACCTCACCGACCACGGCTGGTCGCTGTACTCGTTCACCGGCCTGACCGTCGTCTACCTGTACTTCCTCGTCCCGCTGATGGTGCTCACCATCACCCCGGCCCTGGACGGCCTGCGGACCCAGTGGCGCGAGGCGGCCCAGAACAACCGGGCCACCACCGTCCAGTACTGGCTCCACGTCGCCCTGCCGATCCTGCTGCCCTCCCTGCTCGGCGGCTTCGTGCTGCTCTTCGGCAGCGCCTTCGCCGCCTACGCGACGGCCGCCGCCATGGTCGGCGCGACCGTCCCGCTGGTCAGCCGCTCGATCGCGGACGCGCTCTCCGGCAACGTGCTGGTCGGCCAGGGCAACCTCGCCCTCGCCCTCAGCCTCAACATGATCTTCGTGGCCGTCCTGGTGATGGCCGTGTACCTCCCCCTCCAGCGCCGGAGCGCCCGATGGCTCAGCTGACCACCCCCGCCCGCCCCGGCCGACGCACCGTCCGCTGGTGGCGCGGAGCCGTGCTGCTGCTCGCCGGCGTCTACTTCGTCGTCCCGCTCGCGGCCTCCTTCTGGTTCTCGATCGACGACCCCCAGGGCATCTCCTTCGCGGCCTACACCGGGCTGCTCTCCGCCCCCGGCTTCCTGGACAGCCTCTGGCTGACCCTCGGCCTCGCCGTCGTGACCGTCGTGGTGCTGCTGCTCCTGCTCGTCCCGGCGCTGATCTCCGTGCGGCTCGGCTCGCCGAAGCTGCGCCCGGTGCTCGACGTGCTCTGCACCCTGCCGCTGGTCGTCCCGCCGGTCGCGCTGACCGCCGGCCTGATCGGCGTGCTCCGCTGGGGCCCGGACTACCTGATGGACACCCCGTTCTTCCAGACCTTCGTGTTCATCCAGGACCCGGACTTCCCGCTGGTGCTGGTCATCGCCTACGTGCTGATGGCCCTGCCGCTCGCCTACCGCGCCCTGGACGCCGGGCTGCGCTCGATGGACGTGCGCACCCTGGTCGAGGCCGCCCGCAACTGCGGCGCGAGCTGGCCGCGCGCGGTGTTCACCGTCGTCCTGCCCAACCTGCGCGGGGCGCTGCTGAACGCCTCCTTCCTCACCCTGGCCCTGGTGCTCGGCGAGTTCACCACCGCCTCGATCCTCGGCTTCCAGCCCTTCCCGGTCTGGATCTACTCGGTCGGCAACAGCCAGGCCCACATGTCGGTCGCGGTCTCCATCCTGAGCCTGCTGCTCACCTGGCTGCTGCTGCTCCTGCTGGCCACCGCCGGGCGCGAGCGCCGCGCCAAGACCGCCACCTCCTGAAACCCCCCGGAGTCACCAGTCATGACCACGGCCACCGCCATCGCCGCCGACGCCCCGCTCGCCTCCGGCAGCGCCACCGTCGAATTCCGTTCCCTGCGCCGCGCGTTCGGCGCCACCACCGCCCTCGACGGCCTGGACCTGACCGTCCGCCCGGGCGAGCTGCTCGCCCTGCTCGGCCCGTCCGGCTGCGGCAAGACCACCGCGCTGCGGATCCTGGCCGGCTTCGAGCAGCACGACTCCGGCGAGGTGCTGGTCGACGGCCAGGACATCACCGCGATCCCCGCGCACAAGCGCGACGCGGGCATGGTGTTCCAGTCCTACAGCCTCTTCCCGCACCTGACCGCGCTGGACAACGTCGCCTTCGGGCTGCGGATGCGCGGCACCGGCAAGGCCGAGCGCCGCAAGCGGGCCCAGGAGCTGCTGGAGCTGGTCGGCCTGCCGCACCGCGCCGACCACTACCCGCACCAGATGTCCGGCGGCCAGCAGCAGCGCATCGCGCTCGCCCGCGCGCTCGCCCTCCAGCCGCGCGTCCTGCTGCTGGACGAGCCGCTGTCCGCGCTCGACGCCAAGGTCCGCCTCCAGCTGCGCGAGGAGATCCGCCGCCTCCAGCAGGAGCTGGGCATCACCACCCTGTTCGTCACCCACGACCAGGAGGAGGCGCTGTCGATGGCCGACCGGGTCGCGGTGCTGCGGGCCGGACGGCTGGAGCAGTGCGCCGCCCCGTCCGAGCTGTACGGCCGGCCGGCCACCGCCTTCGTCGCCGAGTTCGTCGGCACCATGAGCCGCATCCCGTGCACCCGCACCTCGGACGGCGTCGAGGTGCTCGGCCGCCGGCACGCGGTGGACGGCGAGGTCCCGGCCGACGGCGAGCTCCAGGTGCTGGTCCGCCCGGAGAACGTCACCCTGACCCCGGCCGAGGACGGCCCCGCGCTGGTGGTCACCGCCTCCTTCCTGGGCGCCGTCACCCGGCTCACCGTCCGCCTGGACGACGGCACCGAGGTCAAGGCCGACCTGCCCACCGAGGCCGCCGCCGCACTGCCGGCCGGCGCCCGGGCCGCGCTCACCCTGCCGGAGCGCCCGGTGCTGGTGGACCGCCGCGCCGCCTGAGAGCCTCGTACCTCCCCGCTCCGCCCGACGACGTACCGGCGGAGCACCGAAGAAGCGCCGACGAAGCGCCGGAGAACCACCGAAGGTACCGCCATGCCTGACACCGCCATGCCCGCGTCCAACGCGCTGCCCGCCGCCGTCCTGTTCGACATGGACGGCACCCTGGTCGACACCGAGCAGCTGTGGTGGCAGACCGCCGCCGAAATCGCCGAGGAACTGCGCCACCCGCTCACCGACCAGGACGCCCCCGAGGTGCTCGGCCAGGCCGTCGAGCACACCGCCGCCCACCTGCACGCGGTCAGCGGCACCGCCCTGAGCGAGGCCGAACTCGCCGCCCGGCTCGGCGAGTCCTTCGCCGCCAAGGTCGCCGCCGAGACGGTGCCGCGCCCCGGCGCGCTCGCCCTGCTGGCCGCGCTGCGCGACGCGGGGGTGCCGACCGCGCTGGTCTCCGCCTCCCCGCGCCGGGTGGTGGACCTGGTGCTGTCCGCCATCGGCCGGGACTGGTTCGCCGTCACTCTGGCCGCCGAGGACACCCCGCGCACCAAGCCCGCGCCCGACCCGTACCTCGCCGCCGCCGCACGGCTCGGCCTGGACCCGGCCGACTGCCTCGCCGTCGAGGACACCCCGACCGGGGTCGCCTCCGCCACCGCGGCCGGCTGCGCCGTGCTCGCCGTGCCGTCCACCCCGGTGCCGATGCCGCGGGGCGAGCGGATCACCCTGCTCGCCAGCCTGGAGCAGGCCGACCTCGCCCTGCTCGGGAAGCTCGCCGGCGCCGGCGCGGTTCGACCCTGACATGCCCTATCTCCTGCTCGCCCTGGCCATCATCAGCGAGGTCTGCGCCACCAGCTGCCTCAAGCTCACCGAGGGGTTCACCCGGCTCTGGCCGAGCCTCGGCGTCGGTGTCGGCTACGCGCTCTCCTTCCTGCTGCTCGGCCGCGCGCTCAAGCACATACCGGTCTCGGTCGCCTACGCGGTCTGGTCCGGGGCCGGCACCGCGGCGGTCGCCGGGATCGGGGTGGTCGCCTTCGGCGAGTCGCTCGGGCGGCTCCAGTGGCTGGGGATCGCGCTGGTGATCGTCGGGGTGGTCGTGCTCAACCTCAGGGGCGGGCACTCCTGACGCCGTTTCCGACGCCCTTTCTGACGGTCCGTCAACTCTGAATTCGCTGGTCAACTCCCCTGCCGGGGCGGGACGTCGGACGTGCCGACGACCCGCCCCGGACGCTTCGCTACGGTGTCCCCCATGACGGACCCCCGCCCACACCACTACCGCTTCGTCCACCGCGAGCTGGCCCGCCAGGTGCTGGAGTTCGGCCCGCGCGTGGCCACCCCGACTCCGGACGGCGGCAGCCTGCTACCCGTCGTCACCCAGATCTGGGACGACCTCGGCAGCACCCTGCCGCCCGAGGACCGCCTGCCCGACCACGGCCTCGACTGCCGCCACCTGTCGGTCGACGGCCACCACATGCTGCTGGTCACCCTGCCCGCCCCGGTCGGCGCCACCGAGGCCCACTTCGTCGCCGCCGTCCAGCCGGGCGGCGCCAGGACCGTCCGCTACGTGACCCTGGAGCACGCGTTCAGCCCCTTCGACGGCAGCCCCGGCACCGTCCTCGGCGAGTGGACCGCCGAGAGCCACCTCAACCACGGCCCGGGGCCCTCCCCCGTCGCCGAGCTGTTCGTCACGGCCGTGGTGCGGCTCGTCACCCCGAAGAAGCGCGGCTTCTGGCGCCGCTGAGACCGACCGTACGTATACACCTCGAAGCTGGGCCGCCGACGTCAAGAAGGCGTCGACGGCCCGTAAAGGTCCCGTAACGACCGCCTCCGGTTCCGACCGTGACGATCTCTCCCCGGTCGGCTGGAGCTATGCTCGCCCGGTCCGACAATCGACGCATCGGGGGGCGAAAGTGTCCGACTTCAAAGTCAGTACCGAATTCCTCGCAAAACTGGCCCAAGACCTCAAAGGCTGTGCCGACGAACTCGACCAGGGCCTCAAGGCCTTCGAGGCGGCCGGCCACACCGGCACCGGCTTCGACTTCCTGGACGAGGCCTGCGGGCACTTCAAGGACAAGTGGCAGTTCGGCCTGAAGAAGGTCCGCGAGTGCGTCAAGGCCCTGGACGAGGGCCTTGAGCAGGTGCAGAAGAACTACGACGGCACCGAGCAGAGCATCGTCAAGGTCCTCGCCCCGGCGGGGCAGTCGTGAGCGCCCCCACGCCGGCGCCCGACTGGTCCGGCCTCGGCTTCAACCCCACGCCCGGCGACTCCGCCGCCGTCACCGCGCTCAGCACCAGCCTGCGCCGGGTCGGCCAGCACCTGAGCGGCGTGCACACCACGCTCTCCCAGATCTCCAACAACGAGGGCCAGTGGACGGGTGAGGCCGCCAAGAAGTTCTCCGAGCAGTTCGGCAAGCTCCCCGGCTACCTCCAGGACGCCGCCGACTCGATCACCTCGGCCTACACGGCGCTCGACGTCTGGTACAAGGCGCTGACCGAACACCAGCCCAAGGCCGCCGAGTTGGCCGCCTCCGCGGTCGCCGCCAAGAAGAAGAAGGAGGAGGCGGACAAGGCCCACAGCGCCGCGGCCGCCGCCCCCGACCTCCAACTGGCCGGCCGCTCCTACCCCGACGACGCCAGCCTCGCCGCCGCGGAGCAGCGCTACAACACGGCGAAGAACCACCTGGACTCCGCCGCCAGTCTGCTCACCAGCGCCTCCAACGAGCTGGCCGGCCTCCAGAAGCAGGCCCACGAGCTCGCCGGGACCCACAAGTCGGACGCCCAGAAGACGGCCGAGGCCGTCCGCAAGGCCGCCGACAGCAAGGCCCCGCCGGAGCCGGGCATGCTCAGCAAGATCGGCGACTGGTTCAGCAAGCACGGCGGGGACCTGCTGACGGTGGCCTCCGGCATCTGCGGCGTCGCGGCCATCTTCTGCCCCGCGTTCGCCCTGCCCGCCATCCTGCTGAGCGTCGGCGCGGCGGGCCTGCACGCCAAGCAGTACGGCATCAAGGGCCTGATGCCGACCAGCTGGGACAACCTCGGCAACGACCTCACCCTGGCCGGCGACCTCCTCGGGGCCCTGCCCGGAGGCGCCCTCCTCAAGGGCGGGGTCACCGCGTTCCGGGGCGCCCGCGCCGCCGAGGGCGGGGCCAAGGCCGTGAGCGCCGGCGCCAAGGAGATCCGCGTCGCCGCCCGGGCGATGGACCCGGCCAGCCCGATCTTCACCACCGCGATCGAGAAGCCCGCCATGAAGCTCGGGCTCTCCAAGGCCGCCGCGATGAACGTCTCCGACGGCGTGCAGGCGGCCAGCGGGGTCGCGCTGACGGCCCCCACCGCGGCCGGCCTCTTCACCGACAGCCCGAGCCCGGGGCTGGGCGCCGCGATCAACTACACCACCGGCGGCGGCACCGCGCTCAACGGCGCCGGCGGCGCCATCGGCGGCAGCGGCAAGGGCCGGATCCTGCCCGCCCTGCTCGGCGGCGGCAGCGCGATCGTCACCGGTGTCTGGGGAGTGGGACATGACTGATACGACCATGCCGTCCGTCTGGCTCTCCCTGCCCGAGGGGTTCACGGACATCGACCTGGCCGAGGACCCGGGCGACCGGATGAGCCGGATCGTGGACGGGCTCGACGGGCTCACCGACGCCGGTCCGGAGCAGAAGCTCGGCATCGCCGTCTCCGCCGAGCTCGCCCTCCAGGCGCAGCTGCGCGAGGGTGCGGTGCACGTCTCCAACTGCCTGGTGCAGACCGAGGAGGGCGAGATCGTCCAGGGCGTGTTCAGCCTGTACCTGCGCGAGCAGGAGCAGGGCGCCCCGGGCGGCTACCCCCAGCGCGTCGCCCGGGAGCTCGCGACCGCCTGGCCGGACGCCGACATCGAGGTCCTCGACTTCCCGCTCGGCCGGGCCGCCGTGACCGTCCGCGACCTGGCCGTACCCGTGTCCGGGACGGCCTACGGCCTGCCGGGGTCGGGCGTCACCACCGTCCGCCAGCTGGAGGCCCTGTTCGCGCACCCGTGGAGCCCCCACGTGCTCGCCGTCGTCTTCTCCACCCAGCACCTGGACTACTGGGACGGCTGGTCGGTCCTGGTGGGCGCCGCCATCAGCGGGATCTCCTTCTACCCCCCGCTGAACGAGACGTCGAACGCCCTGCCGCCCGAGCGGCAGGACAACATCCGGAAGGCCTTCGGGTGACGATCACCCAGCCCGACCAGGGCACCACCCGGAGCGGGCCCCGCCGACTCGGCGGGGCCCTGGCCCTCATCGCCGTCACCACGGCGGTGCTCGTCGGCGTCATCGCGCTGGACGTCTACGTCAACTCGTTCCTCGCCGCGGTGGTGGGGCTCGCCTACCCGCTGATCGTGCTGTACGCGTTCGCCGTGCGCCGCGACGCCGACAGCAACCCCCGGTTCCAGAAGAACATGGTCGCCTGGGGCCTGGGCATCTCCGTCGTCGGCTTCGTCGCCTACCTGGCCGGTACCGAGGCCTGGGCGAACCTGATCCTGGGTTCGGGGCGGACCGTGCAGGCCGTGGTCGTCGACGAGAAGGTCACCGACGCGCTCCACGGCACCGGGCGGGCGTACAGCCTGGCCTCCACGGAGCTGAACGACGACGTGCCGGGCGGCCCGCTCACGGAGAGCTCCCCCCGGTTCAAGCGCGGCCAGGTGATCACCGTCCGGATGGACCCGGCCGGGCGGGTCGCCCCCAAGCTCCCCGGCGAGGCCGACTCCTCCGCCTACCTGCTGGCGTTCCTCGGCTGCAACGTCCTGATCGACGGCACCCTGCTCTGGTCGGTGCGCCGGCCGAAGGAGTCGTCCGCCTGAGCCGGCCGGTCGCCTGAGCCCACCGTTCCGCCCCGGGCCGCCGCCCGGGGCGGAACGCCGCATCAGCCCAGCAGCGCGGGCAGTTCGGCGATCGAGCCGAGGACGTGGGTGGCGCCGTCGGCCCGCAGCCGGGCCTCGTCGTGGGCGCCGGTGAGGACGCCCGCGACGACCGGGGCGCCGGCCCGGGTGCCGGTCAGCATGTCGTAGCCGGTGTCGCCGGCGACGGCGATCTGGCGGACCGAGTCGGTGCCGGTGCGCAGCAGGGCGGTGAGCGCGAGGTCGGGGTACGGGCGGCCGCGGCCGGCCTCGGCGGGGCAGAGGGTCAGGTCGGCGACGGACCGCCAGCCGAGGGCGTCCAGGATGCGGTCCTGGGTGGCCCGGGAGAAGCCGGTGGTGAGGACCACCTTGCGGCCCTGGCCGCGCAGTTCGGCGATGGCCTCGGCGGCGCCGGGCAGGGCGGCGCAGTGCCCGGCGTCGACCAGGTCGTGGTAGGCGGCCTCGAAGGCGGTGTTGGCCCGCTGGGCCTTCTCCTCCGCGCCGAACAGGTGCCGGAAGACGGAGATCTTGGACTCGCCCATGGTGGCCCGGACATGGGCCAGCATCGGGTCGAACTCCGGGCTGCCGGCCTCGACGCCGAGCGCCGCGGCGGCCGCGGTGAAGGCCTGCTCGACGAGGCCGTCGTCGGCCACGGTGGTGCCGGCCATGTCGAGCACGACCAGGCGGATGTCGGCGGTCACAGCGGCATCGGTCACAGCGGCATTGGTCACAGCGGTGTTGCTCACAGCGGCGCTCCTTACAGGTTGGCGAGGTCGGCGGTGGTCTCGGCGATGGCGGGCGAGCAGGTCATGCCGCGGCCGCCGGGGCCGGTGACCAGCCAGACGCCGTCGCGCACGCGCTCGCGGTGGACGACCCGGGTGGTGTCGACGCACTGCGCGTACACCCCGGCCCAGCGGCGGCGGATCCGCGGCATCGGGCGGCCGAGCAGGTCCTCGACGACGCCGACCAGGTGGTCGTACGGGTCCTCGACGACGTCGAAGCCGAACGGCTGGTCGTACTCGTGGGTGTCGCCGATGGTCAGGCCGCCGTCGCGGCGCTGGACCATCAGCAGCTGCATCCGGTGCTCGGCGGCGACGGGCGGCTGCGGCTGGGTCTCGCGCAGCCGGTCCAGGGCGGTGCCGGCGAAGGCGGGGTAGTAGCGGAAGCTGTCGCCGTCGGCGACGGAGGTGGTGAGGGTCTCGCCGAGCGGGTCGGTCTGCATCATCTGGAGCCGCACCCGGCGGACCGGCAGGGCTGGGGCGAGTTCGCGGACCAGGCCGCCGAGCCAGGCGCCGGTGCAGAGGACGACCAGGTCGCCGGTGTGGACGTCGCCGTGGTCGTCGCGGACGGCGTTCTCGCCGACCACCTCGCGCACCTCGCGCCCGGGCAGGAAGGTGTACCGGCCGGTGGCCTCCAGGGCGGCGCGCAGCGCGGGCTGGGCGGTGCGGGGTTCGACGGCGGCGTCGCGCCCGCACCACAGGGCGCCGAGCAGCTTGCCGCGCAGGGCCGGGTTGGCGGCGCGGGTCTCGTCCGGGTCGAGCAGCCGGTAGCCGCGGGCGGCGGCGTCCGGCAGGGCCAGGGCCTGTTCGGCGACGGCGAGTTCGGCCTCGGTGCGGATCGCGGTGAGCGATCCGTTGGCCCGGAAGCCGAGGTCCGGGACGCGGGCGCCGATGGACTCCCACAGTTCGCGGGCGCGCAGCGCGGTGTCCAGTTCCTCGCCCTGCGCGCGGCCGCTGACCCAGACCAGGCCGAAGTTGCGCACCGAGGCGCCGCGCGCCTCGGTCTCGCGCTCCAGGTGGACGACCTCGTGGCCGCGTTCGACGGCCTGCCAGGCGTGCATGCTGCCCAGGACGCCTGCTCCTACGACGATGACTCTCATGCGTCCAGGCTGGTGCGCCCGGGTGTCCGAGGGGCGTCGGGACGCCGTCCCGCAGATGAACCACCTGGGAAGTTGTACAGACAACCCGTCGGCCACCCCGGGGCCGCCGCGGCGGCTACGACCGCACCACCCGGGCCCGCAGGTAGTTGCGCCGCCCGAAGTTCGGCTCGTCCACCGCCGTCAGCTCCTCCACCTGGAACCGGTACAGCGCCGCCGCCCCGCCCCCGGTCAGGAACTGCCGCCGGACCTCCTCGTCCCGCGCGAAGACCGGGTAACGCCCCTGGTAGGCGGCCAGCGCCGCCTCGGCCTGCCGCCCCCAGGCCTCGCTCGCGCTGCCGGTCAGCTGGAGGCCGCGCAGCTGCTCGCCGAAGACCGGCGGCGGCAGGAAGACGGTGGCGGCGGCCCGGGCCTCCTCGGCCAGGTGGTGGCTGTGCCGGGTGGAGCGCTCGCTGACGAAGTAGAGGACGAGGTCGTCGTCGTACGCGAAGAAGGCCAGGTTGGCGTGCGGGCCGTGCTCGTGGCCCGCGGTGGCGAGGGTGAGCACCATGGCCTCGGCCAACAGCCCCTCGACGCCCTTGTGCAGCAGGTCGCCCGGCCAGTCCCCCTGCGTGATGTCGAGTCGGTACGGCATTCGGCACTCCCTCCGCTGGCACGCCCGGCGCCCGCGCGCCCGAGCACGACTGAGCCGGGCGGGCGCCCCCTAAGGAGGCTCCACGCCCGGCTCACATGCTCCACCCGCCGTCCGAGACCGGACAAGGGGCAGGGACGGAAGTCCGGCTCAGCGCTGCCGGGACCCGTACGACGCGTACCCGCGGGCCACGACCGGCGGCTGCCCCGGTCCGAGCAGCGGCCGCAGCGCGCCCGCCCGCATCCGGTCCACCAGCGGACCGCAGCGCCCGGCGAGCGGCGCCAGCACCGCCGCGGCCAGCAGCCCGACCAGCGCGCCCACCGCCACGTCGTGCGGGTAGTGCACGCCGACCCAGACCCGGGAGGCGGCCATCAGCACCGCGAACAGGCCGGCCACCAGGCCGAGCCGCCGGTTGACGAACCAGAGCGCGGTCGCGGCGGCGAAGGCGATCACCGAGTGGTTGCTCGGGAAGGACCAGTCCCCGGTGCCCGGGCAGGTCTCCAGCGACACGCTGCCGGGGATCTGCGCGCACGGCCGGAGTTCCTCGACCGCGCCCTTGAACACCGAGTTGACGCCGTACGCGACAACCACGATCAGCGGCGAGGCGAGCACCCTGGCCATCACGGCCGAGTCCGCGCCGCGCGCCCGCCACCAGGCGTAGAGCATGAAGACCGCGAACAGCCCGAGGCCGAGCGCCGACCAGACCTTGATCAGCTCGTCCAGCCAGTGCGGCGCCGACTGCGCCCAGCCGTTGACCCGGGTGTACAGGCCGCCGTCGATTCCGCTGCCGTCGTACACGGCGAGCGCCCTGGAGGGCGTCACATGTCACCTCCGTGACGTCGCGCCTTACGGGCGCGGAACAGTTCGAGAACAATAGGGAGCACGGAGACAACTACTACCAGACCGATGATCGGCAGCAGGTACTGGTCGATGCCGGGGATGGACGAGCCCAGCCCGTACCCGGCGAACACCACGCCGACCGTCCAGACCACGCCTCCGGCCACCTGCCACAGGGTGAACGAGCGGACCGGCACGTCGAGCACGCCGCAGAGCGGATTCAGCACCGTTCGGACCACCGGAATGAACCGGGCGAGCACGATCGCCTTGCCGTGGCCGTACTTGGCGAGCAGCTCCTCGGCCCGCGCCACGCCCTCCAGCAGGCTCTTGCGCCTGGTCCGGCCGAGCAGCGCCCGGCCGCCGCGCCGGCCGATCAGGTAGCCGACCTGGGCGCCGACGAGCGCGCCGACCAGGGCGGCGGGCAGCACCTGCCACAGGTGCAGCTGCGGGCCCTTGGTGGCGCCGGGCACGCAGAGCAGCCCCGCGGTGAACAGCAGCGAGTCGCCGGGCAGGAAGAAGCCCACCAGCAGCCCGGTCTCGGCGAACAGCACGACGGCGATGCCGAGCGCGCCGAAGGCGGCGAGCAGTGAGGACGCGTCCAGCGGGTTCACCGCGAGGTGAACGGCCGGATCGGCGAGGAACTGGAGCAAGGCCGACGGACCTCCCGTACGTTGGAGGGCGGTTCGCACCGAACCCGCCCGGACCGTCTACAGTTGCGTAGACGGTCTACACGACTGTAGACGATACTTGGAGGAAGCGCCGCCATGCCCGACGTACCGTCCGCCCGCCGGCCCGCCGGGGAGCTGGAGGCCGAGGTGCTGGCCGCCCTCTGGTCCGCCCGGCAGCCGATGACGCCGCAGGACGTCCAGGCCGCGCTCGGCGGGGACCTCGCCCGCACCACCATCGCGACGATCCTGGCCCGGCTGTTCGACAAGGGGACGGTCGAGCGCACCCGAGCCGGCCGCGCCTACGCCTACACCCCGACCGTCCAGGACACCGCCGGGCTCGCCGCCCGCCGGATGCACACCGAGCTCGGCCGCGAGACCGACCGCTCCACCGTGCTCGCCCGCTTCGTCTCCGACCTCTCCGCCGAGGACGAGCAGCTGCTGCGCGACCTCCTCGGCGACGGCAACCCCGGGGCTCAGACACCGGGAACGGCGGGCCGATGATGCTCGCCGTCTGGGTCCCCCTGCTGCTGCCCTTCCTGGCCGCCCCGCTGGCCCGCCGCCTCGCCGATGCGCTGCCGCCGCGGGCCGCGGCCTGGATGCTGGCCGGCAGCGCCGCCGTCCTGGCCGGCGGCACCCTCTGCTCGCTCGGCCTGCTGGCCGCCGCCGGACTGCTCCAGCTCCCGCCGGTCGCCGCCCTCGGCCACCTCTCGCTGCCCTGGCTCACCGCGGCCGCGCCCGACGCGCCGTTCCCGGCCGCGCTGGCCGCCCTGGCCCTCCTCGCGCTCGGCGCCCTCGCGGTGCGCACCGCCCGCCGACGGCTGCGGGAGCTGCGCGCCGCCCGGGCCGCGCTCCCGGCCGACGCGCACCGGGCGGAGCCCTCCGACGGCCCCCGTCCGGACCGTGGACCTTCCCCCGCCCAGCATCCGGACACGCGCCCCCCGCGCGCCTCCGTGCGCCGGTCACGCCCCTCGGCATGGCCGGCCGCGCTCCTCCGGCCCGCCGCCCTGCTGCGGCCCGCCGACCACCCGCTCACCGTCCTGGACGACGAGTGCGCCGACGCCTTCGCCCTGCCCGGCCGCCTGGGCCGCCCCGGCCGACCGGGCGAGCCCGGCCGGATCGTGGTCACCTCCGGCATGCTGCGCGCCCTCAGCGGCCCCGAGCGCTCCGCCCTGCTCGCCCACGAACGGGCCCACCTGACCGCCCGCCACCACCTCTTCCTCGCCCTCGCCGAGCACGCCGCCGACGTCCACCCGGCACTCCGCCCGCTGCGCGCACCCCTCGGCTACCACCTGGAGCGCTGGGCCGACGAGGTGGCCGCCGCCCGGGTCGGCGACCGCGCCGTCACCGCCCGCGCGGTCGGCCGGGCCGCCCTGGCCGCGAGCCGCTCCCCCTGGCCGGCCCGCCCCCGGCTGGTCGCCGCCGCCCACTCCGGCCCGGTCCCGCGCCGGGTCGCCGCACTGCTCCAGCCCCGCCCGGCCACCGCCCCCGGCACCTGGCTGCGGGCCGCCGCCGTGGCCCTGGCCGCCTGCCTGGCACTGAGCACCGGCGCCGCCCTGGAGGCCGGCGCCGACCTGCACCACACCGTGGAGGCGGCCCAGCAGGGCTCCGGCGCGCAGCGCTGACCCCGTCCGGCCGTCAGGCGGTACGGCGGTACGGAGCGCGGGCCCGCGTTCCGTACCGCCCGGTATGCCGACTTGCCCGACCCCGTCCCCAGCGGCCCACCGCCCCCGTACGCTTTCGTCAGCGCGTCGGCCCCGACGCGTCCTCGAACGGCGGCGAGGAGCGAAGCGAGTGCGGCAGACCGGACGGCAGTCCCGACGACCCGAGCGCCGCACCCCGCCGACCGCGTCGGAGCTGGCCAAGGTCCACGACCGCACCCTCGCCGACGCCGCCGCCCGGGAACTGGCCGTTCCCGCCCTCACCGAGGAGACCGGCGGCCCCGGCCTGCTCGAACCCCGCCCCGAGATCGGCGACTCCTGGGCCCGGCTGCGCCGCCTCGGCCTCGACCCCGACACCGGCGCCGCCGCCGTCCTGCTGGGCCCCGGCGAAATCGAACAGCGCCGCCGCACCAGCGGACTCGACGCCGTCCTGCCGGTGCTGCGCGAGACCCTGCTGGAGGTGGGCGGCGCGGCCCCGCTGCTGCTGGCCGTCGCCGACGCCGAGGGCCACGTGCTCTGGCAGGAGGGCGAGCGCGGCCTGCGCCGCAGCGCCGACCGGATCGGCTTCATCACCGGCGCCCGCTGGATCGAGGAGAGCGTCGGCACCAACGGCATCGCGGTCGCGCTGCGCGCCCGGCGCCCGATGCACGTCCACTCCGCCGAGCACTACCTGCGCAGCCACCACGCCTGGACCTGCGTGGCCGCGCCGGTGCGCGACCCCGGGACCGGACGGCTGGTCGGCGCCATCAACCTGAGCGGCCCGGCGCACAGCGTCCGCCCGTTCCTGATCCAGCTCACCGCCACCGCCGCCCGGCTCGCCGAGGCCGAGCTGCGCGCCCACCGGCTGGAGGCGCTGCACCAGCTGCGCGCCCTGGCCGCCCCGCTGCTCGCCCGGGTCGGCGGCCCGGCGCTGGTGGTCGACGCGGCCGGCTGGACCGCCGCCGCCGCCGGACTGCCGCCGCCCAGCCGGCTGCGGGTGCCCAGCGAGGGCTGGACCCCGGCCACCGTGCACTGGGTGCCCGGCCTCGGCGAGTGCGCGCTGGAGCCGCTCGCCGACGGCTGGCTGGTGCGCCCGGTCCGGCCGCCCGAGGAGGACGGCTCCGGCACGGTGACCGCCGAACAGGCCGAGGGCGCCCACCTGCGGCTCGACCTGCGCCGCCCGGACCGCCCCGAGCTGTCCGTCCGGGGCGCGGCCGACAGCTGGTCGCACCCGCTCAGCCCGCGCCACGCCGAACTGCTGCTCCTGCTCGCCACCGGACGCGAGGGCAGCACCGCCGCCCAGCTCGCCGAGGCGCTGTTCGGCGACGCGGGCCGGACGGTGACGGTCCGCGCCGAGCTGTCCCGGCTGCGCCGCTACCTGGGCGGGCTGCTGGCCCACCGGCCGTACCGGATCGCCGAGTCGGTGCTGGTCAGCGTGGACGGGCCGGACGACCCGTACGACCTGCTGCCCGCCTCCTCGGCCCCGGCCGTCCGGCGGCTGCGGGCCGCGCTGGCGGCGGGGACGGCCCGGTTGCCCGGCGCGCCGCCCCTCGCGCCGCCGTGCGCCGCCGGGCCGCCGGAGCGCCGCTGACGGCCCTGATGCCCGGCGGCCTGGCGTCGGCGGCCGGCCTCAGCCCTCGGCGAGCAGCGCGGCCAGTTCGGCGTCGGTGGGGCCGCAGTGGCGCTCCTGGTGCTCGGAGACCAGCGCGTAGGTGCGGTCCAGCCAGGCCTGCACCCGGGGCTTGGAGGCCTCCAGCAGCGCGCTGCCGTGCGGGGATTCGAGCGCCAGGTGCAGCGTCGAGCCGTGGCACGGGCAGTACGCCGGCCACAGTTTGACGTCGCCCTGGCCGCTCAGCGCGCGCAGGCCGTCGCGCAGCAGTTCACGCGAGAACACCCAGTCCGCCTCGTCCGGCCGCCCCAGGTGGAAGGTCAGCAGCACCTCGTACGGGCGCGCGGCGGTGAACCGGAACCGGGTGCGCACCTCGCCGACCACCTCCTCGCCCAGCGAGATCCGCAGGATCAGCACCTCCTCCACCGCCGCCGGAGCGGCGGTGGAGACCTCCCCATCGCCGCCCGTGGGGGTGGCGGCGAGGGGTGCACTGGAGGCTGCGGACAGCGGGTCGGACGGCATGACGGTCTCTCCGGGACGGCGTGGGATGCCCTCAGCCTGCGTCACGCCCGGTACGGCGGGCAAGGGTTGCAAGGGGGTTGCAATAACCCCCGGCCGGGCCTTCCTTCCCCTGTCGGCGCTTATCAGACGGAGCGTCAACTTCCGTGTGGCGCACGGATGTCCGCGAAGTGGAGGGGGTGCGACCGGGCCACGGCCGCCCGCTGGTACGCTCTCCCCTCTCCCCACGCGGGCCCGCGTGGAACCGGCCCTCCACGGGCGGAGCCGGGCCCGGCGGCGGCGCGTGGGAGAATACGGCGACGCGACGGCGGCTTCGGGGAGGGAGGGGTCCGGTGGCTGTGCGCGAGGACACCGCGCGGGACGTGCAGCACGAGCCCGCACGGCAGGGCCGGCACGGGCGGCCGCGCCCGTTCGGCGGCCTGTTCCGGCTGCCCAGCCTGCGCTTCTCCGGCGCCGCGATGGCGATGTCCACCGTGGTCGGCATCAGCATCGCGACCACCCTGCTGCTCAACGAACAGCAGGGGATCGGCCGCCGGGCCGGCGTCGCCCGGGTCGGCAGCACCCCGCCGCCCACGCCGGCCGCCACCGAGGAGGCCGAGGCGGTCTCGGCGCAGACCCCGACCGACGGCCCGTCGTCCTCCCCCGCCGCGAACCGGCCCTCGACGCACCCGTCCACGCACCGCTCGGTGGACCCCCCGGTCGCCGCCTCCCCGCCCGCGCCCCGCGCGACGGTCCCGGGCGCACCCCAGACCGGCGGCCAGGCCTCGGCCGGGCAGGACGCACCCGCCTCAGGCACCCAGCTCGCGGGCACCGAGGCCGGGCTGCTCGGCGCCACGGCCCCGGCCGGCCCCTCGCCCTCCCCTTCCGTCTCCGTCCCGGCCCCGGGCGCCAAGCAGCCCGGCTTCGGCCCGCCCACCCCCGGCCGCCCGGCGCCGCCGCCCGCCCTGCCCGTCCCCGACACCGACGGCGCGGCGGACACCGGCGACACCCCGGACACCGACGGCACCGATGGCACCGATGGCACCGACGGCAGCGCGGACACCGACCACGCGCTGACCGGCGCCGCCCGGGTCTCCCCGCTGGGCCGCGACGGCCTGCGCCACCAGCTCACCCTCGCGGCCACCGAGCCGGTCACCGCGTTCCAGGCCGAGTTCCGGCTCGTCCCGGGCGAGTCGGCCCCCGGCCCCGGCTCCGCCTGGACCGACCTGCCGGGCGCCGTGGTGACCGTCCAGCAGGAGCGCGGCACCCTCGTCTACCGCTTCACCACCCCGCCCGGCACCGACGTCCGGCCCGGCCGCTACACCTTCGGCGTCCGCGGCGCCCGTCCGGCGGCCGACCCGTCCGCCGTGGTGCGCAAGTCGGCTCCGGCGGAGAGCTGGAGCGTCTCCGCCTTCGCCCTCGACCGCCCCCGCGCGGTCGCGGCGCTCGGCTCCTTCGGCCCGCCTCCGCCGCCGCCGTCCGCCGAGCCGTACGCACCCGGCACCCCGGCCGCCACACCGCTCGCCGCTCCGGCGCCCACCCCGGCCGCGACCCCGACCGCCGCGGCCCGCTGAGCCGCCGACGGCCCGCAGCGGACGATCGTCCGACGATCCGACAGCCGGGCCCGCCGGACGGGCGCATCCCCGCACCCTCGTTCGTTACTGTGGGCAGCACCCGGCCCGGCGCCCCCAACGGCCCCGGCCGGGCCGCCGTTCCGCACCCGAGGAGGAGTCCGTGCCCACCGTCCTGACCCAAGGCGGCAACGCACCGCTGACCGCCGCGCGAGTGACCGTCGAGGTCACCGCGCCCAAGGCGCTGGACGTCTCCGGCCTGCTGCTGACCGATGCCGGAAAGGTCCGCTCGGACGACGACTTCGTCTTCTTCAACGCCCCGAACGGCCCCGGCGTCAGCCACCGCCCGGCCTCCGCCGGCACCCCCGACGCGATCACCGTCGACACCCGGGCCGTCCCGGCCGGGATCACCAAGATCGTGGTCACCGCGAGCCCCGCCGACCAGGTCTCCACCTTCGCCGGGACGGAGCCCACCGCCACCGTCCGCGACGCCGACACCGGCGAGGTGCTGGTCACCTTCACCCCGCCCCGGCTGGGCCTGGAGACCGCGCTCATCGTGGTCGAGGTCTACCAGCGGGGCGGCGCCTGGAAGGTGCGCGCGGTCGGCCAGGGCTACGCCGACGGCCTCGCGGGCATCGCCACCGACTTCGGCGTCACCGTCGACGACTCCCCGGCCCCCGCGCCCGCCGCCCCGGTGGCGGCGGCCGCACCGCCGGCCCCGCCGGCCCCGGTGGACCGGACCATCCAGCTCCCGACCGCTCCGCCGGCCGCCCCGCCCGTGCCGCCCGCACCGGCGGCCTCCCCGATCGACCCGCGGATCGCCCTCGCCACCGGCCAGACCGCCGTCCCGGCCCCGCCCGCGGCTCCTCCGGCGCCCGCCGCACCCCCGGCCCCGGCCGCCCCCGGCAAGGTCACCCTGGACAAGGGCCGGGTCAACCTGGTCAAGGGCAGCTCGGTCTCCCTGGTCAAGAACGGCCGCCCCTTCCTCTCCTCCGTCCGGATGGCCCTCGGCTGGAAGTCCGCCGCCCGCGGCCGCGACATCGACCTGGACGCCTCCTGCCTCGCCTTCGACGCCCACCACAAGCGGCTGGAGACGGCCTGGTTCATGAAGCTGAGCATCTTCAACGGCGCGATCTCCCACTCCGGCGACAACCTGGTCGGCGGCGAGGGCGGCGACGACGAGGCGATCACCGTCCACCTGGAGGGCCTGCCGGCCGAGGTCCACGCGCTGGTCTTCGTCGTGAACTCCTTCTCCGGCCAGCGGTTCACCGAGGTGCGCGACGCCTACTGCCGCCTGCTGGACGCCCGGACGGAGGAGGAGCTGGTCCGCTTCGACCTCACCAACTCCGAGCCCCACACCGGTGTGATGATGTGCAAGCTGGTCCGCCGCCCGGGCGGCGAGTGGGAGATGACGGCGCTCGGCGAGTACGTCGACGGCAAGACCGCGCGGGCGATGATCGAGCCCGCCGCCGCGACGCTCTGACACCCGGCGTCACCGTCCTGCCCGTGGTTTCACCCTCCCGAGGCATCAAGTCGTCCACAGAGCGACTCGATTGACTCTCAGGAGGGTGAAACCGCACTCTCCCCCTATCCCCAGGAGGAGAGCCGTGCCACGCTTCCTGTCCCGCCTCGCCGTCGCCGGCACCGCCACCGTGCTCGCCGCCGGGCTGATCACCCCGACCACCTCCCAGGCCGCCGCCCGGCCGGGCACCCGCGCCGGCGCACTGAGCTGGACGGCCCTCGGCGACTCCTACACCGCCGGGGTCATCGAGGCCACCGGCGACGAGACCGCGCCCCGCGACGGCTGCGCCCGGACCGTCGACTCCTACCCCGAGATCATCCGCCGCGACCTCGGCTCCCTGGCCGACCTGCGGAACGTCAGCTGCAGCGGCGCCACCACCGACGGCGTCGACGTGACCGCGCAGGCCCCGCTCGGCCGCCCGCTCCCGCCGCTCGGCACCGACCCGAACGGCCCCTACCCGCCCGTCCCGCCGCAGATCGACGCCGTCGACCCGGCCACCGGGCTGGTCACCGTCGGGATCGGCGGCAACGACCTCGGCTTCGCCGAGATCCTCAAGAGCTGCATCGAACTCGGCGCCGTCCAGCTCGGCCGGGGCACGCCCTGCAAGGACAAGTTCGACGCGGGCCTGCCCGACCGCTTCGCCCGGCTGCGCAACGGCTACGACCGGATGCTGACCGCGCTGCACGCCAAGGCCCCGTCCGCCAGGATCCTCACCGTCGGCTACCCGCACCTCGTCCCCGAGAACGCCGGGCTCTGCCAGTTCGGCAACCTCCTGCAGTTCGGCACCTTCACCGGCGGCGACCTCGTCTGGGCCCGCACCGCGATCGTGGAACCGCTCAACGCGCTCGTCGCCCGGAGCACCGCCGCCCACGGCGACACCTTCGTGGACCTCTACCCCGCCAGCGCCGGCCACAGCGTCTGCGACGCCGACCACTGGCTGGACGGCGTGCTGACCAGCGTCCTCCCTCTCGAGTACGCCGTGGTGCACCCCAACGCCACCGGCCAGGCGCACACCGCCGCCCTGGTCGAGAAGGCCGTCCTCGGCGGTTGACCGGCCGCTCCGACCGAAAACCGCTGGCCCGCCCACCCCTCGAGCATCATCCTGGTCCGATGCCCCTGCCCACGCCCACGCCCGCTCCCGTCCGCATCCGCGAAGCCGTCCCCGAGGACTGGCCGGACATCTGGCCGTTCTTCCACACCGTCGTCGCCGCCGGCGAGACCTTCCCCTACCCCCTGGACATGTCCTCCGAGCTGGGCCGGGAGTGGTGGATGCTCGCCGCCCCGAACCGCACGGTGGTCGCGGTGGACGGGGACGGGCGGATCCTCGGCACCGCCACCATGAGCCGCAACCGCCCCGGCAACGGCTCGCACGTGGCCAGCGCCAGCTACCTGGTCGACCCGGCCCACCACGGCCGGGGGATCGGGCGGGCCCTGGTCGAGTACACCCTCGACTGGGCCCGCCGCTCCGGCTTCCGCGCCATGCAGTTCAACGCCGTGGTCGCCACCAACCACCACGCCGTGCGGCTCTACGAGTCGCTCGGCTTCGAGGTCGTCGGCACCGTCCCCGAGGCCTTCGACCACCCCGTGGACGGCTACGTCGGCCTGCACGTCATGTACCGGAAGCTGTAAAGCCGTTACCCCTGCTCCTACTCCTCGATCGCCCCGCCGATCCGCCGCAGGTGCCGCCGGAAGCTGTACGCCGGGTCGGCGGCGCGCCGCTCCAGGTACTCCTCGAAGGAGGTCTGCCGGCGCAGCGTGTCCCCGGAGGCGATCCGGGCGGCCTGCGCGCGCTCGGTCCGGGCGATCCCGCCGGCCGTCTCCAGCACCTCCGCGACCCGGTCGCCTGGCACGAACAGCACCCCGTCCGGGTCGGCGAACACCACGTCCTCCGCGCTCACCGGGTGCGGCCCGAACTTGGCCGTCAGCAGCGCCGCCGGCTCCCGGTCGTCCAACCGCACCGGGCCAAGCGGCAGCGCCCCGTAACTGAACACCGGCAGCCCGATCTCCCGCAGCTCGGGGGTGTCCCGGTGCAGCCCCCACACCACGATCCCGGCCACCCCGGCGGCGCGCGCCTCCAGCACCGCGAGGTCCCCGATGCAGGCCTCGTCGGTCCGCCCGCCGTTGTCGACCACCAGCACGTCCCCGTCCCGGGCCGCCCCGTACGCCTCCAGGAACACGTCCACGCTCCCGTAGTGCCGCACCGGCAGCACCCGCCCCGCCACCCGGGCCCCGGCCACCACCGCCCCCACCCCCGCCGGCGCCACCCGCACCCCCACCCCGAGCCGCACACAGGCATCCGCCACCAACGGCGTGGACAGCTCCGCGAAAGCCTTCAGCATCCCCAACTCCTCCACTCGAAAAGCCAGTTCACCAGCAGGAAGATCCTAGGTCCTACTTAAACTCACACCATCGAGTGAAACCATGCCATATGCGGCATAACCCGTTCCGGGACCGCAGTAGCGTGACGGCCACCTGAAGGAGGGGCATCATGAGTGCTGTGGCGCATGAGCAACCGATCACGGGCTCCCCATCGCAGGCGGACATCCTGCTGGAGAGCTTCCTGAGCCTGCACTCCCCCGAAGGCTTCCGGGCCGAGCTCGTCGAGGGAGAGATCATCGTGGCACCACCGCCGGACGGCGATCACGAGGACTACATCAACCACCTGCTCAAGCAGGTGATCCGGCGCTCCAAGACCGATATGAGCGTTTCCGGAGGCAAGGGCCTCCGCCTCGTGAGCGGCGGTCTCTGTCCGAAGAACCACGTCATCCCGGACGTCACATTCGCTCCCGAGGAACTCCGCCTCTTCCGGGGCGCACCGTCCTGGATGGAACCGGACGGCGTCGCCATGGTCGCGGAAGTGACCTCCGCCAAGCCCGACCAGGACCGCATCGCCAAGCGCCACTGCTACGCCCGGGCCGGCATCCCGCTCTACCTCCTCATCGACCGCGAGAAGTCCCAGGTCAGTCTGTTCGCCAAGCCGCACCGCGACGAGTACACCGAGGTGCACCTCGCCGCCTTCGGCGAACCGCTCGCGCTCCCTGCCCCGTTCGACTTCGACCTCGACACGAAGCCGTTCCTCTGACGTCGACAACGCGCGACGGCCCGCACCCCCCGTCAGGGGTGCGGGCCGTGGCCTGGGGCGCCGGGTCAGCCGCGGGTGGCCATGGCGCGCAGGAAGAAGGTCAGGTTGGCGGGGCGCTCCGCGAGGCGGCGCATGAAGTAGCCGTACCACTCCTGGCCGTACGGGAGGTAGACCCGCATGGTGTTGCCCTCGGCGGCGAGGCGCAGCTGCTCCTCGGGGCGGATGCCGAACAGCATCTGGTACTCGAAGGAGTCCCGCTTGCGGCCGTTCCACTGGGCCAGCTGGCCGGCGATCTTGATCATGTTGGGGTCGTGCGAGGCGATCATCGGGTAGCCCTCGCCCGCCATCAGGACCTTCAGGGCCCGGACGTACGCGAGGTCGACCTCGTGCTTGCCCTGGAAGGCGACCGACTCGGGCTCCTTGTAGGCGCCCTTGCACAGGCGCACGCGCGAGCCGGCGCCGGAGAAGTCGCGGCAGTCGGCCTCGGTGCGGCGCAGGTAGGCCTGGAGCACGACGCCCAGCCACGGGAAGTCCGCCCGCAGCTCCCGCGCGATGGCGAGGGTGGAGTCGGTGGTGGTGTGGTCCTCCATGTCGAGGGTCACCGTGGTGCCGGCCTCGGCGGCGGCCTCGCAGATGCGGCGGGCGTTCTCCAGCGCGATCTTCTCGCCGTCCACCGGGAGGAACTGGCCGACGGCCGACAGCTTGACCGACACCTCGGCGCCGGCCGCGAGGCCGGTGTCCTTGAGGGCCTTGAGCAGGTGCTCGTAGGCCTCGGCGGTGCCGGCGGCCTGGGCGGCGTCCTGGGTGTCCTCGCCGAGGTGGTCGAGGGTGACCTTGCGACCGGTGGCGATCAGGTCGTCGGTGGCGGTGACGGCGTCGTCGAGGACGTCACCGGCGACGAAGCGCTCGACTATCGCGTGGGTCGGCGGGAACTTCTCGACCACGGTGCGGACCTGCGGGGACCGGGAGGCCGCGAGAAGGGCGGAACGGAGCATCGTGACTCCTGGAGCTGGTGCTTCTTAAGGATGGCAGAAAGGGCCGGGGCGGCGGTGCGGGGATGGGGCACCGCCGCCCCGGGAGGCGGCGCCCGGCTGCGGGACCGGGCGTCGCGGGTGACCGGTGGCTACGGGACGAGCCGGCTGGCCAGGGGGGCTGGTCAGCCCATGTGCGGGTAGCGGTAGTCCGTCGGCGGGACGAAGGTCTCCTTGACCGAGCGGGTCGAGGTCCAGCGCGCCAGGTTCTGCTTGGCGCCGGCCTTGTCGTTGGTGCCCGAGGCCCGGCCGCCACCGAAGGGCTGCTGGCCGACGACGGCGCCGGTCGGCTTGTCGTTGATGTAGAAGTTGCCGGCGGCGAAGCGCAGCTTGTGCATCGCGTCCTGGGCCGCGGCGCGGTCCTGGGAGATGATCGAGCCGGTCAGGCCGTACGGGGACACCGACTCCATCTGGGTCAGCATCTCCTCGTACTTCTCGTCCTCGTAGACGTACACGGCCAGGATCGGGCCGAAGTACTCGTCCTTGAAGTACTCGGCGGCCGGGTCCTGGCAGACCAGGACGGTCGGGCGGACGAAGTAGCCGACCGAGTCGTCGTAGGTGCCGCCGGCGAGGACCTCGACCTGCGGGTCGGCCTGGGCGCGGTCGATCGCGGCCTTGTTCTTGGCGAAGGAGCGCTCGTCGATGACGGCCGACATGAAGTTGGACAGGTCGCTGACGTCGCCCATGGTGAGGCCGTCGACCTCGGCGGCGAACTCGTCCTTGAGGCCGGCCCAGAGCGAGGCGGGGACGTAGGCCCGCGACAGCGCCGAGCACTTCTGGCCCTGGAACTCGAAGGCGCCGCGGGTCATCGCGGTCTTCAGGACCTTCGGGTCGGCGGACGGGTGGGCGACCAGGAAGTCCTTGCCGCCGGTCTCGCCGACGATCCGCGGGTAGGTGCGGTAGCCGGAGATGTTGGTGCCGACCTCGCGCCACAGGTGCTGGAAGGTGGCGGTGGAGCCGGTGAAGTGGATGCCGGCCAGCGCCGGGTGCTTGAGCGCGACCTCGGAGACGGCCAGGCCGTCGCCGGTCACCATGTTGATGACGCCCTTGGGCAGGCCGGCCTCCTCCAGCAGCTGCATCAGCAGGTGCGCGGAGAACTGCTGGGTCGGGGACGGCTTCCACAGCACCACGTTGCCCATCAGCGCGGGCGCGGTCGGCAGGTTGCCGGCGATCGCGGTGAAGTTGAACGGGGTGATCGCGTAGACGAAGCCCTCGAGCGGGCGGTGGTCGCTGCGGTTCCACACGCCGTCCGAGGAGATCGGCTGCTCGGCCATGATCTGGCGGGCGAAGTGCACGTTGAAGCGCAGGAAGTCGACCAGCTCGCAGGGGGTGTCGATCTCGGCCTGCTGCGCGGTCTTGGACTGGCCGAGCATGGTGGCGGCGGCCAGGGTCTCGCGCCAGGGGCCGGCCAGCAGGTCGGCGGCCTTGAGGAAGATCGCGGCGCGGGAGTCGAAGGAGAGCGCCTGCCAGGCCTCGGCTGCGGCCAGGGCAGTGTCGATGGCCTCCTGCGCGTCGGCCTGGGTGGCGTTGCGCAGGGTGCCGAGCCGAGCCGCGTGGTTGTGCGGCTGGACGACGTGGATCTCGGTGCCGCCGCCCATCCGGCGCTCACCGTTGATCGTCATGGTCAGCTGGACCGGCTCCTGGCCGCCCAGCTCCTTCAGCTTGGCCTCCAGACGGGCCCGTTCCGGGCTCCCGGGGGCGTAGCTGTGGACCGGCTCGTTCACCGGCGCGGGGACCTGGGTCACAGCGTCCATAGAGCGCACGCTCTCCTTCGTTCAGTGCGGGGGGATTGCCGGCGCGGGTTGCACGCCGACCACAGCACGAACGCTATTCCTGGCCACCGGGCGACTTGATTGGCCGCGCGGCTAAATTCCCCCGTACGGCGTTGTCCGGCCCGACGAAGTCGGTCACGCCGCGGTCACGAACCGTCCCCGATCGCCCCACTGTTCACACCACCCCGCGCCACCTCGCGCCTCCAGGCTCACGCCCCCGGCCCGCGAAGGCGGCTCGCACGCCGGTGCCCGTCAGCAGGCCCCGGCGCGCCCGCGCGCCGGGCCGCGGTCCGGCGGCCACGCCGAATCTCTGTCCGTCCGGCTAAAATCGACCGCGAAACGTTGTCCGAGCGGATGAAGGAGGACCGGCGTGACCACCCCCGGCCTGCCGCTCCGTCAACTCCTGATGTCCCTCGGCGAACCGCTGGTCGAGCTGCAGGCCGCCCCGCTGGGCCTGGACGTCCCGGTGCGCGACGTCGCGATCCTCGACCCGGAGGACCCGCCGACCGCCGCCCCCGGCGAGCTGGTGCTCGCGATCGGCGCCCGCGGCCGCGCCGCCCTGCCCGCCCTGCGCGCGGCCGGCCGGGCCGGGGCCGCCGCCGTCGCGGTGAAGCTGGACGGCCCCGGCCAGGCCGACGCGCTGCGCGAGGCCGCCACCGACGCGGGCGTCGCCCTGCTCTCGGTGCGCCGCGAGACCCGCTGGGAGCACCTCGACTCGCTGGCCCGGGCGATCATCGCCGGCCCGGACGCCCCGGACGCCCCCGGCGCCCCCGAGCCCAACGCGGGCGACCTCTTCTCCCTCGCCCAGACCGTCGCCGTCCTCACCAACGGCATCGTCTCGATCGAGGACACCTCCAGCCGGGTGCTGGCCTACTCCCGCTCCTCCGACTCCGACGAGGTCGACGACCTGCGCCGGCTGTCCATCCTCGGCTGGCAGGGCCCGGAGCCGTACCTGTCCAAGCTCCGCGAGTGGGGCATCTTCCAGCACCTGCGCAGCTCGGACACCCCGATCGCGGTCGAGCCGCACCCCGAGCTGGGCCTGCGCCGCCGCCTCGCGGTCGGCATCCGGGCCGGGGCGCAGCCGCTCGGCACCATCTGGGTGCAGGAGGGCGCCCAGCCGCTGGCCCCGCTGGCCGAGCAGTCCCTGGTCGGCGCCGCCCGGGTCGCGGCCGCCCAGCTGGTGCGCCGCCGCCGGGAGCTGTCCGCCGACGTCCGGCTCACCCAGACGCTGCTGACCGGCCTGCTGGAGGGCTCCACCGGCCCCCAGTCGCTCGCCACCCACCTCGGCCTGGACCTGCGCCGCCCGGCCACCGTGCTGGCCTACAGCGCGCACACCACCGACGTGCTGCACCGCTCCGACGTCACCGGCCTGATCTCGGTGCACACCGCCGCCCGGCACCGCACCGCGCTGCTCGCCCCGATCGAGTCCCGGGTGTACGTGCTGCTGCCCGAGCTGCCGCCCGGCCTGCCGATGACCACCGTGCGCGACTGGGCCTTCGAGGTGGTGGCGGCCGCCCGGGAGCACCTGGGCGTCCCGCTGCGCGCCGCGATCGGCTCGACCGTCGACGGCCTGGCCCAGGTCCCCGACTCCCGCGCGCAGGCGGACCGCATCCTGGACGCGATGGGCCGCGGCGGAGTGGACCTCGACGTCGCGGCGCTGATCGACGTCCAGGCGGAGGTGCTGGTCAGCGAGATGCTCGCGCTGCTCCAGGAGCGCACCGGCCTGCGCGACCCGCGGCTGACCGCGCTCACCGCGTACGACCGCCGGCACGGCACCCGGCTCGCCGAGTCGGTGCTGGCCTGGCTGGACGCGCTCGGCGAGGTCCGGGTGGCCGCGGACGCCCTGCACATCCACCCCAACACCCTGCGCTACCGGGTGCGCCGCGCCGAGCAGTTGACCGGCATCGACCTCGCCCAGCCGCAGCAGCGGCTGCTGGCGATGCTGCAACTGCGGCTGCCCGCGGACGAGTAGTCCGCGGGCAGCCGCACGGTCATTCCTGACGGTTCGTCACTCGCCGTAGCCCTGGCCGCGCTTGTGCTCGTTCAGCCGGCGCCACGGGCCGCTGATCGCCAGCTGGATGCCCGGGGTCTGGATGTTGGCGAACAGGGTCTTGCCGTCGTCCGAGAAGGTCACCCCGGTGAACTCGCTGAACTCGGGCTTCTCGGCGGTGCCGATGTTCAGCTCGTTGCGGGCGATCGGGTAGACCAGCCCGTCCTCGGTGGCGCCGAACAGGTGCGAGACGCCCTCGCCGTCCTCGCAGATCACGATGCCGCCGTACGGCGAGACGGTGATGTTGTCCGGGCCGTCGAAGTTGTCGTGGTCGCCCCAGACGTCGGTGTTGACGCCCAGCAGCACCTTCAGGGTGATGGTGCGGCGGGCCGGGTTGTAGAACCAGACCTGGCCGTCGTGCTGGAGCGGGCTCTCCGAACGGGCGAAGCTGGAGACGAAGTAGAAGCCGCCGTCACCCCACCACATGCCCTCCAGCTTGCGGGCGCGGCTGACCTCGCCGTCCTTGAACTGCTTGCGCACCGAGACGGTCCTGGCGTCGCGGTCCTGGACCTTGACCCAGTCCACGCCGTAGGTGGTGCCGACCTTGGTGGCGCGGGAGAGGTCGTCGACGAACTTGCCCTGGGCGTCGAAGACCTTGAAGGCCTCCAGCACACCGGCGTCGGCGGCGAGCTTGCGCAGCTGGTAGCGGCCGTGCTTGAAGCCGGCCGGCGGGGTCCAGCGGAACAGCAGGCCGTTCGGGTTCGAGGCGTCCTCGGTCAGGTAGACCTGGCCGCGCTTCGGGTCCACGACCACGGCCTCGTGCGCGTAGCGGCCGAAGGCCTTCACCGGCTGCGGGTCCCGGTTGTAGTCGTCGTCGAAGGGGTCGACCTCGAAGATGTAGCCGTGGTCCTTGGTGAAGCCGTTCTTGCCGGCCTTGTCCTCGGTCTCCTCGCCGGACAGCCAGGTGCCCCACGGGGTCACGCCGCCCGCACAGTTGGTGGCGGTGCCGGCGATGCCGACCCACTGCTCGACCGAGCCGTCCCGCTTGGCGTGCACGATGGTGCAGCCGCCGGCCGCGCCCGGGTCGTAGACGTGGCCCTCGGTCAGCGGCACCGGGTGCGGCCAGTTCGCGCGGGCGCCGGCCAGCTCGTGGTTGACGACCATCAGGTTGCCGCCGCGCTCGTCCTCGAAGGCGGAGGTGCCGTCGTGGTTGCTCGGGGTGAACTCGCCGGTGCGCAGCTTGGTGACGCCGGCCCGGTTGAGGACCTTGTACGAGAAGCCCTTCGGCAGGGAGAGCAGGCCGGCCGGGTCCTGGACCAGCTGGCCGTAGCCGACGGCGGTGCCGCCGGCCGAGTTGGTCCCGGCGGCCGCGGCGACCGGGGCCTCGCCGCCGACCGGGGCGGCGATCGCGCCCGGGGCGCTGGCCAGCGCCTCGGCGCCGCCGGCGATCAGCACGCCGGCCCCGACGAGGGTGGAACGGTTGACGAAGTCCCGGCGGGACAGCGACATGGCAGCAACTCCTGAGGATGAGCGGGGGCGCCGGTGCGGGATGCCGACGCCCAGCAGGCTCCGCCGGGCGGGTGAACCCGGCATGACGCCCACCTCACGCCCAGGCGGCCATTTGCCGACTGATGACCGTCACATGACCTGTGCTTTACTGAGGCCCCCGCCGGCCCGCCCGACCCGCCCGACCCGTCAGCGCCGCGCCGCCCGCCACTGCTCCCAGGCCGACAGCCACAGCTGCTCGGCCAGCCGCTGCTCCTCCCAGACCCCCGCCCCGCCGCCGCCCGGCCGCTCCCGCCACAGCTGCGCCCAGGCCCGCTGCGCCGGCAGGCTCGCCACCTCGCTCGCGAACACCGTGTACCGGACGACCTCCTCGACGGCCGCCTCCCCCTCCGCCGTGCCGACCAGCCAGTGCGTCTGCTGGGACAGCCGGTTGAGGTGGTTCACCATCGAGGTCACCGCCGCCGCGGCCTCCTCCCGGGTCTCGGTGGCCAGCCGCATCTGCTGGCGCACCGCCGCCTCCCAGCGCACCGCGCCGACCTCCCCGCGCAGCCCGCGCGGCAGCCTCGGCGTGCGCCCCACCCGCACCTGCGCCTCGATCGCGGCGGACTCGGCGACGCTCTGCGCGATCAGCGCCCGGTGCGCCTCCATCCCGACGGCGGGCGGCAGTTCACGCTCCTCGACCGGCACCCGGCGGGCCCGCCGGGCGGCCAGGTCGCGCAGCAGCTCGGTGCGGCCGCGCAGGCAGTCCTCGAAGTCGCCGATCGCGCCGAGCTCCACCGCGCCGGGGGCCACCCCGCGCGCGCACACCGTCACGGTCAGCCCGCCGACCCGCAGCCGCCCGGCCCACACCGGCTCCGGACCGTCCGCCGCCGGGGCGCCGGGCTCCGGCACCGGCACCGGCCGGTCCTCGTGCACCTCCACCGCGCAGGGCTCGCCGTCCACCGTGATCCACGCGCGCAACGCCCGTACCCGGCCCGGCCCGTCGCCCTCGTCGACGCCCAACTGCTCGTAGACGCGGTCCCGTTCGTCCTCGACCAGGTCCTCCAGCTCGGGCAGCCGCTCGCCCGGTTCGGCCCCCGGCCGGTAGGTGCGCACGGTCACGTACGGGCCGGCCGCCGAACGCCAGTCGCCACACTGGACCTCGACCCAGCGCAGCTCGCCGCCGGAGGTCTCGAAGGCGGCCAGCGCCTCACCGGCCAACGCCCCGTCGGCCGTCATCGTCCCGCCCGCGGGGACCCCTCCCGCGGGAGCCTGCCCCGCGGCCACGCCGTACAC
This sequence comes from Kitasatospora sp. NPDC058046, assembly GCF_042885595.1. Lineage (NCBI taxonomy): Bacteria > Bacillati > Actinomycetota > Actinomycetes > Kitasatosporales > Streptomycetaceae > Kitasatospora > Kitasatospora sp. NPDC058046. The sequence goes on from NZ_JBHVRS010000008.1 coordinate 147,049, forward strand.
CGGGAAGTCGGCCGCCGCCAGGGTCCGGCGGGAGAACTCCTCCTGGTCGGCGAACCGGTCGACGGGCCTGCCCGCGGGCCGACCGGCACCCTGCTCGGCAGACCGGTCCAGTGACCGGTCCGCGGGCCGACCGGCGAAACGGTCCTCCCGGACCGGCCGGTCCGGGGCCGGGGCGGACCCCGAGGACCCGGCGTCCCGCTTCTGGTGCCTGCCGCCGCTCTCCCGCATCATCCTGTGCCGCACCCCCGAGACCTCGCACCCGCACCGCTGACGCCACCTTACGTGGCCGCAGCTGCCGGGTCATCAGCTCGGCCCCCGGACGGGGGTGGTGGCCGTGTCAGGGCGCCCGGTTGTCAGCCGCCCTCCCTAACCTGGCGGCATGACAGCACAGAACGACGCAGCGCAGGACCGCACCGGGCAGGGCGCCTTCCCCGCCCGGATCAGCATCGTCACCCTCGGGGTGACCGACCTCGACGAGAGCGCCCGCTTCTACGAGGCGCTCGGCTGGAAGCGCTCCACCGCCTCCAGCCCGGAGATCGTCTGGTTCCGCACCGCCGACTCGGTGCTCGGCCTCTTCCCCACCGACGAGCTGGCCGCCGACGCGGGCGTGCCCGCCACCGGGGAGCCCTCCTTCCGCGGCGTCACCCTCGCGGTGAACCTGGAGTCCCCCGCGCTGGTGGACGCCGCGCTGCGGACGGCGGTCGAGGCCGGCGCCGTGGTGGTCAAGCCGCCGGTCCCGACCGACTGGGGCGGCTACTCCGGCTACTTCGAGGACCCGGACGGCCACCTCTGGGAGCTGGCCCACAACCCGTTCTTCCCCTTCACCGAGGACGGCTCACTGGACCTTCCCTAGACCGCCGTACGGTGCGCTCGGAGGGCTCAGCTCCTGGAGCGCGCCTTGAACGCCGCCTTGCGCGCCTCCTTGGCCAGCGCCCGGTCCGGATGCAGCTCCCCGATCGCCTCCAGGACGTCCGCCGTGTACGGGTGGTCGACCCTCCACAGCTCGCCGAACCACCCCGCCGGATCGCCGTTCACCGGCAGGTCGGCGACGAGCTCGCCCAGCAGCTCGGCGTCCCCGCCGTTGTCCAGCAGCTGGGCGGCGAAGGTGTCGACCACCGTCCACAGCGCCATCGCCCGGTCCGGCACCGGGACGTCCGTCGCCCCCTGCGCGGTCAGCCAGGCCCGCACCGCACCGCCCAGCTCCGGGTCGTCCATGACCTCCCGGGCGGCCGGCTCCGCGCCCGGCCCGAGCAGGTTGAGCGCCGAGACGCCGAGCATCCGGCGCAGCGGGCCGTAGCCGTCGGAGCCGCGCGCCGCCGCGAGCAGCTCGCGCGCCGCCGCCACCGGCTCCCGGTCGGCGGTCCACGCCCGCAGCTCCTCCTCCGGCAGCACGTTGGCCGACTCGCACACGCCGCGCAGCAGCTCGGCCGCGTCCCCCTTGGCCAGGTCGCCGACCAGCGGCGCGTCGTAGCCGTCCTCCAGCAGCCACTGCCGGATGCCGTACTGGCCGAGCGGGGTGAGCCGGACCAGCCCGAAGCGGGCCGACTCCTCCTCGTCCAGCGGCTCCTCGCCGACCACGCCGGGCTCCTCGCCGTCCTCCTCGTCGAACAGCTCGGGGTCGATCGGGCGGTAGTCCAGCAGGCCCAGCTCGGCGAGGTCGCCCAGCATCGGGTCCAGCGCGACCATCACGTCCGTGATGTCGCCGAGCAGTTCCTCGCTGGGCTCCTCGCCCTCCGGGACGACCAGCAGCGCGGCCAGCACGCCCAGCGGCACGGTCTCGTTGCCGGGCTCGGCGAAGGCGGTGGTCTCGTAGAGCACCTGCAGGGCCTCGTCCAGCAGCTCGGCGGCCTCGTCACGGGCCTCCTCGACCTCGGAGAGCGCGTCCTCGTCCTCCTCGCCCTCCTCGCCCTCCTCGGCCCCGGCCTCCCCGGCGCCCTCCTCCGGGACGGAGTCCGCCTCGACGGCCAGCTCCCGGACGATCCCGGCGGCGGTCAGCCACAGCTCCAGGACGGTCTCCGGGTCCCCCTGCTCGGCGGGCTCCAGGTCCGGGCCGGGGACGGCGACATGCTCGCCCTCCGCGGTCGTACCGAGCTCCACCAGGTCCAGGTCGCAGGCCAGCGACCAGGCCCGCAGCGCCTCGACCTCGGCCTCCTCGAGCACCTCGCCCTCGGCCGGGGCCAGGCCCAGCAGCCGGGCCGCGGGCGCCCGGTCCGCCTCGACCAGGTCGCCGAACTCGTCCACCTCCCGGTGCGGGGCGGACCAGCGGGCCAGCGCCAGCGCGTACCCGAACATCGGTACGGCCTTCGCCTGCTCGGCCAGCTCGCGCTCGGCGGGCAGCTTCACCGGCGGGACCAGGACGGCCGCGTCGTCCAGGTCCTCGTCGTCCAGCCCGTGCGCGGCGAACGCCCCGTAGAGGTCCTGGAGCTCCAGGTCGGCGGGCAGCACCGCCTCGGCCGCGCCCTCACCCGTCGAAGCCCCGGTGTTCTTGCGACGTCGTCCGGCCATCGTTGTGCGCTCTCCCTCAGCCCAGCGGTCAGCCCAACAGCGCCGCGTACCGATCCATCACCTCAGCGTATAGGCCGGGCACCCCCGACGCCCGGCCGTACGGGGCGCACCCAGGGGCGCGCGCCATGGGCGTACGCCCACCCCTTATCCTTCGGTCTGGTACCGCGCACACCCCGCGCGTGCCACCGGGGCAACGAAGCCCAACCGCCCTCCGCCCGACCCCGGGCCGGAGGGGCCCTCTTCAGCTCACCTCGCCCCACCAGGGAGCCCGTACCCTCGGCCACCACCACAGCGCCTCCGGACGGGCGCGCCGGCACACCCCGCCGACCCCGGTGGTGCCCGGCCACAGGAGACCCCTGCCATGGCGGACCTCTCCCCCGCCGGCTCCGGCCTGCGCACCGCGCAGCTCGACGGACGCCGACTGTCGGAGGCCCTGCTTCCCCCGGAGCTCGCGCCGCGCGCCCAGCTCCGACTCGCCGCGATCAGCCGCTGGAACGCGCTGCGCGGCGTCCGCGTCGGCCTGGTGGCCGCCGCCCTGCTGCTGATGCTGATCGGCGCCAACCTGGCCACGCCGATCTACTCGCTCCTCCAGCAGCGGCTGCACCTCACCGCGCTCGACACCACCGTCCTGTTCGCGATCTACGTGCTGGCGCTGGTCCCGGTCCTGGCCGTGGTCGGCCACTGGTCCGACCACCTCGGCCGCCGCGCCCTGATCCTGCCCGCCGTCGCGCTGTCCGCCGTCGGCGACGTCGTGTTCGCCACCTCCGACAGCTTCTGGCAGCTCGCCGCCGGCCGGGCCGTCCAGGGCATCGCCGTCGGCCTGTCCACCGGCGCCGCCGGAGCCGCCCTCGGCGACCTGCTGCCCGACCACCCGACCCTGGCCGCCAAGATCACCCTGGCCTGTTCCGCGGGCGGCGTCGCCCTCGGCCCGGTGGTCGGCGCCCTGCTCGCCGGCGGCTCCGACCCGCTGCTGACGCCCTTCCTGCTGCACGCCATCGCCCTGCTCGCGCTCTGCGTGCCGCTGGCCCTCCTCCACCCCCGGATGCCCGGCCGCAGCCGCCCGCCGGCCTCCCCGCCCCGCATCACCACCCCGGCCCACCTGCGCCCCCAGCGCCTGCGGCTGCCGCGCACCGGGCGCCGCGAGTTCCTGCTCGCCGCCACCGCCGGCTTCATCTCCTACGCGGTGTTCGGCGTCTACCTCAGCCTGGCCCCGGCCTTCGCCGCCAAGCTGCTGCACACCGACTCCAAGCTGGTCGGCGCGATCGTGGCCGCCCTCCTGCTCGGCTCCTCCGCCGCCACCCAGCTGCTCGTCCCGCCGACCTCCGACCGCGTGGTGACCGCCCTCGGCATGACCGGCCTGGCCACCGGCCTCGGCCTGGTCGTCGCCGCCCAGTACACCGGCACCCCGGCACTGCTCTTCATCGGCAGCGTCCTCGGCGGCGTCTCCCAGGGCGTCGCCTTCCGCTCCCTGTTCACCAGCGCCGTCACCGCGATGAACCCGGAACGCCGCGGCTCCGAACTGAGCGCCCTCTGGGTCATCGTCTACCTCGGCAGCTCCGCCCCCATCATCGCCCTCGGCGCCCTCGTCCAGACCTACGGCCTCCTCCCCTCCGTCAGCGGCTTCGCCGCCCTCGCCGCCCTCGCCTGCACCGCCCTCGCCATCGCCGTCGCCCGCAAACCCAAGCCCACCGCCTGACGGCCCACACACAGAACGCCGCTGCCCGGGACTTCCGAAGAAGTCCCGGGCCGCGCGGCAGGCCTCAGACGCTCCAGGGCTTCCAGGCGTCGGTTGCGATCTCGACGTCGAACGGCTCCGGCAGCCGGACGGTCTCACCGAACTTCCACTCGCCCAGCACCTCGTACGTCCCCTCGCCCCGGTTCGGCTCCCCGAACAGGGTGACACCGGACTGCCGCGGGTCGCGGTCCACCAGCAGGTAGTACGGCACCCCGCCCCGGGCATACCCGTTCCACTTGGTGGACCTGATCTGCCGCCCGAACATCGGGCGGCGGTCATAGCGGGCATTGGACGGGGAGGTCACCTCGACCGCCATGCCGATGTCGTCCGGGTGGAGGCGGGAGAGGTCTCCGTTCAGAGCCCGCTCCTCGACCTCGGTACCCACGATGACGAGGTCCGGGATGTAGCCGTCACCGATCTCCACCAGGTCCAGGTTGACCGTCTGCAGTGCCCTCCACGGGAAGGCCGGATCCGAACCCAAGGCCAGCGTGAACCGTCGCTCGATGTGCGAGAGGAACACCGCATGCGTAACTGCCGGCGCCGGTGACACGACGAACTCCCCTCCAATGACCTCGACCCGCGTGCCATCGTCCGGAATCCGCAGATACTGCTCAAGCTCGCCCCGGACCCACATGGCGTACGGCGAGTCGGGCAACGTCCAGTGCCCGGTTGCTTCCACAGCCATTACGTCGCTCCCTCCACGGTCGCGGCTCCAGCCTGGCCGCCCGGTCGCAGATATACCACTGCCGTACAAACCTTTCCCTCGAAGGGGAGGTTTGTACGGCAGCAGGTTGACGAACTAGCCCGTCCTCAGACGTTGAAGCCGAGGGCGCGGAGCTGGTCGCGCCCGTCGGGGGTGATCTTGTCGGGGCCCCACGGCGGCATCCAGACCCAGTTGATGCGCAGGTCCTGCACCAGGCCGTCGGTGGCCGTCTTGGCCTGGTCCTCGATGACGTCGGTCAGCGGGCAGGCCGCCGAGGTGAGCGTCATGTCGATGGTGGCCACGTCGGACTCGTCGATGTGGATGCCGTAGATCAGGCCCAGGTTGACGACGTCGATGCCCAGTTCGGGGTCGACGACGTCCATCAGGGCCTCGGTCAGGTCCTCGACCGAGACGGTGCCGGCGGTGGTGCCGACGATGACGGTGCCGGTCTGCTCCTCCGCAGTGGAGGGGGTTTCGTCACTCATGGTCTTGTCCTCCTCTGCGGGTCAGTCGTTCACGGCGGGGTTCTTGGCGAGCGCCTGGGCGGTGGCGTCCTTCCAGGCCATCCAGCTGAGCAGCGCGCACTTGACCCGGGCCGGGTACTTGGAGACGCCGGCGAACGCGACCGCGTCCTCCAGCACCTCCTCGTCGCCCTCGCCCTGGCCCTTGCTCTGCATCAGCTCCAGGAAGGCCTCCTGGACGGCCTGCGCCTCGCCGACGGTCTTGCCGACCACCAGCTCGTTCAGCACCGAGGCGCTGGCCTGGCTGATCGAACAGCCCTGGGACTCGTACGAGACGTCGGTGACCTTGGCACCGTCGAGCTTCACCCGCAGGGTGATTTCGTCGCCACACGTCGGGTTGACGTGGTGCACCTCGGCGTCGCCGTCCCGCAGCCCCTTGCCCTTCGGGTTGCGGTAGTGGTCCAGGATGATGTCCTGGTACATCGAGTCGAGCTTCATGGTCGTCCTGCCCCGTCCCTCAGCCGAAGAAGTTCCGGACGTGGTGCAGGCCGTCGATCAGCGCGTCGACCTCGCCCGGCGTCGAGTACAGATAGAACGACGCCCGCGTGGTCGCCGGAATTCCGTACCGCAGGCACACCGGCCGCGCGCAGTGGTGGCCGACGCGCACGGCGATGCCCTGCTCGTCCAGCACCTGGCCCACGTCGTGCGGGTGGATGTCGCCGAGGGTGAAGGAGATCGCGGCGCCGCGGTCCACGGCCGTGCGCGGGCCGATGATCCGCAGGTCCGGGACCTCCAGCAGCCGCTCGACGGCGTACTCGGTGATCGCGTGCTCGTGCGCCGCGATCTTCTCCATGCCGATGCCCTGGAGGTAGTCGATGGCCGCGCCGAGTCCGACCGCCTGGGCGATCGGCGGGGTGCCGGCCTCGAACTTGTGGGGCGCCGGGGCGTAGGTGGACGAGCCCATGGTGACGGTCTCGATCATCTCGCCGCCGCCGAGGAACGGCGGGAGGTCCTCCAGCAGCTCCTGGCGGCCCCAGAGCACGCCGATGCCGGTCGGGGCCAGCATCTTGTGCCCGGTGAAGGCGACGAAGTCGGCCTCCAGCGCCTGCACGTCCAGCACCATGTGCGGCGCGGCCTGCGAGGCGTCGATGACGACCAGCGCGCCGACCGACTGGGCCTTGCGGACGATCGTCTCGACCGGGTTGACGGTGCCGAGCAGGTTGGAGACCAGGGTGAAGGAGACCACCTTGGTCTTCTCGGTGATCAGCTCGTCGATGTTCGACAGGTCGAGCCGGCCCTCGTCGGTCAGCCCGAACCACTTGAGCTTCGCACCGCTGCGCTGCGAGAGCAGCTGCCACGGGACGATGTTGGAGTGGTGCTCCATCTCCGTGATGACGATCTCGGAGTCGGCGTCCACCCGGTACGGCTCGTCGGCCCAGGCCAGCATGTTGGCGACGAGGTTGAGCGACTCCGAGGCGTTCTTGGTGAAGATCACCTCGTTGCGGCTCGGCGCGTTGACGAACGCCGCGACCTTGTCCCGGGCGCCCTCGTACAGCGCCGTGGCCTCCTCGGCGAGCACGTGCACGCCGCGGTGGACGTTGGCGTTGTGCCGCTCGTAGTAGGCGTTCAGCGCCTCCAGCACCTGGCGCGGCTTCTGCGAGGTCGCCGCGTTGTCCAGGTAGACCAGCGGCTTGTCGTCGTGCAGCACCCGCTGGAGGACCGGGAAGTCCTTGCGGATCGCGTCGGTGTCGAGCAGTCCCGCGAACGGATGCGTCACTCGGACGCGCCCCCCTTCACATACGCCTCGTAGCCCTCGTTCTCCAGCTTGTCGGCGAGCTCGGCGCCGCCGGACTCGACGATGCGGCCGCCCGCGAAGACGTGGACGTAGTCGGGCTTGATGTACCGCAGGATGCGGGTGTAGTGAGTCACCAGCAGGGTGCCGACCTCGCCGGTCGAGCGGACCCGGTTGATGCCCTCGGAGACGATCCGCAGCGCGTCGACGTCCAGGCCGGAGTCGGTCTCGTCGAGGATCGCGATCTTCGGCTTGAGCAGCTCCAGCTGGAGGATCTCGTGGCGCTTCTTCTCACCACCGGAGAAGCCCTCGTTGACGTTGCGCTCGGCGAAGGCCGGGTCCATCTGGAGGGCGGCCATCGCCTCCTTGACCTCCTTCACCCACAGCCGCAGCTTGGGGGCCTCGCCGCGGACGGCGGTGGCTGCGGTGCGCAGGAAGTTGGAGACCGAGACGCCCGGGACCTCGACGGGGTACTGCATGGCCAGGAAGACGCCGGCCTTGGCGCGCTCGTCGACGGACATCTCCAGGACGTCCTCGCCGTCGAGCAGCACCGAGCCGCCGGTGACGGTGTACTTGGGGTGGCCGGCCAGCGAGTAGGCGAGGGTGGACTTGCCCGAGCCGTTCGGACCCATGATGGCGTGGGTCTCGCCCTGCTTCACGGTCAGGTCCACGCCCTTCAGGATCTCGCGCGGGCCGTTCTCGGCGTCCACGGAGACGTGCAGGTCGCGGATTTCAAGGGTTGCCATGTGTACTCAGGACTCCTGGTTGACGGAGACGAGCACATCGTCCCCTTCGATCTTTACGGGGTAGACAGCGACCGGCTTGGTGGCGGGCAGGCCAGACGGCTTGCCGGTGCGCAGGTCGAAGCTGGAGCCGTGCAGCCAGCACTCGATCATGCAGTCCTCGACCTCGCCCTCGGAGAGCGAGACGTTCGCGTGCGAGCAGGTGTCGTTGATCGCGAACACCCCCTCGTCGGTGCGGACGACGGAGACCGGCACGCCGTTGAGGTCCACGCGCTTGGGAACGTCCTCCTGGAGGTCGTTCAGCGCGCAGGCACGGAGGAAGGTCATCGGGCTCAGACCGCCGATTCCAGCTCGGCGTCGATCTTCTCCATGAGCTGGTCCTGGACCTCGGCCACGCCGATCTGCTGGAGCAGCTCGGCGAAGAAGCCGCGCACCACCAGGCGGCGGGCCTCGTCGGCCGGGATGCCGCGGGCCTGCAGGTAGAACAGCTGCTCGTCGTCGAAGCGGCCGGTCGCCGAGGCGTGGCCGGCGCCGACGATCTCGCCGGTCTCGATCTCCAGGTTCGGGATCGAGTCGACCCGGGCGCCGTCGGTGAGCACCAGGTTCCGGTTGAGCTCGTAGGTGTCGGTGCCGAGCGCGGCGGCGCGGATCAGCACGTCGCCGACCCAGACCGCGTGGGCGTCCTGGCCCTGGAGCGCGCCCTTGTACGCCACGTTCGACCGGCAGTGCGGCGTGTCGTGGTCGACGACCAGGCGGTGCTCCAGGTGCTGGCCGGCGTCGGCGAAGTAGAGGCCGAACAGCTCGGCCTCGCCGCCGGGGCCTGCGTAGTTGACCCGCGGGTGCAGCCGGACCAGGTCGCCGCCGAAGGTGACGACCACGGACTTGTAGGAGGCGTCCCGGCCGACCAGCGCGTTGTGCTGGGCGACGTGGACGGCGTCGCGGTCCCAGTCCTGGACGGAGACGAAGGTGAGCTTGGCGCCCTCGCCGACCAGCAGCTCGACGTTGGCGGCCCGGGTCCCGGTGCCCGCGTGGTTGAGCACCACGACGGCCTCGGCGAACGGCTTGACGTCGATCACCACGTGGGCGAAGCGGACCCCGCCCTCGCCGCGCACGTCGATCCGGACCGGCTCGGCCAGCACCGACTCCTTGGGGACGGTGACGACCAGGGCCTGGTCGAAGGCGCTGAACGCCTGCGCGGCGACCCGGTCGACCGGCGTGCCGGCCTTGCCCAGGCGGGCGTCGTCCCGGCCGACGGTCTCGGCGGTGACGCCGTCCGGCAGCGTGAACTCGACCTTGTCCTCGCCGCGCTCGGCAGCGGCGGCGGTGCCGTCGTGCAGCCCGCCGAGGCGGTGCAGCGGGGTGAACCGCCAGTCCTCCTCGCGGCCGGTGGGCACCGGGAAGTCGTTCACGTCGAAGGACGGCTTGACCGCGACGCGCGCGTCGATCGGCTGCTGGACCGTGGTGCGGCCGGTGCCGGGGCCGGCGAGCTGCGCGCCCGCGCCGGCCGTGCCGACCTCGATCGAACCGGCGGTGGTGGAGCCGGTGGTGTTCTGCTCAGCCATGGCTGTTCGTAGTGCTCTCTTCCTCGGAAATGAGTGGACGGCGGCGGCCGGAGGTCAGCCGACCGCGCCCTCCATCTGCAGCTCGATCAGCCGGTTGAGCTCCAGCGCGTACTCCATCGGCAGCTCGCGCGCGATCGGCTCGACGAAGCCACGGACGATCATCGCCATCGCCTCGAACTCGGTCATGCCGCGGCTCATCAGGTAGAAGAGCTGGTCCTCGCTGACCTTGGAGACGGTCGCCTCGTGGCCCATGGACACGTCGTCCTCGCGGACGTCCACGTACGGGTAGGTGTCCGAGCGGGAGATGGTGTCCACCAGCAGCGCGTCGCACAGCACGTTGGACTTGGCGCCCTTGGAGCCCTCGCCGATCTCGATCAGACCGCGGTAGGAGGTCCGGCCGCCGCCGCGCGCCACCGACTTGGAGACGATGTTGGACGAGGTGTTCGGCGCCATGTGCACCATCTTGGCGCCGGCGTCCTGGTGCTGGCCCTCGCCCGCGAAGGCGATCGAGAGGGTCTCGCCCTTGGCGTGCTCGCCCATCAGGTAGACGGCCGGGTACTTCATGGTGACCTTGGAGCCGATGTTGCCGTCGACCCACTCCATGGTCGCGCCCTCGTACGCCACGGCACGCTTGGTGACCAGGTTGTAGACGTTGTTCGACCAGTTCTGGATGGTCGTGTAGCGGCAGCGGCCGCCCTTCTTGACGATGATCTCCACGACCGCCGAGTGCAGCGAGTCGGAGGAGTAGATCGGGGCGGTGCAGCCCTCGACGTAGTGGACGTAGGCGTCCTCGTCGACGATGATCAGCGTCCGCTCGAACTGGCCCATGTTCTCGGTGTTGATCCGGAAGTAGGCCTGCAGCGGGATGTCGACGTGCACGCCCTTCGGCACGTAGATGAACGAGCCGCCGGACCACACGGCCGTGTTCAGCGCGGCGAACTTGTTGTCGCCGGCCGGGATCACCGTGCCGAAGTACTCCTTGAAGATCTCCGGGTGCTCGCGCAGCGCGGTGTCGGTGTCCAGGAAGATGACGCCCTGCTCCTCCAGGTCCTCGCGGATCTGGTGGTAGACGACCTCGGACTCGTACTGGGCGGCGACACCGGCGACCAGGCGCTGCTTCTCCGCCTCCGGGATGCCGAGCTTGTCGTAGGTCGCCTTGATGTCCGCCGGCAGGTCCTCCCAGGACTCGGCCTGCTTCTCGGTGGAGCGGACGAAGTACTTGATGTTGTCGAAGTCGATGCCGGTGAGGTCGGAGCCCCAGGTCGGCATGGGCTTCTTGCCGAACAGCTTCAGGCCCTTGAGCCGCAGGTTCAGCATCCACTCGGACTCGTTCTTCTTCGCCGAGATGTCGCGGACGACGTCCTCGCTGAGCCCGCGCTTGGCCGCGGCACCGGCGGTGTCCGGGTCGGCCCAGCCGTACTCGTAATTGCCGAGGCCTTCGAGCTCGGGGTGCGAAACGGTGTCAGTCATGCGAGCTTCCTAACGCGCGGACGCTGAATCTTCGGTGGACACAGAATTTTTCATGTACTGGCAGTCGGCATCGCATCGGAGCCGCGTCCCGCCGGGGGCTGGGCGGGCGACGATGCGGCACCGGGTGCCGGCACATAGGTGGTGCAGACCCCGTCGCCGTGGGCGATCGTGGCCAGCCGTTGCACATGGGTGCCCAGGAGCTGGGAGAAGACCTCGGTCTCCGCCTCGCAGAGCTGCGGGAACTGCTCGGCGATGTGCGCGACCGGGCAGTGGTGCTGGCAGAGCTGGGCGCCCGCCGGGGCCTTGGCCGCGGCCGACGGGACACGCCGCACCGTGGCAGCGTACCCGTCCGCGCTGAGCGCCTGGGCCAGCGCCTCGGGGCGCTCTCCGGCGGCGGCCAGGCGCAGGGCCTCCAGGTACTTCTCGGCCTGCTTGCCGAACCGGGCGCGGGCGAAGGCGGCGACCGCCTCCTCGCCCGCCTTGCCGCCGCCCACCGAGTCCGCGATCCAGCGCAGCGCGTCGGCGGCGAGCTGGTCGTACGCCTGGTAGAAGGCGTCCCGGCCGGCGTCGGTGAGGGCGAAGACCTTGGCCGGACGGCCCCGGCCGCGGCTGCCGTAGACCCGCTGTTCGCGGGACTCGACCAGACCGGTGGCGACCAGGCCGTCGAGGTGGCGGCGGACGGCGGCGGCGGTGAGGCCGAGCCGGTTCGCCAGGTCGGCGGCGGAGGACGGGCCGTGGTCCAGGATCGACCGCGCGACCCGGTCCCGGGTGGCCCGGTGGCCCTCCAGCAGCACCTCGGCCGCCGTCACGGGCACGTCACAGGAGGAGGCCGACTCGGCCTCCCGCTGCTGGGCGTGCTCGCGCATGTTTTTCACAACACCAGTGTTGCGTAATTACTTCCGCCGGGACAAGCCGTGACCCAGGCCTCACCGGTGTCATCTGTCACGCAGGTTAGCCTTACCTGACCTGGGAAAACGATCACCGAGCCGCCGTCCGGCCGGCGCGTCAGGCCCTCTTACACTCGCCGGTATGCACTCCGAACCCGCGGTCCAGATCGCCGGGCTGGTCAAACGCTACGACGACAAGCTCGCGGTGGACGGCCTCGACCTCACCATCCCGGCCGGCGCGATCACCGCCGTCCTCGGCCCCAACGGCGCCGGCAAGACCACCACCATCGAGACCTGCGAGGGGTACCGCCGTCCGGACGGCGGCACCGTCCGCGTCCTCGGCCTCGACCCGGTCACCCAGGGCGCCGCGCTCCGGCCCCGGATCGGCGTCATGTTGCAGTCCGGCGGCGTGTACGCGGGCGCGCGCGCCGTCGAGATGCTGCGGCACACCGCCAAGCTGCACGCCCACCCGCTGGACGTGGACGCCCTGGTCGACCGCCTCGGCCTCGGCTCCTGCGGCCGCACCACCTACCGCCGGCTGTCCGGCGGCCAGCAGCAGCGGCTCGCCCTGGCGATGGCCGTGGTCGGCCGCCCCGAGCTGGTCTTCCTGGACGAGCCCACCGCAGGCCTCGACCCGCAGGCCCGCCGGGCCACCTGGGAGCTGGTGCGCGACCTGCGCCGGGACGGCGTCACCGTGGTCGTCACCACCCACCACATGGACGAGGCCGAGCAGCTCGCCGACCGGGTCGCCATCGTCGACCGCGGCAAGGTGATCGCCGACGGCACCACCGAGGAGCTGTGCCGCGGCGGCGCCGAGAGCACGCTGCACTTCGACGGCCCGCCCGGACTCGACCTCGGCCCGCTGCTCAAGGAGCTGCCCGAGGGCGCCACCGCCACCGAGACCGCCCCCGGCAACTACCACGTCGAGGCGCCCGTCGACCCGCAGCTGGTGGCCGCCGTCACCGGCTGGTGCGCGGCCTCCGGCATCCTGCCCGAACGGCTGTCCGTCCAGCGCCGCAGCCTGGAGGACGTCTTCCTCGACCTGACCGGACGGGAGCTCCGCTCATGAGCGAACGCAGTGAGGGAACCATGAGCGCCGCCACGACGGACTACTCCCCCCAGCCGGGCCCCGCGCCCGTCGGCCGGATGCTGCTCGCCCAGACCGCGTTCGAGACCCGAATGCTGCTGCGCAACGGCGAGCAGCTGCTGCTCACCGTGGTCATCCCGACCGTGCTGCTGGTGCTGTTCTCCGCCGTGGACATCGTCGCGGTCGAGGGCCCCGGCAAGCGGGTCGACTTCCTGGCCCCCGGGCTGCTCGCGCTGGCCGTGATGTCCACCGCCTTCACCGGCCAGGCCATCGCCACCGGCTTCGAGCGCCGCTACGGCGTGCTGAAGCGGCTCGGCGCCAGCCCGCTGCCGCGCTGGGCGCTGCTGACCGCCAAGACCGGCTGCGTCCTGGTGACGGAGGCGCTGCAGGTCGCGCTGCTGTCGGTGATCGCCCTGGCCCTCGGCTGGTCCCCGCACGGAAACCCCCTGACGGTCGCCGCGCTGCTGGTCCTCGGCACCGCCGCCTTCTCCGGGCTCGGCCTGCTGATGGCCGGCACCCTGAAGGCCGAGGCCACCCTGGCCGGCGCCAACCTGGTGTTCATCCTGCTGCTGCTCGCCGGCGGGGTGGTCGTGCCGCTGGGCAAGTTCCCCGACGCGGTGCGCCCGGTGCTGGAGCTGCTGCCGATCTCGGCGCTCTCGGACGGCCTGCGGTCGGTGCTCCAGGCCGGCGCCGGGGTGCCGTGGGCGGACCTCGGCATCCTGGCCGGCTGGTCGGTGCTCGGCCTGGCCGCGGCCGCCCGCTTCTTCCGCTGGGAGTGACCGGCGACGGCAACGCACAACGCCCCCCGGCCACTTGGCGGCCGGGGGGCGTTGCCGTTGTCGACTGACCTGGCGTCAGCTCTCGCTGCCGCCACGGCGCTTGCGGGCGAGCAGCACGAGCGCGCCGCCGACCAGCAGCACGCCGCCGCCGGCCGCCGCGATCATCGGGGTCGCGTCGCTGCTACCGGTCTGGGCGAGCGCCGGCGCGCTGGCGGAGGGCGACGGGGTGGGGGTCTTGCTCGGGGTGTGGGTCACCGACGGGGTCGGGGTGGCCGGGGGCGTCGTGACCGGCGGCGGGGTGCTCGGGGTCACGGTCGGCGTCGGGGTGGGAGTCGGGGTCGGGGTCTTGGTGGGGGTCGGGGTCGGAGTCGGCGTGTGGCACGGCTCGATGGTCTTGGTCTCGTTGATGTTCCAGCCCTTCTCGTTCGGGTTCTCCGTGGTGGTGACCACCAGGTTCGCCTTGATCGGGGCATCGTGGTCCTTCACCGGGAAGGAGCCGTGGAACTCCGCGGGGAAGGCCTTGGCGTCCAGGACCTTCTCGCCGTCGATGGTGAGGCTGACGGTGTTCTTCACGTCGGCCTTGGGGCTGTAGTTGATCAGATCGATCACGATCTTGTCGCAGGTCACCGACCAACTCGGCACGTGCGCCGAGGCATTGGTGGCCAGTGCCAGAGGCAGGAGAAAACCGGCCGCAGCCGTGCCGGCGAGTGCCGTCGCGCCGATCGCGAAGTGCCGCTGCTGTCGCGCCATTACTTTGTTCCCCTCCGAACGGTCGTGCGCAGCAGGCGTGTTGAGTGGTACGCGGTGGCCCGCTACGACTGTCCGGGGGACTCTACCGGCACTCCCGCACCCCGCCACACCCCGCCGCACGACCGGATATCGACTGTCCGTCCGTCTTCCGATGTGCTTGGGCCAGCCCATCACAGCCGTCACCTCGCAGAACGCGGATTCGGCAAACCTGAATGGACTTCGCCACTTCAGGGAAGAACGGAGCCCCCGGTGATCAGGTTCAATCACCGAGGGCTCCGATTCGGTCAGCTGACGAACGCCGGGCTATTCCGGCCTTTCCGTCGTTTCCGACCTTTCCGTTCTTTCCGACGCTCCCGTGCCTCCGACGCTCCCGCGTTCCGGCGTTCCCGGCCGGATCGCCGGGCTCAGCCGGTTCAGGCCTTCCGGGCCGCCTTGCGCCGGGCGGCCACCACGATCCCGCCGCCGGCCGCGAGCACGACCGCACCGCCGATCGCCAGCGGCAGCACCGGACCGGAGCCGGTGTGCGCCAGGTTGCCCCCGGCGTCCGGCTGGGCGGACGGGCTGCCCGAGGCCGTCGGAGCGGCCGTCGAGCCGCCGGCCGACGGGCTGCCGCTCGCACTGGGCTTGCCGCTCGTCGACGCGGACGGGCCGCCCGAGGGGCTCGCCGAACCGCTCGGGGCGGTCGACGCGCTCGGCGTGGCCGACGGCGAGCCGCTCGGCACGGTCGGCGGGACGGTCGGCGGCACCGTCGGGGTGCCGGACGGCGTCGGGACGGTGGTGCCCGGCAGGCAGCCGGTGAAGGGGTAGTGGTGCGTCTCGGCACCGCCCTTGCCGGTCAGCGAGGCGGCGATCACCGAGCCGTTGACCGGGCCGCCGCTGCCGAGGTCGAAGGCGGCGTTCGGCGCGAGCACGGTGCCGGCCCAGGCGGCCTGGCTGTTCTTGACCACCTTGGTGGCGGTCGGGAAGTTCCAGAGCAGCCTGGACCGGATCGCCCCGCCCGCGGCGCTCTGGAGCTTGTCGTCCAGCACGAAGGCCTTCTTGCCCTCGTCCCACAGGTGGAAGCCGGTGGTCCCGGCCGCCGCCATGTCGTACGAGCCACCGGTCACGTTGACCACCGTCACCGAGCCGGCCGGCACCTTGAGGTAGACGTCCTTGGCGCCCTGCAGCTTCGCCGCGTCGACGGTGAAGCTGTTGTACTTCGCGTCGCCGCCGGTGAGCGTGAGCTTGGCGCCCTCGGCCTGGACGGTGGCGCCGGCGGTCTGCGGGACGGCGGCCAGCGAGGTGGCGGCGGCGCGCAGCTTGGCGAACTCGGCCCTGAAGTCGATCGGCGAGGGGCCCTGGTTGACGGTGCCGGCGTGGGCCTGGGCCACCGCGCCGTCGGCCTTGGAGCCGAAGACGCCGTTGCCCTTCATCACCTGGGTGTTGTGGCCGGTGAGCTTGCCGGCCACGACCAGGGCGTTCTTGCCCGGCAGCGCGTCGACCTGGGCCTGGGTGAGCTCCTGGCCGACCGAGAAGCCGCCGGTGAAGTCGGCGTTGCCGCCGACCGCGACCGCGCCCTCGGCGTCGGGGGTGTGGGTGTCGTCGCCCTCGATGAACTCGCCGTAGAGGTTGGCGACCCCGAGGCTGCGGCACTCCTGGTCGGTGCCGACGGCCTGGGCGGCCGGCGCGACGAGCCCGGCCAGTGCGAGCGAGCCGCCTACCGCGAGCGCGGCGGCGGAAATGGGTATGCGCATGTGCAGGTCTCCGCTTGCGTGCGGGCGTAGATGGGGGGAGGGGTCCTCAAAAAGGTATGGACCAATCCGCACTCTTTCGGCCAAACGGGTGATTGGTCAAGACCAATAACCTCCTTGACCGAACCACCCCGGTTTGTCCGCGTGTCGCACCCCAGCGTGTCGCCGCCCGCCGGCTCCGCCGCCTCCCGCCGCACCACCCGCGCCACACCGCCGCGCGGCCCGTGCCCCGCCCCAAGATCGCCTGTAAGGCCGCCTACGATTGACCGCGTGCCTAATCCCTTCTCCCTGCTCGCCGAGCGCTGGCAGCCATCCGCCGAGATGGTCCGGCGTGCCACGTTCGCCGCGCTGGTGATGAGCGTGGTGATCGTCGTCACCGGCGGCGCCGTCCGCCTCACCGCCTCCGGCCTCGGCTGTACGACCTGGCCCCGGTGCACCGACGAGAGCCTGACGCCCACCGCCGAGATGGGCTTCCACGGCATCGTCGAGTTCACCAACCGGATGCTCACCTACGTGCTGAGCGCCGCCGTCGGCTGGGCCATCCTGGCCGCCCGCTGCCACCGGCCCTGGCGGCACAGCATGACCCGGCTCGGCTGGGCCCAGTTCTGGCTGGTGATGAGCAACGCCGTGCTCGGCGGCATCACCGTGCTGACCGGCCTCAACCCGTACACCGTGGCGCTGCACATGATCGCCGCGATGGCCCTGGTCTGGGTCGCGCTGCTGATGTGGGAGCGGTCCAAGGAGGGCGACGGCCCGCCGACGCTCGTGGTGCCCCGCCCGGTCCACCAGCTGTCCTACGTCCTGGTCACCGTGATCGGCCTGCTCGTCGCGGCCGGCACCCTGGTGACCGGCGCCGGCCACCACCCCGGCACGCCCAAGGACAACAAGATCGTCCCGCGCATCCCGATCGACTACGACCGCCTCGCCCAGTTCCACGCCGACTTCGCGTTCGTGTCCGTGGGCCTGGCCATCGCGGTGATCTTCGTCCTCGCCGCCGTGAAGGCCCCCCAGGCGGCCAGGTCCCGCACCAAGGAGCTGCTGGCCGTCCTCCTCCTCCAGGGCGTCCTGGGCTTCATCCAGTACTTCACCGACGCCCCCGAGCTGATGGTCGGCCTCCACATGCTCCTCGCGGCACTGACCTGGATCGCCGCCCTGCGCGTCCCCCTCGCCCTGCGCACCCGCGGCGCCGAGGCGGTCACCGACCAGCTCCCCGCCCAGACCCCGCAGCCCGCCGCGGTCTGACCGCGCACACGCCGACGGCCCGGCTCCCCCGCGTGGGGGAACCGGGCCGTTCGTCGTACCGGGATGCGGTCAGATCTGGATGCCGGCCATCCGCTTCCACTCGTACGCGCCGGTCTTGACCTTGAGGCCCAGCTCGCCCTCGAAGTCGTCGTGCAGGGTCAGCCCGGCCAGCTCGGCGGCGCGCTTGCCCACGGCGTAGCTGGGGGCCACCTGGTCGCCCCAGGCGCCGTCCGCGCCGACGACCACGATGCGGGTGGCCACGGAGCCGACGTACTCGACGACGGCGTCGCCGCCCCCGTGCTCGCGGGCGAAGCTGGTGAGGTGCTTGGCGATGCGCTTGGCGCGGCGCTCGGTGCGGGCGTCCGGCGCGGCGGTGGCGGTCTCTGCGCTGCTCATGTCCCGCATGCTACCCACCGGTAGCGCCGCTGGCGACGGGAGCGCCCTGTGCACCGGGCCACATACTGGAGGGGTGACCTTCTCCGGCTGGCCGGCCGAGGCGCTCGACTTCTACGAGCACCTGGAAGCCGACAACTCCAAGACCTTCTGGCAGGCCCACAAGGACGTCTACGACGGCGTCGTCCGGGCCCCGATGGAGCTGCTGCTCGCCGAACTGGAGCCGGAGTTCGGGCCGGGGAAGATCTTCCGGCCCAACCGCGACGTCCGGTTCAGCGCCGACAAGTCCCCGTACAAGACCCACATCGGCGCCCATCTGGAGAGCGGCGGCTACATCCAGCTCTCCGCCGACGGTCTGGCCTGCGGCAACGGCCTCTACCAGCTCGCCCCGGACCAGCTGGAGCGCTACCGCGCCGCCGTCGCGGAGGACGTCACCGGCGCGGAGCTGGAGCGGGTGATCGCCCGGGTGGAGCAGCAGGGCCCGCTGGTCGTGGGCCGGGACTCCCTCAAGTCGGCCCCGCGCGGCTACCCCAAGGACCACCCCCGGATCGGGCTGCTGCGCCACAAGGGCCTGGTGGCCTGGCAGGAGTGGGAGCCCGCGAAGTGGCTGGGCACCCGCGCCGCCCACACCCGGATCGCCGGCTTCCTGCACGCCTCCCAGCCGCTGCGGGACTGGCTGGACGGCCACGTCGGCCCCTCCGAGCTGCCCGCCCGCTGAGAACGCGAAGAGCCCCGGTCCGCCTGGACCGGGGCTCTTCGCGTAAGCCTCTGCTTCGTAAGCCTCTACTTGACGAACGGGTCGATCGCGCAGACCACCATCAGCAGCGACAGGTAGGTGATCGACCAGTGGAACAGCCGCATCTCCTTGAGCTTCGCGCCCACGATCCCGGCCTTGGCCCGCCCGTACAGCGCGTGCGCCTCGCGCAGCCAGGCCCCGCCCAGCAGCACCGCGGCGACCGGGTACAGCCAGCTCATGTGGCCCAGCGGCCAGACCGCCAGCGAGACCGCCACCATCACCCAGGAGTAGGCGACGACCTGCTTGCCGACGGCCACGTTGCCCTTGACCACCGGCAGCATCGGCACGCCGGCCCGCTCGTAGTCGTCGCGGACCTTCATCGACAGCACCCAGGTGTGCGGCGGCGTCCAGAAGAACACGACCAGGAACAGCATCACCGCGGCCCAGGACACCGAGTTGGTCACCGAGGACCAGCCGATCAGGACGGGCATGCAGCCGGCGATGCCGCCCCAGACGATGTTCTGCGAGGTACGCCGCTTGAGCCCCAGCGTGTAGACGAACACGTAGAACAGCAGCGCGCCGAGCGCCAGCCAGGCCGACAGCCAGTTGACCCCGAAGCCCAGCAGCAGGGTGGAGACGACGGCGAGGACGATGCCGAACACCAGCGCCTCGCGCGGCGACACCATCCCGGTGACGATCGGACGCCGCTCGGTGCGCGACATGACCGCGTCGATGTCGCGGTCGATGTACATGTTGAGGGCGTTGGCGCCGCCGGCCGAGAGGTAGCCGCCGACGACGACCTTCAGCACCAACAGCATGTTCGGCACGCCCTGCTGGGCCAGGAACATCACCGGCACGGTGCTCATCAGCAGCAGCTCGATGATCCGCGGCTTGGTCAATGCGACGAACGCGCCGACACGGGCCCCGAACGGCCGGTGCGCAGGAGTCGCCCCGGTGACCCCGGCGGGACGGGTTTCGACGGCGGTCACTAACACCCCAACTGAAGATGAATCTTCGCAGGCGTCCACAGGAACGAAGGGTCCCGAATCGTCCGCTCTGCGCGTACCACGACACCATAGACGTTCCATATATCCCATCCGGCTCCGGGGTCCCCCGGCGAGGCGGAACGCACACCCCCGGGTGAACCGCCCGGGCGGGGCCGTCGAGCGCCTCCGCCGGGTCCGCTAGCCCGTCCTGACCACCGGAGCGGCGCGACGGCGCGAACCGGGAGAGTCTGGGACAAATCCATCCGCACCGCTCCAGTGGGAATCTGCATGCGGAATTGCCGGTTGTCCCAGCACGGAGGGTGAGCCGCACCCCGGACGGTAGGCTCGCGGACAGAAGCGGGATCTACCCTCCGTGACCGGCACCACCCAGCGTCGGGACCACAGCGCCGTGGCCGACCCGGTCCCCATTCACGGGGTCACTCTTCACAATGGAAGGAGCCCTGAGACAGGGTGAGCACTGCGCCGACGAACGCATTCGAGTGGACCGATCTGGATGAGCGCACCGTTGACACGGCGCGCGTCCTGGCCATGGACGCTGTCCAGAAGGTCGGTAACGGACACCCCGGGACGGCCATGTCGCTGGCCCCGGCCGCGTACCTGATCTTCCAGCGGTTCCTGCGCCACGACCCGACCGACCCGTCCTGGGTCGGACGCGACCGCTTCGTCCTCTCCCCCGGCCACACCAGCCTGACGCTCTACACCCAGCTCTACCTCGCCGGCTACGGCCTGGAGCTGGACGACCTGAAGGCCTTCCGCGTCGCGGGCAGCCGTACCCCCGGCCACCCCGAGCACGGCCACACCGCGGGTGTGGAGACCACCACCGGCCCGCTGGGCCAGGGCATCGCCAACGCGGTCGGCATGGCGATGGCCGCCCGCTACGAGCGCGGCCTGTTCGACCCGGAGGCCCCGGCCGGCGAGTCCCCCTTCGACCACACGGTCTGGGCGATCGTCTCCGACGGCGACCTGGAGGAGGGCATCTCCGCCGAGGCCTCGTCGCTGGCGGGCCACCAGAAGCTGGGCAACCTGGTCGCCGTCTACGACGACAACCACATCTCGATCGAGGGCGACACCGAGACCGCCTTCTCCGAGGACGTCCTCAAGCGCTACGAGGCGTACGGCTGGCACGTCCAGCGCGTCACCCCGAAGTCCAACGGCGACATCGACGTGGCCGCCCTGGCCGAGGCGCTGGCCGCGGCCAAGGCCGAGACCTCCCGCCCGTCGATGATCGCGATGCGGACGATCATCGCCTGGCCGGCCCCGGACGCCCAGAACACCGCCAAGGCCCACGGCTCCGCGCTCGGCGCCGCCGAGATCGCCGCCACCAAGAAGGTCCTGGGCTTCGACCCGGAGAAGACCTTCGAGGTCAGCGACCAGGTCATCGGGCACGCCCGCCAGGTCATCAAGCGCGGCAAGGCCGCCCGCGACCAGTGGCAGCAGGGCTTCGAGGCCTGGCGCGCCGCCAACCCGCACCGCGCGGCCGAGTTCGACCGCATCGAGGCCGGCGAGCTGCCCGAGGGCTGGAAGAAGGCCGTCCCGTCCTTCCCGGCCGGCAAGGACGTCGCCACCCGCAAGGCCTCCGGCGACACCCTCAAGGCGATCGGCGCGGTGATCCCGGAGCTGTGGGGCGGCTCGGCCGACCTCGCCGAGTCCAACCTCACCACCATCGACGAGGACAGCTCCTTCCTGCCCGAGGGCAACCCGCTGAAGTCGGCGAGCCCGTACGGCCGGACGATCCACTTCGGCATCCGCGAGCACGCCATGGGCTCGACCATGAACGGCATCGCCCTGCACGGGAAGACCCGGGTCTACGGCGGCACCTTCCTGGTCTTCGCCGACTACATGCGCCCGGCCGTCCGCCTGGCCGCGGTGATGAAGCTGCCGGTCACCTACGTCTGGACGCACGACTCGATCGGCCTCGGCGAGGACGGCCCGACCCACCAGCCGGTCGAGCACATGGCCTCGCTGCGCGCCATCCCGGGCCTGGCCATGGTCCGCCCGGCCGACGCCAACGAGACCGCCGTCGCCTGGCGCACCATCGTCGAGCGCCACACCAGCCACCCCGGCCCGGTCGGCCTGGCGCTGACCCGCCAGGGCGTCCCGACCTTCGACCGCGAGGTCTTCGGCTCCGCCGAGGGCACCGCGAAGGGCGGCTACATCCTGGCCGAGGCCTCCACCGGCGACCCGCAGGTGATCCTGCTCGGCACCGGCTCCGAGGTCCAGCTGGCCGTCCAGGCCCGCGAGGCGCTGGAGGCCGAGGGCATCGCCACCCGGGTGGTCTCGCTGCCGTCCTTCGAGTGGTTCCAGGAGCAGGACCAGGCCTACCGCGACAGCGTGCTGCCGCCGTCGGTCAAGGCCCGCGTCTCGGTCGAGGCCGGCATCGCCCAGGGCTGGCGCGAGCTGGTCGGCGACCACGGCCGGATCGTCTCGCTGGAGCACTTCGGCGCCTCCGCCGACTACAAGGTGCTGTTCGAGGAGTTCGGCATCACCACCGAGCGCGTGGTGGCCGAGGCCCACAACGCCCTGCGCTCCCTCGAGGCCGTCAACCGCTAGCGGCCCCCGGGCCGCTGCACCTGGACGAGAAGCTCACCCGCGCCCAGTTCCAGCAGCTGACCGCGGACCTGCTGGAGCGCTGCAAGGTCCCGTTC